>NZ_CP020914.1:1218520-1827780 GCF_007833355.1 Denitratisoma sp. DHT3 | reverse complement strand
GCCCGCGGCCTCGATCATCACGCCGAAGTTGCGGGTGAGGGTGCCGGTGGGGTCGCCGATCATCGGGAACTGGATCTTGCCGATGGTCTCGGAGGTGTCGTGCCACGCCTTGTGGGTGAAATGGGTGTCGGTGGATACGCCGTAAATCTCGACTCCCAGCTTCTGGAATTCGGCGTAGTTGTCGGCCAGGTCGCCCAGCTCCGTCGGGCAGACGAAGGTGAAGTCGGCGGGGTAGAAGAAGACCACCGACCACTTGCTCTTCAGGGTCGCCTCGGTGACTTCGACGAACTTGCCGTTGTGGTAGGCGGTGGCCTTGAAGGGAAGAATCTCGGTATTGATCAAAGAGGTGTTCATGGCGGGTTTCCTTCCTGGGTTGTTGAAATGAATACTACGAAGTGAATGTTAAGCGAGGTACCCTGATTAATCCAATTGAATTGATTTAGCAGTCCAATAGGTGTTGACTATTGATTTCGCGGCTCCCGGAAAGCGGACCGGATTTGGCTATCATGGGTAGCCATGAGTTCCCGTTCCCTGCCGCGCGACCGCGAGGCAAACCGCCTGCCTTGTGTGTTTCCCCTGGCCCTGCTCGGGCGGGTGGCCGTTTGTGAACTGGCGACCACCCCGCCGGCGGATGCTCCTCTCGCGTGTCCGTCCCCGCTGGCGCGGGCCGCCTGCGCCGGTCTGCATGGGTTGCTGCGCAACCAGGCGGCTTTTGCCCTCGGGTTGCGGCCGGGGCGCCCCTGCGCCTTGCCCAGGGCGACGGCGCTCAAGGTCCAATGTGGCGGCCTCCTGGGCCTGCAGGAGATGCTCGATCCGGAGGCGCTGGCGCCGGACGTGCATCGTCTCGCCCGCCTGGCGCAGCAACACGAGGGAGGTTTGGGCGCGCTGCCGACGCTTTCCTTGATCAGGAAAATCGCCGCCTGGCGGGATTCCCGCGTTGAGTGATAATTACGCCCTGGACGGGGCGTGTTCCGGGGGCAATCAGATGGCTAGATCGATTCGCCCCTTGAGTCGGTGGTCCCGGAAGGCAATGGGTCGGGAAGAGGATGGTTATGCTCAAAGAAGAAAAAACCCTGCAGGAATTGGTCGAGCGTGGAATAAAGCTTCCGCCCCAGCCTCGGGTGCTGGTCGAGCTCGAGACTCGATTGGGCAAGGGGGATCCGGATGTGCGCGAACTGGCCCGGATCATTTCCCAGGACCCCGGGCTCACCGCCATGCTGTTCAAGGCCGCCCGCTCCCCCCTGTTCAATCCGCGCGGCCGGGATCTGGACAAGCTGGACCAGGTGTTGATGGTGATCGGCATCAAGCAGTGCCTCAATCTGGTGCGGGCCATTGCCCTGTCGGCGTCGGTCCCCGAAAGCAATCGCCGCGCCTTCGAGTCCTTCTGGAGCCGATCCCGGGAAATCGCGCGCCTGGCGGCGTTGATCGCCGATGACCGGATCACCGTGTGCAATGTGTTTCCCGACCAGGCCTATCTGGCCGGCATTTTCTACGAATGTGGCGTGCCGGTGCTGATGCAGCGCTTTCCCGAGTATTGCAAGAGCATCCAGCTCGGAACGGTGAATTGCTGGCCCAGCCTGGCCGAGGAGGACACCCGCTTCAATGTGGACCACGGCAGCATCGGCTATCTGGTGGCGCGGCACTGGAAGCTGCCGGACTTCATCGCCGCGGCGATTCATTATCACCGGGAACTGCCGCCGGTCGAACAGGGGACGACGCGCAGCCTGGCGGCGATCCTGCAACTGGCGGTACACTTTTTCTTCCGGCTGAATCGCCTTTCCGATCCCCACTGGACCGATCTGGCCGACGAGGTGCTGGGGGAGTTGTGCATCGCCACCGACGACCTGTCGGATTTCTTCGATCAGATCAGCGAACGCTTCGTCTCGGGAGAGGGATGAGGATCGCGTCGAACGACCTTCCACCGGGAATGACCATGACTGAAGAGTCCAGCCAGGAGGGGCGCCGGGAGCGCCGGAGCGACCCGCAAGTGCGGCAGATTTTTGTCGATGCCTACGATCTCCTGGAGCCTTTTTTCGATCCGGCCAACAACTGGGCGGGCCACGGCCATGAGCATCTGGCGCTGCGCGCCATGCACGAACGCTTTCCTGCGCTTTCCCCGGACCAGGTGTTCACCATCGTGACCGCCGCCAAGCGGGTATTCGCGTCCGGCCAACGGCCGATCCCCTGACATGCCGCTGACCGTCGACGTCTGTTCCGCACAGCATATCGGCGATCGCGAGGAACAGCAGGATCGGGTCGCGATCCTCCCGCACCGGGAGTACAAGGGCTCGCTGCTGGCCGTGCTGGCCGACGGCATGGGCGGCCTCTCCGGCGGGGCGCTGGCGGCGGAGCAGGTGATCCACTCCGCGCGCAACAGCTACGAGCGTTTCGGCCCGGGCGGCGACCCGCGCGAGATGCTGGTCGCCGCCATCAACGACGCGCACCAGGGCATTCGCCTGACGGCCTTGACCAGCGAGCAGGAGCCCCACAGCACGGCCTGTGTGCTGGTGATGCAGCCGGGGCGGATGGATTGGGCCCATTGCGGCGACTCGCGGATCTACCATTTCCGCAACGGCGAACTGATCTCCCGTACTGTGGACCACTCGATGGTGATGCGCAAAATGGTGCTGCCGGGTTACCTGACCGAGGAGCAGGCGGAAAAGCACCCCAACAAGAACCTGCTGACGGCCTGCCTCGGCGACGAGGCGATGCCGGAGATCGATTTCGGCGAGGCGGCCCCCCTGACGAGCGGCGATTGTTTCCTGCTCTGTTCCGACGGCATCTGGGCCTGCTTCACGAGCGAGGAGCTGGGGCGGGTACTGCATACCCTGCCGCCGCGCCAGGCGGCCGAGGCGCTGATCGACGGGGCGCGGGAGCGCGCCGCCGGCCGTGGCGACAATTGCGCCCTGGCCATCGTGCGGGTCCGGGAGGCGGAGACGGAGCGCAAGGCGCCGCCGCGGGTGGGGCGGCAGCGCGCCGCGATGTAGATTCCCGGCGCGGCGCGCGCCGTCATTCCAGCCAGCGCCGCCGCCAGAACGCCACGCCCAGGACGGCGGCGATCATGACCATCATGCCCAGGGCGAGGAGAAAGCCCGCCGGATTGTCCAGCAGCGGCATGATGTGGAAGTTCATCCCGAAGATGCCCGAGATCAGCGTGGCCGGCATGAAGATGACGGCCACCACGGTGAGCGCCCGCACCTCCTGATTGAGCCGGTTGCTGACGCTCGACAGATAGAGGTCGAGCATCCCGGCGAGCAGGTCGCGGATCGCCTCCAGGGATTCGATCACATGCACCGTGTGGTCGTAGATGTCGCGCAGGTAGGGTTGGGTGGCGGGCTGGAAAAAGGGCTCGCCGGCCCGGATCAGCTGGTTCACCACTTCCCGCAGGGGCCACACCGTCCGGCGCAGGGTCAGGGTCTCCCGTTTCAGTTGATGCAGGGTCTGCAGCATATGGGCGCCGGGATGGTGCATCAACTGGTCTTCCAGGCTTTCGGTGCGGTCGGCGATCTGTTCCAGCACGGTGAAATACCGGTCCACCATGACGTCGAGCAGGGCGTAGGCCAGGTAATCGGCGCCCAGCTTGCGGATCTGGCTGCCGCTCTGCCGCAGGTGTTCGCGCACCGGGTCGAAGTTGCCGGTGGGCCGTTCCTGGAAACTGAGCACGAAGCCGCGGCCGATGATCAGGCTCACCTGTTCGGAGCCGACGCCGAGGCACTGGCTGTCATAGGTGAAGAAGCGGGCGACGAGGTAGAGATAGTCGCCATAGTCGTCGATCTTGGGGCGCTGCTCGGTGTTGAGGATGTCCTCCAGCACCAGGGGGTGCAGATTGAAGCGGCGCCCGATCTCGGCCAGCACCGCGGGTTCGTGCAGGCCGTAGACGTTGAGCCAGAGCACCGGCTGCGTCGGGGTATGGTCGCGCGATGCCGCCACCGAGTCGAAACGGATCTCGACCAGTTGCTCCGGCCCGTATTCGACCAGGGTGACGTAGGGCTGGTCGGTCTTGCGTTCGCCGACATGAATCAGTGCACCGGGCGGCAGGCCCGTTTTGGCGGACCGTGGTTTCCTCTTGGTCATGGGGTTTGCCTCGGTGGTGGGGTCGTATCGGAAAAGTCGGTAACTTTGGGTATGATTCCGGATTTGCTTGGCAAACGGGCGCTTTCCAGCGCAATTCAGCGCCAATTATGTCCTCAACACGTCATCGTTAAAAGTGAAAACAATGTCCCAGTCAATTGGTATCCCGAAAGAGATATTTCCGGGGGAGCGGCGCGTCGCGACCGTTCCCGAGGTGGTTGAAAAACTGATCAAGCTGGGGTTCTCGGTGCTTGTGGAGTCCGGTGCCGGCGCCGCCGCGAATTGCGACGACGACGCCTATCGGGCGGCCGGAGCCGAGGTCGTGCCGGGCGCCGCCGAGCTCTGGACCCGGTCCGACATCGTCTTCAAGGTGCGCGGACCGAGTCCCGATGAAGTTGGGCTGATGCGCGAGGGCGGCACGCTGGTGAGTTTCGTCTGGCCGGCCCAGAATCCCGAACTGATGCAGCAGTTGGCCGCGAAGAAGGCCACCGCGCTGGCCATCGACTCGCTGCCGCGCACGCTGAGTCGCGCGCAGAAGATGGATGCCCTGACCTCGCAGGCCGGCGTTGCCGGCTATCGCGCCGTGATCGAGGCCGCCAACGCCTTCGGCCGTTTCTTCAACGGCCAGATCACCGCCGCCGGCAAGGTGCCGCCGGCCAAGGTCTTCATCGCCGGCGCCGGCGTCGCCGGCCTGGCCGCGATCGGCACCGCCGCCGGCCTGGGCGCGATCGTGCGCGCCAACGACACCCGCGCCGAGGTGGCCGACCAGGTCGTGTCGCTGGGCGGCGAATTCGTCAAGGTCGATTACGAGGAGGAAGGCTCCGGCGGCGGCGGTTACGCCAAGGTGATGTCCGAGGGCTTCCAGCAGGCCCAGCGCGAGATGTACGCCAAGCAGGCCAGGGAAGTGGACATCATCATCACCACCGCGCTGATCCCCGGCAAGCCCGCGCCCCGGCTGATCACCGCCGAGATGGTGCAGAGCATGAAGCCCGGCAGCGTCATCGTCGACATGGCGGCCGAGCAGGGCGGCAACTGCGAACTGACCGAGCCCGGCCAGGCGGTGGTGAAGCACGGCGTGACCATCGTCGGCTACACCGATCTGCCCAGCCGTCTGTCGAAGCAGGCCAGCACGCTCTACGCCACCAACCTGTTCCGGCTGGCCGAGGAACTGTGCAAGACCAAAGACGGCGTCATCGACGTCAATATGGACGACGACGCCATCCGCGGCCTGACGGTGGTCAAGGAAGGCGGCATCACCTGGCCGCCTCTACCGCCCAAGCTTCCCGCCGCCCCCGCCGCGGCCAAGCCGGCGGCGGCAGTGGCGCCGGCGCCAGCCAAGAAGGGCCACGGCCATGGCGCCGGCGAGCTGATGGCGGGCTCCACCCTGGCCATCATGTTCGGCGTCGCGGCAGCCCTGTTCTGGCTGATCGGCGCCTACGCGCCGGCCACCTTCCTGTCCCACTTCACGGTCTTCGTGCTGGCCTGCTTCATCGGCTACATGGTGATCTGGAACGTCACGCCTTCCCTGCACACGCCGCTGATGAGCGTCACCAACGCGATCTCCAGCATCATCGCGATCGGTGCACTGGTTCAGGTGGCGCCGCCGCTCCTGGGCGGCGCGGAGGGCCGGCCCGACGACTGGATCCGCTGGCTGGCGGTGTTCGGCATCGCGCTCACCACCATCAACATGTTCGGCGGTTTCGCCGTGACCCGCCGCATGCTGGCGATGTTCCGCAAATAAGAGGAAAGACGAGCAATGTCCGAAAGCTTGACGACCGTCGCCTACATCGGCGCGACCATTCTTTTCATTCTCAGCCTGGGCGGGCTGTCCAATCCTGAAACCTCCCGCCGCGGCAACCTCTACGGCATCATCGGCATGACCATCGCGGTGCTCGCCACGGTCCTCGGCCCCCGCGTCAGCGCGGCCGGCATCCCCTGGATCGTCGGCGCCATGGTGGTGGGCGGCGGCATCGGCCTCTACGCCGCGCGCGTGGTGCAGATGACCCAGATGCCGGAACTGGTGGCCCTGATGCACAGCCTGGTGGGCCTGGCCGCCTGCCTGGTGGGCTTCGCCAGCTACATCGACACGTCGATCCAGTTCGTCGGCGCCGAGAAGGCGATCCACGAAGTCGAGATCTACATCGGCATCCTGATCGGCGCGGTGACTTTCTCCGGTTCGATCATCGCCTTCGGCAAGCTGTCCGGCAAGATCGGCGGCAAGCCCCTGCTGCTGCCGGCGCGCCACTGGCTTAACCTGACCGGCCTGCTGGTGGTGATCTGGTACGGGCGCGAGTTCCTCCATGCCGAATCGATCGACGCCGGCATGACGCCGCTGATCGTGATGACGGTGATCGCGCTCCTGTTCGGCATCCACATGGTGATGGCGATCGGCGGCGCCGACATGCCGGTGGTGGTGTCGATGCTGAACAGCTATTCGGGCTGGGCGGCCGCGGCCACCGGCTTCATGCTGTCGAACGACCTGCTGATCGTCACCGGCGCGCTGGTGGGCTCCTCCGGCGCGATCCTGTCCTACATCATGTGCCGCGCGATGAACCGCAATTTCATCAGCGTGATCGCCGGCGGCTTCGGTACCGGTGGCGGCGCCCCCGCGGCCAGCGGCGGCGGCGCGCAGCCGGCCGGCGAGGTGGTGGCGGTTTCCGCGACCGAGACCGCCGAGCTGTTGCGCGAGGCCAGGAACGTCATCATCGTTCCCGGCTACGGCATGGCGGTGGCGCAGGCGCAGCACACGGTCTTCGAGATCACTCGGCATCTGCGCGAAAAGGGCGTCAATGTGCGCTTCGGCATCCACCCGGTGGCCGGCCGCATGCCCGGCCACATGAACGTGCTGCTGGCCGAGGCCAAGGTGCCCTACGACATCGTGCTGGAGATGGACGAGATCAACGAGGACTTCCCCGAGACCGACGTGGCGATGGTGATCGGCGCCAACGACATCGTGAATCCGGCGGCCCAGGAAGACCCCAGCAGCCCCATCGCCGGCATGCCGGTGCTGGAAGTGTGGAAGGCCAAGACCTCGGTGGTGATGAAGCGCAGCATGGCCTCGGGCTATGCGGGCGTGGATAACCCGCTCTTCTACAAGGACAACAACCGCATGCTCTTCGGCGACGCCAAGAAGATGCTGGACGAGGTGCTGGTCGCCCTGTCCGTCTGAGCGGAAACCGCTTCGCAGCCGCGGCCTCGCCGCGGTCCGCCGCCGAGAACCGCCTCCCTGAGGCGGTTTTTTTCTGCCCGCTTGCGTAGCCGGATGCGGGTATTTTCCTCGATCTGCCAAATAGATCACCCGAAATGGCGGGCGTCATGATGGTGGAGCGCCCTTGCCGGCCCCCGACCCTATAATCGCCGCCGCGCGCTCCGCATCGGGTCGGACGCGTTCGCCGACAACGGCGGCCGGGAGCGATCCCTAACGACAACGAAAAATCGGGAACACAACACAATGAGCATCAAGATAAAGCTGATGGCCATGATCGCGGCGGCCATCGTCGGTCTCGTCCTGGTGGCGCTGGCCGGCATGTTTGCCGGCCGTGCGGGGGTGGCGGCGCTCACCGAGGTGGGCGGCAACCGGATGCCCTCCCTGCAGGGGCTTGGCATCCTGAACGAGGCGCGCACCGACATCTCGCGGCGGACCATGGAAGTGGGGATGTGGCACGACGAACTGGGCACCGCCAAGGGCCAGGAGGCCGTGACGTTGATTCTGATGCTGAAGCAGCAGGCGCTGGACCGCGCTGAAATGGGTGCCAAGACCTATGAGGCCGTGCCCAAGACGGCGAAGGAAATGGAGACCTGGAAGGCCTTCATGGACCAGTGGGAAACCTGGAAGAAAAGCGATGCCGATCTGACCGCGATGCTGGAGAAGATCGGTGCCAGTCAGGACCGCGGCCAGGCCAATGCCCTGTATGGCGAGTTCCGGCAGAAGTTCGATGCCCAGCTGCCGGCCTTCCGCGCGATGGAGGAGACCCTGGACAAGGTGGTCGAGCTCAACATCGCGCTCGGCGACAAGGCGATGAGGGAGGGACAGGGCAGCCTGACCCGCGCCAATATCGTCAATATCGGCGTCGGTCTGGCGGCGGTGTGCATCGTGGTGGTGCTCGGCTTGCTGGTCTCGCGCTCGGTGATCGGTCCCCTGGAGGCGATGCGCAAGGTGATCGTCGAGGTGGAGCGCAGCCACGACTTCACCCAGCGCGCCAAGGTCGGCAGCCGCGACGAAGTGGGGCAGGCGGTGGTGGCGTTCAATGGCCTGCTGGGCAAAATCCAGGAGTCGCTGCTGGACGTGCAGGATCGGATGGCGCGGATGCGCGACGAAATCGGCAGCATGGCGGTGGCCGCCGCCCAGATGGTCGAGGGCGCGGCCGGCCAGAGCTCTTCCGCCGCCCAGATGGCCGCCGCCGTGGAGCAGATCACCGCGTCCATCGCCCATGTCTCGGACAACGCCGACGGCGCCCAGGTCGTGACCCGTCGTTCCAGCGAGGTCTCCGAGGAGGGGCGCCAGGTGATCGCCGATACCGGCGAAGGCATGGGCGTCGTGGTGGATACGGTGACCCAGGCCGCGCAGGTGATCCAGGCCCTGGGCAACGAGACCGATCGCATTTCCGAGGTGGTCCAGGTGATCAAGGAAGTGGCCGACCAGACCAACCTGCTGGCCTTGAACGCGGCGATCGAGGCGGCGCGTGCCGGTGAGCAGGGCCGCGGCTTTGCCGTGGTCGCCGACGAGGTGCGGAAACTGGCGGAGCGCACCACCCAGTCCACGACCGACATCGCCACGATGATCGAACAGGTGCAACAGCAAAGCCAACAGGCGGTCTCGGAAATGCAGGCGGTGGTGGACAAGGTGCATCATGGCCGGCAGCTGGCCTTCGGCGCCGGCGAGCAGATGAGCACCATCCAGACCCTGGCGCAGCAGGTGTCGGCGGCCGTGGATGAGATTTCGACGGCGCTGCGGGAACAGTCCGCCGCCAGCCTGGAAATCGGCCGCAACGTGGAAGGCGTCGCCCAGGCGGCGGAACAGAACCATTGCGCCGCCGACCAGTTGGCCGATGGCGCGCGCCGCCTGGAGAGCCTGTCCGACGAAGTCGGCCAGGCAATGGCCCGCTACCGGGTGGTCTGACGCGCCGGGCGGCTACTGCGACTTCTTGCTGCCCATGCCGCCCAACAGGGCGGCCACCGGCCGCAGCGGCCGGCGCGGGGGGGCGGCCTCTTTCTCGGACTCGCCGTCCGCTCCCGCCGCCTTCGGCGTATAGGGCTTGCTGAAGTCGAAGCCGTCGGCGGCAACGGCCGGGAGGCGGGCGCTGGCCGACGGCAGGCGGGTCGAGGTGCGTGGGCCATGGACGCCGCGGCTGTCCCGCTCCCGCAAGTGGCCGTGGCGGCCGCGTTCCTCGTGGTCACGGACGGCGCCGAGATCGAAATCGGGCACCGCCACCTGATCGATCTTGAACTTGATCAGTTTCTCGATGTCCGCCAGGCGGGGTTTTTCCTCCGGCGCCACCAGCGAAGTGGCGTCGCCCTTCTTGCCCGCCCGGCCGGTGCGGCCGATGCGGTGCACATAATCCTCGGCGGTATGGGGCAGTTCGTAATTGATCACGTGGGGCAGGTCGTCGATGTCCAGGCCCCGCGCCGCCACGTCGGTGGCCACCAGCACCTGGGCGGTGCCGCTCTTGAAGGCCTCGAGGGCCTCGGTGCGCTGCTGCTGGCTCTTGTCGCCATGGATGGCCTCGGCCTTCACGCCCTGGCGTTCCAGCCAGCTGGCGAGACGGCTGGCGCCGAACTTGGTGCCGACGAAGACCAGCACCTGCGACAGGTTCGACGCCTGCAGCAGATGCAGCAGCAGATGGCGCTTGTGATCGCTGTTCACCAGGTGCACCCGATGGGTGATGGTTTCATTCACCGCGTTGCGCCGGGCGACCTCGATCAGCTGCGGATTCTTCAGCATCGCGTCGGCCAGCTTCTTGATCTCGTCGGAGAAGGTGGCCGAGAACAGCAGACTCTGGCGCGTCTTCGGCAGCAGCGCGAGGATGCGCTTGATGTCCGGAATGAAGCCCATGTCCAGCATCCGGTCGGCCTCGTCGAGCACCAGCACTTCGACCTGGGCGAAGCTGACGCTCTTCTGCTCGACGTGGTCGAGCAGCCGGCCCGGCGTGGCGACGATGATCTCCCGACCCTCGCGCAGTTCGGCGATCTGCGGCTTGATGTCCACGCCGCCGTAGATGCAGACCGAGCGCAGGGGCACGTACTTGCTGTAGGTCTTGACGCTGTCGTGCACCTGCATCGCCAGCTCCCGGGTCGGCGCCAGGATCAGCGCCCGCACTGGATGCCGGGCCGGCGAGGGCGAGGTGGTGGCATGGCGGGCCAGGCGTTGCAGCAGCGGCAGGGTGAAGCCCGCGGTCTTGCCGGTGCCGGTCTGGGCGCCGCCCATGACGTCCAGCCCCTGCAATACGATGGGAATGGCCTGGGCCTGAATCGGCGTGGGGGTGCTGTAGCCTGCCTCATGCACGGCACGCAGCAGTTCGGGCGACAGCCCGAGGTCTTCGAATTTCATCAATACTCCTGAACAGGCCTGCCCCTCGCGGGGTACCGGTTCAGGCAGCGACGGGATGTTGGAATGCGAGCGGAGATGCTCGCGCACGCTAACCGGCAAGGCGTGGAAAACGCCGCGATTCTACTGGAAAGCCTCGGCCTTCACACGGAATCACGGAATCGGGGAAACCGGGAGTGCCGGCGGGGCGGACTTTCAGGTGCGCGTGGGGCCCGTGGCCGCCGCGGCATTCTTGGCGGCGGGCTTGGGCGCCGGTTTTTCCGTGGGCCTGGCGCCGCCCCCGCTCCCGCCCTTTTCGTCTGCCTGGGCGCCGGCCGCGCCGGGTTTGGCTGCGCTGCCGGCATCCGCAGCGGCGGCGCCCGGCGTTTCCGCCGGCGCGGCCTCCGATGGCGTGTTGGCGCTTGCCGGAGCCGCGGCTTCCCCGCTGGGGACGACCACGGCGATGCCGTTTTCCCGCATGTAGGCGTCCATCTCGCGCCAGCCGGCATACACCGCCGCCTTGGAGGCGCGCCGATTCAGTTCGTAGCAGTCTTCCAGCGCGCGGCCGGCGTGGCGGCAGGCGCCGCCGACGGCCTTGCCGTCCGCCTCGACGCGGGCGTTGGCCTGGGCCGGGGTTTCGAGTCCCAACTGGTCGCATGCCGTCAGGGCGAGCGCAGTCAGCGGCAGAATGATGATGGCGCGGATCAGCATGATCCCCGGATTGTACGGCAGCCGGAGGGATTTCTTTAAGCCGTGGTCGTACGACATGACGGGCGGACTGGGCAGCAAGCGGTCCGGCAGGCTGCTAGACTGCGCGGCGGGAAATTGCAGTGGAGCAGGTGATGTTGCGGATTGTGTCAAAACGAATGTTCCTGGCCCTGGCCGCCGGCCTGGTGCTGATGGCGTCGGCCCAGGCTCAGGAAGTGGTGTTGCGCCACGCCCTGGAAGGCAAGGCGCTGGACGCCCTGACCGCCCTGACCCTGCGCTTCAACGACGCGCGGAAAGACAAGGCCCGGGTCGTCCTGCAGGGGCTGGCGGGTGTGGAGGACAAGCGGCATCTGCCGCAGATGGCGTTCCTGGACCCGGACGACAGCCTGGCTTTTTTCGATACCCGCCCCCGTTTTCGCCCGCTGTACGAGGTGATGAAGGAAGCCGGCGAGAAACTCGATACGCGGCGCTTCTATCCGCAGATCGCCGACGCCGAGGATGACCCGGCGGGCCGCCTCCAGTCCTTGCCGCTGGGGCTGTCGGTACCGGTGCTGTTCTGGAACAAGGCGGCATTCAGCAAGGCCGGCCTCAACCCCGAGACTCCGCCCCGGACCTGGTGGGAGGTGCAGAAGGCCGCCGGCGCCCTGTTCGACGCGGGGAGCGGCTGCCCACTGACGACTTCCAGTTTCGCCTGGGTGCATATGGAAAACCTCTTGTCCCAGCACAATGAGGCGATGCTGGTGAAACCCAACCGGATCGCCTTCAACAGCCTGATCAGCGTCAAGCACCTGGCGCTGCTCTCCAGCTGGTACAAGAGCCGCTACTTCAAGTACTACGGTCCGCGCCGGGAAGGCGACGCGCACTTCCTTTCCGGCGAATGCGGCATGCTGACCAGCCAGTCCAGCCTGTACGCCGACATCGCCCGGGAAGGCAATCTCCAGGTGGGGGTGGCGATGCTGCCCCATTACGACGATCAGTACGGCGTGCTGCCGCGCAACGTGCTGCCCGACGGTGCCGGGCTCTGGCTGCTGGCCGGCTTCAAGAAGCCGGAATACAAGGTGGCGGCGAGCTTCATCGCCTTTCTGATGCAGCCGGACAACCAGCGGACCTGGGTGCGCGCCACCGGCTATCTGCCGATGATGCCCGAGGCCATGAAGGCGCTGCGGGAGGCCGGCGTGCCGGCGGCCGTGACCGACCTGGCGGAGCGCCGCCTGTCGGCGCCCAAGATTCCTCGGGTGCGCAATGGCGGCGGCCTGGAGCGGCTGCGGGAGATCCTCGGCGAGGAAACGGAGTTCGTCTGGCGCAACGAGAAGCCCGCCAAGGAGGCGCTCGACACCGCGATGCGCCGGGCCGACGGCCTGGTGGCGGTGGAGTCCTGGTCGTCGCCGAAACGGCGCTGACGCCGCTTTTCCCCGTCGTCGCCAAGACCCGCCCGGTGCGGGTCTTTTTGCTTCTTCGGGACTATGGCTTCGCGTAAAATCGGCGTTTCACGAAATTCCCTTCCTTCGCCATGAAAAGCGCCGAGATCCGCCAGAAATTCCTCGACTTCTTCGCCTCCAAGGGCCACCAGATCGTCGCCTCCAGTTCCCTGGTTCCCCACGAGGATCCGACGCTGCTGTTCACCAACGCCGGGATGAACCAGTTCAAGGACGTCTTCCTCGGCTTCGACAAGCGCCCCTACAGCCGCGCCACCACCGCCCAGAAGTGCGTGCGCGCCGGCGGCAAGCACAACGACCTGGAGAACGTCGGCTACACGGCGCGCCACCACACCTTCTTCGAGATGCTGGGCAACTTCAGTTTCGGCGACTACTTCAAGCGCGACGCCATCGCCTACGCCTGGGAGCTCCTCACCGACGTCTTCAAGCTGCCCAAGGACCGGCTCTGGGTCACCGTCTATGCCGAGGACGACGAGGCCTACGAGCTCTGGACCCGGACGGTCGGCGTGCCGGCCGAGCGGGTGATCCGCATCGGCGACAACAAGGGCGCCCGCTACGCTTCCGACAACTTCTGGATGATGGGCGATACCGGCCCCTGCGGCCCTTGCACCGAGATCTTCTACGACCACGGCGAAGGCATTCCCGGCGGCCCCCCGGGCAGCCCGGACGAGGACGGCGACCGCTACATCGAAATCTGGAACAACGTCTTCATGCAGTTCAACCGCGACGAGGCGGGCGTCATGCACCCGCTGCCCAAGCCCTCGGTGGACACCGGCATGGGCCTGGAGCGCATCGCCGCCGTGCTGCAGCACGTGCATGCCAACTACGAGATCGACCTGTTCCAGCGCCTGATCGCCGCCGCCGCGCGGGAAACCTCGGGCGCCGACATGAACAGTCCGTCCCTCAAGGTGCTGGCCGACCATATCCGCGCCTGTTCCTTCCTGATCGCCGACGGCGTCATCCCTGGCAACGAAGGGCGCGGCTACGTCCTGCGCCGCATCATCCGCCGCGCCATCCGCCACGGCTGGAAGCTGGGCGCGCGCGCCGCCTTCTTTCATCGCATGGTGCCGGACCTGGTGGCCGAGATGGGGGCCGCCTATCCCGAACTGGCCGAGAACCAGGCGCGCGTGACGGACGTGCTGAAGCAGGAGGAGGACCGTTTCTTCGCCACCATCGAGCATGGCATGGCGATCCTGGAAGCCGAACTGGCCGACATGGAAAAGGCCGGCGCCAACCTGTTCGACGGCGAGACCGCCTTCAAGCTGCACGACACCTACGGTTTTCCGCTCGACCTGACCGCCGACATCTGCCGCGAGCGCGGCGTCAATGTCGACGGCGCCGCCTTCGACGCGGCGATGGCGCGGCAGAAGGAGCAGGCGCGGGCCGCCGGCAAGTTCAAGATGGCCGCCAACCTGGAGTACGCGGGACCGGCCACCGCCTTCCACGGCTACGAATCCCTGGAGACGCGGGGCAACGTGCTGGCCCTCTACAAGGACGGGGTGGCGGTCAATGAGCTGCGCGAGGGCGACCTGGGCGTGGTGGTGCTCGACGACACGCCCTTCTACGCCGAGTCCGGCGGCCAGGTGGGGGACCGCGGCGAGCTGCGCTCCGCGCACGGCATCTTCGCCGTCGAGGACACCCAGAAGATACAGGCCAGTGTCTTCGGCCATCACGGCGTGGTCACGACCGGCATGCTGACCGTGGGCAACGGCGTCAGCGCGCGGGTGGATGCGCAGGCGCGCGGCCGCACGATACGCAATCACTCCGCCACCCACCTGATGCACAAGGCGCTGCGCGAAGTGCTGGGCGGCCACGTGCAGCAGAAGGGCTCGCAGGTGGATCCCGACAAGACCCGCTTCGACTTCGCCCACAATGCGCCCCTCACCGACGCCGAGCTGCGCCGGGTGGAGACGCTGGTGAATGCCGAGATCCTGGCCAATGCCGCCACCCGCGCCGAGGTGATGGCGCTGGACGACGCCCAGAAGAGCGGCGCGATGATGCTGTTCGGCGAGAAGTACGGCGACGAGGTGCGGGTGCTGACCATCGGTTCCTCCAAGGAATTGTGCGGCGGCACCCACGTGGCCCGCACCGGCGACATCGGCCTGTTCAAGATCGTCGCCGAGGGCGGCGTGGCCGCCGGCGTGCGGCGGATCGAGGCGGTGACCGGCGAGGGCGCGCTGGCCCAGGTGCAGCAGCAGGCGGCGCAGTTGCAGGAGATCGTCGCCCAGGTCAAGGCCCAGCCCGGCGAGGCGGTGCAGCGCGTGGCGCAGATCCTGGAGCAGGTGAGGGGCCTGGAGAAGGAACTGGCCCGGCTCAAGTCCAAGCTGGCCGCCAGCCAGGGCGACGACCTCGCGGACCAGGCGGCGACGGTGAAGGGCGCCAGGGTGCTGGCGGCGCAGCTGGAGGGCGCCGACGTGGGCGCACTGCGCGAGACCATGGACAAGCTCAAGGACAAGCTGAAGAGCGCGGCGATCGTGCTCTCCTCGGTCGGCGACGGCAAGGTCACGCTGATCGCCGGCGTCACCGCCGACCTCACCGCCAAGGTGAAGGCCGGCGAACTGGTGAACATGGTGGCGCAGCAGGTGGGCGGCAAGGGCGGCGGCCGGCCCGACATGGCGCAGGCCGGCGGCACCCAGCCGGAGAACCTGGCGTCGGCCCTGGCTTCCGTCCAGGGCTGGGTCGAGGAACGGCTGTGACGCCACCCTGGGCGAAGCGCCTGGGCATCGCGCTGGCGGCATTGCTGCTGGCCGTGGCGGTCTATTTCGCCCTGGCCCTGAACTGGAGCTACTCCAGCGGCGAACGGGCGGGCTGGGTGCAGAAACTGTCACACAAGGGGTGGATCTGCAAGACCTGGGAAGGCGAGCTGGCGATGGTGTCGATGCCCGGCTCCGCGCCGGAGAAATTCCATTTCACCGTCCGCGCGGCGGAAGTCGTCGAGGCGATCAACCGGTCGATGGGCAAGCGGGTGGCGCTGCATTACGAGGAGAGGGTCGGTCTGCCGACTTCCTGCTTCGGCGATACCCGTCATTTCGTCATCGCCGTCACGCCGGTGGAGGAAATCCCCCTGGCGCCCGGCGTGGTGGTGCCTGCGGCGCAGCCGACCGTCCAGGAGCCGGTGCGATGAAATACTGTCCTCGCTGCGCCACGCCGTTGGCGGCGCGCGATCTGGGCGCGCGCGCGCGGCTGGCCTGTCCGGCGGCCGGATGCGGCTTCGTCCATTGGGACAACCCGCTGCCGGTGGTGGCGGCGATCATCGAATATCTGGATGGCACGGATGGCGATGGCCGCATCCTGCTCGCCCGCAACGCGGCCTGGACGATGGAGTTCTATGCCGTGATCACCGGTTTCCTGGAGCGCGACGAGTCGCCGGAAGAGGCGGTGGCGCGCGAAGTGAAGGAGGAGACCAACCTCGACACCGAGGCGGTGGCGCTGATCGGCCTCTATCCCTTCCCGCGCAAGAACGAACTGATCATCGCCTACCATGTGCGGGCCCGCGGCGAGATCGCGCTCAACGCGGAACTGGCCGCCTACAAGCTGGTGCCGCCGGCGGAACTGGTGCCCTGGGACGGCGGCACCGGCCTGGCGCTGCGCGACTGGATGAAGGGACGCGGGCTGCCCGTCTGAGCCTGCCGCCGGTCGAGCATAAAACCGGAATATCTGGCGACTTCGAGCGCAGCGAGCAAATTCAATCACCTCCCCCGGAGAGGGGGAGGCCGGGAGGGGGTGGGCCTTCCTGCTGCTTTTCCAGCCAGCCGGCACCGCTTCTCACCACGGCTTTCCCGGTCAGGTTCCGGTTTGGCCGGATTAATCCGACGGGTTTTCCTGGCCGATGCTGCTGGCCCAGGCCAGGGCCTCGGAGAGGCAGGCGTTGATGATGGCGTGGTCCAGCCCCGGCAGTTGCTCGGTCAGGTCGTGGCAGATACCGCCGTCGCCGGTTTCGAGCGCCTGCACCAGTTGCAGCATGGTGCCCAGCTCGCCCTCCTGGGTCTCCAGGGCGATCTGCACGTCGCCGGCGATGCTGATGCCTTTGAGGATGTCGGCCATGGGCACCCCCATCAACGTCGGCATCAGGGACATGATGCCGGTCATGAAGGCGCGATCCTCGAAGTCGTGTTTGCCCCGGTACATCCGGGTGGCCAGCAGCTCCATCAGCCGGCCCCGCGCCGCCGCCATTTGCAGCAACGGGCTGGCCACGTTGCCGCCGGCCGGATTGGTGTACAGCAGCAGTTGCAGCCAACGCTGCAGTTGGCGCCGGCCCAGCACGGTGATGGCGTGGCGCAGGGAGGTGACGCGGGTGATGACGCCGGTGGCCACCGAGTTGGTGAGACGCATCAGGTTCATGGTGAGGCCGGCTTCGCGCTTGAATACCGCTTCCAGGTCGCGGGTTTCGGCGTCGTCCATCACCAGCCCGAGCAGCTGCATCAGGGCCAGCTGCGACTGGCTGAGCTTCTTGCCGGCCAGGATCGCCGGTTTGGCGAAGTAATAGCCCTGGAACAGACTGTAGCCCAGTTGCTGGCACTGGTCGGCCAGTTCGCGGGAATCCACCTTCTCCGCCAGCAACGTCACGGGCCAGCGGCGCAGGGCCTGGGTGGTGGCGATGAGCGCGGCGGTGTCGAGGGGCATGATGTCCACCTTGACGATTTCCACCAGGTCCAGCAGGGGGCTCCACTTGTCCTCGAAATTGACGAAGTCGTCCAGGGCCAGGGTGAACCCGCGGGTCTTCAGTTCCCGACAGCGCTCGACGATCTCGGATGTGGGTTCGACCGTTTCCAGGACCTCCAGCACCATCTTCTCGGCGGGCAGGATTTCCAGCATGTCCGACAGCAGCAGCGACGCGTCGCAGTTGATGAAACCCTTGTAGGGTCCCAGGGCCCGCTCGATGCCCAGTTCGGCGAAGGCGTGGCTGATCACGCTGGCGCTGGCGGCCAGGTTGTCTGAGATGTTGGCGACGTTGGTCTTGCCGCTGCGGAACAGCAGCTCGTAGGCATAGAGCTGATGGTCGCGGTCGAGGATGGGCTGGCGCCCGATGAATATTTCTTCAGTGCTCGGATTCATCGAAATCCACCTTGAGCCCCGGCCAGACGGTGATCAGGGCAGTCTTGAATTCGGCCTGGATCCGCGCCAGGGCGGCGGCGCTGTCGGCTTCGAAACGCAGCACCACGACCGGCGTGGTGTTGGATGCACGGGCCAGCCCGAAGCCGTCCGGATATTCGGCGCGCACGCCGTCGATGGTGATCAGTTCCCGGGCGCCGGGGAAGCGGCCTTCCCGTTGCAGCTTGGCGATCAGCCGGTGGGGCTCGCCTTCCTGCATCTTCAGGTTCAGTTCCGGCGTGGAGATGGCGTTCGGCAGATGCTTCAGGGGCCAGTTGGCCCCGCCTTGCTCCGGTGTCCAGCGCGAGACGATCTCCAAGAGGCGGGCGCCGGCGTAGAGGCCGTCGTCGAAGCCGTACCAGCGTTCCTTGAAGAACACGTGGCCGCTCATCTCGCCGGCCAGCGGCGCCCCGGTTTCCTTGAGCTTGGCCTTGATCAGCGCGTGGCCGGTGTTCCACATCAGCGGCACGCCGCCCTGGTGGCGGATCGACTGCGCCACCCAGCGCGAGCACTTCACGTCGTAGATGATCTGGGCGCCCGGATTGCGCGCCAGCACGTCGGCGGCGAACAGCATCAGCTGGCGGTCGGGGTAGATGATCTCGCCGTCCTTGGTCACCACGCCGAGCCGATCGCCGTCGCCGTCGAAGGCCAGGCCCAGTTCGGCGTCGGTCTCCTTGAGGGCGCGGATCACGTCCTGGAGGTTCTCCGGCTTGGAGGGGTCCGGATGGTGATTGGGAAAGTTGCCGTCGACCTTGCAGAACAGCTCCACCACCTCGCAACCCATGCGGCGGAACAGTTCCGGGGCGAAATCGCCGGCCACGCCGTTGCCGCAATCGACCACGATCTTCATCGGCCGGGCGAGCTTCACGTCGCCGACGATGCGGTTCAGATAGGCTTCCCTGACGTCGGCGTGGCGCACGTGGCCCTGGCCTTCGGTCAGGTGGCCGTGTCCGATGCGCCGGCGCAGGTCCTGGATCAGTTCGCCGTAGAGCGTCTGGCCGCCCAGCACCATCTTGAGGCCGTTGTAATTGGGTGGGTTGTGGCTGCCGGTGACGGAAACACAACTCTCGGTGCCCAGCTCGAAGGCGGCGAAATAGGTGACCGGCGTCGGCACCCGGCCGATGTCGATCACGTCGACGCCGGCGTGGTTCAGGCCGTCGGCCAGGGCCGTGGACAGTTCGGGGCCGGAGAGCCGGCCGTCGCGGCCGATCACGACGGCGGCGACGCCGCGCGCCAGGGCTTCGCTGCCCAGCGCCTGGCCGATGGCGCGCACCGCCTCCGCCGTCAGGGTCTCGCCGACGATGCCGCGAACGTCATAGGCCTTGAAGATTTCCTGGGCGGGCAGTGTCATGATCGGTTCCGGAGTCGGGTCGCTGAGTCGGGGGAGCGGCCGGAATTATTGCATGAGATGCGCGGCCGCTGCCCACCGCACGGCGGTCGGGCCGGTCAGTGCAGGATCTTTGGAATGTCGCCTGCGATTTCCGGCGGCGCCGGCGAAGTGTGGCGCATCACCAGGCGCCAGCCCAGGGCGCCGCGGATGAAGATGTTGGTGGCGACGATCGGTGCGAAATGGGCGTTGTCGCCATCGATGGTCACGTGCTCGATCCGGCTGTGGATCGCGGTGAAGGGATTCACCACCTGGCTCAGGCTGGTGATCTGCAACCTGATCCGGTAGCCGCTTTCGAAAATCCGCCGCCACGCCTCGCGGACCATGCCGTAGCCAGCCAGGCGGGGGCCGCCGGGCAGCACGCAGACGACTTCCTCGTCCTCCGCCCAGATGGCCATCATGGCTTCCAGGTCGGCGCGCTCCAGCGCCTCGTAGAACGCGGCTTCGGCATCGTCGGGAGAGGCGAAGAAGGACTTACGGCTGGGCATGGGCAAGATCGCCGAGGGTGATGAGAACCTGCTCGGGCGCCAGGTCTTCCAGGCACTTCAGATGCCCCAGCGGACATTCCCGCTGGAAGCAGGGGCTGCAGGGCAGGTCCAGCGACAGGATGCGCGCCCGGGGCGACAGCGGGGGCGTGTAGGTCGGGCTGGACGAGCCGTAGAGGGCCACCAGCGGCCGGTCGAGGGCGGCGGTGACGTGCATCAGTCCGGAATCGTTGCTGACCACCTGGCGCGCGCAGGCGATCAGGTCGATCGCCTGCTCCAGGGTGGTCCGGCCGCACAGATTGCGCGCGGCGCCGCCCGACAGGGCGGCGATCTCGTCGCCGACGGTGGTGTCCTTTGCGGTACCCAGCAGCCAGATCGGGCCGCCGTCGGCCGCCAGGCGGCGCGCCAGCTCGGCGAAGTGCCGCGCTGGCCAGCGCTTGGCGGGGCCGTATTCGGCGCCGGGGCAGAAGATGGTGGGTTCGGCCGCCGGGTCCAGGCCGAGGGCGGCCTTGCTTGCCTGCTGCTGCGCCGGCGACGACAGCAGGCGGGGCCGCGGCAGGGATTGCGGCGGCAGCGCTCCCGGTGCGTCGGCGAGTTGGGCGTAGCGCTGCGCCAGCTGGGGCCGGGCGGCCTTGTCGAGGCGGTGGCGATTGTTGAGCAGGCCGATCCGGGCCTCGCCGGTGAAGCCGGTGCGTTTCGGGATGCGGGCGAAAAACGGCACCAGGGCCGACTTCCAGGAGTTGGGCAGCACCACGGCCTCGTCGTAGCCCGCGCCGGCCAGATCGCGGCCCAGCGCGCGGCGCGCGGCAAAGGCGAAGTCGCCATGGCGGAAGGGACTGGCGATGACCCGGCGCACTTCCGCCATGCGACCCAGCAACGGCGCGCACCAGTCCGGCGCCAGCACGTCGATCTCCGCCCCGCGGGCCGCCAGTCGGGTCAGCAGGGGTTGGGCCATCAGCATGTCGCCGATCCAGGACGGCGCGACGACCAGGATGCGCGCGGGGCGCCCCACGCTGTTAATGGTGGCCTTTCGGCCGTTCGCCGGTGAAGGTGTATTCGGTGCCGCAGTAGGGGCAGACCGCCTTGCCCTCGCGGTTCCTCAGCACGTCGAGGAACACCCGGGGATGGCGCGCCCAGAGCGGTGCGCCGGGGCGGGGGCAGTGGAGCGGCAGGTCGTGGGCGGTGACATCCACCTGGCGGGCGGTGTCGGCGGTGGCTTGGGACATGATGGTTCCTCTGATTCTCAGACAGCGGTGAGCCAGTCGGCGTGGGCCGGCACCTTGCCGTTGACCACGTCGAAGAACAGGGCCTGCAACCGGGCGGTCACGGGGCCGCGCTTGCCGGCGCCGATGGTGCGGTTGTCCAGTTCGCGGATCGGGGTGACCTCGGCGGCGGTGCCGGTGAAGAAGGCCTCGTCGGCGATGTAGATGTCGTCGCGGGTGAGGCGGCGGCTCTTCACTTCATAGCCGAGCTCGGCCGCCAGGGCGATGATCGAGGCGCGGGTGATGCCGGTCAGGGCCGAGGCGATCTCGGGCTCGTAGATCACGCCGTCCTTGATGACGAACAGGTTCTCGCCGGCGCCCTCGGCGACGAAGCCCTCGGTGTCCAGCAGCAGGGCCTCGTCGTAGCCGTCCTGGGTGGCTTCCAGGTTCGCCAGGATGGAGTTGGCGTAGGTGGCGGCCAGCTTGGCGCGGGGCATGATCGAATTCACATGGGCGCGGGCAAAGCTGGAGGTCTTGATGCGGATGCCCTGCTCCAGCGCCTCCTCGCCCAGATAGGCGCCCCAGGGCCAAGCGGCGACGGCCACGTGGACCGTGGCGCCGCGGGTGGAGATGCCCATCTTCTCCGAACCGTAGAAGGCGATCGGCCGCAGGTAGCAGGATTCGAGCTTGTTGGCGCGTACCACTTCCTTCTGCGCCTCCATGATCTGCTCCCGGCTGTAGGGGATCTTCATCATGTAGATGTGGGCCGAGTTGAACAGGCGGTCGGTGTGTTCCTTGAGGCGGAAGATCGCGGTGCCGGAGACGGTGTTGTAGGCGCGGACTCCTTCGAACACGGACAGACCGTAGTGCAGGGAGTGGGTCAGCACGTGGGTGGTGGCTTCGCGCCAGGGCACGAGTTTGCCGTCGTACCAGATGAAACCATCGCGGTCGGCCATGGACATGGGAATTCTCCAGCAGGGGTTGGCTAAAGAGGACAATTTTAGCCGATTTGATCCGCCCGACGGCGGGCCCGTATCGCCCGCCGTGGCCGCCAGTCATGGGCGGCGCTGCACACCGGACGCGGAAGGTCGTCGTCGGGGCAGGCTCCCGGTATCATGGCGTCTCCTCTTGTCTGCATGGAATACGGCCTGGACCGGATTCCGGCCGGTAAGGGGCGCATCGTTCCCGTCAATGGTCTCTTGCTGCGTCACCGATCTCTGAGCGATAAGCGTCGGCAGAACGTCCTCCAGGAGGAATGATCTTGGTTTCCATGAACTACGTGGCCTGGTTGGCCGATTTCATGCTCGCCCATGACGTCTCCCCCGCCCAGTTGTTGGCGGGGACGGGCATCGAGGAGCGGAACCTGGCGGAACCGGCCGCGGAAATCAGCGACGAGCAGCATGTCGCCTTGCTGCGCAATGCCAGGCGGCTGAGCCGGGACCCCGCCCTCGGCCTGGAACTCGGGATCCACCGGCATATCTCCACCCTGGACCGGTTCGGCTTCGCGATGATGTGCTGCGAGACTTTCCGCGAGGCCCTGCGGGTGGGGAACGAATATCAGCGGGTGATCGGCCGCTTTTCGGGGCGGCTGCTGTTCCTTTCCCTGCATGAGGAGGCGCGGAATGCGACCTTCCAGATCGAGGTGGCGCCGGAACTGGGAGACCTGGCCCAGTTCGCCGTGGAGGAGATTCTCGGCAGCATTCTCAGCAACACCCGCAGCGTCACCGGCCGCGATCTGCCCGTCAGGGAACTCTGCTGCGCCTATCCGCAGCCGGCCCATGCCGCCAGTTACCGCAAGTATTTCTCCTGCCCGATCCGTTTCGACGCTCCACGCAATCAGATCCGCTTCGACGCCGCCTTTCTCGACACGCGCCTGCCCCTGGCCAGCAGCCACGCGGCACTCATGTATCGGACCCATTGCGAGCGCCTGGTCGGCCGGGACAGCGGTGATCCGGAGGGTCTCGTCGCCGGAATCCGCGCCCGGCTGTTGGCCGGCGCGGATTGCGCCCTGCCGCTGGAGGCCTGCGCCGAGGCGCTGTCGATCAGCGCCCGCACCTTGCGCCGCAAGCTGCATGAAGGCGGGCATTCCTACCAGGACATCGTCGACGACGTCCGCGCCAGCCTGGCGCGCAGTTATCTGGAGTCCTCCCGGCTGACGGTGGAGGCCATCGCCGAACGGCTCGGCTTCAGCGAACCCACCAGTTTCTCGCGCGCCTTCAGGCGCTGGACCGGCATGTCGCCGCGCACGTTCCGCAACCGTCCTTCCGAGGAACACTGAACCGGAGGCGCCAGGCGCCTCCGGCAGATGGTTCAAAGGCTCGCCGCCAGTCGCCGCCGGTAGGGATAGATGCCGCCGCAGGCCATTTCGATTTCCTTGGCCTTGCGCGTCCACAGGTGCAGGTCGGTCTCCCACATGTAACCCATGCCGCCGAACACCTGATGGGCGCTGAAGCAGGTGCGGACGAAGGTTTCGTTGCTGGCGCACTTGGCGACCGCCACCTTGTCCGCCGCGCCCGGCAGGTCGGCCTCCAGATGGGTGATGGCTTCGTAGGCGGCGAGCCAGGCGGTCTCCACTTCGGACCAGGCGTTGGCCAGCAGATGCTGCACCGCCTGGAAGCTGCCGATGGGCTTGCCGAACTGCTGCCGTTCCTTGGCGTAGTCGAGCGCCATTTCCAGCACCCGGCGCGCGCCGCCGGCCGCGGCGGCGGACTGGAACGCCGCCGTGCGGTCCAGCGCCGCCGTCAGGCGTGCCGGCAGATCGGGGCCGCGGGCGAGCAACTGGTCCGGCGCGAGGGCGACATCGCGGAACCCGACCTCGTAGAGATTGGGATGGGCGAGGGAATGCAGGGCGATGAGTTCGACGCCTTCTGCGCGGGGCGCGACCATCACCAGGCATGGTTCGCCCGTGCCGTCCATCACCGCGCTGACCAGGAGGAAGTCGGCGTCGGCGGCGTTCTCGACGAAGCCTTTCCGGCCGGAAAGACGCAGCCCGCCGTCGCCTTTCCGTAGCGTCGTCGGCGGTTCGCCCGCGTCACGCAGGGCCTGTTCCTCATGGCTGGCCAGGCTCAGCATCAACTCGCCCTCGATCAGGGGCGGCAGCCAGCGCTGCTTCTGCGCTTCGCTGCCCAGATCCTGGAGCAGCCAGCCGCAGGTGAGGACGCAGTCGGCGAAGGGCGTGGGATCGCAGGCCCGGCCCAGTTCCTCGACCAGCGCCGCCAGGGTGACCCAGTCGCCGCCCGAGCCGCCGTAGCTTTCGTCGAAGGGCAGGCCCAGCCAGCCCAACTCGGCCATGCGCCGCCAGATGTCGCGGGGCAGGGCGATCCGCTCCTCGCGCATCCTGCGCACCAGGCTGGGCGGGCATTCCCGGGAAAGGAAGCGGCGCACCGCGTCCTTGATCTGTTGTTGTTCGGGGGTGAAGTCCAGTTCCATGGTCCTGTCATCCGTAACGTGAAATGGCAAATTCAAACGGCAAGTCAAACAGCCGAGCGTAGCGAGCCAATACCGTCAGCTTCCCCGGAGAGGGGGAGGCCGGGAGGGGGTGGGTCTTCCTGCCCTTGGCCGGCCAACCGGCACCGTTCCTCATCGCAGCTTTCCCTGTTGGGTTCCGGCTTGGCTGTTTTTCAGCCTCGCGGCAGGCCCAGGCCGCGCTGGGCGATGATGTCGCGCTGGATTTCATTGGTGCCGCCGCCGAATTTCATCATCGGCGCCAGCAGCCAGGATTGCGCCAGGTAGCCCTGCATCGGCACATGGGGGGAGCCATATTCGAGCAGGGCGCGTGGGCCGAGGATCCGCATGCCCTCGTCGGCCAGCCGCTGCTCCAGCTCGGAAGCCAGCACCTTCTGGGCCGAGGCCTCGGCGTTGGGCACCTTGCCCTGGTCGATCAGCCAGGCGGTCTTGGTGCATAGGAGGCGCAGGCGTTCGACATCGATATGCAGCCGTACCAACTGGTCCTGCACCACCGGGTCGTCGTAGAGGGACCTGCCATCGTCGCCGGGCTCCTTGCAGCAGCGCACCAGGGCCTCGAAATTGCGCCGGATCTTGGTGTACTTGCCGATGAACACCCGCTCGAAATCCAGGGCGACGGCGATGGTGTAGAAGCCGGTGTTGGGTGCGCCGATCATGGCGCTGGCGGGAATCCGCACCTGGTCGAGGAACACCTCGTTGGTGCGGATGCCTTCCATGGTGTAGATGGGGCGCACGGTGACGCCGGGCGTGTCGAGCGGGAAGATGAACACCGACAGCCCCTTGTGCCGCGGCGCCGTTGGATCGGTGCGGGCCAGCAGCCAGATGTGGCTGGCATAGTGGGCGCCGGTGGTGAACACCTTCTGCCCGGTGACGACGTACCCGTCGCCTTCCTTCACCGCGCGGGTGGCGACGCTGGCCAGGTCCGAACCGGCGCCGGGCTCGGTATAGCCCAGGCAGATCTCCAGCTCGCCCTTGAGGATGCGCGGCAGGTATTCCCGCTTCTGCGCCTCCGAGGCCAGCTTGATCAGGGTCATCGCCAGGGAGGTGATGGTGAGGTTGCCGTAGTGGATGTCCTGCAGATCCAGCTCGTGATAGAAGATCGACTGTTCGATCATCGAGCGGCCCTGGCCACCGTACTCCCTGGGCCAGCCGATGCCCAGCCAGCCCTTCTCGCCCAGCAGGCGCAGGAACGCCTTGCCCAGGGGGCCGGGGGAATGCCCCGAGACGGCGATCTCCTCGCGCAGGGCATCGGTCACGTTGTCCGCCAGGAACTGGCGTATCTCCTGCCGGAACTGTTCCTGCTCCGGCGAAAAGCAGAAGTCCATGGTCATTCTCCCTGCGGAAGCAAATGGCCGCGCCCCCGGCTCACGAAGAGGCGCTGCAATTCGTCGGTGTCGGCGCTGGTCAGCGGCTGGTAGGGGCCGCCGCGCAGCGGCCGCCACCAGACGGCATCGGCGCAGTTCCAGGCTTCCCGCTTGAGGTCACGCTTCAGCACCTTGTTGGTCTGGGTGGTGGGCAATCGCTCGCTGATCCGGACGAAGGCGGGCATCCACTTGCTGCCGAAGTCCTCCTGGCTTTCCAGGAAGACCTTGAACTCCGCCATGTCGAGCCGGCTACCGGGTTTGAGTTCCAGACCCGCCATCACCCGGTCGCCGACGAGCGGGTCGGGCACGCCATAGACCGCCGCCACGGCGATGCCGGGATGCCGCGCCAGCACCTGCTCGATCTGGATGGCGGACAGATTCTCGCCGTCCACGCGCAGCCATTCGCTGCTGCGGCCGGCGAAATAGAAAAAGCCGGCGGCGTCCCGGTAGGCCAGGTCGCCGCTCCAGTAGGCGCCGTCGCGGATGCGCTGCTCGCGGGCGGCCGGATTGTTCCAGTAGCCTTCGAAGATCGCCCCGCCGTCGAGATTGACCAGTTCGCCGATGGCCGCGTTGCCGTTCTGCAGCACCCCATGCGCGTCGAACACGGCACGCGGGCATTCCGCGCCGGTCTCCGGGTCCATCACCCGGATCTGCTCCGAGACGCCACGGCCGATGGAGCCCGGCGGCGTGCCCTCGCCGCGCAGGATGGTGATGCAACCTTCGGACGAGCCGTAGTTGTCGATCGCCGGGCAGCCGAAGCGGCGTTTGAAATTGGCGATATCGATGTCGGTGGCTTCACTGCCGAACACCACGCGCAGTGGATTGTCGCGGTCGTCGGGCTTCTCCTCGGTGGCGAGGATGTAGGCCAGGGGCTTGCCCACGTAGCAGAAACTGGTGGCGCCGAATTTGCGGACGTCGGGCAGGAATCCGGAGGCGGAGAACTTGCGGCGCAGGACCACCGCCCCGCCCGCCGCCAGCAACGCCAGCAGGCCCATGATCAACCCCGTGGAGTGGAACAGCGGCATCGGCACGTAGGATACGTCCCGGGCGGTCAGCTGTTGGCTCTGCACCAGCATCATGCAGTTGCGCATTACCCGGACATTGGAGTAGATCACTGCCTTGGGCGCGCCGCTGGTGCCCGAGGTGAAGATCAGGCAGGCGGTGTCGCGCGGCGAGACGCCGGCCTGCGGCGGGGGCAGGCCGCGGTGAGCGGCGAGGGTCGCCGCGTAGTCCGGTGCATCCACCACCAGGAGACCGTTGCCGAGACTGTTACCGAGTGCGGCGGCCGTATCGTCCGGCACCTGTTCCCGGTAGCGGGATTCGATCAGCACGAACTGGCATTCGGTATGGCCGATGTCCCGCGCCAGATCGGCGCCCTTGCGGGTCGAGTTGAGGGCGACGAAGGTCGCGCCGGCCAGGGCGCAGGCCCCGACCCAGAACGCGTACTCCGGGACGTTGTCCAACAGCAGCCCGACATGGAAGGGACCCGGTGCCCGATGGGCGAGCAGGTAATGGGCGCGGGCCGCGCATTCCGCCACCAGTTCGGCTCCGCTCCAACTGCGGTCTTCGAAATACAGGGCGGGCCGGCTGTCGTTGCGCCGGGCGAGGAAGATTTCCGCGACGGTTTCCATGGCCTCGCACCTCCCCGCTTATGCGTTGGTGCGGGAGGGCAGCAGCACCGTGGCACTGGCCGGCACCAGGAGGTCGCCGGCGGCGTTTTCCTCCCACAGTTCCAGATCCACGGCGGCGCGGTCGTCCACCTGGTACTTCCGCGTCACCTTGCCGCGCAGGGTGAGCGGTTGTCCGGGCAGCGCCATGCCGCGATTGGAATAGGAGAACTTCTTCAGGAACCCTCCCGACCCCATCCAGTCGGTGACGTAGGCGGACAATTGGGCGCCCTGGAGCGGACCCTGCACGAGGACCGTCGGCAGTCCCTCGCTGTGGGCGAATTTCTCGTCGTAGTGGATGCGGTGCGGATTGCGGGTGATGGCGCTGTAGAGAAACATCTGGGTGGTGGTGACGGTCTTGGTCACCGGCGGCAACTCCATGCCTTCCTGTACGTCTTCGTAGTAGCGGGTTTGCGGTGCATTCATTTTTCGTGCTCCCGTTGCGTGAAATGGCGAATTGAAACGGCAGGTCGAATATCCGAGCGTAGCGAGCGAACTTCGTCACCTCCCCCGGAGAGGGGGAGGAAGGGAGGGGGAGGGCCTTCCTGCTGCTTTTTCGGCCAAATGACAAAGGTCTCCATCGAAGCGTCTTCTCCCCGGTCCCGGCGTGGCCGGCTTGACTGCTAGCGGTTGATGATCGTGTTGATGTCGACGGCCACCTTCTCGCCGCGCTGGTTGGTATAGGTGGCTTCGATCACCACGAATACCGAACTGCCGCTGCCGCCGCTGCGCTCGTAGATGTCGAGGATCTTGCGCTGGCGCGTGAGCACGTCGCCCGGCCGGATCTCCTGGAAGTACTCCACTTGATAGCCGCCGAACAGCTTGCGCTTGGCCTTGAGCGGCGGGTAGGGCAGTCCGTCGTTCTGCTGCGGCGTGCCGTCGGCGGGCAGATCGCCCATCGGCACTTCCCAGTCGAAGGGGATGGACAGGAACATCGGCGGTGCGACGCTGCCGGCGGGATCGGAGCCGGCGTCCAGGAAGCGCGGATTCATGTCCTCCGTGGCGTAGCAGAAGCGCCGGATCTCCTCGGCGGAGACGGGATAGCCGCTGATCTTGTCGCTCTGCCGGCCGATGTAGGCCAGCACTTCCGGCGTCAGCGGGCTGCCGCCCGCTGGCTTGCTCTCCGCGGCCGGCGCCTGGGCGCCGCGCAGGGCGGCGTCGGCCGGCTGGAAGCGCAGCAAGGTGGCCCCTTGCTTCTCGTGGCGCTCGAAGACCGGCGCCAGTTCCATGCCGATCTTGATCTTGTCCTCGGGCACGTTGACCAGGGTGCTGGTGACGCGCGGGCCTTCCTCGAGTTCGACCACCGCCAGGTACTGAGGCACCTCGTCGGCGAACAGCGGATGGGTGGGGCGGCGCGAGATGGTGTAGGTGTAGAGCGTGCCCCGGCCGGAAGATTGCCTCCATTCGAGATCGGAGGACAGGCAGTGGGGGCAGGTGATGCGCGGATAGTGGAACAGGTGGTCGCACTGGCGGCAGTGCTTGAGCAGGATCTTCCGCTCGGCCAGACCGTTCCAGAAGGGACGGCTGTCGGGCGTCGGGATGGGGAGTGGTTTTTTCATGTCATGCGCCCTCCAGAATCAGCACGACCTGTTCGCTCATGATGCCGCCGTTGCCGGTGACGAAGGCCCGGTTGCAGTGCTTCACCTGATTGCCGCCGGCCCGGCCCATGATCTGGCGGGCGCCGTCGATGACATGGTGCATACCGCCCGCCATGCCGGTCTGGCCGAAGGAGAGCTGGCCGCCGTGGGGGTTGCAGGGGAAGTCGCCGCGGTAGCTGAGGTCGTGGGAGTGAATGAATTCCGCGGCCTTGCCCTTCGGGCAGAAGCCCGCGTCCTCCAGGGTCATCAGCACGGTGATGGTGTAGCAGTCGTAGATCGACGCCATGTCGATGTCGGCATGGGAGACGCCCGCCATGGCGAAGGCCTGAGCGGACGCGGCGGCGATCGGCGTGTGCAGGAGATCGGGGGCGTAGGTCGGCGTCTTGAAGGCGAGCCGCTCGCCGCAGCCGGTGATGCGGACCGGGCGATGCCTGGCGCGGGCCGCCCGCTCCTTGCTCGTCACCACCACCGCGGCGCCGCCGGCGACCGGCATGACGATCTCCAGCAGGTGGATCGGGTCGGCGATCATCGGGCTGTTCAGCACGTCGTCGATGCTGAGCGGTTGGCCGTAGAAAATCGCATCCGGGTTGGCGCAGGCGCTGGCGCGCTGGTCCGCGGCGATCTTGGCCAGGGCGCGCGGGTCGTAGCCGTAGCGCGCGGCGTAGAGGTTCGCGATCTGAGCGTAGCCGCAGTTCTGCGCCAGGTTGCCGTAGGGGATGTCGAACTGGGCCTGGGGCGAGCCGTACTCGTTGCTCGAGGCGCCGAAGGGGAAGGGGTGCGGCTTGAGCTCCGGCGGCATCGGCATGGGGCCGGCCGGGAAGGCGCAGACCACCACCTCGGCGATGCCCAATTCGATCGCCGCGGCGGCCCGCCAGATGGCACCGGCGGAACTGGCGCCGCCCAGATCCACGTGCTCGGCGAAATTGACTTCCAGCCCCAGGTATTCCGCCAGGGTCGCCGGCGCGAACATCGCGGACTCGGCGATCGCCGACGTCACCAGGCCGTCGACCTCGTGCTTCTCGATGCCCGCGTCCTGCAGCGCCAGTTGCGCCAGCCGCGCCCACTGCTCAATGCAGAACAGCGGCTCGCCCTGCGGCTTCTTTTCCGGTTTCAGTTCGACGTAGCCGGCGATCGCGGCGTCTCCTCGAAGTCCCATCGTGGTTGTCCTCCTCCTTGTTCCATCGGGGGCATGATGCGGTTTATGCGCCAGCGGGAACAGAACACGACAGGCCAATACCTGTCAGATCAGGCCAGACGCAAGGTACAACTCGGTGTGACGACGATGGTGGCGCGGGCGGATTTCCGCGATGGAGAATTCGCCGGTGAAACGCCCGCTACGACTTGAGGCGCTTGGTCGACGATTTTGTTTCGGGGCGGCCTGCCGCGCCTTCCAGGGACAGGTGGTTTGTCCGGCTCACCACCGATTTGCCGGTTTTTGCTTCCAGTTCCTTGCGCGCGTTGCCCGCCACGCTGCCGCCCTCCTTGGCCGCGTCGCGATTTTTGACAAACCCCTGGGCATCCTTGCGGCGGGCGATCTCCGTGGTGCTGGCTTCGCCGAGCATGGTAAAGATCAGTTCCAGATCGGTCATGTGGTCGCGCAGCTTGTTGCCAGTCTTCACTTTGTCCAGGCCCTTCAGCCGACTGTGGGCGCCGGGCGTTACACCGAAGGTGGCACGGGCGATCTCGGCTGTCAGGATCGCGTATTCCCTGCCTTCCTTTACACCGCGTGCCTTCCATTCGTCGGTCAGTTCGCCGCGCACGGCGATGGAACGCAGCCGCTTCTCGATCCAAGCCTGCGGGTAGCCCTTGGCCTGATACAGCTCGCGGGCGCGGGCGCTGGCGAGTTCAGGGTTTTCGATTTCCTTCACACGTTCGTAGCCCACCTGCGCCAGCCAGCGCTTGAAAGGTTCGGCTTTGGGCGAGGGGATGGACTGGATGATGCGGAACAGCCCCTCAGTATTGGCACAATCCGTCGCACGTTGCTTGCCGTCCGGTGCTTCGAGTTTCAACCCGTGACAAAATGTCACGACTTCACTGCCCTCGGCCGCCAACCGTTGCTTCAGCTTGCGCCAGTAAGCACCTGGGTCGGCACTTTCGGTCAGAACCGCACAAACATCAATGACAGAAAACCACCACTCTTCGTTGTGCCAGGTGCGCCGGATGCTGCGTTCCTGAAATACGATCAGATGGTTTTCGGGGCTATCCGGTGATGTGATCTTCTTGTTCATACTTTCTCCTTCGAAAGCCCGCGCCGGCGGGACGGCAGCTTTTCCATCGGCAACAGACTGGTGAGTTCCTGATAGAGACCGAACAGAAACGCCACGCGCGCCGCGTCGGTGGCGGCGCCCTTGTAGCCGTAGGCGGCATCGACGGCAGCGTCCAGCTTCTGGTGGGCCTTCACCAGATCGGGCGGCATGGAGAGCGGGTCGTAAAGATCGGCAAGACTCGCCCCCGGATGGGCGGCACGGGCGTCGAGCACGGTTTGTGCAGCGATTTCGATATTTTTATGGAACTTTTCATCCAGCGAGGCATCCGCTTGCTTGCTTGCTTGCTTGCTTGCTTGCTTGCTTGCTTGCTTGCTTGCTTGCTTGCTTGCTTGCTTGCTTGCTTGCTTGCTTGCTTGGTGAACTGCTGCGGCCAGGGAAAGTTGTTGTAGACGGAAGGGGTATAGCGGTAACGGCTTTCAAGACGCCCTGCTACCGTCCGCATCCAAGCGTTATGCATGGTGCTGGAGAGGATGCCGAGGTGAAACAAGTTCGCACCCTGGATGACCTGAACCGTGTTGGCGGGAACAATAGCCGGGAGGAAGAACGCTATCGGAATGAAATGACGGTTCTCCGACGAAACCTCCGATAAAGCAAGGAAAGGGGTTTCCGGTTGTCGATCCTGGGTGAAGAGCGTCGGCTTGTCGGCGAACTCCTGCACGCTCCTGGTCGGGCTCTTGCGGCGGGACTCGGCGACGGCGGCAACGCGCTTCATGACCAGCGGCATGGCGCGCAGCACGTTGGGCGAGATGCCTTTCAACCACAGGCACCAGCGCTGTCCACCGTTGATCAGCTCTTCGCCGCCGATGAATGGGCGCAACCATTCGGCGGCCTGCGGCTCGGCTGCGATCAGTTCAGCTTTCTCGGCTTCGGTAAGCAACAGGTGCCCGCCGTCCGTGGGCTGGCTACCCTTGATGAGCTGCGGTAATCCTTCGGGCGTCAATGTCCGTGAAGGCAGGATGACATCGGGCGCATCCACAAGATACGGGTTGATGTTCGCCGCCTTCACCGTATGGGCTGGGCCTTTGATGTCCTCGTATTCGAAGATGGTTCTTTCGGTCACGTCGCCGAAGCCGAAGCCGACGATCACGCAATGCACCGCGGCCTTGCCACGCGCCTCGTTGCTCCATGAGAACGTGCGGTGGGCGAAGTGAATCTTGATCCCCTGCGCCAGCATCCAGCCCCAAAGCGTGCCCACCTGCTCGCCCTGACAAATGCTGTTCGTGGACACCAAGGCCGCAGCGATGGCCGGATTCTGACGCATGTAATCGGCAGTTTTCCGATGCCAGCAGGTCACGTAATCGAGGCGGCCGAAACGGCCGTCGTCGCCCCACACCTGCGACATGTCGGCCATCTGTTCGGCATTGCGCCATTGATGGCCGACGAAGGGGGGATTCCCCAGCACATAGCTGCACCGTTCGGCGGGCAGTACTTCGTTCCAGTTCAGTCGCAGGGCGTTGCCGTGCACGATGGTGGGGCTGTGCGTCAACGGGATACGCACGAAGTAGGCACCGAATTCCTCGCTGACCTTGATGTTCATCTGGTGGTCGGTGAGCCACAGGGCCACCTGGGCGATCTGCGTCGGGAAGTCCTCGATCTCGATGCCGTAGAACTGGTCCACGTCCACGGCGATCAACTGATGCACGTCCAGGGCCATCTGGCCGTTGGAGTAGGCGGCGCGCAGCACTTCCAGTTCCAAGAGGCGCAATTCCCGGTAGGTGATGACCAGGAAATTGCCGCAGCCGCAGGCCGGATCGAAAAAGTGCAGGCCCCGCAGTTTCTTGTGGAATTCGAACAGCTTGTTGCGGTTCTTCCTGATCTTCTCGAACTCGGCCCACAGCCCGTCGAGGAACAGGGGCTTGATGAGCTTGAGGATGTTTTCCTCGCTGGTGTAGTGGGTGCCCAGGTTGCGCCGCGCCTTGTCGTCCATGATGCTTTGGAACAGGCTGCCGAAGATGGCCGGCGAGATCAGGCTCCAGTCCAGGCCGCAGAGGTCGAGCAGGCTTTCACGCATGGCGGTGTCGAAGCTGGCCGGCGGCAGCGCGGCCTCGAACAGCTTGCCGTTGATATAGGGAAAGGCGGCCAGCTGCTCGTCGAGGTTCTTCAGCCGCTTGTCCCTCGGCGTGTTGAGGAGGTGGAACAACGTGGCGAGGTGGTGGGCCAGGTCGGAACCGTCGGCGCTGATGCGCTGTTCGATGTAATCCTGAAACTGGCGTTTTTCGAAGATGCTGGTGTCTTCGGCAAAGAGGCAGAACAAGAGGCGTACCAGATACAGCGCCAGGGGCCGGTCCTCGTAGCCGATGGCTTTGAGCTGGTCATGCAGCCGCCCCATGCGCTCGGCGGCCTTGATGTTGATGGGGTCCTGGGGCTTGATGACCTGGGGCTGGTAGCCGGCGATGAAGCCGAACAGGCGCACGTTCTTGTGCAGTTCGGCCAGGGTGAATTCATGGGTGAGGTTTTCGCTCAGGTCGAACAGGCGGAAGAGGGCGAAATCGCAGACCAGCACGTAGCGGGGTAGGTCGCGCTCGGCGATGCCGGGGAAATAGTCCATAGCCTGGGTGTAGGCCCGGTCGAGATTCCTGCCCAGGGATTTCATTTCCACCAGCAGGATGCCGGGCCAGAAGAGGTCGACAAAACCCGCACTACCACCGTATTTCTTCACCGCGTGCTCGAAGTTGGCGATGCGCTTGTCGGTGATACCGAATATCTCGAAAAAGGCGATGAGAAAAGGCTTGGCTTCGGCGTCTTCGTTGCCGGCATCGGCCCAATGCTTGGAAAACGCCAGGGCGCGGGATTTGATTTCGTTCCAGGAGAGGGGCATAGGGGGCGGCTGCGCAGTCAATGGTCTGTCAATGTCCCGAGTTTTCCACAGGAACGCCTTTTTCAACAAGCCATTGTCGTATTTATTGAGGCTTGCCATGTTCTGGGTTTCCAGAATCGGAGGCCGGCGTGCCCAAGACGGCGCGGGCAGCGTGTGGCAATATCCGCCGCAGGAGGAGGCCGCGGCCGCCGTATTCAATGGAATAGCAACAGGAAGTGCCCATGGCAAAACAACGAGAGAACTTTCCCCAGGGGGTCGCCCTGGTGATCGGCGGCAGCGGCGGCATGGGGCGGGCGATCTGCGAGCGCCTGGCGGAGGCGGGGAGCGATGTGGCGCTCACCTACCAGAACAATGCCGCCCGGGCCGCCGAAGCTGCCGCCGCCGTCGAAGCCCTGGGGCGGAGCGCGCTGACGGTGCAGCTTTCCCTGGAGGACGAGGCCGGCATCCGGGCGGCAGTGGATGAATTGGCCGCCCATCGGCGCATCCACACCGTGGTGGTGGCGTCCGGCACCGACATCGCCCAGCCCAAGATCCGCGACATGACGACGGCGCAGTGGCGCCAGGTGATGGATGCCGATCTGAATGGCTTCTTCAATCTGATCCATGCCACCTTGCCGCATCTCAAGGCGGGCGGCGGCGGCTCTTACGTGCATATCAGTTCCGCCGGCCTGCACCGCTGGCCCGAGGGCGACGTGCTCTCGGTGGCGCCCAAGGCGGCGATCGAGTCGCTGATCCAGGGCATCGCCAGGGAAGAGGGGCGCTACGGCATCCGCGCCAACAGCGTGGCTCTGGGCGTGATCGAGTCCGGCATCTTCCTGCGCCGCCTGGCCGATGGCACCTTCACCGACAAGTGGCAAAAGGCCGCCATGTCCAAGCTGTGCCTGAAGCGCTGGGGGAGCGCCGACGAGGTGGCCGACGCGGTGGTGTTCCTGGCCTCCAACCGGGCGGCCTACACCACGGGGCAGATCCTCTCGGTGGATGGCGGTTACCGGGTCTGAGGTGGCGCGTATGGACATCCGGCCTTTCCGAATCGATGTTCCCCAACCCCGCCTGGATTATCTGCGCGGACGTCTCGCCGATGCCCGTTGGCCCGACGAGCCCCAGGCACCGCCCTGGGCCCTGGGCACTCTGCCCGTCGTGCTGCGGGATCTGGTCGCCTACTGGCTGCGCGACTACGATTGGCGCCGCGCCGAGGCGGACCTCAACCGCTGGCCCCAGTTCGTGGCGGAGGTCGATGGGCAGGCCATCCATTTCCTGCATGTGTGCGGCTCCGGTGCGAACCCCAAACCCGTGCTGCTGATCCACGGCTGGCCGGGCGGCTTCAACGAGTTCCTGCCGGTGATCGAACGGTTGACCCGGCCCGAACGCTTCGGCGGCGATGCCGAGGACGGTGTGACTCTGGTGATTCCCTCACTGCCCGGCTACGGTTTCTCTGGCAAGCCGTCCGCCCCCGTGAGCCCCAGGACCATCGCCCGCTGGTTCGATCGGCTGATGATCGAGGGCCTGGGCTATGCGGATTACCTCGCCCAGGGTGGCGACTGGGGCTCGATGGTGGCATTCTGGCTCGGCAGCGAAGGAAAAGGCTGCGCGGCGGTGCACACCAACTTCATTGCCGGCTGGGGCGCCCTCGGCGGTGCATCCTTGTCGTCGCTGTTGCAAAAGTCCATGGCGCAGTTCCAGCGTTTCGCGGCCAGCCACGGCGGCTACCAGTCGATCCAGTCCACCCGCCCGCTGACCCTCGCCTACGGCCTGCAGGACAGCCCCCTGGGAACGGCGGCCTGGATCCTGGAAAAATTCCATGCCTGGTCCGACCTCAAGGACGGCGATCTGTGGTTGGTCTATACCCGGGAACAACTCGTCACCCACCTGATGATCTATCTGGTCACCGACACCATCGGTACCTCCACCTGGATCTACACGACGCCCAGCCAGGACGGCGAGCCGGCGGGACCTCTGATCAAACCCGTCGCCGTCGCCCATTTTCCCCGGGAACTGGTGATGCTGAGCCGGCCCGACTACGAAGCCTGTTTCCCGATCCGGCGCTGGACCGACCATCCGGTGGGCGGACACTTCGCCGCCATGGAGCAGCCGGTGCTGTTCGCCGAGGATGTGCTCGCCTTTGTCCGGCAATTGCGTGGGGCGCAGTAAAATCCGTCCATGAGCACGATCTGGAAACCCAATGTCACGGTGGCCGCCCTGATCGAACGGGACGGCCGTTTTCTGTTGGTGGAAGAGGAAACCGAGCAGGGCCGGCGCTTCAATCAGCCCGCCGGACACCTGGAGCCGGGCGAGTCGCTGGCGGCCGCCTGCGCCCGCGAAGCCCTGGAGGAAACCGCCTGGACCTTTACGCCGACGGCCCTGGTGGGGGTCTATCAGTGGCCGCGGCCCCAGGGGGACGTTACCTACTTGCGTTTTGCTTTTTCAGGCTCGCTGGGCGAGCATGACCCGGCGCGCGCGCTCGACACCGGCATCCTGCGCGCCGTATGGATGACGCCGGCGGAGATCGAAGCCAGCCGGGAGCGGCACCGCAGCCCGCTGATCCTGCAATGCGTGCAGGACTACCTGGCGGGACGGCGCTTTCCCCTGGATCTGATCCGGCATTACGACTGATGCATCGCTGGCTGGGGCTGCTCCTGCTGGCGCTTTTGGGCGGCGCCCGCGCCGACGAGCAGGTGATGGTCTGCTACGGTTACGGCTGCGCCCATCAGGCGCCGGCGCTGTTCGCCGACAGCCAGTTGGACCCGCTGCTGGCGCGGCTCGGCACGGCCCATGACGGAGTGGATGAGCGGCGGCTGCTGGCCGAGGCGGTGGGGCAGCTCTACGGCTGGGCCGGGCAGCAGACGCCGATCCATGCCGACCGGGGCGGCAACTACGCCGACGAGGGCCGGCGCGGTTCCATGGACTGCATCGACCACTCGTTGACCACGACCCGCCTCCTGACGATGCTGGCGAATCGGGGCGGGCTGCATTTCCATCATGTGATCGCCCGGGTGCTGCGCACCCGTGGCATGATTTTCGAGCACTATTCGGCCGCCATCGCGGAGTCGGGCGAGGGTGCCCGGCGCTACGCGGTGGACAGCTGGTTCGTGGATAACGGCAAGCCGGCGGTGATCCTGCCGCTGGATGAATGGATGGACGGGGGAGGACCCGATGTCTGAAGCAAACAATGAACTGAACGCAGCGGCCGGCATCGAGCCGGGCGCGGGCAGGACGGTGGTCGTCGGCATGTCCGGCGGCGTCGATTCCTCGGTGGCGGCACTGCTGCTGAAGCGCGCCGGCTGGAAGGTGGTCGGCCTGTTCATGAAGAACTGGGAGGACGATGACGACGAGGAGTACTGCTCCTCGCGCCAGGATCTGATCGACGCGGTCGCCGCGGCCGACGTGATCGGCATCGACCTGGAGGTGGTGAATTTCTCCGCCGAGTACAAGGAGCGGGTGTTCGCCGAGTTCCTGCGCGAATACCAGGCCGGGCGCACGCCGAATCCGGACGTGCTGTGCAACGCCGAGATCAAGTTCAGGGCCTTCCTCGACCACGCTCTGCAACTGGGCGCGGAGAAGATCGCCACCGGCCACTATGCCGGGGTGCGCGAGTTCCTCGGCGAGTTCCAGCTGCTGAAAGCCGAGGACGGCACCAAGGACCAGAGCTATTTCCTGCACCGCCTGAACCAGGCGCAGCTGTCGAAGACCCTGTTCCCCCTGGCCCAGGTCTATAAGCGCGAGGTGCGCAAGATCGCCGCCGCGGCGGGGCTCGCCAACCACGCCAAGAAGGACTCCACCGGCATCTGTTTCATCGGCGAGCGCGACTTCCGCGAATTCCTGCAGCGCTATCTGCCGCGCCAGCCGGGCGAGATCCGCAATCTCGACAGTGGCCAGGTGATGGGCCGCCACGAGGGCCTGATGTACCACACCCTGGGGCAGCGCGACGGCCTGGGCATCGGCGGCGTCAAGGGCGCGCCGGAACTGCCCTGGTACGTCGCGGCCAAGGACATGGAGAAGAACGTGCTCTACGTGGTGCAGGGCCACGACCACCCGGCCCTGCTGCGCGACCGCCTCACCGCCGCCAACCTGAGCTGGGTGTCGGGCCGCGCGCCGCACACCCACTGGGTATATACCGCCAAGACCCGCTATCGCCAGCCCGACGCGCCGTGTGAGGTGGAGCGCGTGGATGCCGACAGTTGCGAGATCGACTTCGCCGCGCCGCAATGGGCGGTGACGCCGGGGCAGAGCGTGGTGCTCTACGAATCACGGGTCTGCCTCGGCGGCGGCATCATCCAGTAGCGCGGCCAGGAAATGAAAACGCCCGCGGCGAGGCGGGCGCGAGGTTGCGGTTGTGAGTACGCCGCGTCGAGGAAGCGCGGCGGCTCAGGTCGCCAGCGGCACGGTTTCCTGGAACGAGGGGCGCTGCATCAGCTTGTCGAACAGCTTGTGCAGGACGGGGTGGCTGGCGCGCCAGTCGATCTGCGGGAAGCGGAAGTCCAGGTAGCCCAGGGCGCAGCCGACGGCGACGTCGGCCATGCCGAAATGGGTGCCCATGCACCATGACTTGTCGCTCAGTTCCCGGGCGATGAAATCCAGGCTGCGCAGGATCACGGCCTCGTTGCGGGCGACGTTGGCCCGGTTCTGCAGGGACGGGTCGAGCAGCGAGGCGTGACGGTTTTCCACGGCGGCGTCGAGTACGCCGTCGGCAACGGCTTCCCAGCGTTTCACTTCCATCCGCTCGCGATTGGGCTGGGGCATCAGCTTGTTGTTGGGGGCGGAGTTGTCCAGGTATTCGACGATCACCGGCGAATCGAACACCGGCGTTTCGTCGTCCAGGATCAGCACCGGAATGCGGGCCAGGGGGTTGAAGTCGGCGACGGTACTGCTCGGGGAGCTCGGCGATTCGATCACGAAGTCGTATTCGATTTTCTTCTCGGCCAGGACGATGCGGGCCTTGCGGACGTAGGGGCTGGTCAGTGAACCGATGAGCTTCATGGGGCGTGCTGCGGGGAAAATATATGGATCGGAGTATAGCATCGGCCCCGAACCGCGCCCGGCCGGGCTTGGCGGGGCCGCATGATAAAATTGCGGCTGTTCGGAATCTCTCCTTTGCTTTCTTTTTCCCCTGCCATGCTGACCCTGACCGCCCTTTCCCCCCTCGACGGCCGTTATGCCGACAAGCTCGAACCCTTGCGTGCCCATTTTTCGGAATTCGGCCTGATCCGGAACCGGGTGCGGGTGGAGGTGGAGTGGCTCAAGGCCCTGGCCGCCGCGCCGGAACTGGCGGAAGTGCAGGCGTTCTCGGAGATCACCATCGCCGAGCTGGATCTGATCGTGTCCGGCTTTTCGGTCGGTGACGGCGAGGCGATCAAGGCGATCGAGAAGCGCACCAACCACGACGTGAAGGCCATGGAATACTGGCTCAAGGAGCGCCTGGCGAACAACGCGGAAGTGATGCGGGTCACCGAGTTCATCCACTTCGGCTGCACCTCGGAGGACATCAACAACCTGTCCCATGCCCTGATGCTGAAGGACGGCCGCGCGCAGAACCTGCTGCCCAGCCTGGACGCTCTCATCGTCCGCTTGCGCGGCCTGGCCCACGATCTGGCCGAGCTGCCGATGCTGTCCCGCACCCACGGCCAGCCCGCCAGCCCCACCACCCTGGGCAAGGAGATGGCCAACATCGCAGCGCGCCTGATCAAGGCCCGCGCCCGCATCGCCGAGGTCAGCCTGACCGCCAAGTTCAACGGCGCCGTCGGCAACTACAACGCCCACCTCTCGGCCTATCCCGACTTCGACTGGGAGGGCTTCAACCGCCGCTTCATCGAGTCCTTCGGCCTGGAGTTCAACCCCTACACCATCCAGATCGAGCCCCACGACGCGATGGCTGAACTCTACGACGCCATCGCCCGGGCCAACACCATTCTCATCGACGCCAACCGCGACATCTGGCAGTACATCTCCCTGGGCTACTTCAAGCAGAAGCTCAAGGCCGGCGAGATCGGCTCCTCCACCATGCCGCACAAGGTCAATCCGATCGATTTCGAGAATGCCGAGGGCAACCTGGGCCTGGCCAACGCCGTGTTGCGCCACCTGGCGGAGAAGCTGCCGATCTCCCGCCTGCAACGGGACCTGACCGACTCCACCGTGCTACGCAACATGGGAGTGGGTTTCGGCTATACGGTGCTGGCCTACGATTCCTGTCTGCGCGGCATCTCCAAGCTGGAAGCCAACCCCGAGCAACTGGCAGCCGATCTGGACGCCTGTTGGGAGGTGCTGGCCGAGCCGGTGCAGACCGTGATGCGGCGCTACGGCGTGGAGAATCCCTACGAGCAGCTGAAGGAACTGACCCGCGGCAAGGGCATCGACCGCGAGGGCCTGCACGCCTTCATCCGTACCCTGGCGATTCCGGAGGCCGAGAAGCTGCGCCTCCTGGCGATGACGCCGGCCAACTACATCGGCAAGGCCGTGGCGCTCGCCAAGGGGATATGAGCATGGCATTTGCAGAAAATCTCAAGCAGCTGCCCAAGGTTTCCCATCTGGCGGCCATTCGTCTGCTCGACGCGGATGGCAACGAAGTGGCGGTCATCGAGAACAAGCCCGGCCAGGCCGGCTCGCTCGCGGTGTACAACCACCTGGCCCAGACCTTCGGCGCGATCACGCCCGATGCGGCCCGGAAGGGCCTGGAAATCTATGCCGAGCACACCGTCGATGCCCAGGCCAACCCGGGCAAGCACCCCAATATCGACCGCCTCGCGGCACTGGTCGTCGAGGGCGGCACCCTGCGCGTAAAGCACATGTTCGCCGTCGACTGACCCGAATCCGGTGTCATGAAAAGGCCGTGTCCTTTCGGAACACGGCCTTTTTCGTTGGTGCGCCCGGCAGGGCGCGCTTTGGGGGGCTCGGCGCCTTACGGATCCTTGGGTTCCGCGGGCGGTTGCAGGGCCATGGAACTGGCGGCGAAGGTGAAGGCATCGGAGAAGCACATGCCATCCTCGGCGCCCTGGGACTTGAAGTGCGGGAATACCGCCTCGACCATCCGGACCGAACCGCAGGCATAGATCTCATGCCCCTGGAGACTGGGGAAGTCATGCAGGATCGCGGTATGGACCAGGCCGGTGCGCCCGCTCCAGGCGTCTTCAGGCTGCGGGTCGGAGAGCACCGGGATGAACTTGAAGTTGTCGTGTTCCCGCGCCCATTGTTCGGCAAGCTGTCCCATGTAGAGGTCCTGCGGACGACGCACGCCCCAGTAGAGGTGGATTGGGCGCTTCAAGCCGCGCGTGAAGGCATCCTCGACCATGCTCTTGACCGGGGCGAAGCCGGTGGCGCCGGCTACGAAAACGATCGGGCGCTCCGATTCGCGCAGCACGAAATCGCCCAGCGGGCCCTCGATCCGCAGTTCATCGCCGACCTTCATGCTCTCGAACACCCGTGGCGTGAAGCGGCCGCCCGGCACCAGACGGATGTGCAGTTCGATCAGGTCGGACTGGCCGGGCTGGCTGGCGAAGGAGAAGGAGCGCCGCTCGCCGTCCTCCAGCAGCATGTTGAGGTACTGGCCGGCCTTGAACGGGAGCGTCTCCCCTTCCGGCAGCGCGAGCTTGAGCTGCATCACGTCGGCAGCCAGCAACTGCATCTGGGCGACGCGGACCGTGAAGGTGCGCACCGGCGCGTTGCGTCTGGTGCTGGCGGCATACTCGATCTCCACGTCGCTCAGGGCGGTGGCGCAGCACATCAGGACCTTGCCCTGGGCCCGCTCTTCCGCGCTCAGTGCGTTGGGTTGATACAGGCCGGGGTCCACTTCGCCGTTCAGCACGGTGCATTTGCAGACGCCGCAACCGCCGTTGCGGCAATCGAACGGCAGGTCGATGTCCTGGCGCAAGCCGGCATCCAGCAATGTCTCGCCGAAGCGGGCGGTGACGCTCTTGTCGTCCGGATGCACGGTGACGGTCATCTCGGCCTGGCGGCTGCCGCGCCGCTTGGGGGGGAGCCAGGGGGTGAGGAACATGATGGCGGTGATGGCCCACAGCAGCAGCCAGACCTTGAGCGGTCCCCAGCTATAGATCAGGGCCAGTGCCGGCAACTGGAACCAGTCGTATTCCAGGTTGTTGGGCACGACGCCCAGATTGGCCTCGCCGCCCTGGCTGAATACGGGCTTGACCAGCGCCAGCACCAGGAACATCAAGGTGATGGCGAGCGCCACCGGGCGCGGCGGATTGATGTGGGCGCGCGGCACCCGCTGGACGTGGATCCACATGATGAAGCCGACGATCAGCGGCGCGCCGATATGGATGAAGGCGATCAGGGTGAACAGCCGGCTGTTGACCGCACCTTCATAGATGAAGTTGCGGATCAGCGTACCGTTGAAGATGGGCAGCGCATCGAACCATTCCGCGACGGCGACGACGACGAACTGGGCCAGTTTGTCCCAGACCAGCATGAAGCCGTTGATTCCGGAGATGTACACCAGCCAGATCAGCACCACGCCGGAGACCCAGGAGAACCAGCGGAAGCCGCGGTAGCGATCGTAGGCGAAATGGCGCGTCAGATGCAGCGCCATGGTGAGAAGCATGCCGTCGGTGGCGTAGCGGTGGATGCTGCGCAGGATGCCGCCGGCCCACCATTGATGGTGGGTGATGGCCTCGACCGAGTTGTAGGCGTCGTGGACGCCGGTTTCGGAGAAAATGTAAAGATAGAGGCCGCTCGCCACCAACAGCCAGAATTGCCAGAAGGTGATGGTGCCGAGGTGGTAGAAGGGGTTGAGTTTTTCGCCGAAGGCCAGATTGAACAGGTTTTCGGCGCGCATGAAGAACCAGCGCAATATGGATTGCAGTAGCTTGACCATGATAAGAATGTCCTGGCGATGGCTTATTGGAAGAACAACCCACCCCTGTCGGGATTGAAGTCGACGACCAGTATTTGCGCCGGTTTCAGGGTGACTTGCGCTTCCTTGCTGTAGGGGAACCCGCTTTGGCGCAGGTTGTCGTTCAGGCGCACGGCCAGGGTGTGCTCACCGGCGGGAACCTCGAAGCGACGATAGATGGTGGCGATGCCGTCCTTGGCGACGCCGGTGGGCTGCATCTGCCCTTTGAACAGGGACTGGCCGTCCATGTCCAGTTCCAGCGCGATGGGTGAGCGCTCCCGGGGGCAGTCCAGCGGAGCACGCATGTTCTGCGGCAGCTTGGCAAGTTCCTCGGGGGTGCGCTTGCGGCATTCCCGTCCGCCCAGATGGCTGATGGAAAGTTTGACCACGGCCTTGTCCGGCGGCAGGTGTTGATAACGGGGGGCGGTGGCGAAATAACCGATGAACGCCGCAAACGCGCCATAGAGAATGGTTTGCCCGATGATGGCGATGGGTTTCATTGCATAGCCTCGTTCCTGGATGGGGTGGGTGAAGGCCGGGAGCCGGCCGTGGCTGCCAAGTGCTGGCGGAAGTCCGCCACTGCGGTGGCGAGTTGTTGTTGTTGGGGAGGCTCTAGCCAGAGGATGCGCAATTGCGCTGTTTCCTGGGCGATGCGCAGATGGGGTTCCCGCTGCTGGGCCAGTCGCTCGGCGGTCCAGCGCGTACCCAGCCGGAATTCGCAGGAGCGGCAGCCACACACCACCACGCCCGTCGAGCGGCGCCGGAGCGCGTATTCGATCAGGGCCGGGGGCAGCATGCCGATGCAGGGCAGGGACACGATGGCCGTATCCGCGTCGGCCAGGCGCTGGGCATCGGCACTGTGTTCGCAGCCGAACACGATCAGGCTTTGTGGCGCGTGCAGCCGCGCCAGGGCCGCATCCACCTGGCCACGCAGATGGGCGATGGAAAGCCTGGGCAGTTCGATGCCGCTGACCAGTTCGGGCGTGCGGCGGAAAGGCGTGGAGGAGGGACAGGCGCCGACGCAGATTCCGCAACTGGCGCACAGGTCTGCGTCGACCTGGGCGAGCAGGTCGCGCCGCTTGCCGGAAATGGGCACCATCTGGATCGCCCCGTAGGGACAGTCGGCGTAACACAGACCGCAGCCGCTGCATTCCTTGGGAACCACCACCGCCGGCGCCGGGCGGCGGAAAGGCAACGCGGGGAAGAGGCCGAACAACAGGGTGAGGCCGAACAGCGTGGCCCAAACCGCCCAGGCGGAACTGAGTTCGGTGGCCGGGTGCAGCAGCAGGAAGAACCAGTCCAGTCCGATTTGTACCGGCTCCTGGGCCAGATTGGCCGGGGCGCCGCTGACCACGGGAAACAACAACGCGAGCAGGATGAGCGCGCCGCTCAATCCCAGGGCCAGGTGTCGCCTGGGCAGGTGCACCACGTTGCTGATGCGGTGGACGTGAGCCCAGATGGCCAGCAGCAACAACAGCGGGAGGCCGATGTGCATGAAAACCAGCAGGGAGAAGAAGCGATCGTTCATCATCTGCGGCGTAATGAAATTGCGGGCCATCGGGTCGGCGAAGATGGGCAGGACATCCAGCAGTTCAGCCGTGGCAACGGCCGAGTACTGGCCCCGCTGATCCCAGACCAGCCAGCCACCCACCAGGCCGGAGGCATAGGCCAACCACAGCAGCGGGATGCCGGTGAGCCAGGTGTACAGGCGATGACCGTGAAAGTGGCCCATGATCCATTCGCGCAGCAGATGCAGCATCATGATCACGACAAAGCCGTCGGACGCGTAGCGATGAAGGCTGCGAATCAGTCCGCCCCAATACCACTGCTGCCGGCTCATGATGTCGATGGATCGATGCACTCCGTCGATGCCGGTGTCAAGTACGATGTAGAGGTAGATACCCGTGCCGGCGACGATCCAGAACAGGAACAGGGCCAGGGCGCCCAGTTGTCGCAAGGGGTTGTCGGCAAGCGGAAAAACGGCGTCGAACAGGCATTCCACCCGCTGCCAGGCATGCCGGGTGAGGTTCGCGATCGCCATGGCTCAGAGCGCCGGCTTGCGCCGCCGTTCACGCCAGAACGCGTAACCCAGTCCGACCAGGAAGGTCAGGAACCCGCCGATTTCCATGAACAAAGTGTAGTCGATGCGGTATTGGCCGCTCTTGGGATCATATACGGAGCAGAGAATGCGCACCCGATCCACCAATTCGGCGACCGTGCTGCGCTCCGCCGGCAGGGCGTTGCCGATCACCAGTGACTTCAGGGGCTCCACCAGCATGTTGGTGGTGAAGTTTTCGCCGTAGATCTGACGGACGATGCGGCCTTCGCTGTCCAGCAGGGTGACCTGGTTCAGATGGTCGAAGCCGGCAGGGTTTTGCACATAGCTGAAACCGAAGGCGGCGGTGAGGGATTCGACATCCTTGGTTTCGGGGCTGAGGAACAGCCAGTTGGGCAAGCGCACGCCTTGCTGCAGGGCGTAGGAGTTCATGGCCTGCGGTGAGTCGAACGGCTGGTTGAAGCCGATGCTGACGATGGTGAAGCGATCCGCTCCCAGCGTATTCACCGTGCCCTCCACCGCTTTTTGCAGATTGCGGGTGATGGTGGGACAGACCTCGAAGCAGCCGGTGTAGATGAAATTGACCAGCAACGGCTTGCCGCGCAGGCTGGGCAGGTCGAGTGCCTGACCGGTACGGTCGCGCAGAACCACGGGGGGCAGCGAACGCCCCACGGCGGCCTGGGATTTTGCCAGGGCCGCCTCCCGGTCGAGGGTGGTCAGCGTGATGTTGGTGACGGAATTGATGGGTTGGGCGGTCGCCTTGGTTGCGTCAGCGACCGCGCCGATCGGGGACAGCGCGAGAGCCACCAAGACACCACACCATGCAGCCCACATTCCCATGCACCAACCGACTACAGCCAAGCTTCGATCATTGTGGCGGCCAGCAGCAGCGACAATTGAATCAGGGAAGCAAAAAAACACGACATGGCGGTCGTCCGGCTGGGGGCCTTGGCCAGTTTCCAGGCCTTATGGACAAACCAGCCTCCACCCAGCGCCGCAGCGGCCAAATACAGCATGCCGAGTCCCAGCAGGGCCGGCAGAAAGGATGCGGCGACCAGCATCAATGCGGCCTCGAACACCATGCGCGCGGCCCGCGATTCGCCGACCACGACAGGCAGCATGGGGATCTGGGCGGCGGCGTAATCATCCTTGCAGGCGATGGCCAGGCTCCAGAAATGGGGCGGGGTCCACAGGAACAGGATGAAGGCCAGGGCCAGGGGTACGGCACCCAGGTCGGGGTTGACCGCCGCCGCGCCGGCCAGCACCGCCCAACTGCCGGCCAGGCCGCCAATCACGATGTTGAGCCACGTCCGGCGCTTGAGCCAGACGGTGTAAACCACGGCGTAGAAGAACGCACCGAGAAATACGTAGAGAGCCACCCAGGCGTTCAGCATCCAGCCGGCTGCCGCCACGGAGAGGGCGAGCAGTCCGCCGATGGCCAGCAGCCATTTGGGGCCGCGCCGCATCGAGCCGCTGGCAAAGACGCGACTCTTGGTGCGCCGCATCAGCGGATCGATATCGTATTCGTAATATTGATTGAAAGCGCCGGCGCTGGCGGAGGAGAGCAGCACGGCCAAAAAAAGTACGACAGTTTGTCCAGCACTCAGGCTGGGGCCTGAACTGACAGCCATCCCGGCGAGAGCGGTGATAGCGATGACCAATCCGATACGTGGCTTGAAGACGCCAAGCACGCTACGCATCGTCTGGTAAGCGGTCGCGGATTGGGAAGTTGTAGTGTGCATTTCCGACATGGACTTTGAAAGCCTCGCGACCCGGGGGTCGGGTCGCGAGGACTCCATTATTAACCGAGTTGCCAGACCTCGGACAAGTACTTCCAGTTGACAAAGTAGTAGAGGACGAAGGCCGTCAGAAGCAGGCCGGCCAGAGCCATGGTACCGGGCACTGCCACATGATCGGCGTTGCCCGTGGAGGAGACGCTGCTGGCGACGGTATCGGGCGCAAAGGGCGTGCGCTTGGCGCTGACGGTGCCTTCCTCCAGCTTCTTGCCGAACAGCAGGGAGCCGACCACGATCAGGATCCACAGGGCGCCGCCGATGACGGTGATCAGGCCGAAGACGCCGGTCAGACCCATCATCAGGTAGGCGGAACCCGGCCACTCATACTGGAACGGCGCGCCGGAGAAGGCCATGTCCCAGTGCCGCCGGGAGACGCCCAGGGTGCCGGCACCCATCATGACCAGGGAGGTGGCCGCCATGCCGATACCGAACAGGTAGGGTTGAATCTTGGCGGCACCCGGCATGATGATTTCACGCTTGAACAACACGGGAACCAGGAGGTAGGTCAGGGCCATGAAGGCCAGGGTGGTACCGCCCGCCACGGTGGAGTGGAAGTGGCCCGGCACGTAGAAGGTGTTGTGCATCAGCATGTTGATCTGCTCGGTCCCCAGCACCACGCCGGAGATGCCGCCGATGAAGCCGAACACCACCAGGGAGATGAACATGCCGGAGAAGACCGGGTTGCCCCAGGGCGCCTTGCGCAGCCATTCGAACATGCCCTTGGTGAAGCCCTTCTTGCGCTGGGCGGCTTCGATGGCGCCCGGCACGGTGAAGCCGTGGATCATGGAAGCCATCACCGCGAAGTACATGAAGTAGGAGGTGTTCAGCACTTTCCATTCGCTGCCCAGGCCCGGATCGGACAGCAGGTGGTGGGCGGAGGCCAGTTGCAGGAACAGGATGTAGAGGAAGTAGGCGGAACGGCTCACCTTTTCCGACAGGGGCTTGGCGCCGAATACCACGGCCGCGATCAGGTACCAGATCGCCACGTGGGCGGAGACGTTGATCTGCTGCGAGCTGTGGCCCATGCCCCACCAGAGAATCCGATACATCTGGGGATCGATTTCCTTGATGTAGCCGACGGACCAGAGGAAGGTCGGGATCAGGATGATGGCGCCGGAAGCGATGGTGAAGATGGCGATGATGCAGGCGGTCAGGGCGCCGAAGGTGACCAGCGGAATCGAGCCGTCATAGGTCTTCTCGGCCTTGGCCACGACCAGGGTACCCAGGAAGATGAAGCAGCTGACCAGGGCGCCGACGGCGAACAGGATCAGACCCAGGTAGAAATGGGGCTTGGCCTGCATCGGTGCGTAGGAGGTCATCATCACGCTGGATTCGCCGCCGAAGATGGCGACGTTGGCGACGATCGCACCCACCACCATCAGCCAGAATGCGACCCAACCCAATGTTGGTGTCGCAAGTCGACAGCGTAGCAAGGTTGACGAGGCGAAGTAGAGCACCGCGACCTCGAAGAAAATGATCCAGACGATCAGCATGTCGACGCCGTGGGCGGTCAGGATCATGTAGAACTGATCCGCCGGCAGCAGTTTGACCGCAGGCCAGCGGGTGAGGATCACCAGCAATGCGGTGATGCCGCCGACCAGCAGCGCCAGAACGCCGGCCACGGCGTTCCAGCGCATGAGCTTCTCGGCCTTGGTGTCGAACTGCAACCCGGTGCGGGGGCAGATCCGGTAAGTGGTAGCCATATTTTCTCGCTCCCTATTTCACATAAATACGGCCAAGCATCGTGTGGTGCCCGATGCCGCAGTACTCGTTACAGACGATGGAATACACGCCCTCCTTGTTCGGAGTGATCTTCACTACGTGGTCATACCCCGGCAATACCTGGATGTTGATGTTCACCGGTTGCAGCGAGAAGCCGTGTTGATAGTCCATCGCGGAGAGATGCAGGCGATAAGTCTTGCCCTTTTCCAACTCGAGAATGGGCCACCATTGCCAGAGACGGGCGATCAGGTAGGCGTCACCACCTTCGGGAACCTTGACGACCGGGATGTTTTGCTCAGTCTCGGTGCGAATCTGATATTCGCTGACCATTTTCTCGGCCTTTGCGGCATACATCTCCCGTGTCGTCTTGTAGACCTCGGTGGAAAGGTTCTGTTTGCCGTTGATATGCCAGTACACCATCATCCCGAACATAAACAACGACCACGTCAGTGCAATCAGAATCCAGGTCCATTCGATCTTGTCGATTGGCTGTTTCCACCAGATCCGTTGCGCTGGGGGCAGAATTGCGCTCATTGTGGACTCCCTAGTTGTGTGCGCCCGTCATTTGACAACGGGTATGGTTGCGACTTCCATGACTCCCCACAGGATGTAGAGCACTGTGGGTACTGTGATGCCAAGGAACAGCAACAGGAATGGATTGTCGAGTATCTGTTGCATCACCGGGATGGGTTCTTCGTTGTTGTCGGTTTCAGCCATTTCGGCCCTCCGTCGGTTGAAGGTGGAAGTGCGTGCCATGTTTCAGGATGAAAACCTAGTCGACGTCAGGGTTTTCCTCGTCCGGCAATTAGGTGGTCATCATGTGGCAACATGACGCAGCGGAACCTGCGCCGGGGATGCTACGCGTTTGTGCTGGGGGAGTAACTTGATGTAGATTAAGTTTTCCTATCGTACTCGAGTATCCAAAAAGTTAGGAGTCTTGGGATCGTTATAATCGACCCGACATCCTTTAGCTACGCTCCCATGAGTCATACCGTCCGTCGTCAGATTGCTGTTTGGCTTTTTTTGTGCGCCGCAATGGTTTTTCTCACCGTGATTGTGGGCGGTGCAACACGACTGACCCATTCGGGTCTTTCCATCGTCGAATGGCAGCCGCTGGTGGGGACGCTACCTCCGCTTGATCAGGCGCAGTGGGAAGCGACGTTCGATAAATACAAGCAGACCCCGGAGTTCAAGCAGGTCAATCACCAGATGAACCTTGATGAGTTCAAGGGAATTTTCTGGTGGGAGTATTGGCATCGGGTGCTGGGGCGCACCATTGGCATGGTCTTTCTGTTTCCCTTTCTGTGGTTCTTGATGAAAGGGGGGATTGCCCGGCCTTTGGGCTGGAAACTGGCCGGCATTTTCGTTCTGGGGGGGCTCCAGGGGGCCATGGGCTGGTACATGGTCAAAAGCGGCCTGGTGGACGATCCCCGGGTCAGTCAGTATCGCCTCACGGCGCATCTCTCCCTGGCTTTCTTGATTTTTACCTCAATGGTCTGGGTGGCCCTCGACCTCATCCGGCCGCGCCAAGTTGCCCCGGGGAGCTCATCGCTGAACGGTTTGCGGCGTGCCGGTGCCTGGTTGCAGTTGCTGGTGTTCTATATGGTGGCGACCGGCGGTTTTGTGGCCGGGATCCACGCCGGCAAGGCCTACAACACCTTTCCCCTGATGGGGGAATATGTGGTGCCGCCCGATATGTGGTTGATTGATCCTTGGTATCTGAATTTCTTCAACAATATTGCGACGGTTCAGTTCGATCATCGCCTGGGGGCTTGGCTACTGGCCTTCCTTCTGCCTTGGTTCTGGTGGCGGTTGCAGCAGTCGGCCGCCTCATCCCGCGCCAAGCGGGTCGGCCACCTGCTTTTGGCCGTCCTGGCGGCGCAGATCACCTTGGGGATCACGACCTTGCTGCTGGCGGTGCCAGTCGCCTTGGGGACCGCTCATCAGGGCGGGGCGATGGTGGTCTTCGGTGTGCTGCTGTGGCTGAATCACGAAATCAGGACGCAGGAGTCGCTGCAAGCGACCGACTAGCGGCGAGTGTCGCTGCACGCCATCATGGCGCCTGGACGGTGGGTGGTTAGCCTGTGATAAAATTTTCCTCCCCCGACGGGTAGTCGGTCGCTGAGCAACGAGCGGTATCGGGTTGCTTGTTATTTGATTGGATTCCCTGCAACAGGGCGCATCGCGCCCTGTTGGTGTTTCTGGAGTGGCAAACATGCCGGTGATCACCCTTCCTGATGGTTCTCAGCGTAATTTTTCTGGTCCGGTGACCGTGGCTGCCGTGGCCGCCTCCATCGGAACGGGCCTTGCCAAGGCGGCTCTGGCTGGGCGGCTCGATGGGCGGTTGGTGGATACTTCCCGTTTGATCGAGGCCGATGCGCAGTTGGCCATTGTGACCGACAAGGATGCCGAAGGCCTGGAGGTGATCCGCCACTCCACCGCCCACCTGCTGGCTTATGCGGTGAAGGAACTCTTCCCTGACGCTCAGGTGACCATCGGGCCGGTGATCGAAAACGGCTTCTACTACGATTTCGCCTACAAGCGTCCATTTACGCCGGAGGATCTGGAGAGGATCGAGCGCCACATGGCGGAACTGGCCAAACGTGACATTCCGGTTTCGCGGGAAGTCATGCCTCGGGAAAAGGCGATCGAGTTTTTCCAGTCGCTGGGCGAGTATTACAAGGCGGAGTTGATCGAGGCGATCCCCGTCGGCGAGGAGGTGTCCCTGTACCGGGAGGGGGATTTCGTCGATCTCTGTCGTGGCCCCCATGTGCCGTCCACCGGCAAACTCAAGGCATTCAAGCTGATGAAGGTCGCGGGCGCCTACTGGCGTGGCGACTCGAAGAACGAACAGTTGCAGCGCATCTACGGCACGGCCTGGGCGTCAAAGCAGGAGCTCGACGCCTATCTCCACATGCTCGAAGAAGCCGAGAAGCGCGACCATCGCCGGCTCGGCAAGCAGCTCGATCTGTTCCACATGCAGGAAGAGGCGCCGGGATTGGTGTTCTGGCACCCCCACGGCTGGACGGTCTGGCAGGAGATCGAGCAGTACATGCGCGCGGTCTATCGCGACAATGGCTACCAGGAGGTGCGCTGCCCGCAGATCCTCGACCGTACCCTGTGGGAGAAGTCCGGTCACTGGGAGCATTACAAGGACAACATGTTTACGACGGCCTCGGAGAATCGCGACTATGCGGTGAAACCGATGAACTGTCCGGGCCACGTGCAGATATTCAATGCCGGTCTGCGCTCCTATCGCGACCTGCCGCTGCGCTACGGCGAATTCGGCTCCTGCCACCGCAACGAGCCTTCGGGCGCGCTTCATGGCGTGATGCGCGTGCGCGGCTTCACCCAGGATGACGGCCATGTCTTCTGCACCGAGGATCAGATCGAGGCCGAAGTGATCGCTTTCAACCGGCTCGTACTCAAGGTCTATCGCGACTTCGGTTTCACCGAGGTGGCGGTGAAGATCGCGCTGCGGCCGGAAAGCCGCGTCGGTTCCGACGAGGTCTGGGACAAGGCCGAGGAGGCGCTGCGCAGCGGCCTGCGCGCCTCGGGGCTGGAGTGGGTCGAATTGCCGGGCGAGGGGGCCTTCTATGGTCCGAAGATCGAGTTCCACATCAAGGATGCCATCGGCCGCTCCTGGCAATGCGGCACCATGCAGGTCGATTTCTCGATGCCGGGCCGCCTCGGTTCTGAATACGTCGGCGAAGACAACGCCCGTCACACGCCGGTCATGCTGCATCGGGCCATTCTCGGTTCGCTCGAACGCTTCATCGGCATCCTGATCGAAAACCATGCGGGAGCGCTGCCGTTCTGGCTGTCGCCCGTTCAGGCGGTGGTGATGAGCATCTCCGAAGGTCAGGCGGATTATGCGCGGAGTGTTGCGGAAAAGCTGCGCGAAGCAGGGCTGCGGGTCGAGTGCGATTTGCGCAGCGAGAAGATTAACTATAAAATCCGCGAGCACAGCATGTTGAAGCGGCCTTATCTCGTCGTCGTCGGCGACAAGGAGAAGGCTGCGGAGTTGGTCGCCGTCCGCGCCCGGGGCAACCAGGATCTCGGGCAAATGTCTCCCGAAGCTTTGGTGGAGCGCCTGCTGCAGGAAAAATGCAGCCGGGCGTAGCGGCTTGATTTTTAAAATTTTTGGAGATCTGAACCATCGCCCAGGATAAGACGCAACGCGTCAACGATGAAATCACTGCCCCCGAAGTGCGTCTGGTTGGGGATGGCGGTGAGCAGCTTGGTATCGTCCCTATTCGTCAGGCACTGGCAATGGCCGACGAGGCGGAGTTGGATCTGGTGGAGATTGCTCCCCTGGCCCAGCCACCGGTATGCCGGATCATGGATTTCGGGAAGTTCAAGTACCAGGAATCCAAGCGTGCCCATGAGGCCAAGCTGAAGCAGAAGCAGGTTCAGGTCAAGGAAGTGAAGTTTCGTCCAGGGACCGACGAGAACGACTACCAGATCAAGCTGCGCAACGTGACGAAATTTCTGCAGGAAGGCGACAAGGCGAAAATTACCTTGCGCTTCCGGGGGCGCGAAATGGCGCACCAGGAAATCGGCATGCGGATGCTGGAGCGGATCAAGGCCGATATCGATGCGATTGGGGTGGTTGAGCAGTTCCCCAAGATGGAAGGCCGTCAGCTGATCATGGTGCTGGCGCCCCACAAGAAGCAGGCCAAGTAGTCACAGGATTTCCCTGTCGCCCTTTGTTCGGGCGGTAGGGAGTACAAGCGGTTGCAGGTCATCAAGCGCCTCCGAGGTGGGGGACACCTGGTACCGTGTCAAAAGGAGATCTTCGATGCCGAAGATGAAAACCAAGAGCGGCGCAGCCAAGCGGTTCAAAATCCGCGCCAGCGGCAGCGTCAAGCGCTCGCAGGCGTTCAAGCGCCACATCCTGACCAAGAAAACCACCAAGGCCAAGCGCCAGCTGCGCGGAATGACGGAAGTTCACGCTTCCGACGTGAAGCTGGTCCGCGCCATGATGCCCTACGCCTAAGGAGAAATCGTCATGTCACGAGTCAAGCGTGGTGTAACGGCGCGCGCGCGCCACAAGAAGATCCTGGCCCAGGCCAAGGGGTATCGCGGTCGCCGCAGCACGGTTTACCGGATCGCCAAGGAAGCGGTGATGAAGGCGGGGCAGTATGCCTACCGCGACCGTCGTCAGCGCAAGCGTCAGTTCCGCGCCCTGTGGATCGTCCGGATCAACGCCGGCGCACGGGAACTGGGCCTGAAGTACAGTACCCTGATGAACGGACTGAGGAAGGCCAAGATCGAGGTGGACCGCAAGGTGCTCGCCGATCTGGCCGTGTTCGACAAGCCGGCGTTTGCCGCCCTGGCGAATCAGGCCAAGGCCCAACTCGGCGCATAAGCGTAATCGTTGCGAAGAAGAGGGAGGCCGAGTGCCTCCCTTCTTTTTTGATTGCGGGAACCCATGGACAATCTGGAACAACTGGTCGCCGCCGCGGTGGCCGATTTCTCCCAGGCGAACGAGCCGGCCCGGCTTGAGGAAGCCAAGGCGCGCTACCTGGGCAAGGATGGATCGTTGACGGCTCTGCTCAAGGGTCTGGGCAAACTGCCGGCCGAAGAGCGCAAGAGCGCGGGCGCCGCCATCAATGTCGCCAAGGATCGGGTGGAAGCCGCGCTGACGGCCCGTCGCGACGCCTTGCGCGAAGCCGCGCTGCAACTGCAGCTGGCTGCCGAGGCCCTGGATGTGACCCTGCCCGGCCGTGGTCAGGCGCCTGGTGGCCTGCATCCGGTGATCCGCACCCTGGAGCGGGTCGAGCATCTGTTCCGCTCGATCGGTTTCGACGTGGCCGAAGGGCCCGAGATCGAGAGCGACTGGCACAACTTCACCGCCCTCAATACCCCGGAGAAGCACCCCGCCCGCTCGATGCACGACACCTTCTACCTGCAGGACGGCGCCGGCCGGGTGGAGACCGATGTATTGCTGCGCACCCACACCAGTCCCGTGCAGATCCGTACCATGCTGGCGCATGTGGAAAAGTACAAGCACCTGGATACGATGCCCGAGATTCGGGTGATCTGCCCCGGGCGCGTCTATCGCGTCGATTCGGACGCCACCCATTCGCCGATGTTCCATCAAGTGGAAGGTCTCTGGGTGGGCGAGGATGTGAGCTTCGCCGATCTGAAGGGCGTGGTGGCCGATTTCCTGCGCCGCTTTTTCGAGAGCGACGACCTCAAGGTGCGCTTCCGTCCCTCCTTCTTTCCCTTCACCGAGCCCTCGGCCGAGATCGACGTCGCCTTCATGAGCGGCCCGCTGGAAGGGCGCTGGCTGGAGATCGCCGGCTGCGGCATGGTTCATCCCAATGTGCTGCGATTCGGCGGCATCGATCCGGAGCGCTATACCGGTTTTGCGTTCGGCATGGGGCCGGACCGGCTGACGATGCTGCGTTACGGCATCAATGATTTACGTTTGTTCTTCGAAGGCGATCTGCGCTTTCTCAACCAGTTCAACTGATCATGCAATTCTCGGAATCCTGGCTGCGCAGCCTCTGCAATCCCCCGCTCGACAGCGAGCAACTGGCGCACACCCTGACCATGGCCGGTCTCGAAGTCGAGGAAATGCACCCGGTGGCACCGGCTTTCGACCATGTGGTGGTGGCCCGCATCGTTTCCTGCGAGAAGCATCCGGATGCCGACCGGTTGCAGGTGTGCCAGGTGGATACGGGCGAGCACGGCGTGCTGCGCATCGTCTGCGGCGCGCCCAATGCGGCGCCTGGTCTGGTGGTGCCTTGCGCCCTGGTCGGCGCGCGCCTGCCCGGCATCGAGATCAGGAAAGCCAAGGTGCGCGGTATCGAAAGCAGCGGGATGCTCTGCTCGGCCAAGGAACTCGGAATCGCCGAAGATGCCTCCGGATTGCTGGTGCTGCCGCAGGATGCACCCGTCGGGACCAGCATCCGCAAGTACCTGACGTTGGATGATCAACTGATCACCTTGAAGCTGACCCCCAACCGGGCGGACTGTCTTTCCCTGTTGGGTATTGCCCGCGAGGTCGCCGCCCTCACCGGGGCGCCGCTGTACGCACCGGACGAAGTCACGGTCAGTCCCGCCATCGATGCCGTGCGCGAAGTGATCATCGAGGCACCTGCCGCCTGTCCGCGCTATTGCGGACGACTGGTGCGCGGCGTGAACGCCGCGGCTCCGACGCCGGACTGGATGCGGCAGCGCCTGGAGCGCTGCGGGATCCGCTCCATCTCGGCGGTCGTCGATGTCACCAATTACGTGATGCTGGAACTGGGGCAGCCCCTGCACGCTTTCGACGACGCCAAGCTGGAAGGGGCGATTCGCGTGCGCCTGCCGGCCGCGGGAGAGCAGCTGCAACTACTGAACGGCCAGACCATCACGCCGCCCGCCGATGCCGTGCTGATCGCCGACCAGGCTGCCGCGCTGGCGCTGGGCGGCATCATGGGCGGCGAACTTTCCGGCGTGACCGCAGCGACCCGAGACATCTTCCTCGAATCCGCCTTTTTCGCGCCTGATGCGATCGCCGGCAAGGCGCGGGCGCTGGGGTTTTCTTCCGACTCTTCCTTCCGCTTCGAGCGGGGCGTCGATTCCCAGTTGCAGCGCCGCGCACTGGAGCGGGCCTCGCAACTGATCATCGAGATCTGCTGCGGGCAAGCCGGACCCGTCGTCGAAGCCGTCGACGTCAGCCACTTGCCCGAGTGCCGGCCGGTGCGCCTGCGGGCCGCCCGTGCCAGCAAGGTGCTGGGCGTGCCGTTCAGCGCACCGCAGATCGCACAACTGCTCGGCGGGCTCGGGTTCGATTTCCAGCAGCAGGGTGACGAGTTTCTCGTTACGCCGCCTCCGCATCGTTTCGACATGACGATCGAGGAGGATCTGATCGAGGAGTTGGCCCGGCTGCATGGATACGACAACATTCCGGCGTATCCGCCCACCGGGTTGGTGACCATGATGCCGTTGCCGGAGGATCGCCGCACGCCGATGCAACTGCGTCGCCTGCTGGCCGCGCGCGGATATCAGGAAACGGTCAACTTCAGTTTCGTCGAAGCTGCCTGGGAGGCCGATTTCTGCGCCAATCAAGCGCCGATCGCCCTGGCCAATCCGATCGCCAGCCAGATGAGCGTGATGCGCAGCAGTCTGATCGGCAGCCTGATCAATGTGCTTGCCACCAACTTGAAGCGCCAGCAACCGCGAGTCAGGGTGTTCGAACTGGGGCGCTGTTTCATGCGCGACGCCGGCGGGGCGCCGGTCTCCGGTTTCCGCCAGCCGCTGCGGCTGGCGGCGCTGGCCTCCGGCTCGGCATTGGTGGAACAGTGGGGCGTGGCGGCACGGCCGGTCGATTTCTTCGACCTGAAGGCCGACGTGGAATCCCTGTATCCGGGCCGCGCCTTGCGCTTTGAAAGGATTCTCCATCCGGCATTGCATCCAGGACGAGCGGCAGCCGTCTGCCTCGAGGACCGTCAGGTCGGCATCCTGGGCGAGATCCATCCCAGCTGGGTGCAGAAATACGAATTGGGAACCGCACCGGTGGTGTTCGAACTGGAACTCGACGATCTGCTTGCGCAGCCGTTGCCGGCCTATGCCGAAGTGTCGCGTTATCCCGCCGTCGTTCGCGATCTGGCGCTGATCGTCGATCAGCATCAATCGTGGCAGGGGCTGCTCGAAGCTCTGCGGACGGAGGCGAATCCCCTGGTTCGGGACATCCAGCTATTCGATGTGTATCAAGGCAAGGGGGTCGCCGAAGACAGGAAAAGCCTTGCGTTCCGGATAGTTATGCAAGATACTCAACGGACGCTTGAAGATCTGGAAGTTGAAAAAATCGTCGCGGCCCTGGTGCTGACGGCGGAACGGCATTGTGGCGCCGAACTGCGGCGCTGATCGGAATCACAGGGGATGGGAATGACGTTAACGAAGGCGGAGTTGGCCGATCTGCTGTTCGAAAAAGTGGGCCTCAACAAGCGCGAGGCCAAGGATATGGTCGAGGCATTTTTTGAGGAAGTGCGGAATGCGCTGGAGGTCGGGGACGGCGTCAAGTTGTCCGGCTTCGGCAACTTCCAGCTGCGGGACAAACCGCAGCGCCCGGGGCGCAACCCCAAGACCGGCGAGGAGATTCCCATCACCGCACGCCGCGTCGTGACCTTCCATGCCAGCCAGAAGCTCAAGAGCGCGGTGGAGTCCGACAAGAATGGCAACGCCGCCTGAACGGGTGGAGCTTCCACCCATCCCTGCCAAACGTTACTTCACCATCGGTGAAGTGAGCGAGCTGTGCGGCGTCAAGCCCCATGTGCTGCGCTACTGGGAGCAGGAATTCACCCAGTTGAAACCGGTGAAGCGGCGCGGCAACCGGCGCTATTACCAGCACCACGAAGTTCTGCTGGTGCGCCGTATCCGGCAGTTGCTGTACGAAGAGGGATTCACCATCAGCGGTGCACGCAACCGCCTGGGCGAGGCGGAGGCATCGCGGGCCGAATCGAAGCCTGCCGTTGATGCGCTGTCCCTGCGCAATGAGCTGGAGCAGATCATCGAGTTGTTGCGCGTTTAGCTTCTGCAGCTGCGCTATTTTCCGGAAGCTCTGATATAATGCGCAGCCTGTCGGGGCGTAGCGCAGCCTGGTAGCGCACTTGCATGGGGTGCAAGGGGTCGCGAGTTCGAATCCCGCCGCCCCGACCAATTAGTTTCAAGCAAAAAGGCCACTCTTCGGAGTGGCCTTTTTGCTTTTGCGCTGCTTTCGTGTCGCACGAGGAGCACCCCCTCGGCAGCACGGGTTTCGGAGCAACTTGTCCTGCGCCGGTATGCTGAGCCAGGATGCAAACACGTCATGGTTGTTCGTCCCTAAAAGAGACCGAGGTGTCCGGAAATGCATCGTGTAGGGGAGTGTGGGTTGATTGTGATGGAGGGGAGGTGGGTTTATTCTTTGGAGCTGTTTTGGAGCATGAAACCGAGTCGACCGGAGAGGCCCCCCGAGTCGGCCCCTGAGTTGACCTGAGAGCAGAGGCTAGGGCATACGCGGCACCGCCTCTGAGAGGAGAGCCCATGAGCCGTGCGCTAGAAGACGTCATCGTCCTGGACCTGACCCGGCAATTCTGCAGCGCCCTGTCGTCCGCCTTCCTGGCGGATTTTGGCGCGCGGGTGATACGCCTGGACCTGTTGCCATTTGCTGCCCCGCCGCAAACCGAAACGCCGCCGGGCTGGAACCACGAAGCCGACCTGATCCACCGCAACAAGGAGAGCCTGGCGCTCGAGCCGAGGAGCGAGCGGGGCCAGGCCCTGCTGCGGGAACTGCTGGCCAAGGCCGACGTCATCGTCACCGACTGGCAGCGGGACGAACTGGCCGCCCTGGGACTGGACTACGCCAAAGTCGCCGCGCAGCGCGGCGACATCATCTACGGCCGGCTCTCCGGCTTCGGCCCCGTCGGGCCGGACGCCGACCTGCCGGCCATCGACGAGTTGGCGGCGGCGCGCACCGGCATGATGCCCATCCTGCAACAGCCCGGCCAGCCGCCCGTGTATACCGGCGCCGGCGCCATGCACGCCGCCGTCATGCTCGCCTTCGGCGTCGTCACCGCGCTCACCCACCGCCTCGACAGCGGCGAAGGCCAGGAAGTCGACGTCTCCCTGTTCGGCGCCAACATGTACGGCGCCGCCCTCGACCTCCAGGCCTTCCTCGCCATCGGCAAGGGCGAGCGCCTCCTGAACCCCATCTCGCGCCTGGACGTCTCCAACCCCATGTCCGGCGCCATGTACCCCAGCGCCGACGGCCGCTGGGTGACCCTGACCATGCCCGACACCGACCGCTGGTGGCCGGTGTTCTCCGCCATGATGGGCATCGCATCGGACGACCCGCGCTTCGACACCCACGACAAGCGCACCGAGATCAACCGCCTGGCCCTGATCCAGGAACTGGAGCGGGCCTTCCAGAAGCAAAGCGGCGCCTACTGGCGCCAGGCCTTCATGGACAACCAGATGTCGGCCGACGTCATCGAACAGTTCGACTACCCGGCCAACGACCCGCAGGTGAAAGCCAACCGCTACATCCTCGAACTGGAGCACCCCAGCCACGGCAAAATCAAAACCCTGGGCTTCCCCATCTTCATGAGCGCAAGCCCGGCGCGGCTGGAGAAACTGGCGCCGGCCCTCGGCCAGCACAGCGCCCAGGTGCTGAGCGAAGTCCTGGGCTACAGCGAAGACGCCATCTACCAACTGACGTCCGCCGGCGTCGTCGCCTGAGTCGGGAGGAACACAGCACATGGCAAAGAAAGCATTGGACGGCATCCGCGTCATCGACCTGACCGTCTGGTTCCAGGGCCCCGTCTCGGCCCAATACCTGGCCGACTTCGGCGCCGACGTGATCAAGGTCGAACGGCCCCAGGGCGGCGACCAGGGGCGCGGCGTGCGCAGCATCAAATCCCTGGAAGTGGGCGACTGGAACCAATACTTCCTGGTGATCAACCGTAACAAGAAAAGCATCGCCATCGACCTGAAGAAACCCGAAGGCCAGGAAATCCTCTACCGGCTGGTGGAGAAATCCGACGTCTTCCTCTCCAACCTGGCGCCGGAAATGCTGAACGGCTGGGGCCTGTCCTACGAGAAACTGTCGTCGATCAACCCCAGCCTGATCTACGCCACCAACACCGGCTACGGCCGCTTCGGCGGCGTCTCCAAGCCCTCCTTCGACATGACCGTGCAGGCCCTGACCGGCGCCATGGCGCGGCTGGGCGAACCGGGCCAGCCCCCCATCTACCTGGGCATGGGCTCGGGCGACGCCTACGGCGGCATCATGTCCGCCCTGGGCATCCTGCTGGCGCTGTACCAGCGGAAGCGCACCGGCCAGGGCCAGAGCCTGGACGCGTCGCTGTACGGCGCGCAACTGTACCTGGCGGCGCCCTACCTGCAATCCTTCCTCGCCGGCCACCCGGAGGCCGCCCTGCAGCACTCGCGCAAGGAAGTGGAGAACCCCCTGTGGAACCTCTACCCCACCGCCGGCAAATGGGTGTACCTGTGCGAGAAGAACGAAGACGTGCGCTTCGCCGCCCTGTGCCGGGCGCTGAAGGCGGACGACCTGGGCAAGGACAGCCGCTTCGCCACGGCGGAGGGCCGGCGCCGGCACAACGAGGCGCTGATCGAAGTGATCGAGGCCCACACCCTCAAATTCGACCATGGATCCCTGATGGCGGCCCTGCAGGCCGAAGACCTGATCGCCAGCCCGATCAACAACCTGGCCGACGTGATCAAGGACGAACAGGCGTGGCAGAACCGGTACTTCATGAAAGCCTACTGCGAGGAAGTGCAGCGCGAAGTGGAGGTGCGCGGCCTGCCGGTGACCCTGTCGAAGACGCCGGGCGAGATCAACAGCCTGGGGCCGCAACTGGGCCAGGACACCGAAATCCTGATGATGGAACTGCTGGGCTACGAATGGGAGGAAATCGAGGCCCTGAAGGCCAAGGGCGCCATCCCCTGAGTGTGTTCCTGAGCGCCGCGCCGCGGCGCACGAAGTTCCCCTTTCCCGCCCGCGGGAGAGGGGCTAGGGGTGAGGGTGATTGCATGCTTACCCAACCCGATTCAAAGAAAAACCGATAGAGGAAGAACATGAGCTGGACAGTGTGGAGCGGAGTGACGGGCGAGGGCCTGGACAACTTCAAGGAGATCATTTACGAGAAGAAGCACCACCAGGGCCTGGGCGGCGGGGTGGCGCGGATCAGCCTGAACAAGCCGGAGAAGATGAACACCCTGACCTTGTCCACGGTGGATGAGATGTTCCGGGCGTTCTACGACGCGAACCACGACCCCTCGATCGGGGTGATCGTGGTGGCGGCCAAGGGCAAGCACTTCGGCGCCGGCGGCGACGTGGACTGGGAGCGCTGGGGCCTGCGGGAAGCCTTCTACAACCGCTATCCGCACAACCGGCTGATGCGCATGTCGAGGAAGCCGATCATCGCCCAGGTGCAGGGCTACTGCATCGCCGGGCACAACCACATGGCGTACTGCTGCGACTTCACGATCGCGGCGGACAACGCGATCTTCGGCCAGGCGGGCCCGCGGGTGTCGTCGCCGGCGGACGGTTTCTTCGTGCCCTACCTGACCAAGGTGGTGGGGGCGAAGAAGGCGCGCGAGATGTGGATGCTGTGCCGCAAGTACAAGGCGCCGGAGGCGCTGGCGATGGGGCTGATCAACACCGTGGTGCCGCTGGAGCAGCTGGAGCAGGAAGTCGACCAGTGGTGCGAGGAGATGCTGTCGGTGAGCCCGGGCTGCCTGGAGGTGCTGAAGGCGGCGTTCGACCAGGAGATGGACGGCTACAAGGAATCGTGCGTGACGTCGGCGGCGCTGTATCCGGACTGGTTCGACATGCCCGAGGGCAAGGAAGGCGGCGCGGCCTTCGTCGAGAAGCGCAAGGCCGAGTTCTGGTCCATCCGCCAGAAGGAGGCCGACATGCGCCAGCAGTTGCTCGCCGAGTATGAGCAGTTGCAGGCCGAGCGCAAGAAGGACTGATGCGGAGATTACCGCAGGACGAGAACTGAATAACGGAGCGAGTATGTTGAAAGACAAGGCCTGTATCGTCGGCATCGGGGACACTCCGGTCTGCCGCAAACCCGGTTCCGGGCTTTCCGAGATGGGTATCCAGCTCAAGGCGGCGGTGGCCGCCCTGGCGGATGCCGGACTCAAGGCATCCCAGATCGACGGCATCATGCCCTTTCCCAACCTTGGCAAGGCCGAGGCCTTCGCCGCCAACCTGGGTTGCACCAATCTGCGCTTCGCCGCCACCCTGAACATGGGCGGCGCCGCCCCCACAGCCTCGATCCGCGCCGCGGCGATGGCGGTAGCGACCGGCGTGGCCGATTACGTGATGGTGCCGGCGGGTTGGAACGGCTTCTCCGGGGCGCGGGTGCGGGAGACCTCGGTCAACGATCCCGACGCCATTCCCGGCGCCCGGATCGCCCGCGATTACTACATGCCCTTCGGCCTCACCGCGCCGCCCCAGTGGTACGCCCTGATGGCGCGGCGCCACATGCATGAATACGGTACCACCCATGAGCAGTTGGGTGCGGTGGCGCTGGCGATGCGCAAGCACGCCCAGTTGAATCCGACCGCGCTGATGCATGGCAAGCCGTTGACCATGGCCGACTATCTGGCCTCGCCGATGATCGCCGACCCCTACCGGCTTCTCGACTGCTGCGTCGAGACGGACGGCGCGGCGGCCTTCATCGTCACCAGCGTCGAACGCGCGCGGGACCTGAAGCAGAAACCCATCTACATCATGGGCGCGGCCGCGGGCCAGCCCTATCCGGCGGACGAGATCACCAACCGTCCCGAATTCCATCGCACCGGCCTCACCAATGCGGCGCCCGAGGCGTTCCGCATGGCGGGCATCACCCCGGTCGACGCGGACTTCGCGCAGATCTACGACTGCTTCACCTTCGAGGTGATCCAGCAGCTGGAGGAAGCCGGTTTCTGCAAGCGCGGCGAGGGCGGCGCCTTCGTCGAGAACGGCGGCATCGAGCTGGGCGGGCGCCTGCCGGTGAACACCCACGGCGGCCTCCTGTCGCACGCCCATACCCTGGGCATCGGCCATGTGGTGGAAGCCGTGCGCCAGTTGCGCGGCGAGGCCGGCGAGCGGCAAGTGAAGGGCGCCGAGATCGGCGTCGTCACCGGTTGGGGCGACTTCGGCGATGGCAGCATCGCCATCCTGCGGCGCTGAGGAGGAATGGAAATGACAGAGATGAGCTACGACAAGCCCCTGCCGGCGATGGAAGGCCTGAGCAAGGAGTTCTACGACTGGTGCCGCCAGGGCGAACTGCGCTTCCAGCGCTGCAAGTGCTGCGGCACTTTCCGCCACGTGCCGCGGGAGATCTGCGCTCAATGCACCTCCTTCGACTGGGAGTGGGTGCGTTCCAGCGGCAAGGGCACGATCTTCACCTGGACCGTGGTGGCGCGCGCGCTGCATCCGGCCTTCGGCGATGCGGCGCCCTATGCGCCGGTGGTGGTGGAGATGGAAGAGGGTGTTCGCGTTTTGACCCAGATGGTCGATTGCCCGCCCGAGGAACTGAAAATCGGCATGCCGGTCCAGGTAAACTTCAAGGCCGTGACCGCAGACGTGACCCTGCCTTATTTCCGCCGGGCCTGATTCGAAGACAAACAACGAGAGAGGACGAAAGCCATGGCACTGACCCTGCCGCCCACCTTTACCTACGAGAAGCGGGGCCGTATCGCCCTGATGACCATCAACCGCCCCGAGGCGATGAACTCCTTCACCAAGGAGATGCTGATCGGCATGGATGCGGCGTTCGACGACTTCAACGCCGATCCCGATCTGTGGGTGGCGGTGATCACCGGCGCCGGCCAGAAGGCATTCTGCGCCGGCATGGACCTGAAGGACGCCCTGCCGGCCATCGCCGGGGGCGATTCGATGGGCTACGAGGATCCGGCCAAGCGCCCGTTCCAGAACATCTACAAGCCCATCATCGCCGCGGTCAATGGCGTCTGCATCGCCGGCGGCCTGGAGTTTCTGCAGGGCATGGACATCCGCATCGCCGCCGAGAACGCCATCTTCGGCCTGGGTGAAGTGCGCTGGGGCGTGGTGCCGGCGGGCGGCACCCACATCCGCCTGCCGCAGCAGATTCCCTGGGCGGTGGCGATGGAGCTGCTGCTGACGGGCAACAACATCGATGCCAAGCGCGCCTACGACATCGGCCTGATCAACAAGATCGTGCCCGCCGACAAGCTTTTGGACGAGGCCTTGGCCTGGGCCGAGAAGATCTGCCAGAACGGCCCCTTGGCGGTGCGCACCGCCAAGGAGATCGCGGTGCGTGCGCTCAACAACGAGCCCAAGTTCGTGCTGGAGAAGACCATGTCGGCGCGCGTCTTCCAGTCCGAGGACGCCAAGGAAGGGCCCCGCGCCTTCGCCGAGAAGCGCAAGCCCAACTACACCGGCCGCTGATTCCGCCGCCGTGTTCCAATCCATAAAGGAAATTCCATGAGTGAAGACAAGAAGCCCGTCATCGCGATTCTCGGCGGCACGGGCGATCTGGGCACCGGTCTGGCACGGCGCTGGGCCCAGGCCGGCTACGAGGTGATCATCGGCTCGCGCACCCAGGACAAGGCCGAAGCCGCCGCCGCCGACCTGAAGAAGACCATGGCCGAGCGCGGCGTTGCCGCCGTGCAGGTCAAGGCCATGGACAATCTGGCCGCTGCCCGGGCCGCCGACATCGTGGCGATGACGGTGCCTTTCAGTCACCAGACCGGCACGCTGGAGTCGGTGAAGGAAGCGCTGCAAGGCAAGATTCTGATCGACGTGACGGTGCCTCTGGTGCCGCCCAAGGTGGCCCGGGTGCAACTGCCGCTCCAGGGTTCCGCCGGCCAGATCGCCCAGGAACTGCTGGGCGACAATGTGCGCGTGGTGTCGGCCTTCCAGAACGTGGCGGCCCATCACTTGCAGGAAGGCCAGGGCCTCGAGTGCGACGTGCTGGTCTGCGGCGATTCCAAGGAGGCGCGGGCCGAGGTGATCAAGCTGGTGGAAGCGGCCGGCATGCGCGGATTTCATGCCGGAAGCATCGCCAACGCGGCCGCCGTCGAAGCCATGACCTCGGTGCTGATTTTCGTCAATAAGCAGTACAACTGCCACGCCGGCATCCGCGTGACGGGGCTGGAGGCGCATTGAGTGGCATGAGAAGGGGCCGCTGACCGGCCCCTGGAAATTGCAGCAACACCCCGACGGAAGCGGATTTGAAGCCGTGACCACAAACCAAGAAGAGAGGAGCAAAGATGAGTCGTCCCGATTATTTCATTGCAATGACCGAGTTCCACTTCATGAATCTTCAGACCATGAGCGAGATCGGTTACTACCCTGGCATGGCCCACTGGCACAGCAGCGTCAACGGTGTGCTGAAGGCGTGGGCCAACGTGGACCTGGACAGCGATTGGCCCGAGCCCCTGGCCGCTCCCTTGATGAAGTACATGGACATGTACGACGTGGACGTGGCCTTCTGCCTGCGCGAGCCGATGATGGACATCACCGGTGGCGTGGTCTCCATGTCCACCAACGGCTTCATGATGCAGCAGATCGAGCCCTATCCCGATCGGATGTACCTGGAAGCCAACGTGGGCCCGGTCATGCGTCGCGGCATCGAGCACGCCAACTGGGAACTGGAATACCTGGTGAAGGAACGGGGCGCCAAGCTGTGCAAGGTGTACGCGCCCGAGGACATCGGTCCCCTGAACGACCGCCGCATGTGGCCGTTCTATGAGAAGGCCTGCGAACTGGGCGTGCCCCTGACCATGCACACCGGCGCCGCCTACGTCTGTCCCCAGCCGGGCTCCCACTGCGAAGTGCGCCAGCTGGACGACATCATGCTGGCCTTCCCCGAATTGAAGGTGATCGCCTATCACGCCGGCTGGCCGAATTCGGAGGAACTGATCGGTCTGTGCGGCAAGCACAAGAACCTCTACATGAGCCTGTCGGGCGTGATCGGCTGGTACCAGCGGGCGCCGTACCGGGGCTACCACACCATTGGCACGGCCTTGCAGTGGATGGACTCCGAGAAGATCGTGCTGGGCTTCGACCTGCCGTTCGATCACCTGGGCCGGGTGGTGGATTACATCGCCGACCTGGAAATGCCCGAGGAACTGCAGAAGAACTGGGGCTACCAGCAACTGACGGAAAAGGACAAGGCCAACATCCTGGGCTTGAACCTGGCCCGCCTGACCGGCATCGAACCCGTCAAGCGTACCAAGAAGTAGGCCTGCGTCTGGGCTGCAATGACCGAGGGGAGCGCTTGCGCTCCCCTTGTTTTTGTCCGGTCCGGTGCGCCGCGAACAGCCGGGAGGCGCCCAAGGCTGACCTGATTTGACTCATAAACGTCCGATTCAGAAGTGGGGTCCACCTCGGACGGCTGGCTTACACTGACGGTTCCGGGAGACGCCGCATGGACCCTGCGGACGCCGTCCCGCAGCGGGGAAATGACGGACCGCCCGCCCCATCAACCCAACCACGAAGATCGCCGACATGAGTAATCAACGCCCACCGCTTGCTGGCCTGCGCATCATCGAAAGCTCCATCCTGGGGCCGGCCGCCATCACAACCGCCTTCGCCGATCTGGGGGCGGACATCATCAAGGTGGAGACGCCCTCCGGAGACTACATCCGCGAAATGACCTGGCCCATCATCGAGGGCGTGTCCTTGATGCACTACCACCTCAACCGGGGCAAGAAGAGCCTCACCCTCGACCTGAAGAAGCCCGAGGCCCAGCAGATCTACAAGGATCTGGTGAAGGACGCCGACGTGGTGATCGAGGCTTCCAAGCCGGGCGCCCTGGCCAAGTACGGGCTGGGCTACGAGGAACTGAAGAAGGTTAATCCCAAGCTCGTCTTCATCACCGTTTCCGGCTACGGCATGACCGGCCCCTACCGCGACATGCCCTCCCACGGCATCGCCTACGACACCTGGTCCGGCGCCGTGATGCCGGCCTATGACGAAGAGGGCTTCTGCTACATCCCCGAACACGTCGGGATCGGCATCAACGCCGCGCCCCTGTTCGGCGGCCTGGCGGTGCTGGCGGCGGTGATCCGCGCCCGCGAAAGCGGCGAGGGCTGCTTCATGGAACTGGCCCAATCCGATGCCGCTGCCGCCTTCGACTGGTACCGCAGCGAGAGCTACATGGCCTATGCCCGTCCCGAGGACGTGGTGACCGGCAACAAGGCCGACGGCTGGAAGCGCCGTCCCGTCGCCACCGCCGGCATGAAGGAAGGCGTGCGCTACCAGCTCTACGAATCCGCCGACGGTCACGTGCTGTTCATGGCCTCGGAGCAGGCCTTCTGGAAGAACTTCTGCGAGGGCGTCGGCCGCATGGACCTGTTCGAGAAGTGGCCCGGTTCCAAGTATGCCGACCACGCCCGCGGCAACCGGGAACTCCAGGCCGTGCTGCGGGACATCTTCAAGACCAGAACCACCAAGGAGTGGCTGGACTTCAGCGTCAAGATCAACACGCCGATCGCACCGGTGAACACGCCCAGGAACATCGTGGACGACCCTCAGTTCCAGGACCGTTTCAAGATCATGCATCACGAGGCGCACGGCGCCGACATGCTGGGCTTCCCGGTGAAGTTCGTCGGCGAGGAACTGCCCGAGCCGGCCAAGGCGCCGACCGTCGGGCAGCATAGCGATGAAGTGCTGAAGAAGACCCTCGGCTACGACGATGCCAAGATCGCCGAGGTGCGCCAGAAGGGCGTGCTGGGTTGATCGGGCGAGGGCCGGGGTGGTGTCCAATCTGGCCCTTTCAGATATTTAATAGGCCGATTCAGATGTCGCGGTTGTGCTTGTGGCCCGAAATCCCCTCGCTACAATCGAGACGAATCGGTCCGGCGCGGAAGCTTTCCGCGTTGCGGGCAGGGCGTCGATGCCGGCCTGGATTGTCATGCAACATTCACCAGATGGGGGCGAATCATGGATTTTGAATTCTCTGAAAAAGAAAAGCAGTTTCTGCGGGAAGTGGATGAATTCCTGAAGGCGAACTACGACCCGAATGTAATGGATGTCACGCGGGAGAACATGGCCCAGGTGTGCGACACCCCCGAGCGCCGCGCCTTCATGAAGAAGATCGCCGAGCGCGGCTGGCTGGGCATCACCTGGCCCAAGGAGTACGGCGGCCAGGACGGTGAAGGTTTCTACGAGTACCTGCTGAACGAGAAATTGTCCTCCGTGGGCGCCCCCCAGATCGGCAAGGGCGTGGGCATCATCGGCAAGACCCTGATCAAGGTGGGTTCCGAGAAGCTGAAAAAGGAATTCCTGCCCCAGATCCTGGACGCCAAGATCGAATTCGCCGTGGGCTATTCCGAGCCCAGCGCCGGCTCCGATTCCGCCGCGATGCGCCTGAAGGCCGAGAAAAAGGAAGGCGGCTGGTTGCTGAACGGTCAGAAGGTGTTCACCACCTCGGCCCACTTCGCCGACTGGTACTGGGTCGGCGCGCGCACCGACCCCGACGCGCCCAAGCACCACGGCATCTCCCTGTTCCTGATCCGCATGGACGACCCCGGCCTGACCATCCAGCCGATGTACACCATGGGTGGCGAGCGGACCAACGCGGTGTTCTTCGACAACGTCTTCGTCCCCGACGATTACGTGGTCGGCCAGCTCAACAAGGGCTTCCAGTACATCGCCGAGGCGCTGGACATCGAGCGCTTCACGCTGTTCACCTTCTCCCCGATCCGCGGCCGTACCGAACTGCTGTGCGATTTCGTCAAGAACGGCAAGAAGGACGGCAAGCCCTTGAAGGACGACAAGGTGATCCGGCAGAAGGTCGCCCAACTGGCTACCGAGTGCGAAGTGGCTCGCCTCCTGGGTGTGCGTTTCGTCGATACCGCGATCAACAGCGACAAGGCGCCGACGGTGGCGGCTTCCCACTACAAGCTCTACGCGACGGAACTGTCGCGCCGCGTCGCCGACGCAACCATGGATATCGTCGGCCCCGGTGCCCAGTTGGCGCTGCGCACCGAGGATGCGCCGTTGAAGGGCCGTCCCGAGAGCTGCTACACCTACTGCGTGATCGACACCGTCGGCGGCGGTTCTTCCGAAGTGCAGAAGAACATCATCGCCACCCGCGGCCTGGGCCTGCCCCGCAACTTCTGATCCGGTGACGGGCATGGCATTCCTTTCAGGCTTTACCGTTCTCGACCTCGCCAGCGTCGGCCCGGCGGCCCGGGCTTCGCGCATCCTGGCCGACTACGGCATGAACATCGTCAAGGTCGCGCCGGTTGCCGCCAAGAGCGGCAAGCAGGTCGATCCGGTGTTCCACGCCTACGGCGCGGGGCGTGGCTGCCAGAAGATCCGGGTGGATCTGAAGACCGACGAGGGGCGCGGCGTCATCCAGCGCCTGGCCAAGAGCGTCGATGTGGTCATCGAGAGCTACCGCCCCGGCGTGGCGGCGCGTCTGGGAGTCAGTTACGAGGATCTGAAGGCGATCAATCCCAAGCTGATCTACTGCTCCACCAGCGGCTACGGCCAGGATGGCCCCTACGCCCAGTGGGTGGGTCATGACATCAACTACCTGGCGGTGGGCGGCTTTCTTGGTTGCAGCGGCCGCGATGGGCAGGGGCGTCCCGCGATTCCCGGCGCCACGGCGGCGGACAGCGCCGGCGGCGGCATGCAGGCGGCGATGGGCATCATGGCTGCCCTGGTGAGTCGCACCAAGACCGGGACGGGCACCTACCTGGACGTTTCCATCACCGATGGCGTACTGAACCTGATGTCGCTGTATCTGGACCAGTATCTGGCCGTGGGGGAGGAAACCAAGCCCAACAACGGCGTGCTGACCGGCAAATATGCCTGGTACGGCGTCTATGCCACGGGCGACGGCAAGCACATTTCGGTCGGCGCCATCGAAGGCCATTTCTACAAGAACCTCTGCCGCCTGATGGGGTTGGAACAGTACAGCGACAGCCAGTACGACAGCGGCAAGCAGGACGAGATGAAGCAGGCGTTCCAGGATCGCTTCCTCACCAAGAGCCGCGACGAGTGGGTGGATATCCTGGCCGGCAGCGATACCTGCGTGGCGCCGGTGCTGAGCATTGCCGAAGTGACGGCCGATGCCCATCTGCGTTCCCGCCACTGCTTCATGCGGGCCAATCACCCCGAGCGGGGCGGCTTCGAGCAATTGGGGCCGGTGCTGGCCGGCGGCGAGCGCGATCAGCCGGTTCATCAGGTCAGCCCCGCGGGGGCCACCGATACCGACGAGGTGCTCTCCGCCGGTGGTTTTTCCGCCGAGGAAATCGCGGCGCTGCGTCAGTCGGGCAGTGTCGAGTGATCGATGGAGGCTTGTGGCGTTCCCCGGGAGCCCGCAAGCCGTCTTGATAAGGATCGATACATGGTAGAGATCAAGGAAATTCCGCCGGAGGTCTCGGCGCTGATCGGCAAAGTCCAGTACGAGGAAAAGACGACCTTCCCCATCGAGATGGGCTATGTCTACACTTCCTGCGCCTCGGTGCAGAACGGCAATCCCTTGTACTGGGAACCCGCGGTGGCCGAAGAGCTCACCGGTGGCCCCATCACTCCGCCGACCTTGCTGTCGGCCTGGTTCCGGCCCCATTACTGGCGGCCGGGCACCACGGGCGAGCAACTGGCGCTGCAGGCCCACTTCGACCTGAAGCGCCTGCTGGACCTGCCCGAGGCGATCATCGCGGGCAGCGAGAGCGTATTCGGCGAGCCGGTGCGTCCGGGCGATGTGCTCACCACCTACCAGGTGGTCCGTTCCATCAGCGAACCCAAGACCACCAAGGTCGGGCACGGGCGCTTCTGGGTCATCGACGTCACGGTCGTCAACCAGCGTGGCGAATGGGTGGGTACCGATACCTACGACTGCTTTGGTTACCGGAGGCCGCAACAATGAGCGTGAATACCGCAAGCCGCCTGGCCACCGAGGTCAATGAGGGCGACGCGCTGCCCGTGCTGGAGCACGACGTGACCGCGACCACCGTGGTGCTGGGCGCCCTGGCGACCCGCGACTGGCGCCCCATGCACCATGACCGCGACTTCGCCATCAAGCGCAACGGCGTCAGGGACATCTTCATCAACACCCCCAACAACTCCGCCTGGTTCGAGCGCTACATCACCGACTGGACGGGACCGAAAGGACGCCTGGGGCGGATGAAGTTCAAGATGCGCAGCTCCGTCTTCCCGGGCGATCACATGGTGATGTCGGGCAAGGTGACCAAGGTGTCCACGGATGATGCCGGCTGCCAATGGGTCGAGCTGGATCTGGCCGTATCCGTGGAAGGCAAGGTGTGTACGGAATGCAAGGCGCGGGTGGCGTTGCCCGGCGATGCCGGCGACAACCCGTGGAGCCGCAAGGGGGAGCGCTGGAAACCCTGAGCGTGAAGCCGGGGTGGAGAGCGATCCGAAGTTCCGAAAACGATTTCAAATATTTTAGAGACGAGTGCCATGGACCTGAAATTTTCCGAAGAGCAGAACATCCTGCGCGACATGACCCGCAACCTGTGCGCCGACTACAGCACGGTGGCCGTGGTGCGCAAGCTGGAGAACGATCCGATCGGCGTGCCCGATGATCTGTGGAAGCACATGGCCGAAACCGGCCTCCTCAGCATCCTGTTGCCCGAATCCCTGGGCGGCGCGGGCTTCAACATGCTCGACTGCGCCGTGATCTACGAGGAGCTGGGCCGCGCCATCGCCCCCGGACCCTACTTCGCCAGCTCCGTGATGAGCGTCCTGGCGCTGCGCAACGCCGGCAGCGAAGCTCAGCAGCAGGCGCTGCTGCCCGGCATCGGCAGCGGCGAGACCATCGTCTCCATCGCCTGGCTCGAACCCGACAACGGCTTCGGCCCCGAAGGCGTGCAGATGAAGGCCGAGAAGACCGCCGACGGCTACCGTCTGAACGGCGTCAAGCGCCATGTCTTCCACGCCAAGGCCTCCCGGAAGCTGATCGTCCTGGCCCGCACCGGGGACGCCACCGAGGCCGTCGATCTCTTCCTGGTGGACACCAACGCCGCCGGCGTCACCCTGCACCAGCACAAGACCATGGCCTCCGACACCCAGTACCGGGTCAGCTTCGACAACGTCGCCGTGAGCGAGGCCGACCGCATCGGCGCGGCCGGCAGCGGCTGGAAGACCTGGGAGGCCGCCATGTACGACGGCATCATCCTGCAGGCCGCCTGGGCGGCCGGCGGCGCCGAGCGCGCCCTGGAGATCACCGTGCAGTACTCCAAGGACCGCGAACAGTTCAACAAGCCCATCGGCGCCTTCCAGTCCCTGGCCCACTACATGGCCGACGCCAGCGCCGTGGTCGATGGCGCCAAGGTGCTGGTGTATGAAGCCGCCTGGGCGCGTGCCACGGGCAAGTCGACCCAGCGTCTGGCGCCCATGGCCAAGCTCTTCGCCTGCAAGGCATTCAAGGACGTGACCCACATGGCGCAGCAGGTGCATGGCGGCATCGGCTTCACCCTGGACTACGACATCCAGCTGTTCTACCGCCGCGCCAAGCAGCATCAGATGAACTGGTGGGATGCCCGCTATCTGGAGGATCTGATCGCCGCCGACATCCTCGACAGCGATGCGCCCCGCACCATCGACGATCCTTTCACCGTCTGATCGGGCTTTTGTGCAGCGACCGGGCGGCCATGGCCGCCCGTTGCGCTATTAGGGACCGGTTCGCCGCGCCGCCTTCGGAGACGCTGGATTCATCATGCCCAACCCCAATCCGCACTATGGCTCAGGCGTGTTCCGCCGCCGCCTGCGCCTCGACGCCGGCTCGGACCAGGTCCGGGTCGAGCTGGAGGATTGCAACCATGCCTTCCGCCTGACCCTGCGCCATGACGGCGAGCGGGTGACGGCGGTGGAACCGGAGGCGGTGCGCCATCCCTTCACCACCTGTCCCGAGGCGCTGGCGGTGATCGGCCGTGTCGTCGGCCATCGCTTGACCGACGGTGCCCAGAGTCTGCGTCAGCGTCTGGTGCCGGGCGACAACTGCACCCACCTGTTCGACATGACGGTGTTGGCCCTGGCGCACGTCGACGATGCCGGACTGACTCGGCTGTACGAGATCGCCGTCGATGACGAGCGGGACGGCGTGACTGCGGCCCGGATTGATTGCGATGGCCGGACGGTCCATGAATGGCGGGTGCGCGCCCACGTCATCGAGCAGCCCGAGGCGCTGGCCGGCCGCCCTTTCATGCGCGGGTTTTTCGCCTGGGCCTCGCAGACTTTCGCCGGCATGGCGCTGGAAGCCGCCACCGCCTTGCAGCGCGGCTATTTCGTCGCCCAGGCGCGGCGCTCCGTGAGCCTGCCGGTGGAACAGCATCCCGCCACGGCGGACGGCATGCCCGATGGCGTCTGTTACTCGTACAATTCCGGTATCGTTCAGCGGGCCCTGCGGATCACCGGCTCGGTTCGCGATTACAGCGCAGGCCCCGAGGGGCTGCTGGATTTCACCCCCGTTACCCAAAACAATTCCGTTTCCCGCGGGAAACCCGGAGGAGCAATGACCGACAAGACAGGCAGGCCCGGCGCCCTGGCCGGCATCAAGGTGGTGGATTTCGGCCAGATGGTGTCAGCGCCCTATTGCGCCAAGCTGTTTTCCGACTACGGCGCCGACGTGATCAAGGTGGAGCCGCCTGGCGGCGACATGGCGCGCCGCATGGGACCGTTCCCCGGCGACGTTCCCCACCCCGAGAAGAGCGGGCTGTATTTCTTCCATAACACCAACAAGCGCGGCATCACCTGCGACGTGGCGAGCGAGGAGGGGCGGACCCTGTTCCTGCGCCTGCTGCAATGGGCCGACGTGCTGATCGAGAACCACCTGCCGCGGCAGATGAAGGAATGGGGCCTCGACTACGAGCGCCTGGTCACGATCAATCCGAAGCTGGTGGTGATCTCCATCACGCCGTTCGGTCAGACCGGTCCCTACGCCGGCTGGAACGGCTACGACCTCAACGCCTACCACCTGACCGGCGCCAGTTCACGCTATTGCGGCCGGCCCGGGGGAATGCCCCTGGAGCACGGCACCTTCTCCGCCGACTACTTCGGCGCCATCAGCGCCGCCACCTGGGGTATGGCGGCGGTCTACGGCCGCGAGCTGGTGGGCGGCGGCCAGCAGGTGGATGTTTCCTGCGCCGAGGCCATCGCCGCCACCTTCGTCGGCGGCCAGAACATCGGCGGCCTGGCCCAGGACGGCATCTTCGACAAGCGTACCGGCGTCGGCATGCCCCAGGGCGCGCCCGCCACGATCATGCCCTGCAAGGACGGCCACGTCTGGATGCTGGCCCTGGAGCCGGGGCAGTGGAACGGCCTGCGCAAGGTGATGGGCGATCCGGAATGGGCCGACCTGGACATCTTCCAGAACATGAAGACGCGCGCCGAGAACGCCGATGTGATCTATTCCTTCCTCCAGGAATGGACCATGGAACACACCAAGATGGAAATCCAGGAAAAATGCCAGGCGGCCGGCTGCCCGATCACCGCGGTGTATACCGTGGCGGAGGCGGCCGAGGAGCCCCACCTCAAGGCGCGGGATTATTTCGTCGACATGGAGCACCCGGAATTGGGCAAGCTGAAGAACCTGGGCGCGCCCTTCAAGCTGCCGGCCTGTCCCGGCGGACCCGAGCGGCCGGCGCCGCTCCTGGGCCAGCACAACGACGAGGTCTACGGCGGCGTCCTGGGGCTGGGCGCGGACGAGATACGCGGCCTGCGGGCGCGGGCGGTCATTTGATTCCCGGTAGGTACGGACAAGGAGCATGCACATGGCTAAGAATCTGCCCCTCAAGGGTATCCGGGTGGTGAATTTCGGCTGGGTCTGGGCGGGCCCCGTGGTCGGCCAGACGCTGGCCTTCCTCGGCGCCGAGGTCTTCAAGATCGAATCCAAGGCGCGGGTGGACATGACCCGCAATCTGCCGCCCTTCGCCGAAGGCAAACCCGACCCCAACCGCAGCCTGTCCAACAACGCCTGCTGGGCCGGCAACGGCTCGGTTTCCCTGAACCTGAAGGAACCCGAGGCCCAGGCCCTGGCGATGGAACTGGTCGTCCAGTCCGACGTGGTGGTGGAGAACTTCGGTCCTGGCGTGATGGAGCGGCTGGGTTTCGGCTACGAGGATCTGCGCCGCGTGAAGGAGGACATCATCCTTTTCTCGATGCCCGGCGCCGGCCTTTATGGCCCGAAGAAGGATCTGCGCTCCTATGGTCTGAGCCTCACCTCGACCACCGGGCTGGACAGCCTGGTGGGCTACAAGGGCGGCGGCCCGATCCCGGTGGAGAACGCCTATTCCGACCCTTACGCCGGCATCTTCGGCGCCTTCGCCGTCCTCGCCGCCCTGAACCACCGGCGCAATACCGGACAGGGGCAGCACATCGACTTCTCCCAGCAGGAGGCGGTGATGCAGATGGTGGGGCCGGCCTACATGGACTACGTGCTCAACGGCCGCAACGGCGGCCCCAAGAGCAACGAGCACCCGGTCGGCGGCGCCGCGCCGCATGGCGTGTTTCCCTGCAAGGGCGACGACCGCTGGATCAGCATCGCCGTCGTCACCGACGCGGAATGGCAGGCGCTGATGCAGGCCCTGGGCCATCCCGAGTGGTTGAAGGTGAATGAGTTCGCCACCCTCGAGCACCGCCTGACCCACATCGACGCGCTGCATGCGCTGCTGGCCGAGTGGACCGTCAAGTACGACGACCGTGAACTGGCCGAGTTGCTGCAAAGCCACGGCGTGGCCGCGGCACCGGTGCTGAACATCGGCGATCTGCTGCAGGATCCCCATTACCGGGCGCGCAAAACCTACATCGAGGTGACTCATCCGCTGGGCTACAAGGAGACCATCTACGGCGCCTATGTGAAGACCAGCGAGACCGAGGTCGAGGTGCGCCCCGGTCCGGTGATCGGCCAGGACAACGAGCGGGTGTTCAAGGAAATCCTGGGGATGCCGGAGGCGCGCTACCAGGAGCTGGTGGAGCGGAAAATCATCTATTGAGAATGGCAGCCTGAGATAATGCAGCAACGGCCGGCTCCGCCGGCAAATCCATAAATATTCAAAACGCAGGAGACCAAAATGAAATTCGCATTGGCAGCATCCGGGATGGACAACTATCCGCCGGCAATGGCGCCTTGGGAACCGAAATCCGGCAGCGCCGAGATTTTGCGTTTTGCCCAGAAGGCCGACAGCCTGACCTGGGACTGGCTGACCATCCCCGAGCATGTGATGATGCCCAACGACATGGTGCAGCACATGGGCACCCGCTTCGTCGAGGGGATTTCGGCGGCGGCCGTGCTGATGGGTGCGACCCAGCGCATCCACATGATGACCTACATCCTGGCGCTGCCCTATCGCCATCCCCTGTTGCTGGCCAAGCAGATCGCTACCATGGAATTCATTGCCGGCGGCCGTTTCACCCTCGGCACCGCGGTGGGCCACCTGGAGAAGGAATTCGAGGCCCTCAACGTGCCCTTCGAGCAGCGCGGCAAGATCACCGACGAATACATCCAGGTGCTGAAGCAGGCCTGGACTTCGGATACGCCGTCCTTTGACGGCGAGTTCGTCAAGTTCAAGGATGTGGTGATCGAGCCCAAACCGGTGCAGAAGCCCCATCCCCCGATCTTCATCGGCGGCAATTCCAAGCCGGCGATGCGCCGTGCCGCGCAACTGGGCGACGGCTGGATTCCCTGGCTGGTGACGGCGGAGAACCTGCCCGACTGCATCGCCTACATGAAGAGCCTGCCCGAGTACCAGGAGAAGGCGGACCGCTTCGAGATCCTGGTGACCACCACGGCCTATGCCCAGGACGATCATCACGTCGCCTACGGCGAGACCAACATCTCTGCCGACCGCGACGGCGTGCTGCGTGAAATCGAGGGCCTGCAGAAGGCGGGCGCCACCTCGGTCCAGGTGCGCCCGCCCAAGGTGGAGACCTTCGAGCAGTGCCTGGAGTGGATCGAGTGGTACGACAAGGAGATCATTCCTCAATTCCGTTGACGAGGAAGGCGGCCGTACCCGGCGGCCGCTGTCGGAGACTGTGGCCGGCTCCGCGAAGTAGCGGGGCCGGTTGTTTCACCAGAGCGACAAAAGGAGAGAACGGCCATGGCCGAGGAATTCAAGTACATCCAGTTCCGCGTTGAAGACAACGTCGGCGTCATCACCCTGAACCGCCCCGACAAGCTGAACGCGATCAGCTGGGAACTGGCGGAGGAACTCTCCGGCCTGCTCCACAAGCTGCGCTTCCGCGACGAAGTGCGCACCATCCTGTTGCACGGCGCCGGCCGTTCCTTCTGCGCCGGCGGCGACGTGGACTTCATCTCCGGCGAGAGCGACCGGCCGATGCCCGGCACCTCGGATTCTTCCCGCCCGATTCCCCGTTCCCAGCGCAAGACGCCGGGCGGTCCGTTCTTCGAGGTGACCCGTCAGCTGGTGCTGGTGGACAAGCCCGTGATCGTCGCGATCCAGGGCCATGCGGTGGGTGCCGGCCTGGCCTATTCCATCGCTTGCGACCGTCGCTTCGGCGACACCACGACCAAGATGGCGGCCATTTTCACCAACATCGGCGTGGCCCCGGATTGCGGCGCTTCCTATTTCCTGCCCCGCATCGTCGGTTTCTCCAACGCCCTGATGATGGTCGAGACGGCCAAGGTGTTCAAGGCCGAGGAATGCAAGGCCCTGGGCCTGATCGACGAGCTGGTGCCCGAGGGCCAGGCCTATGCCGCCGCCTTCGAGTACGCCAGGATGCTGGCGCAGCGCGCCTCGGTGGCGGTGGATATGGCGCGGCGCATGATCCACATGTCCCAGGTCAGCACCCTGGAGGAAATTCTCGACTACGAGGGACTGGCCGGCGTGGCCGTGGCCTCCACCCTGGACGCCAAGGAAGGTACCATGTCCTTCCTGGAAAAACGCAAGCCGGTGTATCGCGGCGTCTGAACGGAGGCTGTCAGCCCCTGTTTTGCATTCCATTAGATTGCGCCGCCTGACGAGCAGGTGGCAAGTATGAGCGAGGATTTGCGTGTTAATTCCTGAGTGATTTCCTTGGGTTTGACCTTGATGAAAGTAATGTTGCTTCGAAAAGCATGATCATTATCAAGGTTTCTATCATGCGCTGCGGCATAAACTGTTCGCTGATGCAGGTTTCAGTTAGTTCTGTTCTCTCAACGCAAGGAGATCGATGATGTCGAAAAAGTTGTTCAAATACGCACTTCCCGCCCTACTGCCCCTGGCCATGGCCTCGGCATTCGCCCAGCAGACCGCCGAGGTGCCGGCCATGAGCGCGGACGAGAAGGCCCAGGCCAAGAAGATTTATTTCGAGCGTTGCGCAGGCTGCCATGGCGTGCTGCGCAAGGGGGCCACCGGCAAGAACCTGGAGCCCCACTGGACCAAGAAACTCAAGGACGGCACCACCCAGGAAGGTGGCACGCTCAGGCTGGGGCAGAACCGCCTTGAGAAGATCATCGGCTATGGCACCGAAGGCGGCATGGTGAACTTCGATGACATTCTGACCAAGGATGAAATCAGCCTGATGGCCAAGTACATCCAGAACACCCCGGATGTGCCGCCCGAGTACAGCTTCAAGGACACGATGGATTCCTGGAAGGTCATCGTGCCGGTCGACAAGCGTCCGACCAAGCAGATGAACAACTTCAATCTGAAGAACATGTTCTCTGTCACCCTCCGCGATACTGGCGAGGTGGCCCTGATCGATGGCGACACCAAGGATATCCGCAGCATCGTCAAGACCGGCTACGCCGTGCATATCTCGCGTCTGTCGAAGTCCGGTCGCTATGTTTATGTCATCGGCCGCGACGGCCGCCTGTCCCTGATCGACCTGTGGATGGAGAAGCCCGCCGTAGTCGCCGAGGTCAAGGTCGGCTTTGATGCCCGTTCCGTCGATACCTCCAAGTTCAAGGGCTACGACGACAAATACGCCATTGCGGGTTCCTACTGGCCGCCCCAGTACGTGATCATGGATGGCGACACCCTGAAGCCGCTCAAGGTCGTCAGCACGCGTGGCATGACGGTCGACGGCGAGTACCACCCCGAGCCGCGCGTGGCCTCGATCGTTTCTTCCGAGATCAAGCCGGAGTGGGTGGTCAACATCAAGGAAACCGGCCAGATCCTGCTGGTCGATTATTCCGACATCAAGAACCTGAAGACCACCACCATCGAATCCGCCAAGTTCCTGCATGACGGCGGTTGGGATGCGTCCAAGCGCTACTTCCTGGTCGCCGCCAACGCCTCCAACAAGATTGCCGCGGTGGATACCAAGACCGGCAAGCTGGCTGCCCTGATCGATACCGCCAAGATCCCCCATCCGGGGCGCGGCGCCAACTTCGTTCATCCGAAGTTCGGCCCGGTCTGGGCCACCGGCCATCTGGGTGCCGACGTGGTGACCCTGATCAGCACACCCTCGGACGACAAGAAGTTTGCCAAGTACAAGGAGTACAACTGGAAGGTCGTCCAGGAGATGAAGCACGTGCCGGGCAACCTTTTCGTCAAGACCCATCCCAAGTCCAGGCACTTCTGGGCTGATTCCCCGCAGAATCCGGAAAAGGAATTGGCGGAATCCGTGGCGGTCTGGGACATGGCGGACTTGTCCAAGCCGAAGAAGATCATCAACGTCGCCAAGGATTCCGGTCTGCCGGAAACCAAGGCCACCAAGCGTGCGGTCCATCCGGAATACAGCGCCGATGGCAAGGAAGTCTGGATCTCCTTGTGGGGTGGCAAGACCGACCAGTCCGCGATCGTGGTGTATGACGATGCGACGCTGAAGGTGAAGAAGGTGATCACCGATCCGAAGATGATCACTCCGACCGGCAAGTTCAACGTCTACAACACTCAGCACGACATTTATTGATCGACTGATGCACGGCGACCGGAAGGTGTGACCTTCCGGTCGTTTTAAAAGAATGAATGCGTTGCAGGGGAATGACGGCTGAGCAACACGGCCGTGATCGATAGGGATTCAAATGCAAAGGCTCTTGCAAGGAACTGATAGTCGAAGGGGACGTAGATGAGCAACAACTCCGAAGCACGCGGGCGTTTCTGGTCGGTACTGCGCAAGCCGTCCCGCTATTCACTGGGCGCCTTGCTGGCCATTGGCTTCACATTGGGCATCATTTTCTGGGGTGGCTTCAACACGGCGATGGAAGCCACCAACACACTCGATTTCTGTATTTCGTGCCATGAAATGCACGATACCGTCTATCAGGAATACAAGCAGACCATCCATTACTCGAATCGCACGGGGGTGCGGGCTACTTGTCCCGATTGTCACGTGCCCAAGGACTGGATGCACAAGATCGCCCGCAAGATTCAGGCCTCACAGGAAGTGTATGGCAAGATCATGGGAACGATCGACACCCCCGAGAAGTTCGAGGCCAAGCGCCTGACGCTGGCTGAACATGAGTGGAAGCGGATGAAGGCGTCCGATTCCCGGGAGTGCCGCAATTGCCATAGTTTCGATGGCATGAATGCCGACAGTCAGAAGCAGCGGGCGCGCAAGCAACATGAATTGGCGCAGCGCGACAAATCCACCTGTATCGACTGCCACAAGGGTATTGCGCATCACAAGCCCAAGGGCATGAAGGAAGAGGACGACGAATAAACACCTGGTTTCGGCACGATTCCCGGGTTTGTGGGCGAAGCACCAATGCGATTCGAATTTCATCGTTTTAAGTCAAGTTGAGGAGTATTTCATGCGGCAAATCATGATTGCATCCATCCTCTCGACGGGGATGCTCTTTGGTTCCGGTTCCGCCTTGGCGGCGGCGCCTGACTGGAGCAAGGTTCCGGCCAAGAAAATCACGTTGTTCTATCCCGGCGTGTCGCCGATGGAGTGGATTCTGAAGGGCACTGAGCACGGTGGCGCCAAGGCCTTCAAGAAGGGCGAAACCTGCGCCTCCTGCCACGACACTGAAACCGCCGACATGGGCAAGAAGATGGCCAGCGGCGAAAAGCTCGAGCCGAAACCGATCAAGGGCAAGGCGCCATCCATCCCGGTGGGCGTTCAGGCGGCCAACGACGGCACCAATCTTTACCTGCGCTTTACCTGGAAGCAGCCCCCGGGTGGTGGCCCCAAGATGGATGCCGCCAATCCGGTGAAACTGGCGTTCATGCTGGACGACAACAAGGTCGAGCGTTCCAGCCAGGCGGGCTGCTGGGAGACCTGTCACCAGGATATCCGCACCATGCCTGACGCCAAGGACGACAAGAAGACCAAGTACGTGGTCGGCGGCAACGCCAGCAGCAAGTTCTACGACCTGATCCAGTGGCGGAGCAAGGAAAAGGCTGTGGACGGCTACGTTGCCGACAAGCGGGTGATGGAAGGCGGCAAAGGGCTGGTGGAAGCCAAGGGTGAGAAGAAGGGTGACGAGTGGATCGTGACCTTCACCCGCAAGCTTGGCGGCGGAGGCGAGGGCGATGTGAATCTGGTGGCCGGCAAGGTCTACAGTTTCGGTTTCGCCATCCATGATGATTACGCCAATGGCCGTTTCCATCATGTTTCTCTGGGTTACACCCTGGGCATCGATGCCCAGGCGGACATCAACGCCACAAAACGTTGATGTTCGGCACCCATCGGACGGGTCGGCCGGATGCTGCGCCGCCGGTCCGATGGGAAGCGGGAGATGAGTCAAGTGCAGTATTCAGCGCAGTCGATGAGCGGGATCATCTCATGGCCTTCCTGAGGCGCCCCGATCGTCCGCGCCCGATGTCGACAATCTTGCTGTCCGCTTTCGGGGCGCTGTGCTTGACGGTTCCCGTCTTCGCCTGGGCGGTCGGTGGCGAGGAAGAACTGATCCGCCTGGTGCGGCAGGACTGCGGTTCATGCCATGGCATGACGCTCAAGGGAGGACTGGGTTCCCCATTGACTCCCACCGCGCTGCGGGACAAACCCGTGGACAGCCTGGCGGCCACCATCCTCCATGGCCGGCCGGGCACCGCCATGCCGGCCTGGAAATCCATTCTCAGCGAAAGCGACGCGCTGTGGATTGCACGTAAACTGGTGGAAGGTTTTCCGGAGGAAAGATAATGATGTCGTTGGTACGTCGCTGCGCCCCTTTCATCCTCTGCCTACTGACCGCCTGTGCCCAGAATCCTCTGCGGGGGACGGGCGATCTGGGATTGGTCATCGAGCGGGCCGATGGCCGTGTGGCCCTGGTGGACCAGACGCGGCGCGAGATATTGTCCAGGGTGGAGGGGTTGGGCGACCTGTCCCACGCCTCGACGGTGTTCTCCCCTGATGGCCGTTATGCCTATGTGTTTGGCCGCGATGGCGGCTTGTCCAAGGTGGATCTGCTGGCCGGCCGTCTGGCGCGTCGCGTGATCCAGGCCGGCAATAGCATCGGCGGCGCCATATCGCAGGATGGCCGGTTGGTGGTGGCGCAGAACTACGAGCCGGGCGGCATCAAGGCCTTCGATGCGGACACGTTGGAATTGCTGGCGGATGTGCCGGCGGTCTATGGCAGCGAGGGCAAACGCTCCAAAGTGGTTGGCCTGGCGGATCTGTCGGGCAACCGTTTCGGCTACGCGCTGTTCGAGGCGGGAGAAATCCGCATCACCGATTTTTCCGATCCCAGGAATCCACGCACCGAGCGTTACGCTGCTGGCCGCCAGCCTTACGACGGGCTGGTGACGCCGGACGGACGCTATTACATCGCCGGCCTGTTCGGCGAGGACGGGCTGGCGCTGCTCGACACCTGGCGTCCGGAGCAGGGCGTACGGCGCATTCTGGATGGTTACGGCAAGGGCGAGGCGCCGCTGCCGGTATTCAAGATGCCGCACTTGCGGGGCTGGGCGATCGCCGGGGGCTACGCCTACCTGCCGGCGATCGGCCGCCACGAGGTGCTTGTGGTGGATACCCGGGACTGGCGCGAGGTAGGACGGATTCCGCTCAAGGGGCAGCCGGTGTTCGTCATGGCCCGGCCGGACGGCCGCCAGATATGGGTGAATTTTGCATTCCCCGACAATGGTTATGTGCAGGTGATCGACACCCTGGAACGGCGGGTGGTGGATACTCTGCAACCGGGCAAGGCGGTCTTGCACATGGAGTTCATGCCCCGTGGCGGCGCGGTCTGGGTTTCGGCTCGGGACGACAATCGGGTGGTGATCTACGATACCGCGACCCGCAAGATATTGAAGACACTTCCCCTCCAAAGTCCGAGCGGCATTTTCTTCACCGCGCGGGCCGCCCGCACGGGGTTCTGATATGAACGCCTCCGCCGACCCGGCCTTTCGCCTGCTCAACGACTACCAGCGGAATTTCCCTCTGTTGCCGCGACCTTTCCGCGCCATCGGCGAGCAGGTGGGCCTGGCGGAGGCGGCGGTGATCGACAGCTATCGCGATTTCCTGGCCCGCGGCGTGGTGAGCCGCATCGGCGCCGTACTGCCGCCGCAGCGGGTGGGCGTATCCACTCTGGCGGCCCTGGCCGTGCCGGCCGACGCTCTGGAACGGGTGGCGGCGCTGGTTACAGCGCGCGCTCAGGTCAATCACAACTACCAGCGCGAACATCGCTTCAATCTCTGGTTCGTCCTCGCCGCACGCGATGAGGCGGCCCTGGAGGCTCAGTTGCGGGCGATCGCCGAGGAGAGCGGCTGTCCCTTGATTTCGCTGCCGCTGCGGGAATCTTTCCACATCGATCTGGGGTTCGACCTCGCGGGCGGCTGCAAGCATGTCCAGCCTGATGCGGCTGTTCCGGGCGAGCGCGCTTGCGCCTTGCCTGAGCTTGAGCGCGGCCTGTTGGCGGCATTGGAGCCCGGTCTGCCGGTGGAGCCTCGGCCCTTCAAGGTGCTGGGCGAGCGCGCCGGACTCAGCGAGGCATTCACCCTGGAGTTGTTGGAGCGGTGGCTCGACGAGGGACTGGTCAAGCGTCTGGGCGTGGTGGTACGGCACCATGAGCTGGGGTACATCGCCAACGCGATGTGTGTCTGGGATGTGCCGGATGCCGTCGTCTCGGAGTTGGGCCGCAGGCTGGCCGGCGCGCCCGGCATCACGCTGTGCTACCGACGCCAGCGCGCGCTGCCCGACTGGCCCTACAACCTGTTCTGCATGATCCACGGCAAGGCGCGCGAGGAGGTGCTCGCGCTGCGCGACGACCTGGCACGGCGCCATGAGCTGGATCAATATCCCCATGCGGTCTTGTTCTCGACGCGGCGTTTCAAGCAGCAAGGTGCCCGCTACCTCACGGGAGAATGTTGTGCTTGAGCGGCCCCAGCCGGCTGTTCTGGATGAGGGCGATCGGGCGTTGATCAATGCCTTGCAAGGTGAGTTCCCCATCAGCGAGCGTCCCTATGCCGAAGCCGCGGCCGCGCTGGGCATGAGCGAGGACGAGGTCTTGGCTCGTTTGCAGCACCTGCGGGCATCGGGGGTGCTGACCCGCTTCGGCCCCATGTTCCAGATCGAGCGCATGGGCGGGGCTTTCTGTCTGGCGGCGCTGGCGGTGCCGGAGGATGACTTCGAGCGCATCGCCGAACGGGTCAATGCGTTGCCCCAGGTGGCCCACAACTACCGGCGCGAGCATGTGCTCAACATGTGGTTCGTCCTCGCCACCGAAACACGGGAAGGGATCGGCCAGGCCATCGCGGCCATTGAGATCGCGACCGGTTTGGCTGTGCACGCCTTTCCCAAGGAGCGGGAGTATTTCGTCGAAATGAGGCTCCGGGCATGAATCGTCCCGCGGATACTCCGTCGCTCGACGCCGCGATCGACGACATCGAGCGTCGCCTGGTGCTGGCGACCCAGTCTGGCCTGCCGCTGGTGGCGCGTCCCTACCATCTGCTGGCGGAGCAACTGGGGGTCAGCGCCGAGGAAGTCATGGCGCGGCTGCAGGCGATGTTGGCGCGCGGCGCCATCCGGCGCATCGGCGCCGTACCCAACCACTATGCCTTGGGCTACACCGCCAATGGCATGAGTGTCTGGAACATCGTCGATGAGCAAGCCGACGCCGTGGGCGAGCGCCTGGGCGCCCTGGCGGCCATTACCCATTGCTATCGCCGTCCGCGGCGTTTGCCGCATTGGTCCTACAATATTTTCGCCATGGTCCATGGCAAGAGCCGGGAGGCGGTGCTGGCACAGGTGTCGGAGATTGCCGCCCTGATCGCCGCAGAGTTTCCCGACGCCTGTGTGGGGCGGGATGTTTTATTCTCCAGCCGCATCCTCAAGAAGACCGGCCTGCGCCTGGTCGCCTGAGTTCGGCCAACGCGGAGTCGCCCATGTTTCGGATCGCCCAGTTCATCAGCGAGATCTTTGAGTCCACCCCGGTGCTGCCGCGCCGCCCGGCACCGGGCCCGGTAGTGATCTGGAACCTGGTGCGCCGCTGCAATCTCACCTGCAAGCACTGCTACTCGATTTCCGCCGACAAGGATTTTCCCGGCGAGTTGAGCACCGACGAGGTGTTCGCTGTAATGGACGATCTGCGGGCTTTTCGCGTGCCGGCCCTGATTCTCTCCGGCGGAGAACCGCTGCTGCGACCGGACATTTTCGACATCTCGCGGCGGGCCAAGTCGCTGGGCTTCCACGTCAGCCTGTCCTCGAACGGCACGCTGATCGATGCCGCCAACATCGACGCCATTGCGGCTGTCGGCTACGACTATGTGGGGGTCAGTCTGGATGGCCTGGGGGCGACCCATGATCGCTTCCGCCGCAAGGAGGGGGCCTTCGATGCCTCCTTGGCCGGCATCCGCCTTTGTCTGGCGCGCGGCCTCAAGGTCGGACTGCGCTACACCATGACCGAGGACAACGCCCATGACCTGCCGGGGTTGCTGGCCTTGATGGATGAGGAAGGCATCGACAAGTTCTATTTTTCCCACCTCAACTACGCCGGCCGGGGCAACAAGAACCGCAAGGATGACGCGCGTCATCGAACCACCCGCGAGGCGATGGACCTGCTGTTCGAGACTGCCCTGGAGTGCCATCAGCGAGGCCTGCGGCGGGAATTCAATACGGGCAACAACGATGCCGACGGCGTGTATTTCCTGCACTGGGTGGAGCGGCGCTTTCCTCATCGCGCTGAACACATCCGCGCCAAGCTGGCGCAGTGGGGGGGCAATGCCTCCGGGGTGAATGTCGCCAATATCGACAATCTGGGAAATGTGCATCCGGACACCATGTGGTGGCACCACAACCTGGGCAATGTGAAGACGCGGCCCTTTTCGGCGATCTGGCAGGACATCTCCGATCCCGTGATGGCTGGCCTCAAGCGCCACCCGCGTCCGGTCGGCGGCCGCTGCGCCGATTGCGGATATCTGGATATCTGCAACGGCAACACCCGGGTGCGTGCGCTGAAACTCACCAATGACCCCTGGTCGGAAGATCCGGGTTGCTATCTGGACGACGTCGAAATCGGCCTGGTCGCTTCCGCAACTGCCTGACATCATCATGCTGCGCAAAACTCTCATGTTCGTGGCGGCCCTCGTCGCCAACCTGGCTCTGGCCGAGGAGCCCGCACATCTCTATCAACAGCATTGCGCCAGTTGCCATGGCGCCGACCGACTGGGCGGCATGGGGCCGGCCCTGCTGCCGGAAAGCCTGGAGCGCTTGAAAAAACCGGAGGCGCTGCGGGTCGTTCGCGAGGGACGCGCCGCTACTCAGATGCAGCCCTTTGCCGATCGCATCGGTAGCGCGGAGATCGGCGCCCTGGTGGATTGGCTCTACACGCCCGGTCTCATCAAGCCGAGTTGGAGCGAACAGGACATTCGCGCTTCCCGCATCGTCCAGCATGCGCCGGGTAGCCTGCCCGACCGTCCCGCCACCATTTTCAAGGGCGTGGACATGATGAACCTGTTCATCGTGGTGGAAGGCGGCGACCATCATGTTTCGGTGGTGGATGGGGACCGGCTGGAAGTGCTGCATCGTTTTCCCAGCCGCTATGCGCTGCATGGCGGCCCCAAATTCACCTCCGACGGGCGCTATGTGTTCTTTGCCTCCCGCGACGGTTGGATCAGCAAGTTCGACTTGTGGAATCTTCAGGTGGTGGCGGAGATTCGCGCTGGCATCAATACCCGCAATGTCGCGGTTTCCGACGATGGCCGCTATGTCGCCGTCGCCAACTATCTGCCCAACACGCTGGTACTGTTGGATGGCGATCTCAATCTGTTGCGCATCCACGAGGTCAAGGACAAGGAGGGCAAGCGGTCCTCCCGCGTCTCCGCCGTCTACGATGCCGCTCCCCGCAAGAGTTTCGTCGCAGCCTTGAAGGATGTGCCCGAGGTCTGGGAACTCAGCTACGACCCCAAGGCCGAGGACATCCCCGTCGGCGTCATCCACGACTTTCAGTACAAGGAGGGCGCCTTCATTCAGGGTTTCCTCAATCCGCGCCGTACTTTCCTTTCAGAGATCCTCGACGACTTTTTCTTCACCCAGGATTACAGTGAATTGATGGGAGCCAGTCGCGAGGCGGGGCGGGGCCAAGTGGTCAATCTGGACGTGCGCCAAAAAGTCGGCGACCTTAGCCTTCCCGGCATGCCGCATCTGGGCTCGGGCATCACCTGGCAGTTCCAGGGCCATGCCGTGATGGCCACGCCCAACCTGAAGGAAGGAGTCATCAGCGTCATCGACATGAAGGATTGGCGTGTCCTGAAGCAGATTCCCACACCCGGTCCCGGTTTTTTCATGCGTGGCCACGAGAGCTCGCGTTATGTCTGGACCGATTCGATGATGAGCAAGGCCAAGGACACCATGACCGTCATCGATCGGGAAACCCTGGAGAAGGTCGCCGAGGTGCGCACCGACCCAGGCAAGACCTTGGCGCATACGGAGTTCACCCGGGACGGTCGGTACGTCCTGACCAGCCTGTGGGAGCGCAAGGCCGATGGCGGCGCCATCATCGTCTTTGACGCCAAGAGCTTCAAGGAAGTGAAGCGCCTACCTATGGACAAGCCCGTGGGCAAATACAACGTCTGGAACAAGGTCACCCGTTCGGCGGGAACTTCCCACTGAGCCTTGCGTCGAACTCCGCGTGTCCGGTGCGGATTTCCGTCGATTCGAAATTTTTTGTGAAGGGAGTTGACGGGGAGGAGGTGGTCCGTATAATGCGCACCTCTTCGACGCGCAACGCAGCGAGAAGGCGGCAAAAAGTTGGTTAATTTGCAGAGCTGGAGCGGCGTTGCGGGGTAGGCGAAGTTTGCTGAAGTTTGAGCGTGTTCTTTAAAAAGTTGGACAATCGATAGGTGTAGGTGCTTGCGAGGCTGAGGAGTCTTGGCGGGTGGATATCCGAGATCGAAGGGTATTCATGCGGTGCAGAGGGAGACCGAGGTACTGCGGCGGAAGCCACGCTGGATTTCAAGCGAATGAAAAAAGTAGCAAGCACTTACACGAAGAAGAAAGGTTTAACGAAAGTTGAGCCTGTGAATTTCGTTGAGTGAGTTAAAGAGATTGAACTGAAGAGTTTGATCCTGGCTCAGATTGAACGCTGGCGGAATGCTTTACACATGCAAGTCGAACGGCAGCACGGGTGCTTGCACCTGGTGGCGAGTGGCGAACGGGTGAGTAATACATCGGAACGTGCCCAGTAGAGGGGGATAACCGTCCGAAAGGATGGCTAATACCGCATACGCCCTGAGGGGGAAAGCGGGGGACCGCAAGGCCTCGCGTTATTGGAGCGGCCGATGTCGGATTAGCTAGTTGGTGGGGTAAAGGCCTACCAAGGCGACGATCCGTAGCTGGTCTGAGAGGATGATCAGCCACACTGGGACTGAGACACGGCCCAGACTCCTACGGGAGGCAGCAGTGGGGAATTTTGGACAATGGGGGCAACCCTGATCCAGCCATTCCGCGTGAGTGAAGAAGGCCTTCGGGTTGTAAAGCTCTTTCGGCAGGAACGAAAAGGTGGTCACTAATACTGGCTACTGATGACGGTACCTGAAGAAGAAGCACCGGCTAACTACGTGCCAGCAGCCGCGGTAATACGTAGGGTGCGAGCGTTAATCGGAATTACTGGGCGTAAAGCGTGCGCAGGCGGTTTTGTAAGACAGCTGTGAAATCCCCGGGCTTAACCTGGGAACTGCGGTTGTGACTGCAAGACTGGAGTGTGGCAGAGGGGGGTGGAATTCCACGTGTAGCAGTGAAATGCGTAGAGATGTGGAGGAACACCGATGGCGAAGGCAGCCCCCTGGGTTAACACTGACGCTCATGCACGAAAGCGTGGGGAGCAAACAGGATTAGATACCCTGGTAGTCCACGCCCTAAACGATGCCAACTAGGTGTTGGGGAAGGAGACTTCCTTAGTACCGTAGCTAACGCGTGAAGTTGGCCGCCTGGGGAGTACGGTCGCAAGATTAAAACTCAAAGGAATTGACGGGGACCCGCACAAGCGGTGGATGATGTGGATTAATTCGATGCAACGCGAAAAACCTTACCTACCCTTGACATGCCAGGAACTTTCCAGAGATGGATTGGTGCCCGAAAGGGAGCCTGGACACAGGTGCTGCATGGCTGTCGTCAGCTCGTGTCGTGAGATGTTGGGTTAAGTCCCGCAACGAGCGCAACCCTTGTCATTAGTTGCCATCATTTAGTTGGGCACTCTAATGAGACTGCCGGTGACAAACCGGAGGAAGGTGGGGATGACGTCAAGTCCTCATGGCCCTTATGGGTAGGGCTTCACACGTCATACAATGGTCGGTACAGAGGGTTGCCAAGCCGCGAGGTGGAGCCAATCCCAGAAAGCCGATCGTAGTCCGGATTGGAGTCTGCAACTCGACTCCATGAAGTCGGAATCGCTAGTAATCGCGGATCAGCATGTCGCGGTGAATACGTTCCCGGGTCTTGTACACACCGCCCGTCACACCATGGGAGTGGGTTTCACCAGAAGTAGGTAGTCTAACCGCAAGGAGGGCGCTTACCACGGTGGGGTTCATGACTGGGGTGAAGTCGTAACAAGGTAGCCGTATCGGAAGGTGCGGCTGGATCACCTCCTTTCTAGAGCAAAGGCTTGGCGAGCACCTACAGCCTATCGGTTGTTCAGCGGTACAGACAGTGGGTCTGTAGCTCAGCTGGTTAGAGCACCGTCTTGATAAGGCGGGGGTCGTTGGTTCGAACCCAACCAGACCCACCACCGGAAATAGAGGGGGCATAGCTCAGCTGGGAGAGCACCTGCTTTGCAAGCAGGGGGTCGTCGGTTCGATCCCGTCTGCCTCCACCATGAATTGAAGGGCTATCTGAGCGCGGCATGTGGGTCGTGGCGTGTTGAGATAGCGACTCAAAGAGTGGCGGGCCGATAGTAGAAGTGAATCGGTTGTCTGATCTTTAACAAAATGGAGAAGTAAAGTCATACGAAGATCCAGGAATGGATCGGCGTATGGGTTGTGTGATTGCATTCTCTCCATACCTGGCTTTGAACCAGCCCGGGTGTGGAAAAAACAAGCGCGAGTTGCGCCATATGATGAGGGGTCCGGGGAACCGGAGCTCAGCGTTATAGGGTCAAGCGACTAAGTGCATGTGGTGGATGCCTTGGCGATCACAGGCGATGAAGGACGTTGTAGTCTGCGAAAAGCTTCGGGGAGCTGACAAACAAGCATTGATCCGGAGATGTCCGAATGGGGAAACCCACCGCGCAAGCGGTATCCCTGACTGAATACATAGGTCAGTGGAGGCGAACCGAGCGAACTGAAACATCTAAGTAGCTCGAGGAAAAGAAATCAACCGAGATTCCCCAAGTAGTGGCGAGCGAACGGGGAGTAGCCTGTACGATTTAGCAGTTGCGTTAGTAGAACAGTCTGGAAAGGCTGGCCAGAGCGGGTGATAGCCCCGTATATGAAAACCCGATTGTGGAACTGAGCGTACGAAAAGTAGGGCGGGACACGTGAAATCCTGTCTGAAGATGGGGGGACCATCCTCCAAGGCTAAATACTCGTGATCGACCGATAGTGAACTAGTACCGTGAGGGAAAGGCGAAAAGAACCCCGGGAGGGGAGTGAAATAGATCCTGAAACCGCATGCATACAAACAGTGGGAGCCTCGAAAGGGGTGACTGCGTACCTTTTGTATAATGGGTCAGCGACTTACGTTCAGTAGCGAGCTTAACCGAATAGGGGAGGCGTAGGGAAACCGAGTCTGAATAGGGCGATTGAGTTGCTGGGCGTAGACCCGAAACCAGATGATCTATCCATGGCCAGGATGAAGGTGCCGTAACAGGTACTGGAGGTCCGAACCCACTAGTGTTGAAAAACTAGGGGATGAGCTGTGGATAGGGGTGAAAGGCTAAACAAATCTGGAAATAGCTGGTTCTCCCCGAAAACTATTTAGGTAGTGCCTCGTGTGGACACTTCCGGGGGTAGAGCACTGTAATCGTTGGGGGGGTCATTGCGATCTACCCCGCGATAGCAAACTCCGAATACCGGAAAGTGATGCACGGGAGACAGACGGTGGGTGCTAACGTCCATCGTCAAGAGGGAAACAACCCAGACCGCCAGCTAAGGTCCCCAATGATTGGCTAAGTGGAAAACGAGGTGGGAAGGCATAGACAGTCAGGAGGTTGGCTTAGAAGCAGCCACCCTTTAAAGAAAGCGTAATAGCTCACTGATCGAGTCGTCCTGCGCGGAAGATGTAACGGGGCTCAAGCCAATAACCGAAGCTGCGGATGCGTACTTTGTACGCGTGGTAGGGGAGCGTTCTGTAGGCCTGCGAAGGTGTCTCGAGAGGGATGCTGGAGGTATCAGAAGTGCGAATGCTGACATGAGTAGCGATAAAGCGTGTGAAAAGCACGCTCGCCGAAAGCCCAAGGTTTCCTGCGCAACGTTCATCGGCGCAGGGTGAGTCGGCCCCTAAGGCGAGGCCGAAAGGCGTAGTCGATGGGAAACGGGTCAATATTCCCGTACCGATCACAGATGCGATGGGGGGACGGAGAAGGTTAGCTCAGCCGGGTGTTGGATGTCCTGGTTTAAGCGTGTAGGCGTGCTGCATAGGCAAATCCGTGCGGCTTAGCCAAGGCGTGATGACGAGGTCTCATTGAGACCGAAGTGAGTGATACCCTGCTTCCAGGAAAAGCCTCTAAGCTTCAGTCTGTGATTGACCGTACCGCAAACCGACACAGGTGGGCAGGATGAAAATTCTAAGGCGCTTGAGAGAACTCAGGAGAAGGAACTCGGCAAATTGATACCGTAACTTCGGGAGAAGGTATGCCCCGGTAGCGTGTAGTGGCTTGCCCACGAAGCGCGATGGGGCCGCAGAGAATCGGTGGCTGCAACTGTTTAATAAAAACACAGCACTCTGCCAAGTCGAAAGACGACGTATAGGGTGTGACGCCTGCCCGGTGCCGGAAGGTTAAGTGATGGGGTGCAAGCTCTTGATCGAAGCCCCGGTAAACGGCGGCCGTAACTATAACGGTCCTAAGGTAGCGAAATTCCTTGTCGGGTAAGTTCCGACCTGCACGAATGGCGTAATGATGGCCACACTGTCTCCTCCTGAGACTCAGCGAAGTTGAAGTGTTTGTGAAGATGCAATCTCCCCGCGGCTAGACGGAAAGACCCCATGAACCTTTACTGTAGCTTTGCATTGGACTTTGACGGGACTTGTGTAGGATAGGTGGGAGGCTGTGAGACGTGGTCGCCAGATCACGAGGAGCCACCCTTGAAATACCACCCTGGTGTCGTTGAGGTTCTAACCTTGAACCGTGAATCCGGTTCGGGGACCGTGCATGGTAGGCAGTTTGACTGGGGCGGTCTCCTCCTAAAGGGTAACGGAGGAGTACGAAGGTCTTCTAGGTACGGTCGGACATCGTACTGATAGTGCAATGGCAAAAGAAGGCTTGACTGCGAGTCCAACAAGACGAGCAGGTGCGAAAGCAGGTCATAGTGATCCGGTGGTTCTGTATGGAAGGGCCATCGCTCAACGGATAAAAGGTACTCTGGGGATAACAGGCTGATTCCGCCCAAGAGTTCATATCGACGGCGGAGTTTGGCACCTCGATGTCGGCTCATCACATCCTGGGGCTGTAGCCGGTCCCAAGGGTATGGCTGTTCGCCATTTAAAGTGGTACGTGAGCTGGGTTTAAAACGTCGTGAGACAGTTTGGTCCCTATCTGCCGTGGGCGCTGGAAGTTTGAGAGAGCCTGCTCCTAGTACGAGAGGACCGGAGTGGACGGATCTCTGGTGTACCGGTTGTGACGCCAGTCGCATCGCCGGGTAGCTAAATCCGGAAGAGATAACCGCTGAAAGCATCTAAGCGGGAAACTCGTCTCAAGATAAGACTTCCCGGGGCCTCGAGCCCCCTGAAGGGTCGTTGAAGACCACAACGTTGATAGGCTGGGTGTGGAAGCGCAGTAATGCGTTAAGCTAACCAGTACTAATTGCCCGTGCGGCTTGACCCTATAACCCTGAGCTCATCTCTCATCGGCTGCGCTCGCCCTTGTCACAAGCAATCACCAACCCCCACCCTTTACTTCTCCTCCTCTGTGCCCGTTAAGCAAACCACCCCCGCTTAACCCCGCACAGCCAGTTTCGTCTGGTGCCCATAGCGTCTTGGAACCACCCCTTCCCTTCCCGAACAGGACCGTGAAACAGGACCGCGCCAATGATAGTGGGCCTCCGCCCGCGAAAGTAGGTCAGCGCCAGACTCCTCACCCCCCAAAAACCCCAGCCTAAAAAATAGACTGGGGTTTTTGTTTTTCAGGCATCTGAACATCGAATCGCCATGGGTGAAGGTAAAATGCGCCCCTATGAAAACGACTTTTCTTGAATTCGAGCAGCCGATTGCTGAACTTGAAGCGAAGATTGAACAACTGCGCTTCGTTCAGGACGATTCCGCCGTTGATATTTCCGAGGAAATCAGTCGCCTCGAGGCAAAGAGCCAATCCTTGACGCGGGATATCTATACCAAGCTCACGCCATGGCAGATCGCCCAAGTGGCCCGCCATCCGCAGCGTCCCTACACGCTGGATTACATCGAGCATATCTTCACCAATTTCGAAGAGCTTCATGGTGATCGCAGCTTTGCCGACGACTCTGCGATTGTCGGCGGCCTGGCCCGATTCAACGGTCAACCCTGCATGGTGATCGGTCACCAGAAGGGGCGCGATACCAAGGAGAAGATTTCCAGAAATTTCGGCATGCCGCGTCCGGAGGGGTATCGTAAGGCGCTGCGCCTGATGAAACTTGCCGAGCGCTTTGAGTTGCCGATTTTCACTTTCGTCGATACGCCGGGTGCGTATCCAGGGATCGATGCGGAAGAGCGTGGCCAGTCGGAGGCGATCGGGCACAACCTTTATGCGATGGCCGAGCTTCGTGTGCCCCTGATCACGACGGTCATCGGCGAAGGTGGCTCCGGTGGTGCGCTGGCGATTGCAATGGGCGATGTCGTGCTGATGCTCCAATATTCCACCTATGCCGTCATTTCTCCCGAGGGTTGCGCGTCGATTCTCTGGAAAAGCTCCGAAATGGCACCCGTGGCGGCGGAAACCATGGGTATCACCGCGACTCGGCTGAAATCCCTGGGGTTGGTGGATCGGATTGTGAATGAGCCTTGCGGTGGCGCCCATCGGGATCACGTCGCCATGGCCGGCGCCCTGAAGAAGATCCTGCAGGACTCGCTCAAGCAGTTATCCGGGATGCAAGCCACGGAGCTCGTCGCACGTCGTTTCGAACGGCTGATGAGCTATGGCAAGTTCAAGGAACAAGCACTCCATTGATGCCCTTCCCCAGGTGGTGAGCCAATGCCTGGCTCGTCACCTGAATCCCGGCCAACATTTGGTCGTGGCGCTGTCGGGCGGATTGGATTCCGTCGTTCTGACCCATCTGCTCGACATGTCGCGTCGGACGCCGCATGCGTTGCGTCTGTCCGCGGTGTATATCAATCATGGCCTCAGTCCCGATGCGGATGCTTGGCGTCGTCATTGCGAACAATGTTGCGCCGACTGGGATATTCCGTTTCAGTCCATTCCGGTGCAGGTGGTGCGAGATGGCGGCGATGGCCTGGAGGGGGCAGCACGACGAGCCCGCTATGAGGCGCTAAGCCGGATCGCCGCCGACTGGGTGGCTCTGGCGCATCATCGTGACGATCAGGCTGAAACCCTGCTGCTCAATCTGTTGCGAGGCACTGGTCCGGTTGGCGCGGGGGCGATGGTCGAGTGTACGGGGAAGTTTTTGCGGCCTCTGCTTTCGGTGCCGCGCGAGCAACTGCGGCAGTATGCCGAGCACCATGGCTTGCGCTGGGTGGAGGACGGCAGCAATCGAGACAATGCGCTGCGCCGGAATTACCTGCGCAACGAGATTCTTCCACGGCTCGATCGCCATTTCTCCGCCGCATCGGAGAACCTGGCTCGGGCCGCCACAAGATTTCGCGTCTCGGCGACGCTGTTGGCGGAGTTGGCAGAGCAGGACCTCGGTGATGAAAAACGTCTGCCAGTTGCTACCTTGCGCCGATTGAGTTCCGATCGGGCCGCGAACCTGTTGTTCTGGTATCTGCGCTGGCATGGGGTCCGGGTGCGCAAAAGCGAAGAGTTGTCGCAGTTTCTGCGACAACTCTCAGTTGCCGCACCGGATGCCGAACCTTGCATGATGATCGGAGATGTTCAGGTCAGACGCTATCGGGACGCTGTCTGGGTGGTTCCTCCGCTGTCGGCGGCAGACAGTGTCCTGCTGTGGCAAGGCGAAGGTCGACTGCCCTGGATGGGAGGGGAAATTTCCATCCGCCAAGGCGCCGGCGGCCTGGTCAGCGGGGAACTCATCGGTCGTGGTCAGGTCAGTTTCCGATTGCGTCGCGGGGGAGAGCGGTTTCAGCCGTGGGCGGGGCGGCCGAGCCGCCCGCTCAAGGACTGGCTCCGGGAACGGGGAATCCCTCCCTGGATCAGGAGCCGCCTGCCGCTGATGTACTGCGATGAAGAACTGATCTGGGTGCCCGGCGTCGGGGTGGCTGCCAAGTATCGCAATATCGCTGGCGACAGTGGGATTGAATTAGAGTTCAGCGGGCTAACTTGGTAGAATGCTCTGTTTTAAAACGGAAAGCCGAAGGAGAAGCAGATGGCGATCGAACGCACCCTGTCCATTATCAAACCCGATGCCGTGGCCAAGAATGTCATCGGTAAAATCTACAGCCGTTTCGAAATGGCTGGCCTGAAGATCGCTGCCGCCAAGCTGGTTCAGCTGTCCCGTGCCGAGGCCGAAGGTTTCTATGCCGTCCACCGCGAGCGCCCCTTCTTCAAGGATCTGGTGGACTTCATGATTTCCGGTCCGGTCATGGTGCAAGTGCTGGAAGGCGAGAACGCAATCGCCAAGAACCGCGAACTGATGGGCGCGACCGACCCGAAGAAGGCCGATCCGGGCACGATCCGCGCGGATTTCGCCGAATCCATCGATGCCAACGCCGTCCATGGTTCCGACGCTCCCGAAACCGCTGCGGTGGAAATTGCATACTTCTTCCCCGCCCTGAACGTCTATAGCCGTTAATGCCCGTCAATCTGCTCGATCTCGATGCCGCAGGTCTGACGGCGTTTTTCGCTCATCTGGGCGAGAGACCGTTCCGCGCGACGCAGGTGTTGCGCTGGATGCATCGGTTCGGGCAGGATGACTTCGATTGCATGACCGACATCGCCAAGAGTTTGCGCGACAAGCTCGAGGCGGTGGCGGTCATTCAGCCGCCATCCGTGGTATCGGACAAGCTGTCCGACGACGGTACGCGCAAGTTCCTGCTGGATGTCGGAAATCATAATGCCGTCGAGACGGTGTTCATTCCCGAAGTCTCGCGCGGCACGCTCTGCGTTTCCTCCCAGGCCGGCTGCGCGCTGGACTGCGCTTTTTGTTCCACCGGCAAGCAAGGCTTCAACCGCAATCTGACGGTGGCTGAAATCATCGGCCAGCTTTGGCGGGCCAACCACGCGCTTGGGCGCGACCCGAAGGGGGAACGGATCATCAGCAATGTGGTGATGATGGGGATGGGCGAGCCGCTGGCCAATTTTGACAATGTGGTCACCGCATTGCGCCTGATGCTCGACGATAACGCCTATGGCTTGTCGCGCCGGCGCGTCACCGTGTCCACGTCGGGTATCGTGCCGGGCATCGACCGGTTGCGGGAGGAGTGCCCGGTGGCCCTGGCGGTTTCGCTGCATGCTCCGAACGATCGCTTGCGCGACGAGTTGGTGCCGATCAATCGCAAATACCCCCTGGCCGAGTTGATGGCCGCCTGCCGGCGCTACCTGGTCTCGGCACCTCGCGACTTCATTACCTTCGAATATGTGATGCTCGATGGAGTGAATGACCGCGAAAGCGATGCCCGTCAGTTGATCGAGCTGACCCGCGACGTGCCGTGCAAGTTCAACCTGATTCCATTCAATCCCTTTCCCAAATCGCCATATCGGCGCAGCCCCATTGATCGGGTGCGCCGCTTTGGCGACGTACTGTTGCAGCAAGGGATCGTCACCACGATCCGCAAGACCCGCGGCGATGACATCGACGCCGCCTGCGGGCAACTGGCCGGCCAGGTGAAGGACAAGTCCCGGCGTACTGCCCGTAATCCGGCGGTGATTCCCCTGATGGAGGTGGCTTCGTGAGAACGATGCTGTGGCTGTGCCTGCTTCCCTTGCTGGTGTCGTGCGCGGCGACTGGCGGCGACCCGATCGCCTCGGTTTCCCGCAGCCAGCCGGTCGCGGCGCAGTCCTCCGGCACTGGCAGTCCGCTGGCGCGGGCGAAGAGCCACACCGAACTCGGTGCCGCCTACTATGAAACGCGTCAGTTCGCCACGGCGTTGGATGAAGCTCGGGTCGCCATCGCGGCCGATGCCTCCTATGCGCCCGCACACAATTTGCTGGCTCTCGTCTATGTCGAATTGAAGGAAAACCGCGCCGCCGGAGAGGCTTTCGAGAAAGCGTTGCGGTTGGCTCCCGGAGATCCGGAAATCGGCAACAACTACGGCTGGTTCCTGTGTCAAATCGGCGAGCAGCGGAAAGGCATGCAATATCTGCAAATGGCGGCAGGCAATCCCTTGTATGGCGCTCCCGCCGTGGCCCTGGCCAATGCGGCGGTCTGCGCCCAGAGCCTGCAGGATTTCGATGGGGCGAGCGAGCTCCTGGCGCGTGCGCTGCGCTACGATCCGAACAACCCGCGCGCCTTGTTTTTGCTGGCCGATCTGAATTACCAGCGCGGGCGCTACGGCGAAGCCCAACTGCGCATCGCGGATTTTCATCGACGCATCGAGCCTACGGCCGAATCCGCCTGGTTGGCCTTGCGCATCGCCCGCAGCTTGGGGAATCGCGCCGATGAAGCCCGTTTCGGCGCGCTGTTGCGGCAGCGGTTTGTCGACAGCAGCGAATCTCAGAAATTGACCCGGGGACAATACGAATGAGCGAGCATGGCCTCGATCCCATGTCCGAACTCAGCGCAGTTCCGCCGACGGCGCAGGAGCCGCCGGGTGCCCAGTTGCGCCAAGCCCGCGAGGCCGCGGGCTTGGCGCTCGGCGATGTGGCGCAGATACTCAAATTCAGTTCGCGCCAGATCGATGCCCTGGAGCGGGATGATTATCAGGTTCTGCCGGGGGCGACTTTCGTGCGCGGCTTTGTGCGCGCCTACGCCAAGCTGCTGAAGCTGGATGCGGCGGCCTTGCTGTCCCTGCTTGACGATGCGGCGCCGGCGACCGAGGCGGAGATCATCCCGCCGAGCAATATGGGCGAGGCCGATTCGCCTCCGTTCATCGAACGCAATCAGCGCTGGTTGATTTCCGCCCTGTTGCTGGTGATGGTGGCGGTGGTCGCCGGCTATCTCTATACCCGGATGGATATCCCTGGTGGCGGGAAGAATGCATCGGTGGCCGCCGCGTCGACGCCGCTTGCGCTTTCTGACCCGCCGATGGCGCCGGAGCCGCCTGCGGCCACGGCGACAAGCGGGGCCGAGGGGCAGCCGGCTCCGACAAATGCTACGCCTGCAATTCAGGCGCCTGCGGTTCCGGCATCCATCGCTCCTGTGCCGACCAATTCGATGCCCGCCGGAGCGGCCACACCTGCGACCGATGCGCATACCCTGGTGTTCGATTTCGACGGCGTATCCTGGCTGGAAGTGAAGGATGCTTCCCAGCGCGTCGTCCTCACCGGTGAATTCCCCAAGGGCACGCGCCAGGTGGTGAACGGACGCCCGCCGTACCAGCTCTGGATCGGCAAGGCTTCCGGCGTTCGCGTGACCTATGGCGAACGGAAAGTGGATTTGCAGCCCTACACCCGCGACGCCGTCGCACGGCTGACTCTGGACTGACCTTCATGGATGCTCTCTTGCCGGACGGGCCGTTGCCCCGCCGCATTACCCGTGCCGTTCGCGTCGGCTCCGTGTTGATGGGCGGTGGCGCGCCGGTGGTCGTGCAGTCGATGACCAACACCGATACCGTGGACGACTTCGCCACGGCGATGCAGGTGGCCCAATTGGCGCGGGCCGGTTCCGAGGTGGTGCGGATCACCGTCAACACCCGCGAAGCGGCGATGGCGGTGCCGAAGATCCGCGAGCGTCTGATCGCCATGGGGCAGGACGTGCCCCTGGTAGGCGATTTCCATTTCAACGGCCACAAACTGCTCGCCGAAGTGCCGGCATGTGCCGAGGCGCTGGCCAAGTTGCGCATCAATCCCGGCAACGTCGGCAAGGGCGTGCGTCGCGACGAACAGTTCGCGCAGCTGATCGAAATCGCTTGCCGCTACGACAAGCCGATCCGCATCGGCGTCAACTGGGGCAGCCTGGATCAGGACCTGCTGGCCCGGGTCATGGACGAGAACGCCCGCCGTGCCGCGCCCTGGGATGCGGTGCGGATCATGCGCGAGGCGATGGTCGCCTCCGCCATCGAGTCGGCGGAGAAAGCGGTCGAACTGGGGTTGTCCGCCGATCACATCGTGCTGTCCTGCAAGGTTTCCGGCGTGCAGGATCTGATCGCCGTCTATCGCGAATTGGCCCGTCGCTGCGATTACGCCCTGCACCTGGGATTGACCGAGGCCGGCATGGGCAGCAAGGGCATCGTCGCTTCCACCGCGGCGATCGGCGTGTTGCTGCAAGAAGGCATCGGCGACACCATCCGTGTCTCCCTGACGCCCGAACCCGGCGGCGATCGCACCCGCGAGGTGATCGTGGCCCAGGAGATTCTCCAGACCATGGGGCTGCGCGCCTTCACGCCCCTGGTGGCGGCCTGTCCTGGTTGCGGTCGCACCACCAGCACCTATTTCCAGGAACTGGCGCAGGACATTCAGGACTACGTGCGCGAGCGGATGCCGCAATGGCGTATGGAGAGGCTCGGTGTCGAGAACATGAACCTGGCGGTGATGGGCTGCGTGGTCAATGGGCCCGGGGAAAGCAAGCACGCCAACATCGGCATTTCCCTGCCCGGCACCGGCGAGGAACCCGTGGCGCCGGTCTATGTGGACGGCGAACGGGTCACGACCTTGCGCGGCGACAACATCGCCGCCGAGTTCCGCCAGATCATCGACGACTACGTGGCGCGCAAATATCCGGCGCGCCTCTGAAACGCACCTTCCCACATTCCATGAGCCAAACTCTGCAAGCCATCCGCGGGATGAACGACATCCTGCCCGACGAAGCCGAACTCTGGGAACAGTTCGAGGAACTGGTCCGCGACTGGCTGCGCGCCTATGGATACCGGCCGATCCGCATGCCCCTGGTGGAAGCGACGCCCCTGTTCTGCCGCGCGATCGGCGAGGTGACCGACATCGTCGAAAAGGAAATGTATTCCTTCGAGGACAGCCTGAACGGCGAGAAGCTGACGTTGCGACCCGAGGGCACCGCCTCCTGCGTGCGCGCCGTGCTCCAGCACAACATGCTCTACGAGGGACCCAAGCGACTTTGGTACATGGGCCCCATGTTCCGTCACGAGCGGCCGCAGAAGGGCCGCTACCGCCAGTTCCACCAGGTGGGCGTGGAAGCCCTGGGTTTCACCGGCCCCGACGTGGATGCGGAGCAGATCCTGATGGGCGCGCGGTTGTGGAACGATCTCGGCCTGGAGGGCATCCGTCTCGAACTCAATACGCTGGGCCAGGCCGACGAACGGGCGCGTCACCGCGCCGACCTGATCGAATACCTGAGCCGCCACGAGGCGCGGCTCGACGGCGATGCCCGGCGCCGCCTGCACACCAACCCGTTGCGCATCCTCGACACCAAGAATCCGGAAATGCAGGATCTGGTGGAAGGCGCGCCCAAGTTGATCGACTACCTGGGCGAGGAGTCGCTCAAGCATTTCGAGGGCGTGCAGGCCATCCTCAAGGATGCCGGCATTCCTTACAAACTCAATCCGCGCCTGGTACGGGGCCTGGACTACTACAATCTGACGGTGTTCGAATGGATCACCGACCAGCTCGGTGCGCAAGGCACCGTCTGCGCCGGCGGCCGCTACGACGGCCTGGTGCAGCAATTGGGCGGCAAGCCCGCACCGGCCTGCGGTTTCGCGATGGGTGTGGAGCGGCTGCTGTCGCTTTGGCTGGACCAGGGGCACGAGCCGGTCAGACCGGCGCCCGATGTCTATCTGGTGCATCAGGGCGAGGCGGCCGGCCGCCATGCATTCCTGGTGGCCGAGCAGTTGCGCGATGCCGGTTTCGACGTGCACTTCCATTGCGGGGGTGGCAGTTTCAAGTCGCAGATGAAACGGGCCGACGGCTCCGGCGCGCAATTGGCGGCCATCATCGGCGATGAGGAGGCGGTGGCCGGGGAAGTTACTTTGAAGCCCTTGCGGGCGCAGGCCGATCAGCGGCGCGTGGCCCTGGCCGAGGTGGCCGCGGCGGCGGGCGAGTGGATTTACGGTAGCGAGGAATAGGAGAACGAACGATGGCTGTCTACGACCTCGAGGAACAGGAACAACTCGACGAACTGAAAACCTGGTGGAAGCAGCATGGCAACCGGGTGACCACATTGGCCGTGGTGGTGGCGCTGGCCGCCGTCGGCTGGCAGGGCTGGAACTGGTGGCAGCGCAACCAGTCGGCCCAGGCCTCGGCCCTTTACATGGGGCTGGAAAAAGCCGCCGGCGAGCGGGATGCCAAGCGCGCCCGGGAACTGGCCGGTGAATTGATCGACAAGTTCCCGCGCACCGCTTATGCGGGGATGGGCGCTTTGCTGTCGGCGCGGGTGCAGATGGACGGCAGCGATGCCAAGAACGCCAAGCTGCAATTGCAGTGGGCGGCGGAGAACAGCAGGGACGAGGCCTTGCGCGACCTGGCCCGGCTGCGTCTGGTCGCCCTGCTGATCGACGAGAAGGCCTACGATGAGGCATTGAAACAGCTGGCGGTGGAACCGAGCCCTGCTTTCGCACCCCGCTACGCCGAACTGAAAGGCGATGCGCTGGCCGCCCAGGGTAAGCCCGTCGAGGCCCGTGCCGCCTACGATGCGGCATTGTCGCCGTTGGAGAAACAGCCCAGACGCCAGGGCGAGGCCGCTGCGCTGCAGGAGGCTTATCGCGAGATGCTTCAGACCAAGCGCGATTCCCTGGGAGGTGCCAAGTGAAGCCCCTGCGCCTGACGTTGTTGCTGGCCCCGCTGCTGCTGGGAGCGTGCTCGACCATCGAGAAGTACAACCCCTTTTCTTCCGTCGATGCCCGTACCCGGCCGGCGGAGCTGGTCGCCATCGACCCGGTCACGGCAAAACTGGTGCCGCTGTGGCGCGCCTCGGTCGGCAGCGCCCGGGACTATGTGCTGAGCCCGGCGGTGGTGGGCACCAGCGTTTACGCCGCCGCGCAGGACGGCACCCTGGCCCGCTTCGACCAGGGCAAGGAACGCTGGCGGATTTCCCTCAAACAGACGCTCTCCGGCGGCGTCGGCGCCGACGGCAAGCTGGTGGCGGTGGGCACGCCCAAGGGCGAAGTGCTGACCTTCGACGCCGACACCGGCGCCGCCAAGTGGCAGGCCCGGGTCAGTTCCGAAGTGCTGGCCGCGCCCGTGGTGACCGAGGGCGCCGTGGTCGTGCGCAGCGGCGACTCCCACATCACCGCTCTGGAGGCGGCCGACGGCAAGCGGCGCTGGGTCTATCAGCGCGCCACGCCTTCGCTCAGCCTGCGCTCCGGCGTCGGCGTGCTGGCGGTGCCGGGCGGCGTCCTGGCCGGCTTTCCCGGCGGCAAGGTGGCGGCCATCGCCCTCAACAACGGCGCCGTGGCCTGGGAGACCGTGGTCACCACGCCCAAGGGCTCCACCGAACTGGAACGCATGGCCGACATCACCAGCCTGCCCCAGATCAACGACCGCGAGGCCTGCGCGGCGGCCTTCCAGGGGCGGGTGGCGTGCTTCGATACGGCCGGCGGCAATACCGTCTGGTCGCGCGACATTTCCTCCCTCAACGGCCTGGACATGGACGGCCGGGCCGTCTATGTCAGCGACGAGAAGGGCGCGGTGCAGGCCTATGACCGCAACAGCGGCTCCAGTCTATGGCGCCAGGCCAAGCTGACCAATCGTCAGCCATCGCGGCCCCTGGTGGTCGGCGGCTACGTGGCGGTGGGCGACGTGCAGGGATGGGTGCATCTGTTGCGGCGCGACGACGGCGCCTTCGCCAATCGCATCGCCACCGACGGCAGCGCCATCGCGGCGGCGCCGATGGCGCTGGGCAGCGGTCTGCTGGTACAGACGCGGGATGGCGGGCTGTTCGCGTTCGGAGTCGAGTAAACAAAATGGATCCCATCCTGGTGCTGGTCGGCCGGCCCAATGTCGGCAAGAGCACTCTGTTCAACCGCCTCACCCGTTCCCGCGATGCCCTGGTGGCGGACCTGCCGGGTCTGACCCGGGACCGTCATTACGGCCACGGCCGGGTCGGCGCGCGATCCTTCCTGGTGGTCGATACCGGCGGTTTCGAGCCGCAGGCCAAGGAGGGGATCGTCCAGGAAATGGCCCGCCAGGCCGAGGCGGCGATCGCGGAAGCGGACGCGCTGCTGTTCATCGTCGATGGTCGCGCGGGCCTCACGCCGCAGGACAAGGTGATCGCCGATCGGCTGCGGCGCAGCGGTCGCCCGCTGCACTTGGTGGTGAACAAGGCCGAGGGCATGAACCGGGCCATCGTTGCCGCCGAGTTCCATGAACTGGGCTTCGGCGATCCGCTGGTGATTTCCGCCGCCCATGGCGACGGGGTCAAGGAACTGGTGGATTTGGCCCTGGAGCCGTTCCCGCCCGACGAGGCCGCCGAGGACCGGCTGGAGGGGCCGCGGGTCGCCATCGCCGGCCGCCCCAATGTCGGCAAGAGCACGCTGATCAACACCCTGCTGGGCGAGGACCGGGTGATCGCCTTCGACATGCCCGGCACCACCCGGGACGCGATCGAGGTTCCGTTCGAACGCAACGGCCGCCATTACACCTTGATCGACACCGCCGGCCTGCGCCGCAAGGGGCGGGTATTCGAGGCGGTGGAGAAGTTCTCGGTGATCAAGACCCTGAAGGCCGTCGAGGAGTCCAACGTGGTGGTGTTGATGCTCGACGCCAGCCAGGATGTCTCCGACCAGGACGCCCATATCGCCGGTTTCTGCATCGAGGCGGGCCGCGCCCTGGTGCTGGCGATCAACAAATGGGACGCGGTGGACCATTACCGGCGCGAACGCATCAAGCAGGACGTGGCGCGCAAGCTGAACTTCCTGGGGTTTGCCCGGGTACATTACATCTCCGCCTTGGAGGGGCAAGGCATCGGCGGCGTGCTGTCGTCGGTGGACAAGGCTTACGCCGCCGCTATGATCAAACTGCCGACGCCAAAATTGAGCCGGGCGCTGATCGCGGCGGTGGAAAAGCAGGCGCCGCCCCGTCACGGCGTGTTTCGTCCCAAGTTGCGCTATGCCCACCAAGGCGGCAGCAATCCGCCCATCATCGTGATCCATGGCAACGCTTTGGAGCATGTGCCGGACTCCTATACCCGCTATCTGGAGCGCGCATTCATGGAAACCTTCAAGCTCCAGGGCACGCCGTTGCGGATCCAGTACAAGACCACGAGCAACCCCTACGCCGAAAAGTGAGGGAAAGCCGCTCTCCATGCAGGCTGGCACGCCATGGGGAAATCGATTAAAGTGCCGATTCAAAAATTAGAACAGGGGTTCCCCATGAGCAATAAAGGGCAAATGTTACAAGACCCGTTCCTGAATACGCTGCGTCGCGAGCATATTCCGGTGTCCATCTACCTTGTCAATGGCATCAAGCTGCAGGGTCAGGTCGAGTCCTTCGACCAGTACGTGGTGCTGCTCAAAAACACCGTGACCCAGATGGTGTACAAGCACGCCATTTCCACCGTGGTGCCGGCGCGCCCCGTCAATTTCAGCCAAGACGCCGGCGATTGATGCGCGACTCGCCCGGTAGGGCGCGGCCCTTCCCATCCTTGGCTGATGTTTGACCGTCCCGCTGCCACTGCCGCTTCCGCGGCGGGGGCGATCCTGGTCCAGCTCGATTTCGGCGCCGGCGATTATGGCGAGCGCCTCGATGAGCTGGAGTTGTTGGTCACCAGCGCCGGCGCCACGCCGCTGGCCGTGGTGGGCGGGAAGCGGGACAGCCCCGATCCCGCGACTTTCGCCGGCAAGGGCAAAGTGGTGGAAATCGGCGAGACGGCCCGGCTCCATGGCGCCGACCTCGTCATCTTCAATCACGAGCTGTCGCCGGGACAGCAGCGCAACCTGGAAAAAAACCTGCAACTCCGGGTGGTGGACCGCACCAGCCTGATCCTGGACATTTTCGCACTGCGCGCGAAGAGCCATGAAGGCAAGCTGCAGGTGGAACTGGCCCAGCTCCAGCATTTGGCGACCCGTCTGGTCCGGGGCTGGACCCACCTGGAGCGGCAGAAGGGCGGCATCGGCCTGCGCGGTCCCGGCGAGAAGCAGCTGGAAACCGACCGCCGCCTGCTGGGCAAGCGGGTGGCCCTGCTCAAGGAGCGTTTGCGCCTGCATGAGCGTCAGCGCGCGGTGCGCCGCCGCGCTCGCAACCGCAACGAGGTGTTGTCGATATCCCTGGTGGGTTACACCAATGCCGGCAAGAGCACTCTGTTCAATGCCTTGACCAAGGCCGGCGCCTACGCCGCGGACCAGCTGTTCGCCACCCTGGACACCACTTCGCGCCGTCTGTATGTGGAAGGGGCGGGGCAGATCGTCATTTCCGATACGGTCGGCTTCATCCGCGACCTGCCGCACTCGCTGGTCGCGGCATTCCATGCGACGCTCGAAGAAACGGCGATGGCCGACCTGCTGCTGCACGTGGTGGACTCCGCCAGCCCCGACCGGGACCAGCAGATGGCGGCGGTCGCCGCCGTGCTGGAGGAAATCGGCGCCGGCGATGTGCCGCAGATCGTGATCTGGAACAAGATCGATCTGACCGCCGCCGAGCCGGGCATCGATCGGGGCGACGGTGATGACCATGGTAAAATCATCCGCATTCGTTGCAGCGCCAGGACCGGCCTCGGCCTGGAGTTGGTGCGCGAGGCTTTGGCCGAAATAGCGCGGGAGCGCATTGAACTGGCTAAAGTAGAGATTGTCTGATCGATTTCACTGATTCCCCTCCTGATATCAATTAACCCGGAAGCTTATCGTGATTGCCGGAATACTCATGTCTTTGAACGACCACGGCTGGGGTAACAAGCCCGATGGCGACAGCAAGGGGAAGCGGGACCAGCAGGGCCCTCCCGACCTCGAGGAGTTGTGGCGCGACTTCAATCGTCGCCTTTCCGGAATGCTGGGTGGAAAAGGGGGCAATGGCGGCGGCGGTTTCAGCGGCGGCGAAATGCCGTCATTGACGCCGCGCCAGTTCGGCGGCGGCATCGGCCTGCTGCTCGGGCTGGTCGTGATCTTGTGGATCGCCAGCGGCTTCTACATCGTCGATGCCAGCCAGCGCGGCGTGGTGCTGCAATTCGGCCGCTATCAGGAAACCACCGATCCCGGCCTGCGCTGGCGCCTGCCCTGGCCCATCCAGAGCCATGAGGTGGTGAACCTGTCCGGCGTGCGCACCGTGGAGGTGGGCTACCGTGGCTCGGAGAAGAACAAGGTGCTGAAGGAGGCCCTGATGCTGACCGATGACGAGAACATCGTCAGCGTCCAGTTCGCCGTGCAGTATCTGTTGAAGAATCCGAAAGACTACCTTTTCAAGAATCGCTTTCCGGACGAGGCCGTGACCCAGGCGGCGGAGACGGCGATCCGCGAGGTGGTGGGCAAGAGTCGGATGGACTTCGTGCTCTACGAAGGACGCGACGTGATCGCCGCCAACACCACCAAACTGATGCAGGAAATCCTCGATCGCTACGAGACCGGCGTTCAGATCCGGACTGTGACGATGCAGAGCACCCAGCCGCCGGAACAGGTGCAGGCCGCCTTCGATGACGCGGTGAAGGCCGGACAGGATCGCGAGCGGCAGAAGAACGAGGGCCAGGCCTACGCCAACGACGTGATCCCCCGCGCCCAGGGCTCCGCCGCCCGCCTGATCGAGGAGGCCAACGGCTACAAGGGGCGGATCGTCGCCACCGCCGAGGGCGATGCTTCCCGCTTCAAGCAGATCCTCGGCGAATACGCCAAATACCCGGAGGTCACGCGTCAGCGCATGTACCTGGAAACGCTGCAACAGATCTACAGCAACACCAGCAAGGTGATGGTCGATGCCAAGGGGCAGGGCAACCTGCTCTACCTGCCGCTGGACAAGCTGATGCAGGCGGCTGGAGCGGGCGTTGCCGCGGCTTCGCCGACGGCGGCCACCGAAGCGCCCGCCGCGTCCCATGCGCCGACGGCGCCCATCTCCAACGAGGTGCCGCCGCAACTGGAAAAGACGCCGCCCATGGGGCGGGGGGGAGATTATCGTTCGCGGGACTCCCTGAGTTCGCGTGAGAGGGGGAGCCGCTGATGCAGCGCCAATTGTCATTGATCGCGGCTGGCGTGGTCGCCCTGCTGCTGCTGTTCGCCACCACGGTATTCACCGTGGATCAGCGCCAGTACGCCCTGGTGTTCCAGCTGGGGGAAGTCAAGGATGTGATCACCGAGCCGGGGCTGACCTTCAAGTGGCCCCTGGTGCAGAACGTACGTTTCTTCGACAAGCGCATTCTGACCCTCGATACGGTGGAGCCGGAGCGATTCCTGACGGCGGAGAAAAAGCCGGTGCTGGTGGACTCCTACGTCAAGTGGCGCATCCACGACGTGAAGCAGTACTACGTCTCCGTCGGCGGCGACGAGCAGGTGGCGCGCACGCGCCTTTCGCAGACGGTGAATTCCGGGCTGCGCGAGGAATTCGGTCGTCGCACCGTGCATGACGTGGTCTCCGGCGAGCGCGAAAAGATCATGGCGGAGGTACAGCGCAAGGCCGACGCCGACGCCCGCACCATCGGCGTGCAGATCGTCGACGTGCGCCTGAAGCGGGTGGATTTCCCGCCCGAGGTTTCCGAATCGGTCTATCGCCGCATGGAGACCGAGCGCAAGCGCGTGGCCAACGAACTGCGCTCCCAGGGCGGCGCCGAGGCCGAGAAGATCAAGGCCGATGCCGACCGGCAGCGGGAAGTCATCGTCGCCGAGGCCTACCGGGATGCGCAGAAGGTCAAGGGCGAGGGCGACGCCAAGGCGGCGGCCATCTATGGCGAGGCCATGGGCCGCAATCCCGAGTTCTATGCCTTCTACCGCAGCATGGAAGCCTACCGGGCCAGCTTCCGCAACAAGAGCGACGTGCTGGTGGTGGAACCCAATTCCGACTTTTTCAAATACCTGAAAAACGCCGGCCGGGGCGGCAAGTAAAGCGATCGCGATGGGGTCCTCTCTGCTGCTGGCCTTTGCGCTGATGTTGGTGATCGAGGGACTGATGCCCTTTCTCGCACCCCGCGTGTGGCGGGAGACCTTTCGGCGGGTGACTGAGTTCAGCGATGGACAGATTCGTTTTATCGGCTTGTCGTCGATGCTGGTGGGCCTGGTTCTGATGATGGTGGTGAAGTAATGCGTTGGTTATTGCCCGAAGCGATCGAAGACATCCTGCCGCAGGAAGCCGCCCGGGTCGAATCGTTGCGTCGTCGTCTGCTGGACGCGTTCGGCCGCCATGGCTATCAGTTCGTGATGCCGCCGATGCTGGAGTATGTGGAGTCGCTGCTGACCGGCAGCGGCCGCGACCTGGATCTGCGCACGTTCAAACTGGTGGATCAGGCCTCCGGCCGGACCATGGGCGTCCGCGCCGACATCACGCCGCAGGTGGCGCGGATCGACGCCCACCTGCTCAACCGGCGCGGTGTCACCCGCCTGTGCTACAGCGGCAGCGTGCTCCATACCCTGCCGGCCGGCTTCCACGCCACGCGAGAACCGCTGCAGATCGGCGCCGAACTGTACGGTCACGCCGGGCTGGAGGCCGATATTGAAGTCATCCGCCTGCTGGCCGACACCTTGCGCCTGGCCGGTCTGTCCACTTCCCGCATCGACCTCGGGCATGTGGGCCTGTTCCGGGTCCTGGCTGCGGAAGCGCAGCTGCGGGACGATCAGGAAGAGGATGTCTTTGCCGCGCTCCAGGCCAAGGATCTGCCCACCCTGCGCGAGATTCTGGCCGCCGTGCCGGAACCGGCGCGGCAAGCGCTGCTGGCGCTGCCCGACCTGTATGGCGGGCCGGCAGTGTTGGCGCGCGCGCGCCAGGTGCTGCCGTCCAGCGTCGCGCCGCAACTGGACGAATTGCAGCGGTTGAGCGATGCCCTGGCCGACCTGCCGGTGAGTTTCGACCTGGCCGACCTGCGCGGTTACCACTATCACAACGGCGTGGTGTTCGCCGCCTACTGCGAAGGCAGCCCCGTGGCATTGGCGCTGGGTGGGCGCTACGACAAGGCCGGCGCCGCCTACGGGCGGGCACGGCCGGCGACCGGATTCTCGATGGACTTGCGCGAACTGGTCCGGCTCGGCCCCAAGCCAGCCGCAAAGGGGGCGATCCTCGCACCCTGGCGCCGGGCGACGGATGCGGCCGATTCCGGCTTGAGCGCCAGGATCGACAGCCTGCGGGCCGCGGGCGAAACCGTAGTGGTCGCGCTGCCCGGTCATGAGGGGAGTTGGACCGAAGCGGGTTGCGATCGCCGGTTGGTGGAGCAGAGCGGTCAATGGATCATCGAAGCACTGAAGGAAGCTTGAAAATGGCGAAGAATGTAGTCGTGGTCGGTACCCAGTGGGGCGACGAAGGCAAAGGCAAGATCGTCGACTGGCTCACGGACCACGCGCAGGGTGTGGTGCGTTTTCAGGGGGGGCACAATGCCGGCCACACCCTGGTGATCGGCGGCAAGAAAACGGTACTGCATCTGGTGCCTTCGGGCATCCTGCGGGATGGCGTGGTGTGCTACATCGGCAACGGCGTGGTGCTTTCCCCCGACGCCCTGGTCAAGGAACTGGACGAACTGAAAGCCGTCGGCATCGACGCCGAGGCGCGCATCCGCATCTCCGAGGCCTGCCCCCTGATCCTGCCCTATCACCAGGCGATCGACCTTGCCCGCGAGGCGGCCAAGGGCGCCGGCAAGATCGGCACCACCGGGCGCGGCATCGGCCCGGCCTACGAGGACAAGGTGGCGCGGCGCGCGATCCGTCTGCAGGACTTGGCCAAGCCCAAGCGGTTCGCCGAACTGCTGGCGGAACTGCTGGACTACCACAACTTCATGCTGAAGAACTTCCACGGCGCCGCGACCGTGGATTTCCAGAAGACCCTGGACGATGCGCTGGCCCTGGCGCCGCGCCTGACGGCGATGATCGCCGACGTGCCGCGCGCGCTCTACGACGCCCACAATGCCGGCAGCAACCTGCTGTTCGAGGGCGCCCAGGGCACGCTGCTGGACATCGACCACGGCACCTATCCCTTCGTCACCTCCAGCAACTGCGTCGCCGGCGCGGCCGCGGCGGGCGCCGGTGTCGGGCCGGGGATGCTGCACTACGTACTGGGCATCACCAAGGCCTACACCACGCGGGTCGGCAGCGGCCCTTTCCCGACCGAACTCTACGACGCGGTGGACAAGCTCGACCCGGTGGGCAAGCACCTGGCCACCAAGGGCCACGAATTCGGCGCCACCACCGGCCGCGCGCGGCGTTGCGGCTGGTTCGACGCCGCCGCCCTGAAACGCTCGATCCAGATCAACGGCGTGTCGGGCCTGTGCGTGACCAAGCTGGACGTGCTCGACGGCGTCGAGGAACTGAAGATCTGCACCGGCTACCGCATCAATGGCGCGATGTCCGATATCCTGCCGGTGGGTGCGGACGATCTGGCGAGCTGCGAGCCCATCTACGAAATCTTGCCGGGCTGGAAGGAAAGCACCGTCGGCGTGAAGATTCTGGAAGAGCTGCCCGCCAATGCCAGGGCTTACATCCGGCGCATGGAAGAAATCTGCGCCGTGCCGGTGGACATGATCTCCACCGGGCCGGATCGGGAAGAGACCATCGTTCTGCGACACCCGTTCAAGTGAGCCGACGCGGCGCGTCCTCGGGACAGGGCGCGCCGTTCGAACCAGAAAAACTCGACGCTGCTGGTCCGGTGCTGCAACGGCCCGGACAAGCGGGCATCACGATATCCGCGGGGTCACGCGGATTCATTCGACGCCTGCAAACCGCCCGCGCTAAGAATCAAAGAATTCTTTGACAGTATCGGCATTTCAAGTACAATTCGCGCCTTGATTTTGCAGGCGCGTAGCTCAGCTGGTTAGAGCACCACCTTGACATGGTGGGGGTCGTTGGTTCGAGTCCAATCGCGCCTACCAATTTTCTGCAGAACTCAGATAGTTGCAGCATCCGAAAAAGCCGCCGAGTGCGGCTTTTTCTCTTTTTCTTTTGGTGAGCCCGGCAGGGCGCACTTCGCATGAACCGCTGGCTGATCGACTGGCCGAGCCGGACTTTCTATGACGGCGCGGTCGATCCGCGCCGCGTCACGCTTGCCCGACAGCGGATGTCAAAGGCTCTTGCATAACAGATACTGGTTGTTGCCGGTCTCGGCATAGGCATCGTTCGCCGCCGGTGCCGCGTTGGCGGCGCTGTCCTCGGCGGGGTTGGGGGCGGTTTGGAGTTTGGCCCGCACCTGTCCGGTCAGTGCGTTGCCGTCGTCCATGGCGTTGTCCACCGCGATGGCGATCTTGTCGGGCAGGTTGGAAACGCAGACGATATTGCCGTTGAACCCCATGCCGCGGGTCTGTACGCCGATCACTCCGTCGGCGGCGTTGGCGGGCGGGGTGCCGCTGCCCGCGCCGGCGGTCGCTCCGGGAATGAATCCGGCCAAGCGCAGATGCTGCCAGAACAGCAAGGTTTCCTGAGCCGCGGCGGGTGCGCCCGCCGCGAGGTCGGCGTAGCTGCCGTCGAGCTGGCCGTCGCCGGGGTTGGTCGCCACCAGGGTCAACGCGGTACCTGCCTCGTCTCGCCAGCGTGCCGCGGCGCCGGGATCGTCGCCGGGCAGCGCGCGATAGCGGTCCCGGTAGCTCTGGATTGCCGCGGTGACGCCATTGAGGTCGTTGATCACGTTCCTGATCCTGGCCTGGGTGACCAGCTCCTGCCCCTTCAGCACGCCTCCCAGAAGAAGGCCGATGATGACCAGGACGATGGCGATTTCGACCAAGGTGAATCCGTTGGACTTGTGCGACATGTCGAGTCTCCTCTGTGGCAATGGATGAAAGGTGGAATCAAGGCAGACGGCCGGCGGCGAGCATGCGGTTGAACAGCACATGGGGCGACAGCCAGGCGACGATGTCATCGAATTCGCAGGCGGGGCGGGCCTCGTCATCGTCGTCGCAGCCGCTGGCCGTGGCGGCCGGGACGGTGCGGGCGATCTTGATGGCGCCCGTGACGGCATTGACGGCTTCGTCGCGGTTTTGCGGCGGTGGCGCGGGCATCGCGAGGATACCGTCGGCGCCGATGCCGCCATGACGGTTCTTGCCGTGGGATACGATCACGGCGGGGAGATTGGTGGCCAGGTTGATCAATGCCTTCGATTCCCTTGTACTGCCGGTGGCCGGGTCGTCGCCACGGGTCTTGACGGTAATGTCGCCGTTGGCCGACAGACCGATGCCGCTGCTGCTGACGACCGACCCCGAGCCGCAGGCGCCGCTGTACACGACGGTGCTGGTGGCCAGGAAGTCGGAGCTGACGCGGTAGCGGAAACGGCTGCCCCAACTGTCGGCGGCCTTCAGACCCAGCGTGGCGAAGGGAAAGCCGCCTTCGCAGGCCGTGCCGGTGCAGCTTCCCGCGGTGCGGGTGCATAGACCGCTGGTGGGAAAGTTGGCGGCATCGGTGACCGTGGCGGCGCAGTTTTCCAGACCGTCCAGATCGGTGTCGGGGCAGGGCAGTCGGCCATGGACCAGGGCAAAGCCGATCAGGCTTTCGATCATGGTGTCCATCGTGGTCGCGGTTTCACGCGTGGCGCGGAGATCCTGCTGGAGGCTCAACGGCAGCAGCAGACCGCCGAGCAGCAGGCCGACGATGGTCAGCGCCACCGCCAGTTCGACGAGGGTAAAGCCGCGGCGAGGATCGGAGTGGCTGGGCGGCGGGTTCATTGGCTGTACAGCAGAAAATCGGAAATGACGACGGATTGCTTGCCGCTGTCGTTGGCGGCATTCTGTGCGTTGGTGAAGCCGACGATCACTTGCGCCAGGGCTTCGCCGATGGTTGGAATGTCATCCACCGGGATGTCGATCTGTTCGATGCTCTTTCGTTGCCAGCAGAGGTCGTCGAGATCCAGTGCCAGATTGCGGAAGTCGCCGGTGCCGCAGGTGGGGGTGTAGCTGGCGGTGGCGGCGGACATGCCGAACACCGTCGCCACGTAGCCGCGCAGGGTCAGGCGGCTGTGTGCGGGTTCGGCGGTGTGTTGTTTGATGACGTCCAGTCGGACATGGATGTCGGTGTTGAGCGGCAGCGTGCCGCCGTAGGGCAGATGGGTGTCGGAGCTTTTGACGGTGGCGATGCCCGGTGGCTTGGCATTCAGGTCGCGAGGGTTCAAGGGTTCGGCGCCGCTGCCCGCACTGCCGGCGTTGTGCGTGTTGTCGTCGTCGTTGTCGGCCGCGCCGCCCCAGTACACGAAGGCCATGTGCTGGCTCGATGGATCGTTGTTGGCGGAGCTGGAGCGGGTGTCGATTTCGAGCCCGAGCTTGGGCGGGGCGATGCCTGGTCCGGCATAGCCCAGATGGGCGCCGTTGGCGTCTCCGCAAAGCGCGCCGGCAAGGTTGTTTCTGGCGGCATCCGCCACGGCGAGCACGAAGCCCTCGCCGGCATCCAGGATGCGAAAGCGGAAATAGACGCGCAGCGTGCTGCGAAAGGGCAATGCCGCCGGATACCAGATGCAGCCGCTGCCGTTCGCGGTGGCGGCTGCGTTGCCCAGGGTGATCGTCGCGGCCGCGACCTGGATCGCGGCTTCCGGTCGGATGCTGGACGTCGTCCGGGCGGTGAAGTTGCCGATGTCCTTGGCGAAGGACACGAAGCTGCCGGGCACGAGACAGCGCCCGACGTCGGCGGCGGGGGTCGTCGTCGAGTAGCGGCTGGCGCCGGCGTAGCGGTTGGTCGCCGCCGACAGCAGCGGCAGCGCGCCCTCGGTTTCAAAGTAATTGGCCAGGTAGGCGCTGCGGCCGGTGGATGCGGCCGGCGGCTTCTGGCGGCTGGTGCGCGGTGCGCCGTCCGGGGCGCGGCCGGCGAAGAGCAGCGCGCCACGGCAATCCTCGCCAGCGACATGCAGGCAAGGCGTCGTCAGCCGCAGGTCGCCGCATACGGCGTAGCGGAACTGGTCGCGCCAATTGTCCCAATAGGCGGCATAGCCGGCGTCCGGCATCTCCGCCGATGCAGGCGGGTCGCCGATCCATTTTCCGGGAAACTGCGCATAGTCCTCGAGACGGGCGGGGAGCGCGCTCGTGGGGACGCCGTTGGTTCCGGTGACGCTGCCCAGGTCGGCGCCGATCCGCGCCTCGGCGGCCTTCTGTGCCATGTCGATCAGGACGTTGAGCTGGCCGGGCGGCGCGGCGTCCAGGGGATTGCCGAAATCCCGGCGGCGCGTGACGGAGGTGAAGATTTCGCGCGGACTGAGCGGCAGGAGCCGGAGCGGACGGGGCGGACTTTCATCGGTTTCCTGCCGCAGGCGCAGGGTACTGCCCTCGACGGCGCAGATGTCGTGGAAGGCGGCGAGGTTGCCGCAGGCGCTGGCATTGCCGGCCGCCGGCGTGGGCGGCAGCCGTTCCCCCGTCGCCAGGATCACGGCCGCTGCACCGCCGTCGCTGTCATCCGGCGTGGCGATGATGTTGGGCGAGGACGTGGCCGGGAAGGCGGCGGCGGGACCGGTGACGGCGATTGCGCCCTGGGTGTCCCAGTTCATCGGCGCAGCCGGTGGATTGTTCTTGAAGCTGCCGGACACGATGTACCACAGGCGGCCACCGGCCTCGTCTACCGGCTCCGGCAGGCGCAGGGTCTTGTAGGGCAGGAGGCCGGCGACCGTTTCGTTCTGCTTGCCGCAGCTGCCTTCGGCATAGCCATCGTCGTTCAGGTCCGGACAGGGCAGGTAGCCGAAGACCTGCTCCGGGTGCTGATCCCGATAGGTGGCCGCGTAGCCGATCAATGCCGTTTTGGCCATGGACAGGGCGCGCTGGACGCTGTCGCCCTGCGCCAGGCGCAGGCGGACGAGGGGCACGGTCTCGACCGCGAGATAGAGCGCCGCCAGGGAGAGCAGCGTCAAGAGCAGGATCAGGGCGAAGCCCCGTGTGGCGGGCGCTTTCCCGGCAGCTCGAGGCATCCGTTTCATGGCATGTTCCGGGAGTGGATGCGTAGCGACCGTTCCGGGATCAGGGGCTGTCTTTCGCCGCTGGCGCTGTCGATGGATTCGCCCACCCTGACCATGACCGGCGTCCTGGTGTCGTCCTTGATCAGCGCGGCCGCATGGGAACGGTCGGGAAAGCGGATCTCGACGCCCGGCGGCGCGGCTTCGTCATGCCGCAGGCGGCCGTTGATCCAGAAACTCTTGCGGCCGCTACTGCGTCGAACGATGCCTTCCAGCCTCAGCCTGTCCTCCATCGCCGGGCCGTCGCCTGGTCGTTCCAGCGCGATCCGCTGGTGGGGCGTGAAAAACAGGCGTCCCAGCGCTTCGGGTTCCGCTTCGTGTGCGTTGGTCCGACCGCTCTCGCCGCCAGCGGCGGCCAGAGGCAAGGCCAGAAACAGCGCCAGGACCGGTGTTTTCATGAGTCGGCCGGCCCCCGCAGGGTGATCCAGTCCACATCGCAGTCCGCTTGCAGCGAAGGCGCGGCCGCCGTTTCCGCGTCAACCGGGTCGGCACGCTCGACGCGGCAACGGCGAATCCGCACCAGGGCCGAATCGATGCTCATCAGGTCGTCGAGGAACGCCAGGAGTTCGCCTTCGTGCAAGAGCCGCAAGCGCAGCTTCATGGCGCTGATCGAGGTCTGAACGCCGTCGACGCCCGGCGGGGCTCCTGTTTCCTGGAGCAGGCGCGGTGGGGACAGGTGGTATTCGAGACTGATCGGCTGGCGCCGCTGCTGGATACGGGATACCTGCTCGGTCCATTCCAGGCGATGCTCCTGGCCCAGAACACCACGGTCCGACAGGAGGTGGAAGCGGGCGAGATCCTGGCGCCAGCGTCCTGCGCCTTCCCTCAGTCGCGCGACGGCACCGGCGATCCGCTGCAAGGACTGCGTCTGCGTCTGCGCGGCTTGTGCCGCCTGTCTGCTTTCGCGCACCATGAACCCCGCCAATGCCGCGCCGAGTCCGGTGAGCAGCAGGCAGAGCAGAATGTCGCCGCGCAGGGGCCGGAAATCGTCGAATGCGGCGGCGATCCGTTTCATTGCAATCTCCGGCTGATCTCGAAGGTGAGCGGCAGCGCTGTCGCGGCGGGGATGCCGGCACTGGCGGCGTCGCTCCGGAGCGTGCCGCCGGAGTCCGGATCGACAGGCAAGGGCAGGATGCGGATGCCCAATCGAGCATCCCGGCTCACCAGGGTTTTCAAGGCTTCCAGGAGTTGCGTCCGGGCTCGATGGTCGGTCGCCAGTGAAGGTGGCAAGCGGGCTTCCACTCGGACAATCGCGAAAGACGGCGTGGCATTGGCGGGCAGCGGGTCCGTGCCGGGCTCCAGCGTGTCGCTCAGCAGCCAGTCGATCCGTTGCGGCGCGATCTGCGGCAGCCGGTCCAGCACGTGGCTGAGCGGAAGATAAAGATCGCCGGGAGAAGGGGCGCGGTTCGCCAGTGCCTCGTGGCGGTCGATCAAGGCGCGGAGCGCATCGGCCCCGATGGGCAAGGGCGGCAGCGACTCGATCAGCGCCGCATGGTCCTGCCGGGCCGTTTGCAACTGGCGCTGCCGCAGTTCGGCATGCCGGCGCAGATCGTGGATCGCCGATGCCTGCGACAGGGAAAACCCGATCACGCCCGCCGCCAGGGCCGCTTGCCCCAGCCGCAGGCCGCACCGGATCCGGCTCAGCCGGAAGAAGCGCCGTTCCCGCCGCGGTGCGAATTGGGGGCGTTGCCTCTTCGTGGCGAGCAGATGCAGGAACAGCGGCGTACTGTCGGCATCGGCGAGTGTTCCTGTAAATGTTCCCGCAAGTGTTCCATCGAGTCCCGCGTTTCGTGCCGCGGTCGGCAGATCGGCGAGGTTGAGGCGCAATTCCTCCGAGTCCCGGCAGTGGGTGCGGAACGCCTCGACCTGATCCGCGGGGACGAGAATCGTGACCTGCAATGGCGCTTGCCAGTCGAGCATCTCCTGACCGACCAGGTACTGGCGGATTTTGCCGGCCTCGGTCGTGCAGAGGGCCGCCGCCGTCCGCGGTGCCTGGTCGGACAGGAGGGTGAGGCGGGAGAACTGGAACTGTCCGTCGCGGTAGACGCTCTGCCGCAAATCGCTCCGGCCGAACGTCAGCAGCAGGACCGGACCGTCGGGTGGGAGTAGCGTTTCCGCCAGGCGGCGGGTCAGCAGCGCCGTGGAGTGAATGCCGGCGAGCCGGGTCTGCCGCCCGCGCATGGCCGTCAGCCACGGTTCGAACTCGTCCGGGCGGGTGCAGGCCGAGAACAGCATGATCTCGTCGCGTCGCCCCGCTGGCCGCCGTCCCAGCGAAATGACGTTCGTCAGTGCGGTGCCCGGAAAGTAGTGGCTCAGCCGGCGCTCGATCAACGCCTGGCGTTCCCTGCCGCGGAGCGGCGGAATGTCGTCGATCCGGTGGCTTTCCTCCGCCAGATTGACCAGCAATCTGAATGCGGAACGGGTATGGCGGCCCAGATATGACTCGAAAGCCGCGATCCCGGCCGCGTCGCCGGGAAACGCCTGTTCCAACCTTGGCGCGCCTTGACGCCAGCGGTAGGCGCGCATTCCCAATGCATCGAGGTGGAGCAGATGATGACGGAGCATCACATCCGGATCCCGGCGATGGTGTCGTAGATGGGGCCGAGGACGGCCAGCATCACCCATCCCAGCAACAGGCCGATCGCCAGGGTCATCGTCGGCTCGATCATGGCCTGGAACCGTTCGATGGATTCCTTGGCGTCGCGGCTGTAGAAATCGCTGACATGAGCCAGGGCCTTGTCCAGTTCGCCGGTGCTCTCGCCCACCTGCGTCATGCGGATGACCAGCGACGGGAACAGGCCGCTGCTCCGGAAGGCGCTGGTGACGCTGTGGCCTTCGGCGATCATTCCGCCGGCGCGCGCCAGGCCGTCGCGGATGAAGGCATTGCCGACGATGTGCTCCATGGCCCGGATGGCGTCGAGGATCGGGATTCCCGCGGCGTACAGCATGGCGAAGACGCTGGTGAAACGCGCCAGGATGATTTTGCGCAGCACGTCTCCGAACATCGGCAGCGCCAGCTTGAGCCGGTCGACGCGGCGCCTCAGCCGGAGCGCGCGGCGCAGGACGACGGCCGAGGCGAGGGCGCCGCCGAAGGGCAGGCCCAGCAGCAGCGGCCAGTGGTCCATCACCAGGGTCGAGGTGGCGATCAGCAGGCGGGTACTCAGCGGCGGCTGATGTCCCATGCTCTGGATGAAGCCCATCATCCGCGGCACCAGGTAGAGCATCATGAACAGAAAAACGGCGCCGACCACGATGCCGAGAAAGGCGGGATACAGAGTGAGCCGACGCGTCTGCGCGGCCAGTTCGTCCTGCCACTTGAGAGATTCGTGGAGTTTCCTCAGGACGCCCGGCAGGTTGCCCGACATTTCACCGGCCCGGATCAAGCTGACGAATACCGCATCGAAGATGCCGGGGTGCGGCGCCATCGCCTGGGAGAGCGTCTGGCCGCCCTGGATGCTCTCGATCATGCCGGCCACGCTTTCCCGAAGGCGGGCATGCTCCAGGCTGTCGCGCAGCTCCGTCAGGCTCTCGATGAGGGGGATGCCGGCCTGGGTCAGATGTTCCAGGTGAAAGCAGAACTGCGCCAATTCGCGGCGCGAGAGCCGCCTTGCGATGAGCGGCATGGCGTCGTCGAGCGGGTGTCCGCCGAGGAAGTCGAGTCCCAGTTTTCCGATTCTCGTCTCCAGGTCGGCCAGGTTGCCGGCCTCCAGCCTGCCACGCACGATGCGTCCGGCGGCGTCCATGGCGCGGTAGGCGTGAAGCGTCATCAGAGGCGTTCCGTGAGATTGACGGCGCGCCCGACCTCCTCGACGCTGGTGGTGCCGTCGAGCACCCGCCGCCGTCCTTCGTCCGCGAGGGGGCGGAATCCCTTGTCCAGAGCCGCGCCGAGGATGTGCCGTACGGTTGCGCGCTGCGCGATCAGTTCGTCGAGGTCGCCGTCCAGGCGCAGCAGTTCCATGATGGCGACGCGGCCCCGGTAGCCCTGGAGGTCGCAGTGTTCGCACCCCGTCGGGCGGTGGATGAGCACGCCGCGATCGTGCGGGTCGAGTCCCAGAAGCCGCAGTTCCAGGGGCGTTGCGGCATGGGCCTGGCGACAGTGGCGACAGAGGCGGCGCACCAGGCGCTGGCCGATGACGCCGATGATGTTGCCGGCCATGATGTCCGGCAGGATGCCGATGTCCAGCAGGCGCGGGACGGCGCCGATGGCCGAATTGGTGTGCAGCGTGGAATAGACCTGATGGCCGGTCATGGCCGCGCGGAACGCCATTTCCGCGGTGTCCCGGTCGCGGATCTCGCCCACCAGGATGACGTCCGGGTCCTGACGCATCATGGAACGGATGCCGTTGGCGAAGTCCAGGCGGACGGCCTCGGCAATCGAGGTCTGCCGGATCATCGCGGTCGGGTACTCGACCGGATCCTCCAGCGTCATGATGTTGATCCCGCCGTGATTGATGTGGTGGAGCATCGAGTAGAGGGTGGTGGTCTTGCCGCTGCCGGTGGGGCCGGTGACCAGGATCAGCCCTTCGGGGCGGGCGATCATCAGCTTGAGCAGGTCGAGCTGGGGCGGCGCCAGGTCGAGCTGCTCCAGGGCGACGATGCGCTTCTGGCGGTCGAGAACCCGCAGCACGAGGTTTTCGCCATGGATCGTGGGCTGGCTCGCGACGCGGAAGTCGACCGCGTGCCCGCTGACGTTGAGGGCGATGCGTCCGTCCTGCGGCGCGCGGCTCTCCGCGATGTTCATTCCGGCGATCACTTTCAGGCGGACCGCCATCGCGGGCCAGTAGGACTTGTGCAGGACGCGGATCTGCCGCAGGAGGCCGTCGATCCGGTAGCGGATGCGCAGAAATCCCGCTTCGGGCTCGAAATGGATGTCCGACGCCTCCTGTTTCACCGCGTCGGTGAGCAGGGCGTCGATCAGCCGGACGACCGGCTGGCTGTATTCGTCGAGCGAGGCCGCGGCGGGCGAACGGCAGTCGGACTCGCCGGTTTCGAGCTCGTGGAGAATGCCGTCGATGGAGAGTTCATGACCGTAGTAGAGATCGATCGCCTGGAGGATTTCCTGTTCTCCGGCCAGGCGGGCGTCGATCTGCAGCTCGTGATCGACCAGCGCCTTCAGGCTGTCCATGGCCAGGATGTCGTTGGGGTTGGCCATGGCCACGGTGAGCCGCCCCGCAGCGGCGTCCACATCCAGGGGAATCAGATTGCAGCGCTTGGCCAGGGCGCGAGGCACCAGCGCCAGGGCGTCGGCCGAAACGATGGTGCGGGACAGGTCCACGGCTTCCTGTCCGAGAGATCTGCCGATGGCGTCCCGCAGCGTCGCTTCGGAGATGAATCCCAGACGGACCAGGAGCCTTGCAACGGGCTGTCCGCACTGCGCCTGCTCGACCAATGCGATGCGCAGCTGGTCTTCGCTGATCAGCCCCAGGGAGATCAGCATCCGGTCGATGGGTTGGTGGAGGACGGGCGCGTTCATGTTGTGCGGATCACGGTTGTAGTTGCTTGAGTCGCGCGCCCGCCCGGTCCCGGTCAAAGGCCACGGGGCCGCGATCGGCGGCGGCCAGGGCCTGTTGGTAATGCCGGGCGGCCATGTCGGACAAGTGCAGGTGATCCAGGCTGACGGCGAGGTTGTAGAGATAGTCGGGGTTGTCCGGCGCCTGGGCCACGGCCTTGAAATAGGCGTGCTGCGCTTCTTTCCAGCGCGCCTGGGCGGCCAGCAGGTTGCCCAGGCTGAAGAGCAGGGCGGGCGCCGCCTGCACCCGCGTCAGCAGGGCATTGATGCGCCGCTCGGCTTCCGCGGGGTCGGCCGGGCTTTGCAGGCCGGCCAGCATGCCGAGGGCGAAGGCGTCGCGCGGGTCTGCGTCCAATGCCCGCTGGAAAAACGTCTCGGCGACACCGGGCCGCCCCAGGCGCAGATTGAGCACCGCCATGCCGTGCAGGGCGTCCTCGTTCCAAGGGTCGTTGTCCAGCACTTTTTCGTAGGCGGCCTGGGCGGCGGCAAGGTCGCCGCGTTGGAATGCCGCATGCGCCTCGGCCTGCGCCGGGTCGATGGCGGGCCGGAGCGGCTTGACCTGGATCGATCGGTCCGGTGCCGGCCGTCGCTGCGGCCCCGGCGCCGCCGAGAGAAAGCCGGAGGGCTGCGCCGTCTCTTCGGCGATTTCTGCGCCCGAGGTGGATGGGGCGCTGCCCATGGCGAGCAGCAGCGGTAGCGGTAGCAGCGAAAATCGCCGGCGGGTCATCGTTGTGCCCATGGGGAGACCCGCCTGTCGGCGTTGCCGACCGGATCGCCCAGAAAGTCCGGTCCCGGCAGGCTCGGGCGGTAGTCGCGGAAATCCCCCGCCAGGCTGGGGACGCGCAGCACGATGGGACGCAGAAAGATCACCAGCTCCGTCTTGGCGCGGGATTCGTTGCGTTGCCTGAACAGGGCGCCCAGCAGCGGAGTCTCGCTCAAACCCGGGACGGTGTCGGTCGAGTTGTCGATGACATCCTGCATCAGTCCGCCCATCACGGCGATCTCCCCATCGCGCAGGCGCAGGATGGACTCCATTTCCCGGGTTTCGATTTCCGGCACGACATTGGGGATGCCGGCCGGGAGATTCGGGTTGGGATCCCGTTTCCCCGGCCCCTTCTGGCGCGAGATGCTGGGGTGGACATTCAGTAGCACGTCGCCGCTGGCGCCGATTTGCGGCGTGATGGACAGCACCAGGCCGACGGAGACGGATTTGGGGGTCGTGGTGAAGGTGGTCTGGGCCGGACCGTTGTTGCTGGTGGTCGTGTCCGCCTTCACTTCGAAATAGACGATGTTGTTGACCACCTTGAGCAGGGCGGTCTGGTTGTTGAGGACGCTGAGCTTGGGCGAGGACAGCACCCGGACGTCGCCGAATGCCTCCAGCAGGGACAGCGTGGCGGAGATGCCCAGTCCGGGGGCCACGTAGTCGAGGACGAAGGAGCGGCCGTCGCTTTGGGCCGGATTGTTAAGCAGACTGCCCGTGGCGCCGTCGTTGCGCTGCGCCTGCCCGAGGGAGAAACCCGCGGTGTGCGTCCCGTTCCGGGCGCTGCGCAGGCTCTGCCAGTTGATGCCCTGCTGGTGCCGATGGTCGAGCTGAACCTCGGCGATGGTCATTTCGATCAGCACCTGGCGCTGGGCGCGGGCCATCACCTGATCCAGGAAGTCCTGGATGACTTCGTGCTGGCGGGACGTGGCCCGCACCGCGACGACCCCGCTTTCCGGGTTCGCGATGACCGATGCGGCTTCGCGGAAGGTGGCGCGCCTGACCACGGTCGAGGCGGATTCCTCCATGCTGGCCGCGTTTGGACTGGCGGCCAGCGAGGCGGTACCGCCGTTGCCCCCGGCGTGGCTGCCAGCATGACCTTTGCGGCCGGCGGCCGCCGACGGGGTGCCGGTACCGGTGGTGGATTGCTGGTCGGAGCGCTCGATGGTCGTTTCGTGGGAGCCTTCGGGCAGCAATTTGTCGGTCTCCCGCAGGATGTCCTTGATGTTTCTTTCCAGGGAGGACCAGAAGTGGTTCTTCGCCGTGTGTTCCACCCGGGTGATCGAGGCGTTGCCGGGCGCGGGGGGCGTCGCGCCGATCTGGGGGCCGGCCGAGGCGATCTGCGTGCTGACGCCGGTGGTGCCGGACGCCTCCCGGGACATGTTGACGTAATCGACCTTGTAGATCTTCAGGTGGGGCGTGTCGGGCATGATCGTCAGGTTCGGCCCGGCCAGCTCCCAGCGCATGTCGACCTGCCGGGCGATGCGGGCCAGCAATTGCGGCAGGGTCTGGTCGATGGCGTTGAGGGTCACCGTGCCGTTGATGCCCGGATGGATATCCACGTTGAGCCGTGCATCCCGTGCCAGGGCGAAGAGCAGGTCGTGGGCCTTGACGTCGTGGACGACCACGCCGTAGGTCTCCCGCCTTGCGGTGGGGCGTGGATCGGGCAGACTGGCGCTGTAATTCACCGTGGGCGGGATCATGGCAACGTCGGAGGCCGGGGGCGCTTCCTCGTGCAGGTGAGTCGCTGGCGATGGCCGTGTCGGAGCATTGCCGCAAGCGGCTGCAAGCAATGCGCCCATGGCCGTGACAATGATCCGAAACAGGCGGTTGTTCATGAATGCCGATTCATGTTGATTGAATATTACGGATACTATAATGCGACGTTGGCATATTTCAAAGGCATTTTTTCGGGTCGACCGGGACGCTGTTCGGCAATGGCCGGCTTCCTTCTCGCAAGGCGCATTGCCGGATGGCCGGGATCGTCGCGGAGACTCTGATAAAATCCCCCGACTTCAAAAGAGAGCCCCAAGCAGAGAGCCCCCAAAGCCGTGTCTTCCGCCCCCCTGGTCAGTCTGCGCAACGTCAACTTCGCCTACGGTCGCCGCCCCATCCTCACGGGAATCAACATGGAGATTCCCCGAGGCCGGGTCGTGGCCATCATGGGCATCAGCGGCGGCGGCAAAACCACCACGCTGCGTCTGATCGGCGGCCAGGTGCGGGCCACCAGCGGCGAGGTTCTGGTGGCCGGGAATCGGATGAACGATCTCGACGACCGGCAGCTCTACGCACTGCGCCGGCGCATGGGGATGCTGTTCCAGTTCGGCGCGCTGTTCACCGACATGTCCGTGTATGACAACGTGGCTTTCCCGATGCGGGAGCACACCGACCTGCCCGAAAGCGCGATCCGCGACCTGGTGATGCTCAAGCTCAATGCCGTGGGACTGCGCGGCGTGCATCGCATGACGCCGTCCGAGCTGTCGGGCGGCATGGCGCGGCGGGTGGCGTTGGCGCGGGCCATCGCGCTGGACCCGATGCTGATCATGTACGACGAGCCGTTCGCCGGTCTCGATCCGATCTCCCTGTCCATCGTCGGTCAACTGATCCGCACCTTGAACGACGCCCTGGGCGCCAGTTCCATCGTGGTCACCCACGACGTGCAGGAGTCTTTGAAGATCGTCGATTACGTCTACTTCGTTGCGGAAGGCAAAGTCGTGGCCGAGGGGACGCCGGACGAGATCCGGAATTCCACCGCGCCCTACGTGCATCAGTTCATCTGGGGCGAGACGGACGGACCGGTGCCGTTCCACTACCCGTCCCGTTCCTATCGGGAGCAGATATTGCGGGAGACTGCGCGTGTTCAATGACAAGTTCGGCGACAAGGTTCGCTGGCTGGGCAGTACGCTGACCAATCGCCTGTGGCGCCTGGGCTTCGCCAGTCGCTTCCTGCTCGCGACCCTGATGCATTCCGGAACCGCGGTGCGGCGTTTCGGGCTGACCATCCGGGAAATCTATTTCACCGGCGTGCTGTCCCTGATCATCATCCTGGTGTCCGGGCTGTTCGTCGGCATGGTGCTGGGGCTGCAAGGCTACGATACCTTGCAGCGCTTCGGTTCGGCTTCCGCCCTGGGCACCCTGGTGGCCCTGACCCTGGTGCGGGAACTGGGGCCGGTGGTGGGGGCGCTGTTGTTCGCCAGTCGGGCGGGGTCCGCGATCACGGCCGAGATCGGCCTGATGAAGGCGACGGAGCAACTGTCGGCGATGGAAATGATGGCGGTCGATCCCATCGCCCGGGTCGTGGCGCCGCGCTTCTGGGCCGGCGTGATCTCGATGCCGCTGCTGGCGGCGCTGTTCTCGGCGATGGGCATCTTCGGCGGCTACCTGATCGGCGTGCAGATGATCGGCGTGGACGAGGGGATCTTCTGGTCGCAGATGCAGGCCTCGGTGGATTTCCGCGAGGACATCGTCAATGGCGTCATCAAGAGCGTGGTGTTCGGCGTCATCGTGACCTGGATCGCCGTGTTCGAGGGCTACGACGCCGAGCCGACCGCCGAAGGGGTTTCCGGTGCCACCACGCGCACCGTCGTCACATCGTCGCTGGCCATTCTCGCCGCCGACTTCATCCTTACCGCATTCATGTTCCGGGGTGCCTAAATGAATAAAACCGTGCTCGACCTGTGGGTCGGATTCTTCGTCGCCATCGGCCTGGTGGCCCTGGTGTTCCTGGCGCTCAAGGTGGGGAACCTGAGCTCGGCGGAGTCGGGGGAAACCTATCTGCTCCAGGCCAAGTTTGATAACATCGGCGCCCTGAAGGTCCGGGCCCCGGTGAAAAGCGCCGGCGTCGTGGTGGGGCGGGTTTCCGACATCAAGTTCGACCCGGAGAACTACGTGGCCGTGGTGTCCCTGCAAGTGGATCGCCGTTACATGTTCCCCCGCGACACCTTCGCCACCATCAATACGCAGGGCCTGTTGGGCGAGCAGTACGTCGGCTTCGATGTCGGGGACGATCCCGAGATGCTCAAGGCCGGCGACACGATCAAGAAAACGCAGTCCGCGGTGGTGCTGGAAAAACTGATCAGCCAGTTCCTGTTCAGCAAGGCGGCGGAAGAACCCGCCAAGTAGCGACGAGGAAAGAGTTCGACGTGAATAACCAAATCTGGATGCGGCTCTCGGCCGCCCTGACCCTGGCCTTCGTCCTGGGCGGTTGCGCCACGTCGGGCAATCCCAAGGACCCGATCGAGGGCTTCAATCGCGCCATGTTCGCTTTCAACGATGGACTGGACAAGGCGGTGATCAAGCCCGTGGCCCAGGGCTACGAGGCGGCGTTGCCGCAGACCGCGCGCAACGGAGTCGCCAATTTCTTCGGCAACATCGCCGACGCCTTCATCGGCGTGAACAACGTGCTCCAGGGCAAGATGCCCGAGGCGATCAACGACTTCGGCCGGGTCATGGTCAATACCACCATCGGCGTGCTGGGCTTCATGGACATCGCCACCGATCTGGGCGTGGAAAAGCATGACGAGGACTTCGGTCAGACCTTCGGCCGCTGGGGCGTGGGCAGCGGCGCCTACGTGGTGTTGCCCGTGTTCGGGCCGCGCACGGTGCGCGACACGGTGGGCCTGGTGGCCGACATCCATGTCGATCCGGTGGGCAACGTCGGTGACGTACCGGCGCGCAATACCCTGCTGGCGACGCGCCTGATCAGCGACCGGACGGCGCTGCTGCCGGCCGACAAGGTGATCGAGGAAGCCGCGCTGGACAAATACTCTTACATTCGGGACGGCTATCTGCAGCGCCGGCGCAGCCTAATATATGACGGTGCGCCGCCCCGGATCGACGATGAAGAATGACTGAAAAGGGAAAAATCATGAAGTGGCTGTTGGGTTTGTTTGCAGGGATGTTGATCGCCGGTTCGGTGCTGGCCGATGAGGTGGCCCCGGATGCGCTGGTGCGTGACGTCACCACCGAGGTGCTCGATATCCTGCGCAAGGACAAGGATATCCAGAGCGGCAACACCAGGAAGGCCATCGAGCTGGTCGAGAACAAGGTGCTGCCCTACTTCAATTTCCAGCGCATGACCGCCCAGGCGGTGGGCAAGTCCTGGCGTCAGGCCACGCCGGCGCAGCAGAAGGCCCTGACCGATGAATTCAAGACCCTGCTGGTGCGCACCTATTCCAATGCGCTGACGGCCTACAAGACCCAGACGGTGGACTTCAAGCCGCTGAGGGCGGCGCCGGCGGACACCGAGGTGACCGTGCGCACCGAGATCAAGCAGGCGGGCAGCAAACCGATCACCCTCAACTACGTGCTGGAAAAGACCGGCGGCAACTGGATGGTGGTGGATATGGTGATCGCCGACATCAGCCAGGTGATCAGCTATCGCGACCAGTTCCGGCAGGAGGTGGCGACGGGCGGCCTGGACGGCCTGATCAAGTCCCTGGAAGCCAAGAACAAGTCCGCCGAGGCGTCGGTCGCGAAAAAATGATACGCGAGGCAGGTGACCGTCTGGCGGTCGAAGGCGCCATGACCCTGCCCCAGGCTTCCGCGCTGCTGGCGGCGGGGGCCGGGGCGATGGCGAAGGATCCGGCGGTGTTCGATCTGGCGGCGGTGTCGGAGGTGGACTCCTCGGCGATCGCCGTGGTGTTCGCCTGGATGCGCGAGGCCGAGCGGCAGGGAAAGCGTTTCCAGATCGTCAATCCGCCCCGGGACATGCTGAGCCTCGCCGCCGTCTATGGCGTGAGCGATCTGCTGCCGCTGGCCTGAGCGGCGGCGGTTTCCATTCCTGGCGCCCCCTGGCGATCCAATGGCCTCCGCGATCCTGATCCGTGGACTGACCAAGCGCTACGGGTCCCTCCAGGCGCTGGACGGCGTTGACCTGGAGGTCGCCGAAGGCGAGTTCTTCGGCCTGCTGGGTCCCAACGGCGCCGGCAAGACCACCCTGATCTCGGCCTTGGCGGGCCTGGTGCGTCCCGATGCCGGCCGGCTCGAAGTGCTGGGCAAGGATGTCCAGACCCGGTATCGCGAAGCGCGCCGCCTGCTCGGCGTGGTGCCGCAGGAACTGGTGTTCGATCCGTTTTTCACGGTGCGCGAGACCTTGCGCATCCAGTCCGGCTATTTCGGCATCCGCCACAACGACGACTGGATCGACGAGATCCTGTTCAGCCTCGACCTCGCCGGCAAGGCCGACGTTTCGACCCGGGCGCTGTCCGGCGGCATGAAACGTCGCGTGCTGGTGGCACAGGCCCTGGTGCACCGGCCGCCGGTGATCGTCCTCGACGAACCCACGGCGGGCGTCGACGTGGAATTGCGGCAGACCCTGTGGCGTTTCATCCAGCGCCTCAACCGGGAAGGCCACACCATCGTGCTGACCACCCATTACCTGGAAGAGGCCGAGAGCTTCTGTGGCCGCATCGCCATGCTCAAGGCCGGACGGGTGGTGGCGCTGGACACCACGGCCAATCTGCTGCGCCGCTTTTCCCAGCACAGCCTGCGCCTGCGTCTGCGCGAGGGCGACGAATTGCCGGCACAGATCGCCGCCGGCGCCACCGCGCGCGGCGGGCAGTGGGTGCTGTCCTTCGAGCGCTTCGACGAGGTCGAGGCGGTGATGGCGGCGGTGCGCGCCGCCGGCTGCGTGATCGAGGACATGGAAATGGGCAAGCCGGACCTGGAGGAAGTCTTCGTCAGACTGATGGGCCAGGAGGCGATGAGCCTGTGACCGCCTTTCTCACCCTGCTCAAAAAGGAGCTGCTGCGCTTCTGGAAGGTGGGCTTCCAGACGCTGGGCGCGCCGGTGATCACGGCGATGCTCTATCTGCTGATCTTCTCCCACGTCCTGGAAGCGCACGTGCGGGTCTACGGCAGCCTGCGCTACACCGCCTTCCTGGTGCCCGGCCTGGTGATGATGTCGATCCTGCAGAACGCCTTCGCCAATGCCTCGTCGTCGCTGATCCAGTCCAAGGTGATGGGCAGCATCGTCTTCATCCTGCTGCCGCCGATTTCCTATGGCGCCTTCTTCGCCGCCTATGTCATCGCCGCCACCCTGCGCGGGATGATGGTCGGCGTCGGCGTGCTGCTGGTGACCCTCTGGTTCACTCCGTTGCAGTTCGCCAACCCGCTCTGGATCATCGCCTTCGCCCTGCTGGGGGGCGCGCTGCTCGGTACCCTGGGTCTCCTGGCGGGCCTGTGGGCCGACAAGTTCGACCAGTTGGCGGCCTTCCAGAATTTTCTGATCATGCCGCTCACCTTCCTCTCGGGCGTGTTCTATTCCATCCATTCCCTGCCGCCTTTCTGGCAGGCCATCTCCCATTACAATCCGGTGTTCTACCTGATCGACGGCTTTCGCCACGGCTTCTTCGGGCTTTCCGACGTCTCGCCCTGGCAAAGCCTGGCCGTGGCCTTGGCCAGCCTGGCGCTGACGACGGCCATTTCCCTGGAACTGCTGCGACGCGGCTACAAACTGAGAAACTGAACCATGCTCGACCCCAAGCAAATCGAAACCTGGATCGCTGCCGGCCTGCCTTGCCAGCACCTGCGTGTGGATGGCGACGGCTTTCATTTCGAGGCCGTCATCGTCAGCGCCGAATTCGCCGGAATGAATCGAATCAAACGCCAGCAGCACGTCTATCGGACCATCAAGGACCGCCTCGACTCGGGCGAGCTTCATGCCTTGTCCATGCAGACCCTGACGCCGGAAGAGTGGGAGTCGCTGGGTGGATAAGCTGCTGATCGAGGGGGGCGTCGCCCTCTCCGGCGAGGTGGCGATGTCCGGCGCCAAGAACGCCGCGCTGCCGCTGCTGTGCGCCGCCCTGCTGACGAAGGAGCCGGTGACCTTCACCAACGTGCCGGCGCTGAACGACATCGACACCATGCTGCGTCTCCTGGCCCAGATGGGCGTGGCCGTGGAGCGGGACGCGGACCGGGTCATCCTGGACGCCGGCGGTCTCTCCAATCCGGTGGCGCCCTACGAGCTGGTGAAGACCATGCGCGCCTCGATCCTGGTGCTGGGGCCCCTGGTGGCGCGCCTGGGAGAGGCACGGGTGTCGCTGCCCGGCGGCTGCGCGATCGGCGCCCGGCCGGTGGATCAGCACATCAAGGGGCTCCAGACGATGGGCGCGGAAGTCGGCGTCGAGCACGGCTACGTCCATGCCCGCGGCACCCGGCTCAAGGGTGCCCGCCTGTTCACCGACATGGTGACGGTGACCGGCACCGAGAACCTGATGATGGCGGCCTGCCTGGCCGCCGGCGAGACGGTGATCGAAAACGCCGCGCGCGAGCCGGAAGTGGTGGACCTGGCCAATTGCCTGGTGGCGATGGGGGCCCGCATTTCCGGCGCCGGCACCGACGTGATCCGCATCCAGGGCGTGGAGCGCCTGCAGGGGGTGACCCACCGCATCATGCCGGACCGGATCGAGACCGGCACCTATCTCTGCGCGGCCGCCGCCACCGGCGGCGAGGTGCGGCTGACCGGCACCTCCGGCGCCTATCTCGATGCCGTGATCGACAAGCTGATGGACGCCGGCTGCGAGATCGCCTGCCAGCGCGACGCGATCCATCTCAAGGCGCCGCGGCGCCTGTCCGCGGTATCCATCCGCACCGCGCCCTATCCGGCCTTTCCCACCGACATGCAGGCCCAGTTCATGGCCATCAACACCGTGGCCCAGGGTACGGCGGTGATCCGCGAGACCATTTTCGAGAACCGCTTCATGCACGCGGTGGAACTGATCCGTCTCGGCGCCGACATCCGCATCGACGGCAATACCGCGGTGGTGACCGGCATGGAGGCGCTGGAGGGCGCCACCGTGATGGCCACCGACCTGCGCGCCTCGGCGGGCCTGGTGATCGCCGGCCTGGTGGCGCGCGGCGAAACCCTGATCGAGCGCATCTACCATCTGGACCGGGGCTACGAAGGGCTGGAGCAGAAGCTCGCGGCCCTGGGCGCCCGGGTGCGGCGGGTACGCTAAGCAAGTAGAATCAAAACCCGTCGGTCGCTGAGAGCACAGGGGAAAGCCGCTGCCTTGTCCCCGGCTTCCTCCGCGCTTTCCCTGTTCCGTGGCTAAAGGTTATTCATGACCGGAATCACCATCGCCCTTTCCAAGGGCCGCATCTTCGACGAGACCCTGCCCCTGCTGGCGGCGGCGGGCATTGTCCCGGCCGAGAATCCCGAGAAATCCCGCAAGCTGATCATCGGCACCAACCGGCCCGACGTGCGCGTGGTGATCGTGCGGGCTTCCGACGTGCCGACCTATGTCCAGTACGGCGCCGCCGACTTGGGCATCGCCGGCAAGGACGTGCTGATCGAGCACGGCGGCGCCGGCCTGTACCAGCCGCTGGACCTGAACATCGCCAAGTGCCGGATGTGCGTGGCGGTGCCCGCCGGTTTCGACTATGCCTCGGCGGTGCGGCAGGGCGCGCGCCTGAAGGTGGCGACCAAGTATCTTGAAACGGCGCGGGTCCATTTCGCCGCCAAGGGCGTCCATGTGGACCTGATCAAGCTCTACGGCTCGATGGAGCTGGCGCCCCTGGTGGGCCTGGCCGACGCCATCGTGGACCTGGTGTCCAGCGGCAGCACCCTCAAGGCCAACAACTTGGCGGAAGTGGAGGAGATCATGGCCATTTCCTCGCGTCTGGTGGTCAACCAGGCCGCGCTCAAGGTCAAGCGCGAACTCTTGCAGCCGGTGATCGAGAGTTTCGCACAAGCGATTCCGACATGAGCGCCGTGGCGAAACCGCGGCGCCTGAGCAGCCGCGATCCCGAATTCCTCTCGACGCTGGACGGCCTCCTGGCCTTCGACGATTCCACCGACGAGGCCATCGAGCGCACGGTGGCGGAGATCCTGATGCAGGTGCGTACCCTGGGCGACGGGGCGGTGCTGGAGTACACCCGCCGGTTCGACCGTCTGCCGGCGACCGCCATGGTGGAGCTGGAATTGCGGCCGGCCGAGCTTGCCGCCGCGTTCGCCGCCCTGGCTTCGGCGCAACAGCAGGCGCTGGAGACCGCCGCCTACCGGATCCGCGTCTATCACGAGCGGCAGAAGGCCGATTCCTGGGAGTACACCGAGGCCGACGGCACCCGCCTGGGGCAGAAGGTGACGCCGCTGGACCGGGTCGGGCTGTACGTGCCGGGAGGCAAGGCGTCCTATCCCTCCTCGGTGCTGATGAACGCGATTCCGGCCAAGGTGGCCGGCGTCGGCGAGCTGATCATGGTGGTGCCGACGCCGGGTGGGGAACGCAACCCGCTGGTGCTCGCGGCCGCCCATCTGGCCGGCGTGGACCGGGTGTTCACCATCGGCGGCGCCCAGGCCGTGGCCGCGCTGGCCTACGGTACCCAGACCATTCCCCAGGTGGACAAGATCGTCGGCCCCGGCAACGCCTACGTGGCCGCCGCCAAGCGCCGCGTCTTCGGCACGGTGGGCATCGACATGGTGGCCGGCCCCTCCGAAGTGCTGATCATCGCCGATGGCAGCAGCGACCCGGACTGGGTCGCGATGGATCTGTTCGCTCAGGCCGAGCACGACGAGATGGCCCAGTCGATCCTGCTCTGCCCCGATGCCGCCTACATCGAGCGGGTCGTGGCCAGCATCGACCGGTTGCTGCCGGAGATGCCGCGCCGGGAAGTGATCGCCGCCTCCCTCTCCGGGCGCGGCGCGCTGATCCAGGTGACCGACCTGGACGAGGCCTGCGTGATCGCCAACCGCATCGCGCCGGAACACCTGGAACTGGCGGTGGCCGACCCGCGCCCGCTGGTGGCTCGGATACGCCATGCCGGCGCGATCTTCATCGGCCCCTACACCTCCGAGTCCCTCGGCGACTACTGCGCCGGGCCCGACCATGTGCTGCCCACCTCACGCAGCGCACGCTTTTCCAGCCCGCTTGGGGTCTATGACTTCCAGAAGCGCACCAGCCTGATCGAGGTCTCGGCCGCCGGCGCCCGCGGCCTGGGGCCCGTCGCCTCGGTGATGGCGCGCGGCGAGGGGCTGATCGCCCATGCCCGGGCGGCCGAACTGCGGATGGAGAAGTAAGCCTTCCGCCCATGGCCATCCTCCCCTCGGTTTCGGGCGCGAGCCCGCAGCGGTCGCGGCCGGCGCGCGAAGAGGGAGGACCGCGACATCTCCCCGGGCATCAGGAAGGACTCCTGGATGCCTCCGGCCTGGATCACCAGGCCGCCCTGGAGATGCTCAGGGAGAGCGAGGACCGCTTTCGCGTCCTGGCCGGCAATCTGCCCGGGATGGTGTTCCAGTTGGCGCGCGCCGCGGATGGCGCCCTGCGCTTCCTCTATGTCAGCGAGGGCGGGCAGAAGCTCCTGGGGGTGAAACCCCACGAGGTGCTCGGCTCCTTCCTGAATTTCCTCGACGCCATCGACTCCGCCGAGCGCTCCTCGCTGCTGCAGGCGATCGACGCCTCGGCGCGGGGGCTGACGCTGCTCAACTGGGAGGGGCGCACCAGGGGCCGCGGCCAGCCGCGCCAGAAGTGGATCAACCTGCGCTCCTCGCCGCGCCTGCAGGACGACGGCAGCATCCACTGGCACGGCATCGCCACGGACATTTCCCGCAGCAAGGAGGCCGAGGCGGCGCTGCGGCGCTCCCGCGAGCAATTGGCCGAATTGTCTTCCTACCTCGAGGCCGCCAAGGAGGACGAGCGGGAGCGCATCGCCCGCGACATCCACGATGAACTGGGCAGTCTGCTGGTGGCGATCAAGATCGAGGTTGCCTTGCTGTCGGCCAAGCTGCCGGCCGTGTCGCAGCCGCTGAAGAGCAAGGCGCAGGCCATCGAGGGGCTGCTGGACCAGGCGATGGGAACCGCGAGCCGCGTGGCGCGGGAGCTGCGGCCCGGCATTCTCAAGGAATTCGGCCTCCAGGCGGCGATCGAGTGCCAGGCCGAGGATTTCACGCAACGCACCGGCATCGCCTGTCGCGTGCAGTGCCTCGGCGATGTCGTGGAACTGGGGGAGGCCGTTTCCCTGGCGCTGTTTCGCGTGTCGCAGGAAGCGTTGACCAATGTCGCCAAGCACGCCCATGCCTCCCTGGTGGCGGTGCGCCTGGAGCGGGAGGGCGACCACATCCTGCTGGAAGTGCGCGACAATGGCAGAGGGATTTCCGAGGATGACATGGGGAAGCCGCGATCCTTCGGCCTGCGCGGCATCCGCGAGCGGTGCCGGAGCCTGGCCGGGGAGTTGCGCATCGAGGCGGGCGAGCAGGGCGGCACCCATCTCTTCCTGCGGCTGCCCCTGAATGGACAGGCGCCGCTTCCGGCCGAGGAAGAGCGCCAGAAGAACCTTTTTTGAATTGCTCCGATGGCCGACAAAATCCATGTGCTGATCGCCGACGACCATGCCATTGTGCGGCAGGGCCTGCGGCAGATTCTTTCCGAGACCGAGGACATGGTGGTGGCCGGCGAGGCCGCCGACGGCGCCGATGCGCTGCGCCTGGCCCGGCAACAGAGCTGGGACGTCTTCCTGCTGGACGTGACGATGCCCAACCGCAACGGCATCGATACCCTGAAGCAACTGAAAAAGGAGTTCCCCCGCCTGCCGGTGCTGATCCTCAGCATGCACCCGGAGGAGCAATACGCGGTGCGGGCGATCAAGTCCGGCGCGGCGGGCTATCTGACCAAGCAGAGCGCGCCGGAGCTGCTGGTCACCGCGATTCGCCAGGTGGCGGCCGGCAAGCGTTTCATCAGTCCCAGCCTGGCGGAGCAGTTGGCCAATGCGTTGGCCGACGACGGCGACAAGCTGCCCCACGAGCGGATTTCGGATCGGGAGTATCAGGTGCTGTCCCGCATCGCGGCGGGCAAGACCCTGACCCAGATCGCCGAGGAGTTGAATCTGAGCGTCAAGACCGTCAGCGAATACCGTAAGCGCCTGCTGGAAAAAATGCGCCTGGAAACCACGGCGGAGCTGATCCGCTATGGGCTTGAGCACGGGCTAGTACAATGAAACGGATGTAGTCAGGACTCGCTATCCCAGGTCAAAGATGCCCGAATTCACCCAACCGTCGGAAATCGCGCGCGAAGTGCTGCGGCGCCTCGCGCAGCGGCGCATCCCGCCCACACCCGACAACTACCTCACGCTCTATCACGAAATCGCCGGTGTCCAGGCTGACGATGCCTTCCCCGAGCGCTCCTTGAAGACGCTGGTGGCGGGGTTGCCGCGCAACACGCCGGAGCAGCTGAAAACGGTGCGGCAACTGGAAGGCGCGGTTGCCGGCCGTCAGTGGAGCGCCCTGTCGGCCGCGCTGAAGGAATTGCTGTCCAAGTCGGAGGCGCCCCTGCCCGATTGGGCGGGAATGATCCGCGACCTCCTGCTCCAGATGGAAACGCCATCGGCCGGGCTCACGGTCGCCAAGAAGCGGGAGGCCCTGGAGCACGTGCTGTCCTCCTCCGGAACGCCTGAACTTCTGTCACAGCGCCTGGGCTCCCTGCTCCGCAACTGGTCCCAGAGCCTGGCGGCCGAGGGGCTGCGGATGGTCGATGGTGTGGCGCCGGCACCGTCTTCGACGGCGGTCGTTGCGCCGTCGGCCGCTCCGGCCGCGGCCGCCGCGGGGGCGAAGCGACCGCCGGGTCCGCTGAACCCGGAGTTGCGCGAGCTGGTCGGCCAGTTGCTGGAGAACGGCGTCGCCACCCTGGTATCGGATGATCCCGATCTCGGCGCCGAGGCCCTGGGGCTGGCCGCCGCGGTGCGGGCGGCGGCGAGTGTGGATGATCTGGGCGTCGTGAACGGCCGGCTGAAGAAATTCACGTACCGTTTGCAGTTCGTCGCCGAGGATCAGACGGAAATGCGCGGCGCCTTGCTGCATGTGCTGCAGTTGCTGGTGGAGAACATTTCCGAATTGGTGATGGATGACCAGTGGCTCCAGGGCCAGATCGCCCTGGTGGCGGAACTGGTGCGCGAGCCTCCCAGCCTGCGACGCTTGGACGACGTGGAGCGCAAGCTCAAGGACCTGATCTTCAAGCAGGGCGCGCTGAAAAAGAGTCTGAGCGATGCCCAGGACCGGCTCAAGTCGATGCTGGCCAGTTTCGTCGACCATCTGGCCGATTTCAGCAACAGCACCGGCGACTATCACGACAAGATCGAGCGCTGCGCGGAAAAGATCAGCCGCGCCGGGGGCATCGCCGAATTGACCGACGTACTGGGCGAGGTCATGCGCGAGACCCGGGAGATCCAGTATTCGACCCTGCGTTCCCGCACCGAGTTGTCGGAAATGCGCCAGCGCGTCCAGGAGGCGGAAAGGGAAATCTCCCGTCTTCAGGAGGAACTGGCCGAGACCAGCGAGATGGTGCGCCACGACGCGCTGACGGGGGCGCTCAACCGGCGCGGCATGGACGAGGCGCTGGAGCGCGAAGTGGCGCGCGTGCGGCGTCACAGGGGGTTGCTGTGCATCGCCTTGCTGGACGTGGACAACTTCAAGCGCATCAACGACAGCCTCGGGCACGAGGTGGGCGATGCCGCCCTGGTGCATCTGGCCCATGTGGTCAAGGAGGCCATCCGTCCCCAGGACACGCTGGCCCGCTATGGCGGCGAGGAATTCGTGATTCTTCTGCCGGATACCTCGCTGGAGGACAGCGTCAGCGCGATGACACGGGTGCAGCGGGAACTGACCCGGAAATTCTTCCTCCACAAGAACGAGAAGCTCCTGATCACGTTCAGTTGCGGCGTCGCCGAACTGGAGGCTGACGAGGCGCCCGCCGACAGCATGCAACGTGCCGACGCCGCGATGTACCTGGCCAAGCGCAGCGGCAAGAATCGGGTGGTGGCCGCCAATTAGGAACGCAAGTCGTCAATCGGTCAGGAAATCATGCGAACACTGTTCATCACCGGCGGCGCCGGATTCATCGGCTCCGCCCTGGTCCGGCTGTTGCTGGCGGAGAGCGACTGGCGCGTCGTCAATATCGACAAGCTGACCTATGCCGGGAACCTGGAGTCCCTCGCCGCCGTGGCGGACAGCGAGCGCCACCTGTTCGTGCAGGCGGACGTCGCCGACCGGGCGGCGATGGACGAACTGTTCGCCCGGCACCGGCCGCAGGGCGTGATCCACCTGGCGGCCGAGTCCCATGTGGATCGCTCCATCCTGGGGCCGGCGGAGTTCGTCCAGACCAACATCGTCGGCACCTATGTGCTGCTGGAGGCGGTGCGGGCCTACTGGTCGGGGTTGGCGGAGGATGAACGCAGCCGCTTCCGCTTTCATCACGTATCCACCGACGAGGTGTTCGGCAGTCTGGGACCGCAAGGGCTGTTCTCGGAAACCACGGCCTACGATCCCCGCTCGCCGTACTCTTCGTCCAAGGCGGCTGCCGACCACTTGGTGCGCGCCTGGTACCACACCTACGGCCTGCCGGTGGTGGTGACCAACTGTTCCAACAATTACGGTCCCTATCAATTTCCGGAGAAACTGATCCCGTTGATGGTGCTCAATGCCCTGGCCGGCAAGCCCCTGCCGATCTACGGCCGGGGCGACAACGTGCGCGACTGGCTCTACGTGGACGACCATGCCCGGGCCCTGCGTCTGGCCTTCGAGCGCGGGCAGGCCGGCGCCACCTATTGCATCGGCGGCAACGCCGAGCGTACCAACCTGGAAGTGGTGGACCGGCTCTGCGCGCTGCTCGACGAATTGCGCCCGCGGGGCGAGGGGCGCCGCTATGGCGAACTGAAGACTTTCGTGACCGACCGGCCGGGGCACGACCGGCGCTATGCGATCGACGCCGGCCACATCCGCCGCGAACTGGGTTGGGCGCCGCAGGAAAGCTTCGACAGCGGGCTGCGCAAGACCGTGGCCTGGTATCTGGAAAATTCCCAGTGGGTGGCGCACGTCCAGAGCGGCGAATACCGCCAGTGGGTACGGCAGAACTATTCCGAAAGACGAGCATGACTTCACGCATGAAGCCGCCGCCGACGCCACGCAAAGGCATCATCCTGGCGGGCGGCGCGGGCACGCGCCTGCATCCGGCGACCCTGTCGATTTCCAAGCAGTTGTTGCCGGTCTATGACAAGCCGATGATCTACTATCCGCTGAGCACCCTGATGCTGGCGGGGATACGGGACATCCTGCTGATCTCCACGCCGCAGGACACGCCGCGCTTTTCCCAGTTGCTGGGCGACGGCGGCCAATGGGGGCTGAACCTGAGCTATGCCGTGCAGCCGGCCCCCGAGGGGCTGGCCCAGGCCTTCATCATCGGCCGGGAGTTCCTCGCCGGCGGCCCGTCCGCCCTGGTGCTGGGGGACAACATCTTCTACGGCCACGAATTCGCGCATCAGTTGCGCATTGCCCACGATCGCGAGCAGGGCGCCACGGTATTCGCCTACCCGGTGCATGATCCGGAACGCTACGGCGTGGTCGAGTTCGACGCCCAGCGCCACGCGGTGAGCATCGAGGAAAAGCCGGCCCGGCCCAAGTCGCGCTACGCGGTGACCGGGCTGTACTTCTACGACGGCCAGGTGGTGGATGTCGCCGCCGCCCTGAAGCCCTCGCCGCGCGGGGAGCTGGAGATCACCGACGTCAACCGCTGGTATCTGGAGCAGTCCCGGCTCCATGTGGAGATCATGGGGCGCGGCCTGGCCTGGCTGGACACCGGCACCCACGATTCCCTGCTGGAGGCGGCGCATTACATCGCCACGCTGGAAAAGCGCCAGGGCCTGAAGGTGGCCAGCCCCGAGGAGATCGCCTGGCGGCAGGGCTGGATCGACGACGCGGGCCTGGAAGCCCTGGCGCAGCCGCTGGCCAAGAGCGGCTACGGCGATTATCTGCTGGGCCTTTTGCGCGACAGGGTGTTCTGATGCGCTTGATCGAAACCGATCTGCCCGGCGTCGTGCTGATCGAGCCCAAGGTGTTCGGCGACGACCGCGGCTTCTTCTTCGAAAGCTGGAACCGGCGCACCCTGGCCGTGCTGGGGCTGGACCTGGAATTCGTCCAGGACAACCATTCGCGTTCCGCCCGCAACGTGCTGCGCGGCCTGCATTACCAGCTCCAGCATGCCCAGGGCAAGCTGGTGCGGGTGGTGCAGGGCGAGGTGTTCGACGTCGCCGTGGACCTGCGCCGCTCCTCGCCCCACTTCGGCCGCTGGACCGGTTTCACCCTCTCGGCGCAAAACAAGCGCATGGCCTGGATTCCGCCCGGTTTCGCCCACGGCTTCTGCGTCACTTCCGAGTACGCCGAGTTCCTCTACAAGACCACCGACTACTGGCATCCGGAGCACGAGCGCAGCCTGCGCTGGGACGACCCGCAACTGGCGATTCCCTGGCCGCTGACCGGGGCGCCGGTCCTGGCCGCCAAGGATCAGGCGGGAGTGCTCCTGGCCGACGCCGAGGCGTATCCGTGACCACTCCGCTGTCCAGGGCACAAAAAATCCTGCTGACCGGCGCCAACGGCCAGGTCGGCTGGGAACTGGCGCGGACCCTGGCGCCGCTGGGCGAGGTGCATGTCTTGGGGCGCAGCCAACTCGACCTGTTGCGGCCGGACGGCATCCGTGACGTCATGGCGCGCCTGCGGCCGGACATCGTGGTCAATGCCGCCGCCTACACGGCGGTGGACCAGGCCGAAGCCGAGCCCGCGCTGGCGTTCGCCGTCAATGCGGAGGCGCCCGGCGTCCTCGCCGACGAGGCCCGCCGCCTGGGCGCGCTGCTGGTGCACTATTCCACCGACTACGTGTTCGACGGCAGCAAGGCCGAGCCCTACCGCGAGGATGACGTTCCCAATCCGCAGAACGTCTATGGCCGCAGCAAGCTGGCCGGCGAAGCGGCGATCCGGGGCAGCGGCTGCCGCCACCTGATTTTTCGGATCAGCTGGATCTACGGCCTGCGCGGCGGCAACTTCCTTCTGACCATGCTGCGCCTGGCCCGGGAGCGGACGGAACTGAAGGTGGTGATGGACCAGATCGGCGCACCCACCTGGTGCCGCCTGGTGGCCGAGACCACCGCCGCCGCGCTGGCGCGGGAGCAGCCGCCCGAGGGCCTCTACCACATGGCCGGCGCCGAGACCGTCTCCTGGGCCGGCTTCGCCCGCGAGATCTTCCGCCTGACCGGGGCCGCTGTCGCCGTCCGCGACATCCCCTCCAGCGAGTATCCGCTGTCGGCGCCGCGGCCGCTGAACTCCCGTCTTTGCAGCGGGCGCCTGCTGGCCGACACGGGCCTGGCCTTGCCCTCCTGGCGGCACGGACTGGCGCTCTGCCTGGCAGACCGGATGGCGGATGTCGTGTAAAATCTCGCGCTTGCCCTTGTAGCTCAGCTGGTAGAGCAACGGTTTTGTAAACCGAAGGTCGGCGGTTCGAGTCCGTCCGGGGGCACCAGTGAGCACGGCGGCACAGGCCGCCGTGTGCTTTTGGAGTTGCCGCTTTTGCGGTAAGCGCATGCCCCGCAAGGGCGTGGAGATTTCCATGTCGCACCTGATGAATACCTATGCCCGCCTGCCTGTGGCCTTCACCCACGGTCAGGGTTGCCGCCTGTTCGACGAGCAGGGCAAGTCCTACCTCGACGCCCTGTCGGGGATCGCCGTGAATACGCTGGGGCACAACCATCCGCGCCTGGTGAAGGCCTTGAGCGAGCAGGTGGGGCGCTTGATCCACACCTCCAACCTCTACCGCGTGCGGGAGCAGGAAGCGCTGTCCGACCGTCTGGCGGCGATCTCCGGCATGGACGAGGTGTTCTTCTGCAATTCCGGCTGCGAGGCCAACGAGGCGGCGATCAAGCTGGCCCGGCTCTACGGCCACCAGCAGGGAGTCGACGCGCCCGCCATCGTGGTGATGGAGCAGGCCTTTCACGGCCGCACCCTGGCGACCCTGTCGGCCACCGGCAGCCGCAAGGTCCAGGCCGGGTTCGAGCCGCTGGTGTCCGGTTTCGTGCGGGTACCGTTCGACGATCTGGCCGCCATCGAGCAGGTGGCGGCGCACAATCCCAACGTGGTGGCGGTGCTGTTCGAGCCGATCCAGGGCGAGGGCGGCATCAACGTCGCCCATGTCGAATACATGCAGGCATTGCGCCGCGTCTGCGACCAGAGAAACTGGCTGCTGATGATGGACGAGGTGCAGTGCGGCATCGGCCGCACCGGCGTCTGGTTCGCCCACCAGCGCGCCGGGATCAAACCCGACGTGATGACCCTGGCCAAGGGGCTGGGCGGCGGCGTGCCCATCGGCGCCTGCCTGGCCGCCGGCCGGGCGGCCGGCGTGTTCAAGCCGGGCAACCACGGCTCCACCTTCGGCGGCAATCCGCTGGCGTGCACGGCCGCCCTGACCACCCTGGCGGTGATCGAGGAGGACGACCTGATGGCCCGTGCCGGCCACTTGGGGGCGCTCATCCGCGGTGGACTGCAAAGCGCTCTGGCGGGCGTCGAGGGCGTCGTCGAGGTACGCGGCGACGGCCTGATGATCGGCGTCGGGCTGGACCGTCCCTGCGGCGCCCTGGTGCAGCAGGCGCTGGATGCCGGCCTGGTGATCAACGTGACCGCCGACAAGGTGGTGCGTTTGCTGCCGGCGCTGGTATTTACCGACGAGGAGGCCGCCGAGCTGGTGAGCCGCCTGTCGGCCCTGATCCGCGATTTCCTGGAGGTCTGACCATGACGGCGCCCCGGCACTTTCTCCAGTTCAAGGATTTCAGTCGGGAAGAGTTCGACTACCTGTTCGAACGCACCCGCTGGATCAAGCAGCAGTTCAAGTCCTATCACCAGTACTGGCCCTTGATCGATCGCACGCTGGTGATGATCTTCGAGAAGGCCAGCACCCGCACCCGGCTGTCCTTCGAGGCGGGAATGCAGCAGCTGGGCGGCTCGGCGATCTACCTCAACACCCGCGACTCCCAACTGGGGCGCGGCGAGCCGGTGGAGGACGCGGCCCAGGTGATCTCCCGCATGAGCGACATCGTGATGATCCGCACCTTCGAGCAGGACATCATCGAGCGTTTTGCCGGCCACTCCCGCGTGCCGGTGATCAACGGCCTGACCAACGAATACCACCCCTGCCAGATCCTGGCCGACATCTACACCTTCATCGAGCACCGTGGCCCGATCCAGGGCAAGACCGTGGCCTGGATCGGCGATTCCAACAATGTCTGCAACACCTGGCTGCAAGCGGCCGAGGTCTTCGACTTCAACGTGCATGTCTCCACGCCGCCGGGCTACGAGGTCGAGGCCGAACGCGCCGGGCTCTACGGCACCAGCCACTTCGAGCAGTTCGCCGACCCGATGGACGCGGCGCAGGGCGCCGATCTGGTGACCACCGACGTGTGGACCTCGATGGGTTTCGAGGCCGAGAACGAGGAGCGGCTGCGCGATTTCGCCGACTGGCAGGTGGATGTCGACATGATGCGCGTGGCGCGGCCCGATGCGGTGTTCATGCATTGCCTGCCCGCCCATCGCGGCGAGGAAGTGTCGGCCGAGGTGATCGACGGGCCGCAGAGCGTGGTATGGGACGAGGCCGAGAACCGCCTGCACACGCAGAAGGCCCTGATGGAATTCCTGCTCCTGGGCAGGGTGTGAGACTGATATCGATAACGGATACAACATGAGCGACGTCAAGAAAGCAGTGCTCGCCTATTCGGGCGGCCTGGATACCTCGGTGATCCTGAAGTGGCTGCAGGACACCTATCAGTGCGAAGTGGTGACCTTCACCGCCGACCTGGGCCAGGGCGAGGAACTGGAACCGGCCCGCACCAAGGCGCTGAAGTTCGGCATCAAGCCGGAGAACATCTTCATCGACGATCTGCGCGAGGAGTTCGTGCGCGACTTCGTCTTCCCCATGTTCCGCGCCAACACCATCTATGAAGGCGAATACCTGCTGGGCACCTCCATCGCCCGGCCGCTGATCGCCAAACGCCTGATCGAGATCACCAACCTGACCGGCGCCGACGCGATTTCCCACGGCGCCACCGGCAAGGGCAACGACCAGGTGCGCTTCGAGCTGGGCGCCTATGCGCTGAAACCCGGCATCAAGATCATCGCGCCGTGGCGCGAATGGGACTTGCTGTCCCGCGAGAAGCTGCTCGCCTATGCCGAAGCCCACGGCATCCCCGTGGAGATGAAGCACAAGCAGGGCGGCTCGCCCTACTCGATGGACGCCAACCTGCTGCACATCTCCTACGAGGGCCGTCACCTGGAAAACCCCGCCGCCGAGGCCGAAGAGGACATGTGGCGCTGGACCGTCTCACCCGAGAAGGCGCCGGACGCGGCCGAGTATCTCGACCTGGAATTCGAACAGGGCAACCTGGTCGCCATCAACGGCCAGCGCATGGCCGCCCATGAACTGCTGGCGACCCTGAACCAGTTGGGCGGCAAGCACGGCATCGGCCGCCTGGACCTGGTGGAGAACCGCTACGTCGGCATGAAATCGCGCGGCTGCTACGAAACCCCGGGCGGCACCATCCTCCTGCGCGCCCACCGCGCGATCGAGTCCATCACCCTGGACCGCGAAGTCGCGCACCTGAAAGACGACCTGATGCCCCGCTACGCCAGCCTGATCTACAACGGCTACTGGTGGAGCCCCGAGCGCCGCGCCCTGCAGGTGCTGATCGACCATACCCAGCAGACCGTCAACGGCTGGGTGCGCCTGAAGCTCTACAAGGGCAACGTGATCGTGGTCGGCCGCGACTCCAGGACCGATTCCCTGTTCGACCCCACCATCGCCACCTTCGAGGACGACGCCGGGGCCTACGACCAGAAGGACGCCGGCGGTTTCATCAAGCTCAACGCGTTGCGCATGCGCATCGCCGCCAACCTGGCGGGTCGCAAGAAGTAAGCGGCGCGCAATCCTGCAATCCAAGAGAGCGACGGACAACGATGTTCGGCTTCACCGAGGAACAGGTCAGCCAGTTCGGCATGACGGTCGTCCTGGGCGGCTTCATGCTCTACATGCTGTTCATCATCGGCGAGCTGGCCTACAAGTCCAAGGCGGGCAAGACCGGCACCTTCGTACTGTTCTTCGTTCTCGCCTTCGGCATGGTCGGCTTCGTCGCCAAGTTCATCATCGAAAAAATGTGGGGGATCTGATATGTCTCAGTTCGACAACGTTTCCGTGGTCAAGCAGGCCAATGTGTATTTCGACGGCAAGTGCGTCAGCCACACCGTCCAGTTCGCCGACGGCACCAGGAAGAGCGTCGGCGTGGTGCTGCCCTCGGCCCTGACCTTCAACACCGGGGCGCCCGAGATCATGGAAACCGTGGCCGGTTCGGTGCGCTATCGCCTCAAGGGCGAGACCGAATGGAAGGTCTGCCCCGCCGGCGAGCGTTTTTCCATCCCCGGCAATTCCAGTTTCGACATCGAGGTGGCGGGCGAGCCCTACCACTACGTCTGCCACTTCGGCTGATCGCGCGTTCCCGGAGAACAGGACATGCCTTCCTTCGACATCACCTCCGAAGCCGACATGGTGGCCCTGAAGAACGCCGTGGACGTGGCGGGGCGGCAGATCGGCAATCGCTACGACTTCAAGGGTACTTCGGCCAAGGCGGAACTGAACGAGAAGGACAAGACGATCACCCTCCACGGCGATTCCGAATTCCAGCTCGGCCAGATCAAGGACATCCTGTTTCCCGAGATGGAGAAGAAGGAGCGCGAAAGCACCAAGCGCCTGGACGTGGGGCCGGTGCAGTCCGTCTCCGGCAACAAGGCCAAGCAGGAGCTGAAGATCAAGGTGGGCATCGAGACCGAGCTGGCGAAGCAGATCGTCAAGCTGATCAAGGACAGCAAGCTCAAGGTCCAGGCCAGCATCCAGGGCGACGCGGTGCGGGTCAGCGGCGCCAAGCGCGACCTCCTGCAGGAGACCATCGCCCTGGTGCGCAAGTCGATCACCGACTTCCCGCTCCAGTACGGCAACTTCCGCGACTGAGACGGAGCGCCGCTCAGGCCTTCAAACCGGCGATCCAGCGGCCGTAGAGCCGGTCGGCCGCGTCCCGCATGGCGGCGATGCGGGCGCCCGCTTCACGGCACATTTCCTCGGGCGTTTGCACCGAAGGGCCGGGCGCCGCGTTTTCCGCTTTCCAGAACCGGCTCCAGGCGTGGATCATGGCTTCGGTCATTTCCACGTGGCACTGCATGCCCAGATGCGGGCCGATGACGAAGGCCTGGTTGACGCAATGGGCGTTGCCCAGCAACCGGGTGGCGCCGGGTGGGAGGCTGAAGGTCTCGCCGTGCCAATGGAAGGCCTCGAAGGCCGTCATGTCGCCCAGCCACTCCGCCGCCAGGGGGCCGCTCGCGTCGACGCGGCCCCAACCCAGTTCCTTCACCGGATTGCGGCCGACGCTGCCGCCCAGCGCCTTGGCCAGCAACTGTCCGCCCAGGCAGTGGCCGATCACCGGAATGTCCCGCGCGGCGGCGGCGCGGATCAGGTCGAAGGCCGGCGGCAGCCAGGGCAGATCGTCATTGACGCTCATCGGGCCGCCCATGAAGCACAGGCCGGAAAAGTCATCGGTCCGCGTCGGGATGGCCGACCCGGCGTCGATGGCGATCAGCGTATGGGGAATCCGGTGGGCATCGAGGAATGTGGCAAAATAGCCAGCCCCTTCCGCCGGGTGGTGACGGAAGATCGCAACAGGCTTGGTTTTCATTTCAGTATTGCCTTTCCCCATGCAGCGACAAAGCTCCGATTCTAGCGTCCGCGAATTCTGCGGGGTGCAATAGGCCATGGCCGACAAGTGGTCGTCCGCCTGGCTGCGCGAACGCATGGCGCGGGCCTGGGACAACGCCATGCCGCCCGAGTCGGACGGTTTCCGCGCCGAGCGGCCACAGCCGACTCCGGCCTCGGTGCTGGTGCCGCTGGTGCTGCGGGAAAGCGGAATCACCGTGCTGCTGACCCAGCGCACCGCCCACCTGAACGACCACGCCGGCCAGGTGAGCTTCCCCGGCGGCCGTGCCGAGCCGGAAGACCAGGATGCCGCGGCCACCGCCTTGCGCGAGGCGGAGGAGGAAGTCGGCCTGAAGCCCGGCCAGGTCGAGGTGATCGGCACCTTGCCGGAGTTTTTCACCGGCACCGGCTTTCGCGTGACGCCGGTGGTGGGTCTGGTGACGCCGCCGCTGAATCTGCGGCTGGATGATTTCGAGGTGGCGGAAGTGTTCGAGCCGCCCCTGCGGGTGCTGCTCGCCAAGGACAACTGGCGGCGTCAGCAGATCGAGCATCAGGGGCGGACTTTCGATTTCTGGGCCATGCCCTGGGAAGGTTATTTCATCTGGGGGGCGACGGCCGGCATGCTGGTCAATCTGCGGCGCCACCTGCTGGGAGAATGAATATCGTGACCCTGCTTTCCGTCGTCATCGCGCTGTTGATCGAGCAATTCCGCCCCTTGGCGGTGGGGCGCTGGGTGAGCGCGCCGCTGGGCGCCTGGGCCGAATTCCTGGAAAGCAAGTTGAACGCCGGGCAATACCGCCAGGGCGTCATCGCCTGGGTGATCGCGGTGGCGCTGCCGGTGGCCGTGTTGGAAACCGCCTATCTGCTGGCCCTCTGGCTCGCCCCCCTGGGAGCGTTGCTGCTCTCGGTGCTGGTGCTGTATCTGACCATGGGCATCCGCCAGTTCAGCCATTTCTTCACCGACATTCATCTGGCCCTGCGCATGGGAGAACTGGACCGGGCCCGCCGTCTGCTGGCCGAATGGCGCCAGTGCAGCGGCGATCGGCTCAGTTCGGAAGAGGTGACCCGGCTCGCGATCGAGCAGGCGCTGCTTTCGTCGCATCGCCACGTGTATGCGCCGCTGCTCGGGTTCGTGCTGCTCGGCCCGGCGGGAGCCCTGCTCTATCGTCTGTCCCAGTTTTTTGCCGAACGATGGGGGGGGGGTGACGAAATCCGCTACGGCCGCTTCGGGGAATTCGCCCGCCGCGTCTTCGCCGCGCTGGACTGGCTGCCGGTGCGGGTTTCCGCCGCCGGTTTCGCGGTGGTGGGCGATTTCGAGGACGCGCTGTATTGCTGGCGCACCCAGGCTGGGCGCTGGCCGGATCCCCGCGCCGGCATCCTCCTGGCGAGCGGCGCCGGCGCGCTCGGCGTGCGTCTGGGCCTGCCGGTGGCGGGAGAGATCGAGACCGAGGATCGGCCCGAACTGGGTCTGGGCGAAGAGGCCGATGTGGATTTCTTGCAAAGCACCATCGGCCTGGTCTGGCGTACCCTGGTGCTGTACGTCCTGCTCCTGACCCTGTTTAGCGTGGCGGGTTGGGTAAACGGATAGCGCGCGAAACGAATCGGTTTGTGCGTGGCAACAAACCGATGCTACTATTCCCCGGTTATTGGTCGTCACTTATTTTGGAGTCTGTTTCCATGTCGGAAAAGAGAGAAGTCGTTGTCGTCGGCGGCGCCCGCACCGCCATTGGCTCCTTCGGGGGCTCGCTGAAGGACATCGCGCCCTGCGAACTGGGCAGCCTCGTGGTCAAGGAAGCCATCGCCCGCGCCAAGATCGATCCGGCGCGGATCGGCCATCTGGTGATGGGCAACGTGGTGCATACCGAGCGCCGCGACATGTACGTTTCCCGCGTGGCAGCGATCAATGCCGGCCTGTCCAATGAGTCCTGCGCCCTGACGGTGAATCGCCTGTGCGGCTCCGGCTTCCAGGCCATCGTCAGCGCGGCCCAGTCGATCCTGCTGGGCGACACCGATGCGGCGGTCGGCAGCGGCGTCGAATCCATGAGCCGCGGCGGCTACCTGATGCCCAACGCCCGCTGGGGCGCGCGCATGGGCGACACCCAACTGGTGGACATGATGGTGGGCGCGCTCACCGATCCCTTCAGCCCCAACCACATGGGCATCACCGCCGAGAACGTCGCCAGCAAGTGGAACATCAGCCGCGAGGAGCAGGACCAGTTCGCGCTGGAGAGCCAGCGCAAGGCGGTGGCCGCGATCGCCGCCGGGCATTTCAAGTCTCAGATCGTTCCCGTGGAACTCAAGAGCCGCAAGGGGCCGGTGCTGTTCGACACCGACGAATATCCCAAGGCCGACGCCTCGCTGGAGAGCATGACCAAGCTCAAGCCCGCCTTCAAGAAGGACGGCTCGGTCACCGCCGGCAACGCCTCCGGCATCAATGACGGCGCCGCCGCCGTGGTGCTGATGGAAGCCCGGGCCGCCGCCGCCGCCGGCTTGAAGCCGCTGGCCAGGATGGTCTCCTACGCCGTCGCCGGGGTGGACCCGAACTACATGGGCGAAGGCCCGATTCCCGCCGTCAAGCTGGCCTTGCAGCGGGCGGGCCTGAATGTGGACGAGATCGACGTGATCGAGTCCAACGAGGCCTTCGCGGTCCAGGCCATCAGCGTCGCCAGGGGCCTGGGCTTCGACCCCGCCAAGGTGAATCCCAATGGCGGCGCCGTGGCGCTGGGCCACCCGATCGGCGCCACCGGCGTCATCCTCACCGTCAAGTGCATCCATGAACTCCAGCGCACCGGCAAACGCTACGGCTTGGTGACCATGTGCATCGGCGGCGGCCAGGGCATCGCCGGCATCTTCGAACGGCTCTGATCGAAATCCAGCCCCCGCCGAGGGGGGCGAAGTCAAAGCGAAAGCGCGGGCGACCCCCGCGTTTTTTGCATGAAAAGCGGCACGCGGCGCCAGCCGCAAACGGAAGACTGCGGCTACGAAGTCCCCCCCAAACATCCGAGCGCAGCGAGCAGTATCGAATCCCCCGGAGGGGGGAACCATCATCCGCAGATGCGAAGGAAGCTGCCCAGTCGGCGCGTCGATATCTGTGCCGACGCCACGGCGTTCTTCAGCGCGCAATCCGGCTCGGCGCGGTGGTGGCAGTCGCGGAAGCGGCACTGGCCCAGGTGTGGGCGAAATTCGCGGAAGCCGGACTCGATGCCATGCCGATCCAGGTGGGCGAGGCCGAATTCCTGGAGCCCGGGACTGTCGATGATGCGGCTGTCGTCGTCGATGCGGTAGAGCCGGGCGTGGGTGGTGGTGTGCTTGCCCGAATCCAGCGCCGCCGAGATTTCGCGCGTGGCGGCCGCCGCATCCGGTACCAGGGTGTTGATCAGGGTGGACTTGCCCATGCCCGACTGCCCCACCAGCACGCTCAACTGGCCCGCCAGAAAGGGCCGCAGGGGACCGACGTCGTTCCGCGCGCACAGTTCCACCACCGGATAGCCCAGGGCCTGATAGGGTGCCAGGACGGCCCGGGCGGCCGACAGTTTGTCCGTCAGGTCGCATTTGTTGAGCACGATCACCACCCCAAGGTCGTCGTGCTCGGCGGCGACGAGCGCCCGGTCCAGCAGTTCCTCGGAGAAGTTCGGCTCCGTCGCCACCACCAGCACCAACTGGGTGGCGTTGGCGGCGATCAGCTTCTGACGGTATTCGTCGCTGCGGTAGAGCAGGGACGTGCGGGGCAGGTGGGCGGTGATCCGGGCCTGGTCGGCGCCGCTCGAGGTCAGTTCGACGCGGTCGCCGCAGGCGTAGGGGCTCTTCTTGCCGCGCGGGAAGCCGGTCAGGCGGCCGCCCTGGTCCAGTTCGATTTCGTAATGCCGGCCGAAGGCGGCGACGACGGTGCCGACCGCCTTCACTCAGACGCTCTCCAGCCGTGCGATGCGCAGGCTCGCCGGCGGATGGGAGTCGTAGAACATCGAGTGGATGGGGTCCGGGGTAAGGGTGGAGGCATTGTCGCGATACAGCTTGGCCAGCGCGGCGGCAAGGTCGGCGCCGCTGGCATGGGCTACCGCGTAGGCGTCGGCCTGGTATTCGTGGCGCCTGGACAGCGCGGAAAACAGGGGCGACAAGGGGAAGGTGAAGACCGGCAGGACCATCGAAAACAGCAGCAGGGCGATCGCCGTTCCCGGCTGGTTCACCCCCAGGCCGGCAAAGAACCAGGTCTGGTCGATCAATTGCCCCAGCAGCCAAAGCAAGCCCAGCCCCGTCACGGCCATCATGCCCAGACGCTGCCAGAGATGGCGATGCTTGAAGTGGCCCAGTTCATGGGCCAGCACGGCTTCCACTTCCTGCGGCGCGAGGTGCTCGAGCAGCGTGTCGAAGAAAACGATGCGCTTGGCGGCGCCAAAACCGGTGAAGTAGGCGTTGCCGTGGGCGCTGCGCTTCGAGCCGTCCATCACGAACAGGCCGCTGCTGCGGAAGCCGCAACGCTGCAGCAACGCCTCGATGCGGGTCTTGAGGCCCTCGTCGGCGAGCGGGGTGAATCGATTGAAGAGTGGCGCGATCAGGGTCGGATAGAGGGCCAGCATCAGGAGGTTGAAGCCCAGCCAGAACAGCCAGACCCAGAACCACCAGGCGCTGCCCATGCGCGCCATCAGCCAGAGCACCGCCAGCAGCAGCGGCCCGCCCAGCAGCACGGCCAGCAGCAGCTGCTTGGTCAGGTCGGAGACGAACAGCCTGGGCGTCGTCTTGTTGAAGCCGAAGCGAGCCTCGATGACGAAGGTGCGGTAGAGGGAGAAGGGCAAGTCCACCGCCAGGCCGATCAGACCGTAAAGGGCGAACAGGCTCAGGTCGCGGGCGTAGGGGCTGCCGGGAAACAGGTGCCGGGCCAGATCGGCGCAATCCTGGAGCAGTCCGCCCTGAGTGAAGATCAGCACCAATGCCGCGCCGACCAGGGTTTCCAGCAGCCCCAGGCGGGTCTTGGTCGATGTGTAGTCGGCGGCCTTGCGATGTTGGTCGAGGCCGATGCGCTCGCTGAAGCGCGTCGGCACCTGCTCGCGATGGCCGTTCACATGGCGGATCTGGCGCAGGCCGAGCCACAGGCGCAGAAGGGTGCTGACGAGGAGCGCGGAGAGGAAAATCAGGGAGAACAGGGCGGCGGCGGACATGTAAGGTATGACAGAATTACTACTTTGATCGCAATGGAAAAATTATGGCACAAGATCAGAACGCCCTCGTCTGGCTGGATATGGAAATGACGGGGCTGAACCCTGATGGCGACCGGATTCTGGAACTCGCGCTGGTCATCACCAACAACAATCTGGAGACCATTGCCGAGAGCGCGGTCTGGGTGGTGCACCAGTCCGATGCAACCCTGCAGGCGATGGACGAGTGGAACCAGAAGACCCATGGCCGCTCGGGCCTGATCGACAAGGTGAAGAACTCGGCGCTGTCGGAGGCGGACGTCGAGACCCAGGCGCTGGATTTTCTCAAGCGCCATGTGCCGCAAGGCAAGTCACCCATGTGCGGCAATTCGATCTGCCAGGACCGACGCTTCATGGCGCGCTACATGCCGAAGCTGGAGGCCCATTTCCACTATCGGAACCTGGACGTGTCGACGCTCAAGGAACTGTGCAAGCGCTGGAAGCCCGAAATCGCCAAGGGGCTCACCAAACATGGCAAGCACGAGGCCTTGGCCGACATCCACGAGTCCATCGAGGAACTCAAGTACTACCGGGAGCACTTCATCAAGCTGTGAGGGCGAAACGCCCTCAGCCACGCCGGTAGAGGCGCAATTTTTCCAGCTTGTCGCCGGGGCGATGGCCGGTCCAGACCAGGCGCCAGCCTTCCGGCGCGGCTTCCTTGCGTTCGGTGCTCTGGGTCAGCAGCCACGGGCAGTCGGGCTTCTGGCTCGGGGCCAGGCCGATGAAGTAGCGCAGGGAGGCTTTCTGGCCGTCGCCCAGGTTGCGGGCGCCGACGCACTCCGTGCTGCCGTCCAGCGCCCTGGCGAGCGAGAGGGCGACCGGGCGATAGGTTTTGCCGTAGTCGATCCAGGGCATCCAGAGGCAGGCGAGCAGACCCCAGGTCAGGGTCATGCCGGCCACCCAGTGGGTGACGGAGCGCCAGGGGGATCTGGGCAGGCGCAGCAGCGACCAGAGCCAGAGCCCCGTCAGGGCCGCCGCCGCCAGCAGCGGCAGCAGGCGGAACTGGCCGACGAAGCCGGGTTCGGCCTTGAGGAAGTTGCGCGCCACCCGCGCCGGTTCCCCGGTGACCATGGAAATCCCGCCCAGCCAGATGAGGCCGCCGACCAGGGTGAACGTCATCATGCCGAACCAGTCGAAGGCGTTCGCCGCGCCGCGCCGCAGGCGGGCAATGCCGGATACGGCGAGCAGTGTCAGGGGCACGTAGATCGGGAGGTGCTGCAGGGGCCGGGGGGCTTCCCACAGGACCACGCTGACCAGGGCGGCGCCGGTGCCGACGAGCGGCAGCAGCAGGCCCGGCGTAGCGAGTTGGCGACGGTTGACCCACAGGCTCCAGCCGGCCAGGGGCAGCAGCGGCCAGGAGGCCCAGCCCAGCAGCTCCAAATGGTCGAGGGCCGCATCGCCGTTGAGGCGCGGGGTCAGGCGGAGCTGTTCGGCCTTCCACAGCAGCGGCAGCAGATCGGGTGCCTGGCGGGCCAGCAGGAGCGGCCAGAAGGCGGCCAGGACCAGGCCGGCAACCAGACCCAGGAACAGGAACGGCAGACAGGCGCGGCTGCGCCAGGCGGGCAAAAACAGGCACGTCGCGGCGAGGGGCAGCATCAGGCACAGGGCCAGCGTGCCGGCGCTCAACAGCGCGGCCGCCAGGCCTAGGGCCAGGACCAGTGCGGCGCGCGCGCGGGCAGCCGGCAGGCGGAGCAGTCCGAGGATGAATAAGGCCTGCGCCGCCAGCAGCAATATCGCCGGCTGGGCGTCGTGGATGGGCGTGAGCAGACCCAGCGTGCCGAGCAACAGCAAGGGCGCGCCCCAGCGGCTGTCGGCTTCGTCCTGGAGCGCTCGCGCGGCCCGGCCGATGCCCCAGAGCAGCAGGGCGGCGCATAGCGCGGTGGCCAGCCGGGCCGCGTCGGCAAAGGCCAGCCAGCCCGAGCCCAGCCGGCCCAGCAGGGCGGCGAGCCAATGGTAAAGCGGCGGGGTGGCGAACCAGGGGTCGTGGCCGATGCGGGGCCGCAGCCAGTCGCCGTGAACGGCGAATTCGTAGGCCACGCCGAGGTGTGTCGCGTCGTCGAGTTTCCACGGGTCGTGGCCGACCAGCCCGGAGAGCAGGAACACGCCGCAGAGCAGCAGCAGGGGCCAGCCGGAGGGCGGAAGTCGGAGTGTGGTCACGGCAAGTGGGCGAGGGAACCGGAGACGGGGAAAGCGGAAACAAAAAAGGCAGCCGCGGCTGCCTTTTGCATTCTCAGAACGCCGAAGGACGCTATCAGGCGCCGGCGCGCTTGCCGTACTTCTGGCGGAAGCGCTCGACGCGACCGGCCGTATCCACGATCTTCTGCTTGCCGGTCCAGAAGGGATGGCAGGAGGAGCAGACTTCGATATGCAGGGGCTTGGCGCTGGTCGACCGGGTCTTGAATTGGCTGCCGCAACTGCAAGTGACGTCGATCTCGACGTAGTTCGGGTGGATGCCTTCTTTCATGGTGGTGTCCTTTGTATGTCAGCGGCCCGTGAATTTGGCGGACCAGGAAAGGGCGCGATTATCCAGCAAACCCGTTGCCAGATCAAGCGCCGGGGATGCGGCCGGATCAGCCACGGCGCATGGCGTCGAAGAACTCGCCGTTGTTCTTGGTGGCCTTGATCTTGTCCAGCAGGAATTCCATCGCCTCGAGATCGTCCATGTTGTAGAGCAGCTTGCGCAGGACCCACATCTTTTGCAGCACCGAGGGCTCGAGCAGGAGCTCCTCGCGGCGGGTACCGGAACGATTGACGTTGATGGCCGGATAGACGCGCTTCTCCGCCATGCGTCGGTCCAGATGGATTTCCATGTTGCCGGTGCCCTTGAATTCCTCGTAGATCACTTCGTCCATGCGCGAGCCGGTATCGATCAGGGCGGTGGCGATGATTGTCAGGGAGCCGCCTTCCTCGATGTTGCGGGCGGCGCCGAAGAAACGTTTGGGTTTCTGCAGGGCGTTGGCGTCCACGCCACCGGTGAGCACCTTGCCGGAGGCGGGCTGCACGGTGTTGTAGGCGCGCGCCAGGCGGGTGATGGAATCGAGCAGGATCACCACGTCCTTCTTGTGCTCGGTCAGGCGCTTGGCCTTCTCGATCACCATTTCCGCGACTTGCACATGGCGGGTGGCCGGTTCGTCGAAGGTGGAGGCGACCACCTCGCCCCGTACGGTGCGGGTCATTTCCGTCACTTCCTCGGGGCGCTCGTCGATCAGCAGCACGATCAGGCAGACGTCGGGATGGTTGGCCGTGATGGAGTGGGCGATGTGCTGCATCATCACCGTCTTGCCGCTCTTGGGCGAGGCCACCAGCAGGCCGCGCTGGCCCTTGCCGATGGGGGCGATCATGTCGATGACACGGCTGGTGATGTTCTCCTCGGCCTTGATGTCCCGTTCCAGCTTGAGGTGCTCGGTGGGGTGGAGCGGCGTCAGGTTCTCGAACAGGATCTTGTTCTTGCACGCCTCGGGGGATTGGCCGTTGATGGTGTCCAGCTTGACCATGGCGAAGTAGCGTTCGCCATCCTTCGGGGTGCGGATCTCGCCTTCGATGGTGTCGCCGGTGTGCAGGTTGAAGCGACGGATCTGGGAGGGCGAGACGTAGATATCGTCGGTATTGGCCAGATAGGACGTGTCGGGGGAGCGCAGAAAGCCGAAGCCGTCGGGCAGCACCTCGAGGACACCGTCGCCATGGATGCATTCGCCGTTCTTGGCCTGGTTCTTGAGGATGGCGAAAATCAGTTCGTGTTTGCGCAGACGGTTGGCAGCCTCGATCTGGTTGGCGTTCGCCATCTCCAGCAATTGGCTGACGTGGAGGGCTTTGAGCTCCGAAAGGTGCATGATGGGTAAACCTGTGGCAAGGGGGCGGCCGCGAATGCGGTCGTGAATGGCGCGGTGTGGGGTGGATCTGGGGAAAACGGCTGTCTTGGGAAAGACAGGCCCGGAAACGTGGAACGGCTTTGGAGGTGGGGCTAGGTGCCGTACGTGACCGGGCGGACTGTAGCGATATTACAGATTGCTGTCAATGAAGGCGGTCAGTTGGGATTTGGACAGTGCGCCGACCTTGGTCGCCTCGGCATTGCCGTTCTTGAACAGGATCAAGGTGGGGATTCCGCGGATGCCGAATTCGCCCGGGGTCTTGGGGTTGTCATCTATATTGAGCTTGGCGACCTTGAGGCGGCCGGCGTATTCCTGAGCCACCTCGTCGAGGATCGGCGCGATCATCTTGCAGGGGCCGCACCATTCGGCCCAGTAATCCACCAGGACGGGAGTCGTGGCATCAAGAACTTCGCTCTTGAAAGTGGCGTCGGTGACGTGCTGGATGTGTTCGCTCATGAAGTCCTCTTGTCTTATTAGTCTGCGGAAGTGGCGCCGACCATCTCGGCCAACCATCGGCCGACCATCGCGGCTGGTTTTTGAATGGGATTTCGCCGCACGGCCACTGCTGACGGTCGTAGCTTAACAAAAAACCGGCGGGCGGTGGCAAGGCTTGATGGGGCGGCAGTAAAATCGCCCTTCGAACCGAACAGGAGATGATTCATCATGGCCTATGTGGTGACCGAGTCCTGCATCCGCTGCAAGTACACGGATTGTGTGGATGTTTGCCCCGTGGACTGCTTCCGGGAGGGGCCCAACTTCCTGGTGATCGATCCCGACGAGTGCATCGACTGCACGCTTTGCGTGGCGGAATGTCCGGTCGAGGCGATTTTTGCCGAGGACGACGTGGTGGAGAGCCAGCGTCATTTCATCGCGCTGAACGCGGAACTCGCCAAGCAGTGGCAGCCGATCATCGAGAGCAAGGCGCCGCTGCCCGATGCGGAGGAATGGCGCGAGGTCAAGGACAAGCTCGATCATCTGGAGCGTTGATGCGCCATCCCGTGGGCTATGGGCTTATCATGGGTCACGCCTTTGGTTGACATGGGGTTGCCAAGGGCCATCACAAGGAGGGACGGACATGCAAGTCAGGGAAATTCTGGCCATCAAGGGTACGGTGCTCTATACCATTTCTCCCGACAAGATCCTTGCCGAGGCGGTGGCGGTCATGACCGATCAGGACGTCGGCTCGCTGGTGTGCTTCGAAGGCGGCCGGATGGTCGGCATGCTGACTTTCCGCGAGGTGCTGAAGGCGGTGCGGACAAAGGGGGCCAGCTGGGAAAAAATAGGTATTTCCGAAGTGATGGTGCGCGATCCGCTGGTGGCCGATCCGGATGTCGAAGTGGATGAGTTGCGCCGTTTGATGGTGGATCACCACATGCGCTATCTGCCGGTGATGGAAGGCAATACCTTGATGGGGGTGATCTCCTTTCACGACGTGGCGAAGGCGGTGCTCGAGGAGCAGAGCTTCGAGAATCGAATGCTGAAGGCATATATCCGCGATTGGCCGGAGGAAGAGCAGGCTCCCGCCGGCCGCTAGAAGGAGCTTCTCCAATGGAGAAGATCTGGCTGCGGAGCTATCCGCCGGGTATCGGCGCCGAGGTGGATGTCGCGGCATTCTCCTCGCTGGTTGATCTCTTCGCCGCCAGCATTGCGCGTTTTTCCGGGCGGACCGCCTTCATCAGCATGGGGCGGTCCATGAGCTACGGCGAACTGGATCGCCGCTCGGCGGAATTCGCCACTTATCTGCAAAACGTGGCCCGGGTCGGCAAAGGCGCGCGGGTCGCGCTGATGATGCCCAATCTGCTGCAATACCCGGTCTGCCTGTTCGGCGCCTTGCGCGCCGGCTGCGTGGTGGTGAATTGCAATCCCCTCTACACCCCGCCCGAGCTGGAACACCAGTTGGCCGACTCGGGGGCCGAGGTGATCGTCGTGTTGGACAATTTCGCCCATGTGCTGCAGCAGGTACTGGGAAAAACCGCGATCCGGCATGTGGTGGTGACCCGCATGGGGGATTTTCTCGGCCCCATCAAGGGTGGCCTGGTGAATTTTGTCGTCCGCCATCTCAAGCGGATGGTCCCCGCCTGGTCGCTGCCGCATACCCCGCTGAGGAGTGTGCTGGCGGCGGGGGCGCGCATCGCGGCGGCGGACGTGGAGGCCGTGGAATTGACCGCGGACGACCTGGCCTTCCTCCAATACACGGGGGGAACGACGGGCGTTTCGAAGGGTGCCATGTTGAGTCATGGCAACATGGTGGCGAATCTGCAGCAGGCGCACGCCTGGATCGCGCCCTTTCTGCGGGAGGGGGAAGAGCTGGTGGTCACCGCCCTGCCGCTCTACCACGTGTTTGCCCTGACCGCGAACTGCCTGACCTTTCTCAAGATTGGCGCCACCAATCTGCTGATCGCCAATCCTCGTGACATTCCGGCATTCGTCAAGGAGTTGAGGCGCCATCGGTTCACCGCCATCACCGGCGTCAATACGTTGTTCAATGCCCTGTTGGCGGCACCCGAACTCAAGCGGGTCGACTTCGGCGCTCTGACCATCACCCTCGGCGGGGGGATGGCGGTCCAGAAATCCGTGGCGGAGCGCTGGAAAGCGGTGACGGGGAAGCCCCTGATCGAGGCTTATGGTTTGACCGAGGCATCCCCTGCGGTAGCCATCAACCCCCTCGACTTGGAGACGTTCAATGGCGCGATCGGGTTGCCGATCCCTTCCACCGAGGTCTCCATTCGCGATGAGCGGGGCCTGGAGCTGCCGCTGGGAGAGGCGGGCGAGCTTTGCGTCAGAGGGCCGCAGGTGATGAAGGGCTATTGGAATTGTCCCGAGGAAACGGCCGCGGTCATGACGCCCGATGGTTTCCTGCGTACCGGGGACCTGGTGGTGATGGACGACAAGGGCTTTCTCCGCCTGGTGGATCGGCTGAAGGACGTGATCCTGGTCTCCGGTTTCAAGGTTTTTCCCAACGAGGTGGAGGCGGTCGTCGCTTCGCACCCCGAGGTGCGGGAAGTGGCTGCGCTCGGGGTTCCCGACGAGCATTCCGGCGAGGCCGTGAAAATCTTTGTGGTGCGCCGCTCCCCGGGTCTCACCGCCGAGGACTTGATCGCCCATTGCCGCGCCAGCCTGACCGGCTATAAGGTTCCCCATCAGGTGGAATTCCGCGAAGAGTTGCCCAAAACCAATGTGGGCAAGATTTTGCGGCGGGCATTGAGGGCTGGCGCCGCCTGAGCGTCGCCAAGCGCATCGATCCGGCCGGGAGGGCGGGCGTGACGCTAGTGTAGAATTCTCCATTTCTCCGCTTCCTTTTTCGACAGCATGGCCGGCAGCAGTTTCGGTACGCTTTTTCGCGTGTCCTCTTTTGGTGAATCCCACGGGCCGGCCATCGGTTGCGTGGTGGATGGCTGTCCGCCGGGGCTGGAGCTGGGCGAGGAGGACATCCAGGCCGAGCTGGATCGACGCAAACCCGGCACTTCCCGCCACGTCACCCAGCGCCGCGAGCCGGATACGGTGGAGATTCTGTCCGGCGTCTTCGAGGGGCGGACGACCGGAACGCCGATTGCCCTGTTGATTCGCAACCAGGACCAGCGCAGCAAGGACTACGGCAATATCGCCCAGTCCTTCCGGCCGGGACATGCCGACTACACCTACTGGCAGAAATACGGCATCCGCGATTATCGCGGCGGCGGCCGTTCCAGCGCCCGCGAGACCGCGGTGCGGGTGGCGGCCGGCGCCGTCGCCAAGAAATGGCTGCGGCAGCGCTACGGCGTGGTGGTGCGCGGCTACATGAGCCAGCTGGGGCCGATCGAGATTCCCTTCGTGAGCTGGGATGCGGTGGAGGACAAGACCAATCCCTTCTTCGCACCCAATCTGGAAATCCTGCCGCAACTGGAGTCCTTCATGGACCAGTTGCGCAAGTCCGGGGATTCGATCGGCGCCCGCATCAATGTGGTGGCCGAGCATGTGCCGGCGGGTTGGGGCGACCCGGTCTTCGATCGGCTCGATGCCGAGATCGCCTACGCCATGATGGGCATCAACGCGGTCAAGGGGGTGGAGATCGGCGCCGGCTTCGCTTCGGTCGTCCAGCGCGGTTCGGAGCATGGGGATGAGTTGACGCCCGAGGGGTTCCTCGGCAATCACGCCGGGGGCGTGCTGGGCGGGATTTCCTCCGGCCAGGACGTTACGGTCAGCATCGCCATCAAGCCCACTTCCAGCATTCGTTTGCCGCGCCGTTCGATCGACCTGCAAGGACGTCCCCAACTGGTGGAAACCCATGGGCGCCACGATCCCTGCGTGGGCATCCGCGCCACGCCGATCGCCGAGGCCATGCTGGCCCTGGTGCTGATCGATGCCGCCTTGCGCCACCGCGCCCAGTGCGGCGACGTGGTGTGCGCCACGCCAAAGATTTCAAGCTGACTTTTGACATAAGGAGCATCGCATGACCATCGAGCATCACGATCTGCACCACGAATTCCCCGAATTCAAGGACAGCATTCATCGACTCAAAGTCGACAACCATCACTTCGCCCGTCTTTTCGACGAGTACCATCTGGCCACGTCCGAGGTGGAGCGGCTCGAGGGACTGGGGGTGCCGGTGGATGATCTCTCCATCGAGGATATGAAAAAGAAGCGACTGAAGCTCAAGGATGAGTTGTACGCCATGCTGCGCGAGCATCGAGTGTCCTGAGCGGATTTCCCGCTGTGCGGGCGGCATGGGCGCTTGCATCCATGCCGCTTCCCGACGATTTTCCCCTTCCTTCCCGCCCTCCGCGGCTCGTGTCTTGAACACTCGTTTCTGGCCGCTTTCCGCTTGGTATTTCTGCTACTTCGCGTTCCTGGGCGCCTTTAATACCTACTTCGGCCTGTATCTCAAATCCGTCGGGATATCGGCCTGGCACATCGGCGTGCTGCTTTCCCTGTATCCCGTGATGCGCTTGGTCGCGCCCAATTTCTGGGGCTGGCTGGCGGATCGCTGGGGCACCCGGGCACGGGTGGTCAGGTACGCGATGGGCGCGACCCTGGTCGCCTTCGCCGGAATTCTGGGAGCCTCCGATTTCTGGAGCTTCCTTGCCGTCATCGTGGTCTTCGCCTTTTTCGGCAGCGCCTCCCTGCCCCTGGTCGAGGCGCTGACCCTGGCCCATCTCCAGCACCGGATCGAGCGTTACGGGCGCATCCGTCTGTGGGGCTCGATCGGTTTCATCCTGACGGTACAGGGTGTGGGCCTGGCGCTGGACTGGATGCCCATCTCCTCCCTGATCTGGATCTGCCTGGGAATCCTGGGAACCGCCGCGGTCAGTTCGCTGCAACTCGCCGAGGCCCCGGCGGGAGCCGCCCATCCAGCGGGTGAAGCGCTGGCGGGCGGATTTCGCAACCCGGAAATGCTGGCGCTGCTTGCCGCCTGCTTCATGATGTCGGCGGCCCATTCGCCGCTGTACGTGTTCTATTCGATCCACCTGGTGGATCACGGCTACGCCAAGACCGCCGTGGGCGCGCTCTGGGCGCTGGGCGTGGTGGCGGAGATCCTGGTCTTTCTGGCGATGCCGCGCTTGATGCGCCGGCTTGCGGTGCGGACCATCCTGGCGGCCAGCTTCGCCATCGCGGTGCTGCGCTTCCTGCTGATCGGCTGGGCCATCGACTTTCCCTTGGCGGTGGCATTGGCCCAGGTGATGCATGGCGCCACCTTCGGCGCCTGTCACGCGGCGGCCGTGGCCGCCCTCAATCGCTGGTATCCGGCCCGGCAGCAGGCCCGGGCGCAGGCGCTCTACAGCAGCGCTTCCTTCGGCGCCGGCGGCCTGATCGGCGGGCTGTTTTCCGGCTATGCCTGGGAAGCGCTCGGCGCGGGCCCCACCTACACCATCGCGGCGACGTTCGCGGCGGGCGGGCTGTGGATGGTGCTGCGGGGTTTGCGTCCGCAGTGAGCATGCTGCGCCGCAATGGCGAGCTGTGACATAATCGGAACTTCCCCTGATTCGAGCGCATTCCTATGTCGAAGACGCTATACGACAAGCTTTGGGAGAACCATGTCGTCCATACCGAAGAGGACGGCACGGCGCTCCTTTACATCGATCGGCACCTGATCCACGAGGTCACCAGTCCCCAGGCCTTCGAGGGGCTCAAGCTGGCCGGCCGCAAGCCCTGGCGAGTGTCGTCGATCGTCGCCACGGCCGACCACAACACGCCCACCAAGGATTGGGAGAAGGGGATCGAAGATCCTGTTTCCCGCCAGCAGGTGGAGACCCTGGAAGCCAATATCCGCGAAGTGGGGGCGCTGGTCTTTTTCCCCTTCCGCGATCTCCGGCAGGGCATCGTGCACGTGGTCGGGCCCGAGAATGGCGCCACCCTGCCGGGCATGACGGTGGTCTGCGGCGACTCGCATACCAGCACCCATGGCGCTTTCGCCTGCCTGGCCCATGGCATCGGCACCTCCGAGGTGGAGCACGTGCTGGCCACCCAGTGCCTGCTGCAAAAGAAATCCAAGACCATGCTGGTGCGGGTGGACGGCGCGCTGGGCGCAGGGGTGACGGCCAAGGACGTCGTTCTGGCCCTGATCGGCAAGATCGGCACCGCCGGCGGTACCGGCTATGCGATCGAGTTCGCCGGCTCGGCGATTCGCGGCCTGTCGATGGAAGGGCGCATGACCGTCTGCAACATGGCGATCGAAGCCGGCGCACGGGTGGGTTTCGTCGCCGTGGACCAGACCACCATCGACTACCTGAAGGATAAGCCGCTCTCGCCCAAGGGCGATGTCTGGGACAAGGCGGTGACCTATTGGCGTACCCTGGTGTCCGATCCGGACGCCCGTTTCGATGCCGTGGTGGAACTCGACGCGTCCCGGATCAAACCCCAGGTGACGTGGGGAACCTCACCCGAAATGGTGACGGACATCGACGGCGCGGTGCCGGCGCCCGAGGATTTCGCCGATCCGGTCAAGCGCGAAGGCGTGGCGCGCGCCCTGCAGTACATGGGCCTGGAGCCCCGTACGCCGATCCGCCAGATCGCCATCGACAAGGTTTTCATCGGTTCCTGCACCAACTCGCGGATCGAGGATCTGCGGGAGGCGGCGGCGGTGGCGCGGGGACGGCATGTGGCGGCCAATGTGAAGCAGGCGCTGGTGGTGCCCGGCTCCGGCGTGGTGAAGCGCCAGGCCGAAGCGGAGGGTCTCGACAAGGTATTTACCGCCGCCGGCTTCGAATGGCGCGAGCCGGGGTGCTCCATGTGCCTGGCCATGAACGCGGACCGGCTGGAGCCCGGTGAGCGTTGCGCCTCCACTTCCAATCGCAACTTCGAAGGGCGGCAGGGCAATAACGGCCGCACCCATCTGGTGAGCCCGGCGATGGCGGCGGCGGCGGCGATTGCCGGCCATTTCGCCGCGGTGCGGGACTTGGCTTGAGTGAGGAAAATGCCATGAAGCGTCTGTCTTTCGTGCTGCTTGTCCTGGCGCTGGGGTTGGTCGGTTGCAATACCGTGCAAGGGATCGGCCGGGATATCGAAAAAGGTGGCGAGGCCATCCAGAAAGCGGTGAAGTAATGCGTGCGTTCAATGTGCATCAGGGATTGGTCGCCCCCCTGGACCGGGCCAACGTGGATACCGACGCGATCATCCCCAAGCAGTTCCTCAAGTCCATCAAGCGCAGCGGCTTCGGTCCCAACGCGTTCGACGAGTGGCGCTACCTGGATCACGGCGAGCCGGGCATGGACAATGCCGGCCGTCCCTTGAATCCGGAATTCGTGCTCAACCAGCCGCGCTACCAGGGCGCCTCGGTGCTGCTGACGCGCGAAAACTTCGGCTGCGGTTCCTCTCGCGAGCACGCGCCCTGGGCGCTGGAAGATTACGGTTTTCGCGCCCTGGTCGGCCCCAGTTTCGCCGATATTTTCTTCAACAACTGCTTCAAGAACGGCCTGCTTCCCGTGCGCCTGCCGGCGGCCGAAGTGGATGAGCTGTTCGCCCAGGTGGAGGCCACGCCCGGCTACCAGCTGACGATCGATCTGCCCGCCCAGCGGGTGATCCGTCCCGATGGCCGGACCATCGGCTTCGACATCGATCCGTTCCGCAAGGAATGCCTGCTGAACGGCTGGGACGACATCGGTCTGACCTTGCGCCGGGCCGACCAGATCCGTGAATTCGAAGCCCGGCGCCGCATCGAGCAGCCCTGGCTGTTCGCCTGACATCATTGAACGCCCACCCCGAATCGCCGCGTTGCGGCGATCTCCCCTCAAGGGGCTGGAAAACTCGGGGCGGCCCATCGTTTTCCTGAGAGGACGACCATGAAGATTGCTGTATTGCCCGGTGACGGCATCGGTCCCGAAATCACCGCCGAAGCGGTGCGCGTGCTGACGGCCATGGCCAGCGACGGCCTGAAGTTCGAGCTGGAGGAGGCGCCCGTGGGCGGCGCCGGCTATCGAGCCGCCGGCCACCCACTCCCCGAGTCGACGCTGAAACTGGTCAAGGGCGCCGATGCCATCCTGTTCGGCGCCGTCGGCGACTTCACGCTGGACGCCCTGCCGCGGGAACTGCGCCCGGAGCAGGCGATCCTGGGGCTGCGCAAGGAACTGAACCTGTTCGCCAATTTCCGGCCGGCCCTGGTCTATCCGGAACTGGTCCATGCCTCGACGCTGAAGCCCGAGGTGGTCGCGGGACTGGACATCATGATCGTCCGCGAACTGACCGGCGACATCTATTTCGGCAAGCCGCGCGGCATCCACACGCTGCCGAGCGGCGAGCGGGAGGGCTTCGACACCATGCGCTATTCGGAATCCGAGATCCGTCGCGTGGCGCACGTGGCCTTCGACGCCGCGCGCAAGCGCAACCGCCGGCTGTGTTCGGTGGACAAGGCCAATGTGCTCGACACCATGCAGCTGTGGCGCGAAGTGGTGGTCGATATGGCCAAGGACTACCCGGACGTGGAGCTGTCGCATCAATATGTGGACAATGCCGCCATGCAGTTGCTGAAGAATCCCAAGCAGTTCGATGTGATCGTCACCGGCAACATGTTCGGCGACATCCTCTCCGATGAAGCCTCGATGCTGACCGGCTCGATCGGCATGCTGCCGTCGGCCTCCCTCAACGAGAACAATTTCGGGCTGTACGAGCCGATCCACGGCTCGGCGCCGGACATCGCCGGCAAGGGCGTCGCCAATCCGCTGGCGACGATCCTTTCCGCCGCGATGATGTTGCGCTATTCGTTCAATCAGGGCGAGGCGGCCGATCGTATCGAGACCGCCGTGAAGAAGGTTCTCGCCCAGGGGTTCCGTACCGGCGACATCGCCGAGGCGGGCATGCGTACCGTGGGTACTCGCGAAATGGGCGACGCCGTGCTGGCGGCCCTTTGATTTTTCGAAAAGAGAGTTGATCATGAAAAAAGTGGGTCTGGTGGGATGGCGCGGCATGGTGGGTTCGGTCCTCATGCAGCGCATGCGCGAGGAAGGTGACTTTCCCCTGATCGAGCCGGTGTTCTTCACCACCTCCAACGTCGGCGGCAAAGGGCCCGAGGAAGCCGGCGGCGCGCCGCTCAAGGATGCGCACAGCATCGACGATTTGCGGGCGATGGACATCGTCATCACCTGCCAGGGCGGCGACTACACTACCGAGGTGTTTCCCAAGCTGCGGCAGACCGGCTGGAACGGGCACTGGATCGATGCCGCATCCACCCTGCGCATGAAGGACGACGCCGTGATCATTCTCGATCCGGTGAATCAGCACGTGATCAAGGATGCCCTGGGCAAGGGCGGGCGCAACTGGATCGGCGGCAACTGCACCGTCAGCCTGATGCTGATGGGCCTGGGCGGTCTGTTCCAGGCCGGTCTGATCGACTGGATGACCTCCATGACCTACCAGGCGGCTTCCGGCGCGGGCGCCCAGAACATGCGCGAACTGCTGCAACAGATGGGCGAGGCCCATCGGGTGGCGCAGTCCCTGCTGAACGACCCGGCTTCCGCGATTCTCGAGATCGACCGGGAAGTGGCCGGCATCCTGCGCGACGAGAAATTCCCGACCGCCAATTTCGGCGTGCCCCTGGCGGGCTCGCTGATCCCCTGGGTCGACAAGGATCTTGGCAACGGCCAGAGCCGCGAGGAATGGAAGGGCAGCGCGGAAACCAACAAGATCCTCGGACTGGGGAGCAATCCGATCCCGGTCGATGGCCTGTGCGTGCGCATCGGCGCCATGCGTTGTCATTCACAGGCACTGACCATCAAGCTGAAAAAGGATGTGCCGCTGGACGAGATCGAGGGCATGCTGGCGAACCACAGCGCCTGGGCCAAGGTGGTGCCCAATCAGCGCGAGGTCACCATGAAGGAGCTGACGCCCACCGCCATCACCGGCACGCTCTCCGTGCCGGTCGGCCGGCTGCGCAAACTGTCCATGGGTCCGGAGTATCTGTCCGCCTTCACGGTGGGCGACCAGTTGCTGTGGGGCGCCGCTGAACCCTTGCGCCGGATGCTGCGTATTTTGTTGGACTGACGCCACCGCCCCTCATACGGCATGCTAAGGAGTCAGATGAGCTTGCATCGCTAACATCATGATGTTATTTTGAATGCCGCCAAAAGTATCCCCATGGGGGGGCGCCGTGCCAAAAAAACAAACGAGCCTGAAACAGTCGATTCTCGCCGCGGCCGTCATGGCCATGCCTTTGGCCGCTCAGGCGGCGGGGCTGGGAAAATTGACGGTGCTTTCTTCCCTGGGGCAGCCGCTGCGTGCCGAACTCGAGGTGAGCGCGGAGGCGGACGAATTGAGTTCGCTTCATGCCCGTGTGGCGCCCCCGGAGGCTTTTCGGCAGGCAAGCATCGAGTACAACTCCGTTTTGAGCGGCTTGTATTTCACCCTCGAAAAGCGCGCCGGCGGCCAGCCTTATTTTCGCATCAGCAGTGACCGTCCGATCGGCGATCCATTCCTCGACTTTCTCGTCGAGCTGAACTGGTCGGCGGGGCGCTTGGTGCGCGAATACACTTTCCTGCTGGATCCGCCGGAATTGAAGTCCGGCCCCCAGGAAGCCGCGGCGGCGCCCGTGGCGGTGCCGGAAGCGCGGCGCGAGGAACCCGCCAGAAGTTCGGCGCCGGCCATGGAGCGGCCCGTGCCCAGTGCCGTCGCGCCAAGCCGCAAAGTCCGGGAGGAGTCCCGGACTCAGCCGGCGCCGGCCGCGGCCGGCGAGGAGCGGCTGGTGAAACGCGGCGATACACTGGGGCGGATCGCCATCGAGAGCAAGCCGGAGGGTGTGAGCCTGGACCAGATGCTGGTGGCGCTGTTCCGTGGCAATCCGGATGCTTTCGATGGCGGCAACATGAACCGCCTGAAGGCCGGCAAAATCCTCACCCTGCCCAGCGCCGACGACATCGCGGCGACCTCGGCAACCGAGGCCCGCGGCATCGTGGTCGCCCAGTCGGTGGATTTCGATGCGTATCGCAAGAAATTGGCGGCCGCGGCCGCCGCTGGTCCAGCGGCCAGGGAAGAGGCTCCGCGGCAGGCCGTGGCCGGAAAGATCACCCCCAAGGTCGAGGACAGGGCGCCGACGCCCGCCGGCAAGGACAGGCTGCAGGTGTCGCGCACCGAGTCCGCCAAGGCCGGCGGAACCGCCAAGGCTGGAAGCGAGGAAGGCGCCGCCGTTCGCGATAAAGCACTGAAGGATGCGCAGAGCCGCGTTGCGGAGTTGGAAAAGAATCTGGCCGACCTGAAAAAGCTGGCCGAAATGAAAAGCCAGGCCGCCGCCGGCGCGCAGCAGCAGGCCCAGGCCGGGAAGCACACGCCGGCCGAGCCCAGGAAGGCTGCGCCGGTCAAAGCGCCCGAGCCGGCCCAGCCCACCGCTGCGCAGACGAAGGCGCCCGCGGTCGAAAAACCGGCGCCCGCTCCAGGCAGCAGCGGACCCCAGACGGCCAAATCCCAGCCGCCGGCCAAGAAACCAGCGCCGCCCGCGATTCATGAACCCAGCTTCATCGAGGAGAATCAGCCGCTGGTTTTGGGCGGCGGCGGCCTGATCGCCCTGCTGGCCGGTTATTTCGGATTCCGTGGCTGGCAGCGCAAGCGTGCGCAGGCGGCCGCGCCGTCATCCGTGGCCGGCAGTTCCGTCTATGCCAGTTCGGTATTCAGCGCCAGTGGTGGAGCCAGCATCGATACCGGCGCCGCCGGCGCAGTCACCGACTTTGGCCTGGAGGCCGCCGCTGGCGCCGATGCCCACGACGCCATCGATCCGGTGCAGGAAGCCGACGTGTATCTGGCCTATGGTCGGGATACCCAGGCCGAGGAAATCCTGCTGGATGCCTTGAAGCAGGATCCTTCCCGGCTCGCGGTCCATCTCAAGCTGCTGGACGTCTACGCCAGCCGCATGGCCGTTGCCCAGTTCAATACCGTGGCTTCCGACCTGCATGCCCAGACCGGCGGCGTGGGGGACGAGTGGGCCAAGGCCGTCGCTCTCGGCCGCACCATCGACCCATCGAATCCGTTGTATGGCGAGCCGGCATCGGTTCCGGAATCCGAGGAAAGTGCGGCGCCCGAGGCAGCGCAGACCATGCCGGCGCAGGAGTCCGCGCAGCAGGAGGAGTTGCCGCAGGCACTTGATTTCGATCTTGACCTGGGCGCGCCGCAGGCCGAACCCGCCGTAGCGTTGGATGAGGTTCGGGTGTCGCCGGCGGAGGAAGCGGCTGATACCGCCGAGGCCGCCGAGACCGATGCGGTCGATGTGGCCATTCCTTCATCCGCGGACGAGATTGCCAGTCTCGATTTCGATCTTGGCCTGGGGGCCGCGGAAGAGGCGGCAATTCCGTCTCCCGCACCGTTGGATGCGGTGGCGGGGCATGTGGGCGACGAGGTGGAAAGCCTCGATTTCGATCTGGGCGGACCGGATAGCGCCGTTCCGCGGGCTCCCGAGCCCGAGGCGCCCGCCGCCGCCGTGGTGGAGTCGAACGCGCTCGACTTCGATTTCGATCTGGGGTCGCCGGCGGAAGCGGCGGCGCCTGAGCCCGCACCCGAACCCACGCCCGAACCTGCGGTGAGTCCGGAGGTCCCGGTCGGCGAGGCGGCGGCCGAGGCGCAATCCATCGACTTCGACTTGGATCCCGGCACGGAAGCGGCGGAGCCCCTGGTTTTCCCCGCTGCGGAATCGCCCCCGGCCGCTCAGGCCGCAGGTGAGGCCGAACCGCCAGCGCTGGATTTCGACTTCGACCTGGAGTTGGACAATTTCGAGCCGGAAAGTACTTCGGCCTCCGCTCCCGCCCTGGCGCGCGAGACCGAGCCGGCGGCGCCGCTGCCGGATTTGTCCGACATCGACCTTGATCTCGGCCTTGACGGACCCGCGGCATCTCTTGCGGAGGAGCCGGCTCCTCCGTTGCCCGATCTCGCTGGCGGCGAGACGACGCCGGACAATCCCGAAGCGGCCACCAAGCTGGAATTGGCCCAGGCCTACGAGGAGATGGGCGACACGGATGGCGCGCGGGAGCTGTTCCAGGAAGTGATCCACGAAGGCAGCCCGTCGCAACAGGCGCTTGCCCGCGACAAGCTCGCCCGGCTTGGCTGATCCGGCAGGCGGGGCGCTTTCTGCGCTTTCGCCCCGCCTTTGCGGCATTCCCATGTTTCATCCGTCCAGCCTGCTGCTCGCCTGGGGAGCCGGGATTTTCGCGCTGCAGCGACTCGATCCCGCCGGCATCGCGCTGATGGCCGTTCTGGCGTCGATCGTGGCGCTGTGGGCGGATGCCGCCATGCTGCGCGTCATGCTGCGGCGCATACGCTGGCTGCTGGTCTCGGTGGCCGTGCTGTTTCTCTGGATGACGCCCGGCGTCTTTCTGCCGGGAATCGGCGGGCGCCTGGGCATCACGCAGGAAGGCGCCGCAATGGCCGTCGAGCATGTCGCGCGCCTGCTGGCCATCATCGCCTTGCTGGCGCTGCTGTTGTCGAGACTGTCCCATGGCCGGATCGTGGCCGGGCTGTATACCCTCCTGGCCCCCTTGGGATGGCTCGGCATACAGCGCCGCGCCATGGCGGTACGCTTGATGCTGACACTGGAGTATGTGGCGGAAAAGCGCCATCCAGGCTGGCGGGCGTTATTGCGGCCGGATGACGATTCGCGCGGCCGCGGCTCGGTGCATCTGGCGACAGGTCCTTGGCGCTGGACCGATGGATTGTTTCTGGGCGGGCTGCTGGCCTGCCTGCTCTACCAGGGGTGGAGATGAGATTCGCGCTCTGTGTCGAATATGACGGTATGGCGTTCCATGGCTGGCAGTCCCAGCCGCACGGACGGACCGTGCAGGACCATCTGCAGCGGGCCTTGAGCACCATCGCCGGCGAGCCGGTCGGTGTGCATGCCGCGGGACGGACCGACACCGGGGTGCACGCGCTGGCCCAGATTGCGCATTTCGATACCCGGGCCGAGCGCCCGCTGCAGGCCTGGGTGCGCGGCGTCAATACCCATCTGCCGCCGGCGATCGCCGTGCGCTGGGCGCAGCCGGTCGCCGAGGACTTCCATGCCCGTTTTTCCGCCCAGGCCAGAAGCTACGCCTATGTGCTGCACAATCATCCGGTGCGCCCGGCATTGCAGCACGGGCGCGTCGGCTGGTATCACCGGCCACTGAATGCCGAGGCCATGGCGGAGGCTGCCGGCCTGCTGCTGGGCGAGCACGATTTCAGTTCCTTCCGGGCCTCGGAGTGCCAGGCCCGTTCCCCGGTCAAGGTCCTGCATCAGGCCCGGGTGCACCGCCAGGGTGAATACCTGTTGTTCGAGTTGCGCGCCAGCGGCTTCCTGCATCACATGGTGCGCAATATCGTCGGTTCCCTGCTCTGGGTGGGCTACGCCAAGGAACCTCCAGACTGGATCGGCGAACTGCTGGCGTGTCGCGACCGAACCCGCGCAGCCCCGACCTTCATGCCGGACGGGCTCTACTTCACCGGCGTGGACTACGCGCCCGATTGGAATCTGCCCAACGGGGGGCGTATCATCGCGTCCCCGCCATCATTCCTGGCCTGAGCGTGTCGAGAACCCGGATCAAAATTTGCGGCCTGACGCGGCCCGTCGATATGGATGCCGCCGTGGCGGCGGGTGCCGACGCCGTCGGACTGGTGTTCTATCCGCCCAGCCCGCGCGCCGTGGCCCCGGCAGCGGCGCAGGCGCTGGCCCGCCGGGTGCCGCCGTTCGTCACCCGGGTCGGCCTGTTCGTGAATGAGGATCCCGCCCGGGTCCGCTCGATCCTGGAAGAAGTCGACCTGGATCTGCTGCAATTCCATGGCGACGAGGACGACGACTACTGCCGCCAGTTCGGCCGCCCCTTCGTCAAGGTGGCGCGGGTGAGGCCGGAACTCGATCTGGTAGAATTCGCCCGGTCGTTTCCCTCCGCCCGAGCCTTGCTGCTCGATGCCTATGTCGAAGGCTATGGAGGGGGGGGCAAAACCTTCGACTGGACGCTGATTCCCCGGGAACTGCCCTTGCCCCTGATTCTTTCCGGGGGGCTGCAGCCGGAGAACGTCGCCGCCGCGGTCCGCGGTTCGAGACCCTGGGCGGTGGATGTGAGCAGCGGCGTCGAGTCGGCCAAGGGCATCAAGGATGCCGCCAGGATCGCCGCCTTCGTCGCGGCCGTGAAAGATGCAGATGCCTGAAAACTCGTACCAATTTCCCGACGCGCGCGGCCATTTCGGTCCTTACGGCGGCGTCTTCGTCGCCGAGACGCTGATTCCCGCCCTGGCCGAGTTGCGCGACGCCTATGCCGCCGCCCAGGCCGATCCGACCTTCCGCGCCGAGTTCGAATACGAACTCAAGCACTACGTCGGCCGCCCCAGCCCGATCTACCACGCCAAACGCTGGTCCGAGCTGCTGGGGGGCGCCCAGATCTACCTGAAGCGCGAGGACCTCAACCATACCGGCGCCCACAAGGTGAACAACTGCATCGGCCAGGCGCTGCTGGCACGGCGCATGGGCAAGCCGCGGGTGATCGCCGAGACCGGCGCCGGCCAGCACGGCGTGGCCACCGCCACGGTGGCGGCCCGCTACGGCATGGAATGCGTGGTGTACATGGGCAGCGAGGACGTCAAGCGCCAGGCCGCCAACGTCTATCGCATGAAGCTCCTGGGCGCCACGGTGGTGCCGGTGGAGTCCGGCTCCAAGACGCTCAAGGACGCCTTGAACGAGGCGATGCGCGACTGGGTGACCAACGTCGCCAACACCTTCTACATCATCGGCACCGTCGCCGGCCCCCATCCCTATCCGATGATGGTGCGCGACTTCCAGGCGGTGATCGGCGACGAATGCAGGCAGCAGATGCCGGAACTGGCCGGGCGCCAGCCCGATGCGGTGATCGCCTGCGTCGGCGGCGGCTCCAACGCGATGGGCATCTTCCATCCCTACATTCCGCTGGCGGACGTGCGCCTGATCGGCGTCGAGGCAGCCGGCCTCGGCCTGGCAAGCGGCAAGCATTCGGCCTCCCTGACCGCCGGCCGGCCCGGCGTGCTGCATGGCAACCGCACCTACCTGTTGCAGGACAAGAACGGCCAGATCATCGAGACGCACTCGGTCTCGGCCGGTCTCGACTATCCGGGCGTCGGCCCCGAGCACGCCTGGCTGAAGGACAGCGGCCGCGCCGAATACGCAACCATCACCGACGACGAGGCGCTCCAGGCCTTCCATGACCTGTGCCGGATCGAGGGCATCATCCCGGCCCTGGAGTCCTCCCATGCCATCGCCCATGCCGCCAGGCTGGCGCCGACCCTGCCCCGCGACAAGGTATTGCTGGTCAATCTTTCCGGCCGTGGCGACAAGGACATGCATACCGTCGCCGAGAAGTCCGGCATCCAATTTTGAAATGAAATCCCCACGCTCACTTCGTTCGCTGTCCTCCGAGGGGGCTCAGGCTCCCCTTGGGATGGCCCGGCGGGAGGCCTGAATGTCCCGAATCCAAGCCACTTTTGAACGCCTCGACGGCGCGGGCCGCAAGGCTCTGATCCCCTTCATCACCGCCGGATTCCCCGAGCCCGGCCGGACCCTGCCGCTGATGCAGGCACTGGTCGCGGGGGGCGCCGACATCATCGAACTGGGCGTGCCGTTCTCCGATCCCATGGCGGACGGTCCCACCGTTCAGCGCGCCTCCGAAGTGGCGCTCTCCTACGGGGTGTCGCTGCGTGTCGTGCTGGGCATGGTGCGGGAGTTCCGCAAGGGCGACGAGCGCACGCCGGTGGTGTTGATGGGCTATGCCAATCCGATCGAGGCCTACGGCGCCGATGCCTTCGTCGAGGACGCGCGGGAGGCGGGAGTCGACGGCGTGCTGGTGGTGGACTATCCGCCGGAGGAATGCGGCGAATTCACGCAGCGCCTGAAGGCCGCCGGGCTGGATCCGATCTTCCTCCTGGCGCCCACTTCCTCCGACGCGCGCTGCGCCGAGGTGGCCGTGGCGGGAAGCGGCTACATCTATTACGTCTCCATCAAGGGCGTCACCGGCGCCGGTCATCTCGACCTGGACGCCGTGGCGGCGCGGATCCCCGAAATCCGCCGGCACGTGGGTATGCCCGTCGGCGTGGGCTTCGGCATCCGCGACGGCGCCAGCGCGGCGCGCATCGCCACCGTGGCCGACGCCGTGGTGATCGGCAGCCGCATCATCGAGGAAATCGAACAAGCGCCCCGCGACCAGGCACCGGCCCGTGTCGAGGCATTTCTACAAGGCATCCGGGATGCCATGGACAAGAAGGAAGCAACCTCATGAGCTGGCTTCAGAAGCTGCTGCCGCCGAAAATCAAGCGCAATTCGGAAAGCTCGCGCAAGGCCATCCCAGAGGGTCTGTGGTGCAAGTGTCCGGCGTGCGAGGCGGTGCTCTACAGCACCGATCTCGAAAGCAACCAGAGCGTCTGCCCCAAGTGCGGCTTCCATCACCGGGTGCGGGCTCGTGCCCGGCTGGATCAGTTGCTGGACCCGGAGGGCCGCTTCGAGATCGGCAGCGAGGTGCTGCCGGTGGATTCCCTCAAATTCAAGGACAGCAAGCGCTATCCCGACCGGCTGGCGGCGGCGGTGGATGACACCGGCGAGACCGACTCCATGGTCGTGATGCAGGGCGCGATCAAGAGCCTGCCGGTGGTGGTGGCCTGCTTCGAGTTCGAGTTCCTCGGCGGTTCCATGGGGTCGGTGCTGGGCGAGCGTTTCGTGCGCGGCGTCAAGGCCGCGATCGAGCAGCAGGCGGCCTTCGTCTGCATCACCGCCTCGGGCGGCGCGCGGATGCAGGAGGGGCTGTTCTCCCTGATGCAGATGGCCAAGACCACGGCGGCCGTGACCCAGCTGGCCCATCACCAGTTGCCTTTCATCACCGTGCTGACCGATCCCACCATGGGCGGCGTCTCCGCCTCCTTCGCCTTCATGGGGGACGTGGTGATCGCCGAGCCGGGCGCCCTGATCGGCTTCGCCGGTCCGCGGGTGATCGAACAGACGGTGCGGCAGATCCTGCCCGAGGGATTCCAGCGCGCCGAGTTCCTGCTGGAAAAAGGCGCCCTCGACATGATCGTCGATCGCCGCGAATTGCGCGACCGCCTGGTTTCGCTGATCAGCCTGCTCCAGCGCCAGCCCGCCGCCGCCTGATGCATCGGACGCTGGACGACTGGCTGGCACATATCGAGCGCCAGCACGGTCAGACCATCGCCCTCGGTCTCGACCGCGTGCGGTCGGTGAAGGCGGCCCTGGGGCAGTCCCAGTCCTGTCCGGTGATCCTGGTCGGGGGAACCAACGGCAAGGGCTCCACCTGCGCCATGCTGGAACGCATCCTGTTGTGCGCCGGCTATCGGGTCGGCCTTTACACGTCCCCCCACTTCCTGCGCTACAACGAGCGGGTGCGCATCGATGCCCGGCCCGTGGCCGACGCACCGCTGTGCGAGGCTTTCGCGCGGGTGGACGCGGCGCGGGGCGACACGCCGCTGACCTATTTCGAATTCGGCACCCTGGCGGCCTGGGAAGTGTTCGCCGCCGCCCGGCTGGATGCGGTGATCCTGGAAGTGGGCCTGGGCGGACGCCTCGACGCGGTCAATATCTACGAACCGGACTGCGCGATCGTCACCACCGTCGATCTCGATCACATGGTGTATCTGGGCGACACCCGGGAAGCCATCGGTTTCGAGAAGGCCGGCATTTTTCGGCCGGGCCGGGCGGCGGTCTGTGGCGACCCCGAGCCGCCGCGGTCGCTGCTGGAGCATGGCGCCGCACTGGGGGCGGATCTACAACTGATCGGCCGGGATTTCGGCTATCGGCGCCAGGAACAGCAATGGCAATACTGGGGCCGCGCCGGCAAGCGCAGCGGCCTGGCCCACCCAGCCCTGCGCGGCGCCAATCAGCTGGGTAACGCCAGCGTGGCGCTGGCCTGCCTGGATGCCTTGCGCGAAGCACTGCCGGTGGCGATGCAGGACATCCGGCGCGGCCTGGCCGAGGTGGAATTGACCGGGCGCTTCCAGGTGTTGCCGGGCCGGCCCACCATCGTCCTCGACGTGGCGCACAATCCGCAGGCGGCCCGGGTGCTGGCGGGAAATCTGGGCGACATGGCTTTCCACCCGGAAACCTGGGGCGTTTTCGGCATGCTGCACGACAAGGACATCGCGGCGGTCATCGAGCCGTTGCGGAATCGCATCACGCGCTGGCTGCCCTGCTCCCTGGAGGGGCCGCGCGCCGCCAGCGCCGAGGAGTTGATCCAGGCCTTGACGGCAGCCGGCGTGGCCGGGCCGCTGCCGGCCTTCCCGACGCCCGGCGCCGCCATGTCTCATGCGCTCGAGCAGGCAGGTGAAAATGATAGAATCGTCGCCTTCGGATCGTTCCTTACCGTAGCGGACGTGCTGCGTACCCTCAAACGCGATGTTCTCTGAGTCATGGCCAATAACGACGCATCTGCCGACGCCGACATCGACTTGAAGAAGCGTGCCCGCCGCCGCCTGGTGGGGGCCGCCGCGCTCGCCCTGTTCGGAGTGGTGGTGCTGTCCCTGACCATGGAGCAGAGCCCCGGAGTCCGCTCCGGAGCAGGGACGCAGGACACTCCTGAAATCCTGATTCCCTCTCAGAGCGGCCGCGCCGCGCTGGCCGCCCGGCCGGCGCCCGCGGCCCCGGCTGCGTCGCCGCACATATCTGCCGGCAACGCAGAGACGGCAAGCGATGAGCCCCCGGTCGCGGCGCCTCGCGCCGATGGGACCGCAGCGAACGTCAAGGACATGCCGGCTGCGTCGCCGCCCCTTAAACCCGTGGAAAAAATCACTGAATCCGCGCCAGTCAAAGCGGGCAAGTCTTTAGACAAACCCACCGAGAAAGCCGTCGACAGGAAGGTCGAGGAGGCGAAGGCGACTGCCGCCCTGGAAGGCAAGTCGAGCGGTCAGTGGGTGGTGCAACTGGGCGCTTATCAGTCGGCGGGCAACGTCAAGCTGCTGCTCTCCAAGCTGAAGGAAGTGGGCGTTCCGGCCTATACGGAGAAGTTCGAATCGCCCCAGGGGGTGCGCACCCGGGTCCGCGCGGGGCCGTTCAATTCCCGCGAGGCCGCCGAGAAATCGCTGCGCAAGATTCGCATTGTCGGTGTCGATGGTCCGATCGCGCAGAAATAGTGACCGCTTTTGATTATGTCGTTCTGGTCGTCGTCGCGGCCTCGGTATTGTTGGGACTGTGGCGCGGCGTCGTCAGCGAATTGCTGTCGCTGGTTGCATGGGTCGTGGCTTTTTTTGCGGCACGGGCCGGAGCCGGCGCGGTTGCGGACGTTCTGACCAGCTACGTTGCCGATCCGAGTCTGCGCTATGTCGCGGGGTTTGCCGTCGTGTTCGTGTCGGTGCTGCTGGTGCTGGCGATGCTGCGCTTGGCCTTGCGTGAGCTGTTGCATGCCGTGGGCCTGGGTTTCGCGGATCGAATCCTGGGCGCGGCATTCGGCGTCGCCCGGGGCGTGTTGGTGGTGCTGGTCGGTGTCCTGCTGGGAGGGCTGACCGCCATGCCCCGGCAACCATGGTGGCGGCAGGCCGTCTTGGCGCCGCCGCTGGAGGTCGCCGTGCTGGCATCCAGGCCCTGGCTGCCGCTTGAGTTGGCAAAACGAATTCATTACTGAGAGTAGAGGACGGTATGTGCGGCATTATTGGGGTGGTGGCAACCATGCCGGTCAATCAGTTGCTGTACGATGGCCTGCAGGTCTTGCAGCATCGCGGCCAGGACGCGGCGGGCATCGCCACCGCCGAAGGCGGGCGTTTCCACATGCACAAGGGACCGGGCCTGGTGCGCGACGTGTTCCGCACCCGCAACATGCGCAATCTGATCGGCAACTGGGGCATCGGCCACTGCCGCTACCCGACCGCCGGTTCCGCCTACAGCGCCGCGGAATCACAGCCCTTCTACGTCAATTCACCCTTTGGGCTGATGCTGGCCCATAACGGCAACCTGACCAATGCCGAGCAGCTGAAGCAGGACATGTTCCTCCAGGACCTGCGCCACATGAACACCAACTCCGATTCGGAGGTGCTGCTCAATGTGCTGGCGCACGAGTTGCAGGTGGCGTCGCAGAACCGCTACCAAGTCGATCCGGAAACCATTTTCCAGGCCGTGAAAGGGGTCCAGCGGCGCATCAAGGGCGCCTATGCGGTCGTCGCCATGATCGCCGGCTACGGGCTGCTGGCCTTCCGCGATCCCTACGGTATTCGTCCCCTGATCATCGGTCGCAACGATACCGCGCATGGCCCCGAGTATCTGGTGGCTTCGGAGAGCGTGGCGATCGACACGCTGGGTTTCAGGGTGCTGCGCGACGTGGAGCCGGGAGAGGCGATCCTGATCGACACCCAGGGCCATTTCGTCAGCCGGCAGTGCGCGGAAAAGACCGTCCATGCGCCGTGCATGTTCGAGTACGTCTATCTGGCGCGCCCTGATTCGCTGATGGACGGCGTTTCGGTCTACGAAACCCGGGTCAAGATGGGGGAGTTCCTGGCCGACAAGATCCGCCACACCATGCCCCATCTGGAAATCGACGCGGTGATCCCGATCCCCGATTCTTCCCGTCCGGCAGCCATGGAACTGGCCCGCCGCCTGGATCTCCCCTATCGCGAGGGCTTCGTCAAGAACCGCTATATCGGCCGCACCTTCATCATGCCCGGCCAGGCTGGCCGCAAGAAATCCGTGCGGCAGAAGCTCAACGCCATCGCCCAGGAGTTCCGCGGCAAGAGCGTGATGCTGGTGGACGATTCCATCGTGCGCGGCACCACCAGCAAGGAGATCATCCAGATGGCCCGCGATGCCGGCGCCAGGCGGGTGTATTTCGCCTCGGCCTCGCCGCCGGTGCGCTACGCCAACGTCTATGGCATCGACATGCCGACCCGGAGCGAGTTGATCGCCTCCTTCCGCAGCGACGAGGAAATCTGCCGCGAAATCGGCGCCGACGGCCTGATCTACCAGGACATCGATGCACTGAAGGCCGCGGTGCGGGAGCTCAATCCGGCCCTGGCCCATTTCGAGACCTCCTGCTTCGATGGCCAGTACGTGACGGGCGACATCTCCGATGCCTATCTGGAGGGTATCGAGGCGGCCCGGGAAAAAATCGGCAAGAGCGACGATGACGGCGAAGGCAATCAACTCGACCTGAATCTCGTGCAATCGGACTGATACCACCGTGAAAGACGCATACGATCTCGAGACCCTGGCGATCCGGGCGGGCCAGGAGCGCAGCCAGTTCAACGAACACACCGAGGCGCTGTATCTGACCTCCAGCTTCGTCTTCGACAGCGCGGCACAGGCCGCGGCGCGCTTTTCCGGCGCGGAGGAGGGCTATGTCTATGGCCGCTTTTCCAACCCCACCGTGACGATGTTCCAGGACCGCCTGGCCGCTCTGGAGGGGGCCGAGGCCTGCATCGCCACCGCCAGCGGCATGGCCGCGATCATGGCCACCACGATGGGGCTGCTCAAGGCCGGCGACCATATCGTTTCCTCCCAGGGCATATTCGGCGCGACCCGTCAGCTGTTCGACAACATCCTCGCCCGTTTCGGCGTCGAGACCCGCTATGTGCCGGCCACCGACATCGAGGCCTACCGGGCCGCGATTCGTCCGAATACCCGCCTGATCTTTGCCGAGACCCCCTCCAATCCCCTGACCGAGGTGGTCGATATCGCTGCCCTGGCCGCGGTGGCGCACGACAAGGGGGTGCTGCTGGCGGTCGACAACTGCTTCTGCACGCCGGCATTGCAACGTCCGCTGGATTTGGGCGCCGATATCGTGATCCATTCCGCCACCAAGTACCTGGACGGCCAGGGGCGGGTGATCGGCGGCGCGGTCTGCGGCCGCAAGGCCGAAATGGAGGAGGTGTTCAAGTTCCTGCGCACCGCCGGCCCCTCGCTTTCACCCTTCAACGCCTGGGTCATCCTCAAGGGTCTGGAAACGCTGAACCTGCGGATGAAGGCCCAGTCGGCCAGCGCGCTGGAACTTGCGCGCCGCCTGGAGGCCCATCCCGGTGTGGCACGGGTGTTCTACCCGGGGCTCGCGTCGCATCCCCAGCATGAGTTGGCGATGCGCCAGCAGAAGGCCGGCGGCGCGATCGTGTCGTTCGAAGTGAAGGGTGCGCGGGCCGAGGCCTGGCGCGTGGTGGACGGCTGCCGGATGCTGTCGGTGACCGCCAACCTGGGCGACGTGAAGACCACGATCACCCATCCGGCCTCGACCACCCATGGCCGCATTTCGCCGGAGGCCCGAGCGGCGGCGGGCATCGGCGAAGGACTGATCCGCATCGCGGTGGGCCTGGAGTCGGTAGACGACATCTATTCGGACCTGGTGGCCGGTCTCTCCTGACTGAGCGGCGCCATGGATCGAACCGAGCGCTTCTACAAGATCGATCAACTGCTTACCGAGCGCCGGGTCGTCTCCTTTTCGGTCCTCGAGGAGACGCTGGGGGTTTCCCGCGCCACCATCAAGCGCGATCTGGAGTATCTGCGCAATCGCCTGCACGCGCCCATCGTCTGGGACCGGGAATTGCGCGGCTATCGTTTCGAGACGGCGCCCGCCTCGGGCAATGCCCAGTACGAGCTGCCGGGCCTGTGGTTCAACGCCTCGGAGATCCACGCGCTGTTGACCATGCAGCACCTCCTCTCCGGCATCGACAGCGGCGGCCTGCTGGCGCCCCATATCGAACCTCTGAAAACCCGCTTGCGGGCGTTGCTGGACACCGAGGAAGGGGCCAGCGATGAAATCCAGAAGCGCATCAAGGTCATCGGTATGGCGTCCCGTCCTCCCGGCCTGGAGCATTTCGCGGTGGTGGGTTCCGCCCTGTTGCGCCGCAAGCGCCTGCTGATGAGCTACTACACGCGGGGCCGCGGACAGACGACGGAGCGGGAAGTCTCGCCCCAGCGCCTGGTCCATTATCGGGAGAACTGGTACCTGGACGCCTGGTGCCATTTGCGCAACGAATTGCGCAGTTTTGCCGTGGACGCCATCCAGCGCGTGGAACTGGTGGATGTGCCGGCCAAGGCCATCAGTGAAAAGACGCTGGACGCCGTGCTGGGCGCCGGCTATGGAATTTTCTCCGGCCGGCGGGTGGCCTGGGCTCGTCTGCGCTTCACTCCCGAGCGGGCCCGCTGGGTCGCGGCGGAGCGGTGGCATCCGCGACAGAAAGGCCGGTTTCTGGACGACGGCAGCTACCTGCTGGACCTTCCGTACAGTGACATGCGGGAACTCGCCGCCGACATTCTCCGCTACGGTGCCGATGTCGCTGTGGAAGGGCCCGAGGAGCTGCGCGAGGCGGTGCGCTCGAAACTGGAAAGCGCCTTGCAGCGTTATTGCTGAGCGGTAGTATTTGTCCCGCCGGGCGACATTGCTCGGGCGGGACCGACAATGATGGCGGCCCGCGAGGCATGTTGGCCCGCCCGAAGGGACTCGAACCCCTAACCCCCGGCTTAGAAGGCCGGTGCTCTATCCGGTTGAGCTACGGGCGGCCTGAAGTCGATGTGGAAAAGCGCGGCATCGTGGTCGGGGTGGAGGGATTCGAACCCCCGACATCTTGCTCCCAAAGCAAGCGCGCTACCGGACTGCGCTACACCCCGAAGGCGGCGGATTCTATAGGTCCTCCGTCCGCCGGTCAAATCCGTGATTGCCTTGTTCCTCAATGGGGGTCAGGCTTTTTCCGCTCCCCAGGCTTCGAGATAGGCCGGCTTTTCGCCGCCGCCATGGATCAGCAGATCGACGCCGCTGATGTACTGCGCCATGGGGGATGCGACGAACAGGCAGGCGTTGGCAATGTCCTCGGGATTGGCCATGCGTCCCATCGGAATCGTCGCGTTCACCGCCGCGACACCGGCTTCGTCGCCACTGTAGAGCCGATCCGTCTCCTCGGTGCGAACCAGGCCGGGGCTGATCGATACCGGGCGCACCTTGGGCGCCCATTCGAAGGCCAGGGTTCGGACCAGATGGACAACGCCCGCCTTGGCCGCGCTGTAGGCCGCCACGCCGGGAGATGGACGGTGGGCGGCGATGCTGCCGATGAAGACGATGACGCCGCCGCTGTCCTGCGCCTGCATGATTGCATTGGCCTTCTGCGCAATGTGCAACGGGGCGATCAGGTTGAGACGGATGATGCTCTCGTGGAAACGCGGTGAAGCGGTGGCGGCATCGGTGGGGGGCGCGCCGCCGGCGTTGTTGACGACCACGTCGAGCCGGCCGTGGCGGGCCATGATCTGAGCGAAGAAATCATTCACCGCATCGGCGTCGCGGACATCGAGCGGCAGGAATTCGGCGACATTGCCGCCGTGGGTGGGAAGGGTCTCCGGTGCGTTGCGGCCGCACACCACCACGGTGGCGCCGGCCTCGAGGAAGCTTTCGGCGAAGGTGCGGCCGATGCCCTTGGTGCCGCCGGTGACGAGCACCACCTTGCCGGTGTAGTCGAATTTGCTGTTCATGTTCGGTTGTGAGGTTGAAGCATCGCTGCCCCTCCTTGAAGGGGCAGCGATGGGATGATGCTGCTTATTTCTGGGTCTGCCGGATGTGGTAAGTCCACAGGCGAGCCAAGTCGGCGCTGCCGTCGTTGCCCTTGACGGACTCGAAGGCGGCGATGGCCTTGTCCTTCTGGCCGGCCTGGAGATAGGCGATGCCGAGATGGAGCTTGGCATGGTCGGGGGCTTTGACGCCACCCAATTGGATACCCTGTTCCATCAGCGCGATGCCCTTGTCGGTGGCGCCATGGGTGACATAGTTGAAACCGATGGTGACCAGGATGTTGCCATCCTTGGTTTTCGCGGCTTTCTTCTCGTCGGAAGCCAGCGCCTTCTGGTCGGCGACCGTGGCCTTGTTGGTCTTGTCGCGCAACGCCAGATGGTTCTTGGCGTCGGGACCGGTACCGAGCACATTCTGGGTGAAGCCTTCCTCGACGATCTTGCGGGCCTCGGCCGGGAAGTAGTCCAGGGCGGCCTGGGCCAGGTTGATGTAATCGCCAGGGCCGCGCACGTTGCCGGTGACCAGACGCAACCGACCGGCATCCAGGCTCAGATTGCTGGAGAAAGTGGGCTTGCTGGAGATTTGGTTGATCAGGTCGGCCCAGCGCTCCTTGGTCGGGTAATGGACGACCAGCTTCTCCAGGGTCGAGGCATAGCCGACGAAATCCTTCTGCTTCAGGTAGGCGTTGGCCAGGACGTTGAGCTGGTTCTCCACGGGCGGCTGGCCGGCCGCCTCGCTGGCGGCGATCACGGACTGCATCGTGGCGATGCAGGCGGCGTAATCGCCGGCCAGGAACAGCGCCTGGCCGTGGATCGTGTGCAGTTCCTGGTCGGTGCCGCCTTCCTTGTAATAGGCATCGAACCACTTGGCAGAGGCGGGGTAGTCCTTCGCCTTGTAATAGAAAATCGCCGTCTGCTGGATGAACTTGGGCCGTTCGGCCGGCGCGATGCGTCCGGATTTGAGTACGGCCTCGAAGGATTTCGCAGCGATCGCGTAATCTCCCGCGCCGCCGGCGGCGACACCGCGCAACTGAGCCAGGAGGAAGCTCTCGTAGTCGTTCGGTTCGGGAATGGCTTCGGCCTCCTTGAGCTTGGACAGCGCTTCCTCGTATTTTTGCGCCTTGATCAGCTCCTGGGCCGCAAGCAGAGGTTTTTGCATTTCACTGCGCAAGGAGTCGGCGGCCTGGCCCGGCATACCGAATCCCAAAGCCGCGCAAAGTAGAAGAGTATGAAGGAGACGGGAGATTTTCATTGCGTGCGTCCTGTAAAACGTTGAAATAGCCAGCATCCAGGAGATTGAACGCGATGGCGGGACAAAGGTTGCAGCGCCGCCATTCATCGCCTGGCACCTGGCGTGCCGATACGTTCAACTATTGTGTCTCAAGAAACAACGGCCCGGCGGCGCTGTAACGCCGACGGGCCGTTGAGAGTTGCCTATCGTAGAAGCGATTCCTACATGAACTGTTCGCCGCCGACGATACCGATCTTGGTGACGCCGAGGCGCTGAGCGGTGGCCATGATCATGGCGACGACCTTGTACTTTGCCCCGCGGTCTGGCCGCAAATGGACCTCCGGCACATCGGGTTCGGTGAGCATCTGCTTGAAGGTGGTCTCCAGGGTGGCACGATCGGGGATCACCGTATCGTTCCAATGGATCGTACCGTCCGCATCCACATTCAGTTTCACGATCACCGGCGGCTTATCCGACTTCGGTGGCGAATTGACGGGCATGTTGATCTTCACCGCATGCGTCTGAATCGGGATCGTGATGATCAGCATGATGAGAAGCACCAGCATCACATCGATGAGCGGCGTCGTGTTGATATCCACCACCACATCCAGATCCTTCGAACTGCTGGAACCGACGTTCATTCCCATAGTCTGCGAAATCCTTTCGGGAAAAATCAGCCGCCCTGATTGACCGGCTCGGTAATGAAGCCGATCTTCACAATGGCGGCGCGCTGGCAGGCGACAACCACTCGGCCGACACCCTCGTAGTTGCCGTTCTGATCCCCGCGGATATGGACCTCGGGCTGAGGCACCATCACGGAGACCTCCTTGAGCCGGGTGAGCAGTTCATCGGGGCTGACAGGGGTGGTGTTCCAGTAAATGTTGGCCTTGCTGTCGACTGCGATCACGACATTCTCAGGCTTGGTCTGCGTCGCGATATTGCGTTCGTTCGGCAGTTGCACCGGGACGGTTTGCGTCACGACCGGGATCGTGATCAAGAAAATGATCAGCAACACCAACATCACATCGACCAACGGGGTGGTGTTGATCGTCGACACCACCTCGTCTTCGTCACTCCCCTCGGCGGGACCGACGTTCATGGCCATTATCAGGCACCCTTCTTGGACTTGTTGCCGCCGCTGATCAGCACCATGTGCAGATCGGCGCCAAAGGTCTTGATCAAGTCCATGGTGATCTTGTTGCGGCGGACCAGCCAGTTGTAACCGAGCACCGCGGGCACCGCCACGGCCAGACCGATGGCGGTCATGATCAGCGCCTCACCCACGGGGCCGGCGACCTTGTCGATCGAAGCCTGGCCGGCGATACCGATGGCGGTCAGCGCGTGATAGATCCCCCACACCGTACCGAACAGGCCGACGAACGGCGCCGTGGAGCCGACCGTTGCCAGGAAGGCCAGGCCACCTTGCATCCGGTTGGCCACGCCCTCGACCGCGCGCTGGATGGACATCGTCACCCACTCGTTGAGGTCGATTTGATCCACCATCGTACCTTCGTGGTGAGAGGCGGCCTTGACGCCATTTTCCGCGATGAAGCGGAAAGCGGAATCTTCCGCCAGCTCATTCGTACCGGCTTGCACCGACGAGGCGCGCCAGAAGCCTTCATTGGCGGCCTTGGCCTGCCTCAGGATCTTGGCTTGCTCGAAGTACTTGGCGACGCCGATGTACCAGGTGCCCATGGACATGATCACCAGCGTGATCAGCACGGTCTTGGACACGAAGTCACCCTGGGCCCACAGCGCCTCGAGGCCATAGGGGTTGTCGACCGTCGCCTTCTCGGTGACGGTGGCGGGCGGCGCGATGGGCGCCGGCGCAGCATCGGTGGCGGCAGGGGCGGCCGCCGCCGGCGTTTCTTCGGCGTGGGCGGATTGGGAAATCAACAGGGGGACGGCAGAGGTGCTGGCGATCAGCACGGCTGCGATGAATGCAGTAAACCGGTTAGTCATGGACAAGTCTCCTCCGACTGAATAAACAAAAATATCTAGAAACCTAGATGGAACTCCGCCCCGTTAATTCTGGAGCCTGAAGGTGTATTTCATTTTTGCCCAGGCCTGTTCGGCCTTGCCGTCCACAGTACCGGGCTTGAATTGACAACGGCCGAGAGCGTCAAGGGCTGCTTTGTCGAGGCGCTCGAAGCCACTGGTTCCCTCCACCTTGCCTTGAATGACGCGACCATCCACGTCGATCAGGAAATTGAGCACGACCGTACCTTCTTCTTCCAGGCGCTTGGATGCGGCAGGGTACTCGGGCTTGGTACAGGAACTGGCGCTGACGACCGGCGGCACGCGCACGCTGGCCACCGGCGGTGGCGGAGGTGCCTCCGGCTTGGTCGCCACGGTGATGGTGGGGCCGGTCGAGACGGTGGCGGGCGGCAGGGCGACTTCGGGCATCGGCACCTGCGGCGGGGGCGGCGGGGGCGGAAGGTTCTTCGGCGGCGGGGGGGGCGGCTTGTCGGGAGGCGGCTTCTTCGCATCCTCGATGATGTTGACATCGAAGGGGTCGCGAATCACATCAACCACTGTCCGGTGCAGGCCCGTCACCAGTGCATATCCCACGCCGGCATGAAGCGCCACCACTACGGCAATGCTCACTGTCCTTCTCGATGCGTTCTTCTGGGGCTGAAAATACATCCCTTCTCCTCGGAAATTTTTTCGGGCGCTTGTTTGGGGTTCAGCGTGGCGTCTTGTGATCCCGTGGTTGCTGCTTACTTGGGTAGCGCCTTTACTGACACCGGCTCTATCGAGTCGATGCAAGATGTCCGATTACCAACATTCGTTGGCAATTATATGATGGAACCGTCAATCTATTGTTGCGCGATGTTTCGTTTTGTCGTCTCACTCATTTGGGGGCTGTCTGTAGATACAGCAATGTTTTGGATCGAATCTGCACTGAATCAAAACGTTAATCGACAGTCCTCAATATCCATGCATTCGCTGCGACAACTGAATTATCGAGGCTCTCTGCGAAGTCTAAAGGCTAGCGTCAAGTGTACTTTGTTTGGTGGCGAATCATATCCGGCCGATTGGGTCTCATTTTTGGACTTGGAGCAAGAGGGTAAAATCGTTCCCAATCTATACAACCTTATGTCGAGCCGGTCTACGTCGATCAGATCATCGGGGGGTGATCAGGGGACTTGCTTGTTCAGCATGGCGCGCAGTCGCTGGACGTTGGCGATGGCGATGTGTTTATGCTGAACATTGATCAAGCCCAGATCCTGGAAATGGGAAAAGGTTCGGCTGACGGTCTCGAGTTTGAGGCCTAGATAGGAACCGATCTCTTCCCGTGTCATGCGTAGATGGAATTCGGTCGAGGAATAGCCGCGAACCAGGAAACGCTGGGAAAGATTCAGCAGGAACGCTGCTAGCCGTTCTTCGGCGCGCATGGTGCCCAGCAGCAGCATCACGCCATGATCGCGTACGATTTCCCGACTCATCACTTTGTGCAAATGCCGTTGCAGGGTGGGGATTTCAGCCGTGAGCTGCTCCAGTTGCGTGAATGGCAGGGCGCAGACCTCGCTGTCTTCCAGGGCCACCGAGTTGCAGGTATGTATCTCGCTGCCAATACCGTCGAGACCGAGCAATTCGCCGGGCATCTGGAAACCGGTTACCTGGTACCGGCCATCCTCCAGCAGCGCGTCTGTCTTGAAAAAGCCGGTCTTGATCGCATATATGGTGCTGAAGGGCGTCCCTGCGCGGTAGAGATGTTGTCCTCGTTTGATTTTGCGCCGGGTGTCGATCAAGGCATCTAGGCGCAAGGTCTCGCTTTCCGTCAATCCGACCGGCAGGCACAACTCCCGCAGATTGCATTGGGCACAAGCCGTCTTGAGCGCATAAATCTCACTCGGGGCGGTTCTTACAGGAACACTTGCGGGCATAGCGATTAGGAGTTGATTTGCGTCAATATGATTATCGCTATTTCACGGCATCCTGAGCCATTCGTTGGACTCCGATCATGCAATTCCAAGAATTTGTCTTTGACCCGCAGCTTATCAAACGGTTTGACGTCAACGGCCCCCGCTACACCTCCTATCCCACTGCAGACCGTTTCGTCGAGGCATTCGACGCGACAACCTACAAATCCTGGCTGGGACGGAGGACGGTGGAGGGAGCTTGTCGACCGCTGTCATTATACGTACACCTCCCTTTCTGCAATACCATTTGCTACTACTGCGCCTGCAACAAGATCATCACCAAGGATCACGGCCGTTCGGCCAAGTACATAAAGTACTTGGGGCGCGAGCTGGCGATGCAGGCCGAGGCCCTGGAGGGGGGGCGGGACGTGGTGCAGCTGCACTGGGGCGGCGGTACGCCCACCTTCCTGTCCCATGAGGAAATGACCCGGCTGATGGATCTGATCCGCAGCCATTTCCGCCTGCTGCCCAATGGGGAATATTCGATCGAGGTCGATCCGCGCAAGGTGGACCGGGCGACGGTCAAGCTGCTGGCGGAACTGGGCTTCAACCGCATGAGTATCGGAGTGCAGGATTTCGAGCCCGCGGTGCAGAAGGCCGTCAACCGCATTCAGTCCCTGGAGGAAACCAAGCTGGTGATGGATTCGGCGCGCGAATTCGGTTTCCAGTCGATCTCCATGGACCTGATCTACGGCCTGCCCAAGCAGAACGTGATCAGTTTCAACCACACCCTGGACGAGGCACTCAAGCTCTCGCCGGACCGTCTTTCCATTTACAACTATGCCCACCTGCCCGGTTTGATGAAGCCCCAGCGGCGCATCCTGGAGTCGGATCTGCCTTCGCCGGACGCCAAGCTGCAGATCCTGCAACTGGCGATCCGCCGTTTGACCGAGGCGGGCTACGTCTTCATCGGCATGGATCACTTCGCCAAACCCGAGGACGAACTGGCGGTGGCCCAGCGCGGCGGTCGTCTGCATCGCAACTTTCAGGGCTATTCGACGCATGCCGAGGCCGATTTGCTGGCCTTCGGGGTGTCCGCCATCGGCAAGGTCGGCCCGACCTACAGCCAGAACGTGCGTACCCTGGACGAGTATTACGATTCCCTGGACCGTGGCGTGCTGCCGGTGATGCGCGGCATCGAGCTGACGGCGGACGACCTTCTGCGCCGTTCCATCATCCAGGCCCTGATGTGCCAGTTCCAGATTTCGATCGAATCCATCGAGATCGCCCATCTGATCGACTTCAAGTCCTACTTCGCCGACGAACTCGCCGACCTGCGGGAAATGGAGGAGGCCGAACTGCTGGAGGTGGGCGAACAATGGATCACCGTGCTGCCCAAGGGCCGCATGTTGGCGCGCAACATCGCCATGGTGTTCGATCGCTATCTGCGCTTGGGCCGGGAAAAGGCGCGCTACTCCAAGGTGATCTGAGCGCGGCCGGCAGCGGTGCCGGCGCCGCTGCTGTTATGCTTGCCGTTTTCCACCTTTGGATGAGAATTCGTGGTGCCTGATTCGGGCCATCTGGCAGTCTTCCTGATCGGTCTCTTGGGCGGCGTCCACTGCGCGGGCATGTGCGGCGGCATCGTCTCCGCCTTGACGATCCAGTTGCCCGGCCAGCGTCCCGCCTGGCCCCTGCATCTGGCCTACAATCTGGGCCGGATCACCAGCTACTGCGTGGCCGGGGCGCTGATGGGCGCCCTGGGCAGCGTCGGCCTGCTGCTCAACGACCTGCTGCCGGTCCAGATGGGACTGTACGTCGCGGCCAATCTGATGCTGATCGCGATGGGGCTCTACCTCAGCGGCATGACCGGCGTGCTGGCCTTCGTGGAGCGAGCCGGGCAGCACCTCTGGCGCCGCGTGCAGCCCCTGACCCGCCGCTTTCTGCCGGTCCGCTCCGTGGCCCGGGCCTATCCCCTCGGCCTGCTCTGGGGCTGGCTGCCGTGCGGCATGGTGTATAGCGTCCTCACCGCGGCCCTGCTGTCGGGGGCTCCCCTGCGGGGCGCCACCATCATGCTGGCGTTCGGACTTGGCACTCTGCCCAATCTGTTGCTGGCGGGTCTGCTGCTGGCCCGCTTCCGTCGCCTGACCCAGGTGCGCGCGGTGCGCCTGGGCGCCGGTCTGCTGGTCCTGGGATTCGGTGTCTTCGGGCTGTTCAACGCTTCGACACTCGGGGGGCGATTGTGGCAAGGAATCGTCTGTCACGTATGAAAACAGAATCCGGAATACCGGCCGCTACCGTCGAACTGGCGCTCACCGGCATGACCTGCGCCAACTGTGCGGCACGGGTGGAAAAGGCCTTGAACGATCTGACCGGAGTCGAGGCCGTGGTCAATTTCGCCAGCGAGCGGGCCCATGTGCGGTATCGGCCCGACCTTGCGACACCGATGGATCTGGTCGCCGCGGTGAATGGTCTGGGACGCTATCGGGCCACCCTCTCCAGCGCCGATAGCCGGGAGGCCGAGAAAGCCCAACGTCTCGCCCTGTATCGGGAGGAGTTGCGGCGGTTCTGGTTCTCCGCCCTGTTGACCCTGCCGCTGGTCGCGCAGATGTTCCTGATGTTCGGCGGCGACGGCCACGAGGAGTGGCTGCCGCGCTGGCTGCAACTGCTGCTGGCCACGCCGGTGCAGTTCTGGATCGGTGGCCGCTTCTACCTGGGGGCCTACCATGCGCTGCGCGGCGGGGGCGGCAACATGGACGTGCTGGTGGCCCTGGGGACGTCGATGGCCTGGTGCTACGGCGCCGTGGTGACCCTGGCCGGTCTGACGCAGCAGCATGTCTATTTCGAGGCCTCCGCCGTCATCATCACCCTGGTGCTGCTCGGCAAGATTCTCGAGGCCCGCGCCAAGGCACGCAGTTCGGCGGCGATCGAGGCCCTGATCCGGCTCCAGCCGCAGACCGCGCGGGTCGAGCGCGATGGGCAATGGGAGGAGATCGCGGTGGCGCGGATGATCCCCGGCGACATCTTCCTGGTGCGCCCCGGCGACAGCTTCCCCGTGGATGGCGAGATCGTGGCCGGCGATTCGCATCTGGACGAGGCGATGCTGACCGGCGAGAGCCGCCCCGTGGCCAAGGGACCGGGAGCCCCGGTGTATGCGGCCACCGTCAACGGCGCCGGCATGCTGCGCTGCCGGGCCACCGGCGTCGGTGCCCACACCCTGCTGGCCGGCATCATCCGCCTGGTGGAAGCGGCGCAGGGCTCGAAAGCGCCGATCCAGCGCCTGGCCGATCGAGTGGCGGGCGTGTTCGTGCCCGCCGTCTGCCTCATCGCCCTCGCCACCTTCGGCGGCTGGTGGTTGTTCGCCGGCGATTTTTCCGCCGCCCTGATCAATGCCGTCGCCGTACTGGTGATCGCCTGTCCCTGCGCCCTGGGGCTGGCGACACCGACGGCGATCATGGTCGGCACCGGGCTCGGCGCCCAGGCCGGCATCCTGATCCGCAACGCCGAGGCGCTCGAGTTGGCCGGCCGCCTGAAGACACTGGCGGTGGACAAGACCGGCACGCTGACCCTCGGGCAGCCGACGGTGACCCGGGTGCTGCCGCTGGCCGGGACTGACGCCGAAACGGTGCTGCGTCTGTGCGCCAGCCTCGAACAGGGATCGAGCCATCCCCTGGCCGCGGCCATCGTCAGTCATGCCCAGGCAGCCGCCCTGGCGCCGAGCCTGCCGCGAGAAGTCGAAAACCTGCCGGGACGCGGCTTGCGCGGCACGCTGGAGGCGGCTGACGCGGCTACGGTGGGGCAGGGCGGCCTGCAAGTCCTGGCCGGGTCGCCGGCCTGGCTGGAAGAGCAGGGGATCGCGGTGGACCGGGATGGCGTCGCGGCACTGGCGGCCGCCGGCAATTCGGTGGTCGCCGTGGCACGGGACGGCATCGCGATCGGCCTGATCGGTATTGCCGACCCGTTGCGGCCCGGATCGGCGCGCGCCGTCGAGCGCCTGAACGCGATGGGCGTCGATGTTGTGATGCTGACGGGCGACAACGCGGCGACGGCGGCGGCGGTGGCGGGTGCCGCCGGCATCGCGGACTACCGGGCCGGCATCCTGCCGGCGGACAAGGCGGCCGTCGTGACCCGGCTCAAGGAGGGCGGCACCGTCGGCATGGTCGGAGATGGCATCAACGATGCGCCGGCGCTGGCCACGGCCGACGTCAGCTTCGCCATGGGCGCCGGTGCCGACGTGGCCCTGGAGGCGGCGGACGTGACCCTGATGCGCGACGACCTGAACAGCGTGGCGGACGCCATCGCGCTGTCGCGGGCGACGCTGGCCAAGATTCGCCAGAATCTGTTCTTCGCCTTCATCTACAACATCCTCGGCCTGCCGCTGGCCGCCTTCGGAATGCTCAACCCGGTGATCGCCGGCGCGGCAATGGCGATGAGCTCGGTTTCCGTGGTCAGCAATTCCCTCTTGCTGCGCCGCTGGCGGCCGGGTGGCCGCCAGTAGGCCGCACCCGTCACCCTCCGCCCAGCCGGCGTGCCGCCCGCGCGGCGGCCAGGGCCGACCGCGCCGGCTTGTGGAGGCCGAGGCTGCGCAGGATCCGGGAAATCTTGTCCCAGCCATCCGCCAGCGCGGTCCCCGGTTTCGTCGCTTCCCGGTAGCTGATCGCCGCCGCAGGCTCGATCGTGGTCGCGGCCGGGGCCGCGGCATTGACGGCGCCCCGCCTGAACGCGCGATATGCGCTCTCCTTTCGCCCCATCAGGTAGAGGGAGAGACCGAGAAACTGGAGGGCGACGATGTCGTCGGGGATGGCGACGAGGAGGCTGCGCGCGATCGTCTCCATCTGAACGAAATTCCCGGACTGGTAGAAATCGGCGAGCAGATCGATCATGACGGGAATCATGATCGCGTGCCTAGTTGGTCATGCGCCGGACGCATCCCGCAAGTTGCCGCTCGCGGTCCTGGGCGGCGCTCCTTTCCCGCTCCGCCAGTTCGAACTTGTCCTCCTCCGCCTGGATCACGGTTCTGGTCGCCCTGGCGCGGACGGGGTCATCGGGGAAATGTTGGGGATTCAGGATTTCAATCAGAGTCGGATACCGATTCATGCCATGGCCCTCGCTACGCTACACATGAGTAATCCGGTAGATGGGGGCGGGCCATGGGAGTTCAATCGGGTTTTGCAACGGCATGTTTCCCGCGCCATCGTCCGCCGTGGGGCGGTCGCTCAAGCGCGCCGGACCGGCGGTCCGGGCTCAGCCGTTGTCCGCCGGCACGATCCCGTGTTCCACGGCATAGACCGCCGCCTGAACCCGGCTGGTCAGGTTGAGCTTGCGCAGAATGCTCTGCACGTGGATCTTGACGGTGCTTTCCGCCACGTCGAGCAGGCGGGCGATTTCCTTGTTGCTTTCCCCGCGGGCCAGACAACCGAGGATTTCCTTTTCGCGCGGCGACAGTCGCTCGACTTCCGGCTTGGCGGCAGGTTCGCCGCCCTGCTCGTGGGCCGTCTGCGAGGGCGACCCGCGCACGCCATGGATCAGCTTGCTCATCATCTGCTGGGCCACCACCGACTCGCCTCCGGCGGCGCGGCGGATGGCGTCGATCAGGAACTCGGTTTCGACGTTCTTCAGCAGATAGCCGGCGGCGCCTGAACGCAGGGTCTGCAGCAGGTCCTCCTCGTCCTCGGAGACGGTCAGCATCAGCACCCGCGCGTCGGGCACGTCCTCGCTGATGATGCGCACCGCCTCCAGTCCCGACATGCCCGGCATGTGCAGATCCAGCAGCACGACCTCGGGCTTGAGGGATTTTGCCCGTTTGACCCCCTCCAGTCCGTCCCCGGCCTCGCCGACGATTTCGAACTCCTCATGGCGCTGGAGCAGCGACTTGATACCGCTGCGGAACAGGGTGTGATCGTCGACGATCAGGACACGGATCGGCTGGGGCATGGCGCTCGGATTCAAAGGGGCCTGGCGGTGATGGGCGGCAAGGTTAGCATCACCGTGGTTCCCTTGCCGGGGACCGAGTGTACCTGGCAGACGCCGCCGATGCGCTGCGCCCGCTCCTGCATGATCTTCAGGCCGACATGCTGATGCTCCGTCAGCGGGTCGGTTTCCCTCTCCGGCGAGAAACCGCGGCCGTCATCGGTGATGGTGACGGTCAGTTTTTCCGGCTGGCGTTCGAGGCGGACCTCCAGGGACTTGGCGCCGGAGTGTTTGCGGGCGTTGGACAGGGCTTCCTGGATGATGTGCAGGGCCTGGGACTCTTCGTCGTGGGGCAGGGACAGCCCCTTGCCGCTGACCACCAGGGTGGTGGCGATGCCGCTTTGCGCCTCCAGTTTCTTCAGGACCTTGGCGACGGCCGTATCCAGCCCCTCGGGCTCCACCCGGGTGCGGAAGTGCACCAGCAGCTCCCGCACGTCGTCGTAGCTTTCCTGCACGCCCTCGCGGATGCGCGCCAGGGTCTCGCGCGCCTCCTCCTGCTTGCCCTGCCGGAGCGATTCGCTCATCAACTGGATCTGGATGTTGAGAAAGGCCAGCCCCTGGGCGATGGAGTCGTGCAACTCCTGGGCCATCAGGTTGCGCTCTCCCGCGACCGCCAGTTCCTTTTCGCTGGCCTGGAGGCGCTGGTTCTCCACGGTCACCGCGAGGTTCTGACCCAGGGTCTCCAGCAGATGCCGCTCGGAAGGCGTCAGCTTGCGGGGCAGGCGGAACATCAAGGTGTAGACGCCGATGACCCGACGATCATAGACGATGGGGAAGGCCGCCACCGTGCGGATACCCTCCTGCTTGCAATAGGCCAGGGGCAGCCTGGCCGCCGCCTCGCGGACGTCGGTCTCGATGCTGCCGTCGATGCTGACCGCCTCGCCGCAGACGCACTCGCCGCACTGCAGGCTGGCTTCGCGCTGGGCGAATTCGTTGGAAACGCCCTCGTGGGCGAGGAGGTACAGTTCCTGGTCCTTCTCGGCGTAAAGCCGCAGCGTGCCGCCGTCGGCGCCGATGGCGCGCAGGGTGCGGTGCAGGAAGCCGTTGCAGAGGGCCTCGGTGGACATGGGCTCGTTGAGGAAGGCGGTGATCTCGTAGAGCGTCGCCAGTTCCTGGTTCTTTTCCTCCAGGCTCTGGGTTTTGCTCTCGACCCGCTGCTCCAGGGTCTGGTACAGGTCCTGCAAGTGGTTGGCCATCAGGTTGAAGCCGTTGGCGAGTTCACCGAACTCGTCGTTGGACTCGACCCGGAGGCGGACGGAGAAATCGTCCGCGGTCATGCGTTGGATGCCCTCCTGCAGCGCCCGCATCGGGCGGACGATGAGAATCAGCGAATAGAGGGTCAGGATGCTGGTGCCGATCACGGCAAGCAGCACCAGCATGACCTGATAGGCGCGCAGCAGATTGGTGCTGTCGGCATAGTTGCGCTCCATCAGGTCGATCAGCTGGTTGATCTCCCGGATGAAACTGTCCGCCCGCAGCGCGTATTCCTGGACGATGGCGTGGCGTCGATCGGCATCCGAGGTGGACAGGAACTCCGCCAGCAGGGGGCGGACGTGGCGGCGCCAGCGGTCATGGAGATCGGAGGCGGCGCGATGGATGCCCAGCTGTTCCGGCAGGAACATGGGGCGGCGCGAGTCGCCGGTTTCGAGGGCTTTCTGCACCCGCTCCAGCCGGTCGATTTCAGCGGCGGCCGCGACCTCGGTGATGGCCGGCAGGCGTTGGTCGATGGCGGAAAGCAAAAAGGCCAGGCGTTCGGTGCGCATGCGCTGGCTGCCCATGTCGTTGATCGCGGCGGCAACACCTTCCAGGCGCCAGGAGGCATGAAGCGTGAGGCCGATCGCAATCAGCGCAACCAGGAAAAAAATTCCGAGAATGCCGAAAATCTTGGTCGAGAGGCTCAGCTTATTCGCCATCATCATTTTCAGCCCCGGGAGGGGCCACATCCGGAGAACGTGGCCCCGGAAAGGTTAGAGACTGCGCTTGGTACGGACGATCTGATAGGCGCGGCCCAGGTAGTTGAAGGGCGCGGTCCAGATATGCACCAGACGGGAGACCGGGAAGATCAGGAACACGGTCATGCCGAACACCAAGTGTATCCGATACACCGTATTCACGGACTCCAGCAATTCCGGCTGTGCGTTCAGCGTCAGCACGCTCTGCACCCAGGCGGTCAGCTGCAGCATCACGGCGGGGTCGCCATGGCTGGCGTGGCCGATCGAGGTGGGGATGGTGGACAGCCCCAGCAGCAACGTGGCCAGCAGCCAGAACAGCACGAAGATGTCCATGAAGCGCGAGGCGGCACGGACCCGGCGGTTGAACACCCGGCGCAGGGCCAGGATGCCGCCGCCGATCAGGCACATCAGGCCGAACACCGAACCGGCGACGATGGCGATCCACTGGTGCTGGAGGTCGCTGATGCCGAGACCCGTCCAAAGGGCATGGGGCAGCACCATGCCGGCGAAGTGGCCGAGAAAGATCGACAGGATGCCGATGTGGAACAGGTTGTTGGCCAGCAGGGTCCAGGCCTTGGAGAGCAACATCGAGGAGTCCGTCTTCCAGGTGTATTGCTCGTGGTCGTAGCGGATCCAGCTGCCGACCAGGAACACGGTCAGCACGATGTAGGGATAGATGCCGAAGAAGAACTTGTGCAGATTCATGATTGGTTTCTCCTAACCGTGGTCTCAGGCGGCAAGCCGAGCCAGGGAACCGTGAGCCTCGACGATCCGGATCAGGGATGCGTAGGGGCTGCCGGCTTGTTCAAGATGGGTGGCCAGGACGCCGAGGACCTTGCCCATGTCGGCCAGGAACACGCGGCCTTCCTCCGCCTCCAGGCCGGAGACGAACTCCAGGATCAGGGGCAGGAAGTCGGGCAGTTCCTTGGGGTCGTGGGCCAGGCCGTAGCTGCGGTAGATCTCGCCCAGGTCGATCAGCGCCGGGCCGCGGGTCTTTTCCTCACCGAAGATGTGGTGGGTCAGATGCAGGCTGTGTTCCGGCGTCATGTCGAAGGTCTGGACGTAGTCGGCGCGCAGTTGGGTCGGATCGGTTGCCAGCAGGTGGTCGATGAAGTGGGCCACCGCGGCGACCTCCTCGTCGCCAAGCCGGCCTTCGTCGTCCAGGCGCGCGACCAGGGTGCGGGTCGAGCCCGCTCCCTCGTCCCGCACCGCCTCGGTCAGCGCCGCCAGATCCTCGTCGCTGGGGTAGTTCAGCAGCAGTGCGATCAGTTTGAAGATTTGCATGATGTTCTCCTCAGTCGCGCGGATCGGCCAGCGGAGCCGGCTCACGGGACTCGACGGTTTCCTTGCGGCGCTCGGGGAACAGCGAGTTGGGCGACACGCCGGCCGAGGAATCGTTGCCGAAGGTGAAGCCGTTCTGGCCCTGGAAGCCGTAGTAGTCGTCGAGACGGATCTCCTCGTGGGAGGTCGGAATCACGAAACGGTCCTCGTAGTTGGCGATGGCCAGGTAGCGGTACATCTCCTTGGCCATGTCCTCGGTCATGCCCACGGTTTCCAGGGCGCGGGTGTCGGCCTTGCCCTCGACGTGGATCGAGCGCTGGTAGGAGCGCATCGCGATCATGCGGTTCAGGGCGTCGACGATGGGCTGCTCCTTGCCGGCGGTCAGCAGGTTGGCCAGATACTGCACCGGCAGGCGCATGGCGGAAGCCTTGGGGATCACGCCGTCGGACTCGGTGGGCAGGTTCTTCTGGTCGATCTGCGACTGCACCGGGGAGAGCGGCGGCACGTACCAGATCATCGGCAGGGTGCGGAACTCGGGATGCAGCGGGAAGGCGATCTTCCACTGCACCGCCATCTTGTAGATGGGCGACTTCTGCGCGGCGATGATCCAGTCCATGCTGATGCCGTCCTTCTTGGCCTGCTCGATGATCGCCGGGTCGAAGGGATCCACGAACAGGTCCAGATGAGCCTGGTAGAGATCCTGGCTGTTGTCGGTGCTGGCGGCATCGAGCAGCTTGTCGGCATCGTAGAGGATGATGCCGTTGTAGCGGATGCGGCCGACGCAGGATTCCGAACAGACCGTGGGCAGGCCGCTCTCGACGCGGGGATAGCAGCCGATGCATTTCTCGGCCTTGGACGATTCCCAGTTGAAGAACACCTTCTTGTAGGGGCAGCCCGAGATGCACATGCGCCAGCCGCGGCAGCGGTCCTGGTCGGCCAGCACGATGCCGTCCTCTTCACGCTTGTAGAGGGCGCCGGAGGGGCAGGAGGCGACGCAGGCCGGATTGATGCAGTGGTTGCAGATCCGGGGCAGGTACATGTGGAAGGTGTTCTCGAACTGCTTGTACATCTCCTTCTGCATGTCCTTGAAGTTCGCGTCCCGCGAGCGGGAGGCGAATTCGCCGGCCAGGTCGTCTTCCCAGTTGGGACCCCAGGTGATCTTGTCCATCTGTTCGCCGGTGATCTGGGACACGGGACGGGCCGTCGGGGTCGCCTCGGACAGCGGCGCGTTCTGCAGGCGCGCGTAGTTGTAGCTGAACGGTTCGTAGTAGTCGTCGATCTCGGGCAGGTTGGGGTTGGCGAAGATCTGGATCATCTTCTTCACCCGGCCGCCGGCCTTCAGTTCCAGCTTGCCGTTGACCTTCTCCCAGCCGCCCTTCCACTTCTCCTGGTTCTCCCACTGCTTGGGATAACCGATGCCGGGCTTGGACTCGACGTTGTTGAACCAGGCGTACTCCACCCCCTTGCGGTTGGTCCAGACGTTCTTACACGTCACGGAACAGGTGTGGCAGCCGATGCACTTATCGAGGTTGAACACCATTGCGAATTGTGCGCGGATTTTCATAACAATCTCCTAAATGTTCCTGTCGACTCTGATCAGCGCTTGCCGATCCCCGGGGGGTTCGGGGCCGCTTCACGCTCGGCCGTGAGAGGCCGCTCCAGCCAGTCGATGTTCTGGTCCTCGATCTTGTGGATCACCACCACTTCGTCGCGGTTGCAGCCGACGGTGCCGTAGTAGTTGAAGCTGTAGGCGAGCTGGGCGTAGCCGCCGACCATGTTGGTCGGCTTGACCACCACCCGCGTCAGCGAGTTGAGGATGCCGCCACGCTTGCCGGTGCTGTTGGAGCCGGGCATGTTCACGTTCTTCTCCTGGGCGTGGTACATGATCGCCATGCCCTTGGGTACCCGCTGCGAGACTACGGCGCGGACCACGGTGGCGCCGTTGGCGTTGATCACCTCGACCCAGTCGTTATCGCGGATGCCGATGCCTGCAGCCTCTTCCTCAGACAGCCAGACGTAGGGGCCGCCGCGGAACAGGTTCAACATGCGCAGGTTGTCCTGGTAGGAGGAGTGGATGCCCCACTTGGAGTGCGGGGTGATCCAGCTCAGCACCAGGTGCGGCTTCTGCTTCACGTTGTCCGGCACGATCTCGTGGGCCTTGGTGTCGACGGGCGGCTTGAAGGTGCAGAAGCCCTCGCCGAAGTCGAGGAACCACTCGTGATCCTGGTAGAAGTGGGCGCGGCCGGTGAGCGTGCGGAACGGGATGTGCTCATGGATGTTGGTGTAGCCGGCGGTGTAGGACACCTTCTCCGACTCGATGCCGGACCAGGTCGGCGCAGTGATGATCTTGCGCGGCTGGGCGGTGATGTCGCGGAAGGTGATCTTGTCCTCGTGGCGGCCGGCGTACAGGTGGTGGTGATCGATGCCGGTCTTCTTGGACAGGGCGCTCCACGACTTGTGCGCCACTTCACCGTTGGTTTCCGGCGCCATGCGCATGATCGCGTCGCAGACGTAGATGTCTTCCTCGAGCGAGGGCATGCCCTTGGAGACGCCTTCCTCCTTCACCGTGTAGTTGCACTTCTTCAGCTCTTCGTACTCTTCCTCGGTGTTCCAGTCGATGCCCTTGACGTTGTTGCCGAGCTTGACCATCAGGGGGCCCAGCGCGATGTACTTGTTGTAGGTGCTGCCGTAATCGCGCTCCACCACCTTCAGGATCGGCATGGTCTTGCCCGGCACCGGCTCGCACTCGCCCAGCTTCCAGTCCTTGACCTGGCCGAAGGGCTGGGCCAGTTCCATGGCGGAGTCGTGCTGCATGGGGAGGGCCACCAGATCCTTTTTCACGCCCAGATGCTTGGCGGCGAGGCCGGAGAAGGTCTTGGCCAGGGTCTTGAAGATTTGCCAGTCGGACTTGGATTCCCAGCCCGGCGTGACCGCTTCGCCCAGGGGATGGATGAAGGGGTGCATGTCCGTGGTGTTGAGGTCGTTCTTCTCGTACCAGGTGGCGGTGGGCAGGATGATGTCGGAGTAGGCGCCGGTGGAGTTGAGGCGGAAGTTGATGTCCACCATCAGGTCGAGCTTGCCGGTGGGGCCTTCCTCGTGCCACTTCACTTCCGTGCAGCCCTTGCCGGCGCCGCCTTCCTGCATCACACCGTTCTGCGCGCCCAGGAGGTGCTTGAGGAAATATTCGTGGCCCTTGGCCGAGGTACCGATCAGGTTGGCGCGCCAGACGAAGAGGTTGCGCGGCCAGTTCACCGGGTTGTCGACGTCGGCGTAGGCCATGTCCAGCTCGCCCGACTTCAGCTGCTCGACCACGTACTTGGCGACGCCCGTTTCATCGCTGGCGCCGGCCTTCTCGGCAGCAGCCACCAGTTCCAGCGGGTTGCGGTTGAAGTGGGGTGCCGAGGGCAGCCAGCCCAGGCGGGTGGCCTTGACGTTGTAGTCGGCCAGCTTCATGCCCTTGTTGCGGTTCCTGCCGGCGGGCGAGAGCATGGCGTCGGCGTCCAGGGTCTCGTAGCGCCACTGGTCGGTGTGGAAGTACCAGTAGGAGGTGGAGTTCTGGTGCCGGGGCGGACGCTGCCAGTCGAGGGCGAAGGCGATCGGCGCCCAGCCGGCCTGCGGCCGCAGCTTTTCCTGGCCCACGTAGTGCGCCCAGCCGCCGCCGCTCTGGCCGACGCAGCCGCAGATGTGCAGCAGGTTCATGATGGCGCGGTAGGACAGGTCGTTGTGGTACCAGTGGTTGATCGCGGCGCCCATGATGACCATCGACTTGCCGTGGGTCTTGGCGGCGTTGTCGGCGAACTCGCGGCCGGTGCGCTCCAGGTCGGCGGCCTTGACGCCGGTGACCTTGGCGGCCCAGGCGGGAGTGTAGGCCACGTTGGCGTCGTCGTAGGTGGAGGCGACGTTGCCGCCGCCGAGGCCGCGGTCGATGCCGTAGTTGGCCACCTGCAGGTCGAACACGCTGGCGACCAGCACTTCCTCGCCGGAGGCGAGTTTCAGCTTCTTCACCGGCACGTTGCGGTAGAGCAGTTCCTTCTCGCCCGGCGTGAAGTGGGGGAAGCCCACGGAGACCACGTCGTCGCGGTTGTCGATGCAGGAGAGTTCGGCCTGGGTTTCCTGTTGGTCGTTGCCGGCCTTCTCCAGCAGGTTCCACTTGCCGTCCTCGCCCCAGCGGAAGCCGATGGAGCCGTTGGGCGCCACGTAGCTCTTGCTCTTCTGGTCATAGACCACGGTCTTCCACTCGGGATTGTTGGCCTCGCCCAGGTTGCCGTCGAAGTCGGAGGCGCGCAGGTTGCGGTCGGTGACGTAGCCGTCGCCGAACTTGCGCAGCATCACCAGCATCGGCAGGTCGGTGTATTTGCGGGCGTATTCCTGGAAGTAGGGGTCCTGCTTCTCGATGTAGAACTCCTTCAGCGCGACATGCGCCATGGCCAGGAAGGCGGCGGAGTCGGTACCCTGCTTGACCGGCATCCAGAGGTCGGCGAACTTCACGTACTCGGCGTAGTCCGGCGCCATGGAGACGATCTTGGTGCCCTTGTAGCGCACTTCGGTGGCGAAGTGGGCATCCGGCGTACGGGTCATCGGCAGGTTGGCGCCGGTGATGATCAGGTAGGTCGAGTTGTACCAGTCGGCAGCCTCGGGCACGTCGGTCTGTTCGCCCCAGGTCTGGGGGGAGGCGGCGGGAAGGTCGCAGTACCAGTCGTAGAAGGAACCGCAGGCGCCGCCGATCAGGGACAGGTAGCGGGAGCCGGCGGCGTAGGAAATCATCGACATGGCAGGGATCGGCGAGAAACCGTAGATCCGGTCCGGGCCCCACTTCTTGATGGTGTAGACGTTGGCGGCGGCGATGATCTCGTTGACTTCGTTCCAGTCGGTGCGGACGAAGCCGCCCAGGCCGCGCACGCGCACGTATTTGTCGCGCTTCTTGGGGTCGGCCTGGATGGCTTCCCAGGCTTCCACCGGGTCCTTGCCGGACTTGCGCTCGGCGCGATAGAGGTCCAGCAGCCGGCCGCGGATCAGCGGGTACTTGATGCGATGGGGGCTATACAGGTACCAGGAGAAGGAGGCACCGCGCTGGCAGCCGCGGGGCTCGTGGTTGGGCAGGTCCTCGCGGGTGCGGGGATAGTCGGTCTGCTGCATCTCGAAGGACACCAGGCCGTTCTTGACGAAGATCTTCCAGGAACAGCCGCCGGTGCAGTTCACGCCGTGGGTGGAGCGGACCACCTTGTCGTGGCGCCAGCGGTTGCGGTAGGCGTCTTCCCATTTGCGGTCTTCGTTGGTGACGATGCCGTGGTCACCGGAAAAGGTGTCCTTGATCTTGTCGAAAAACTTCAGTCGGTCGAGTAAATGGCTCATTACAGTCTCCTTGGGGTGGCGACGGGTTTGGAGCCCGCCGCCTGGTTAGTTCGAATTAGGGGTTCTGGATGTAGGCGTTCTTGCGCAGGTAGAACCACCAGTTGATGACGACGCAGACGGCGTAGAACACCGCGAAGCCATACATCGCCACTTCCGGCGTACCAGCCTTGATCTGGTCGCCGATCACCACCGGGGCGACGAAGGACCCGTAGGCGGCCACGGCGGAGGTCCAGCCCAGCACCGGACCGGCCTGCTCGCGATCGAAGATCACGCCGACGCTGCGGAAGGTGGAGCCGTTGCCGATGCCGGATGCGGCGAAGAGGACGATGAACAGCAACATGAAGATGAAGAAGTACTGCTCCGGGGTCTGCGACTGGTAGGCCATCATCATCACGTAGCCGGCGGCGGCGGAGGCCACCACCATGACCAGGGAGATCACCTGGGTGACGATCGCGCCGCCGACCTTGTCGGAGATCCAGCCGCCGACGGGGCGGATCAGGGCGCCGACGAAGGGGCCGATCCAGGCGTAGGTGAGTGCCGAGGGGGCGTTGGGATTCTTCAGGGCGTGGCTCCAGACGCCGGTGGCCGGATCCATCACGTGCTGGAAGCCGAAGATCACCGTGATCGACAGGGGCAGCGCCATCGAGAAGCCGATGAAGGAGCCGAAGGTGACGATGTACAGCGCGGTCATCGACCAGGTGTGCTTGTTGCTGAAGATCTTGAACTGCTTGGCTAGGTTGGGGCGCATGTCACCGAAGGCGGTGAGCTTCATCACTACCAGCATGCCGATGATGATGGCCGGCATGGCGGCCCACATGTTGAGGGCACCCAGGCCGAAGGGCTTGGGCAGGTAGAGGTAGAGGCCGACGGCGGAGATCACCAGGCCCAGCAGGTAGAGCCAGGTCACCTTGATGAAGGCGCCGATGGTGGAGCCGACGTTGGGCGACACGCTCTTCAGGTTGTTCATGCCGAAGAAACCGAAGAAGGCGAGCGGTACCAGCAGCAGCATCCAGACGAAACCGGCGTTCTGGACGAAGGTGGGGGTGCCCGCCTTGATCTTGCCGAACAGCCAGCCGGAGTCCTTCACCAGCATCATGGAGTCGCCGCCCATGGTGCCGAACAGGCCTATGGTCATCACCAGGGGGATCAGGATCTGGCTGGTGGTGACGCCGAAGTTGCCGAGGCCGGCATTAAGGCCGAGGCCCGTGCCCTGCAGGCGCTTGGGGAAGAAGCCGCTGATGTTGGACATCGAGCAGGCGAAGTTGCCGCCGCCGAAGCCGGAGAGCAGGGCGCAGAGCTGGAACATCCAGAGCGGGGTGTCCTTGCTCTGCAGCGCGATGCCGGTGAGCATGGCCGGGATCATCAGGAAGGCCGTGGTCAGGAACACCGTGTTGCGGCCGCCGGCGATGCGGATCATGAAGGAGGCCGGAATCCGCAGGGTGGCGCCGGAAAGGCCGGCGATGGCGGTGAGCGTGAACAGCTGCTTCTGCTCGAAGGGATAGCCCAGGTTCAGCATCTGCACCGTGATGATGCCCCACATCAGCCAGACGGCGAAGCCGCAGAGCAGGCTGGGGATGGAAATCCAGAGGTTGCGGTTGGCGATGCGCTTGCCGGTCGATTCCCAGAAGGTGCTGTCTTCCGGGCGCCAGTCGTCGATATCGACGCCGCGGCTGCGCGGGGCGTCTATGCCGACGCTGCTGCTGCGCTGCGATGCGTTAGCGGTCATGATGGATTACCTTTCAAGTGGCGGGAACGTTATTCGAGGGTGTCGACGGCGACGCGGCGGTGCAGGATGGTGGTGGCGCGGACCTCGGTCCAGTACATCCAGATCAGGGAAACCCAGACCACGCCGTACATCAGCATGAAGCAGCTGGAGCGCACGCCGGTCAGGTCGACCAGCGCGCCGAACATGATCGGCAGCAGGAAGCCGCCCAGGCCGCCGGCCAGGCCGACGATGCCGGAGACGACGCCGATGTTGTGCGGGTAGTCGTCGGAGATGTACTTGAAGACCGAAGCCTTGCCGACCGCCCAGGCGATGCCCATGGCGAACATCAGGATGGTGAATACGGTGGGCGTCAGGCCGATGTCGTAGGTCTGGGGGCCGCTGACGGTCTTGATGGTGAATTCGGTCTGGGGATAGGAGAGGACGAACAGGCAGATCCAGGACAGCCACAGCACCCACCAGGTCACCTTGTGGGCGCCCCACTTGTCGGACATCCAGCCGCCCATGGCGCGCAGCACGCCGCCGGGCAGAGAGAAGCAGGCGGCCAGGAGCGCCGCGGTCTTCAGGTCGAAGCCGTATTCCGAGACGTAGTACTTGGTCATCCAGAGGGACAGGCCGACATAGCCGCCGAAGACGATGGAATAGTACTGGCAGTACTTCCAGACCTTGGGGTCCTTCAGGGCCGCCAGTTGCTCCTTCACGGAAACGGCGGCTCCGCTCTTGTGGCTGGGGTCGTCGAAGCTGAAGAACCAGAACACGAGGGCCGTGACCAGCATCGCGACGGCATAGACCTGGGGCACCATGTTCCAGCCGTAGGCAATGACGATGGAGGGCGCCACCAGCTTGGTGACGGCTGCGCCGGAATTGCCGGCGCCGAAAATCCCCATCGCGAAGCCTTGGTTCTTCTTTTCGAACCAGCGGGCGCAATAGGCGATGCCCACCGAGAACGAACCGCCGGCCACGCCGACGAACAGGCCCGCCACCAGGAACTGCCAGTATTGAGTGGCCTGGGAGATCAGGTAGATCGGCACCACGGTGGACAGCATCAGCACGAAGAACACGATGCGTCCGCCGAAGCGGTCGGTCAGCATGCCCAGCGGCAGACGGATCAGGGAGCCGGTGAGCACCGGCATGGCGGTGAGCAGGCCGAACTGGGTCTCGTTGAGTTGCAGCAGGGTCTTGATCGGAATGCCGATCACCGCGAACATCATCCAGACCATGAAGCACACGGTGAAGGAGAGTGTGCTCATGGTGAGGACGGATAGCTGCTTGGTCTTGTGCGTTGCCATTTCCGTTCTCCCAAAACTTGCGCTCGAGTTGCTTGTCCGGGTGGCATGGAATGGGCGCCTGGCGCTGTGACGCGGACCTTTGCCACCGTGCGCGCAGCATAGGGAACGGCGGCGGCGGCGACCATTCTCCTGAAGCAGGAGGGGTCACTCCGGCGGACTGGCCGGAAGAACTAGTTCTCTTGGACGGATGGCGGGCCAGGGCGGACGTGACGATGCCGCGCCGTCAACGGAAAAGGCCCGCCATTGGCGGGCCTTCGGGAGCGAGCCGGAGACGATCCGGCGGTCCGGTGACTCAGCCGCTCAGGCGACGGCCTGGGCGGGAATCTTGTGCTTCTGGTTGGTGATGCGGTTCTTGGCGTCCACGTAGATCAGATCGGGTTCGTACTTCTGCAGCTCGATCTCGTTGTAGGTGGCGTAGGTGGCGATGATCAGCAGATCGCCCGGGGCCGCCAGGCGGGCCGCCGCGCCGTTGACCGAAATGGCGCCGCTGCCGCGCTCGGCGCGGATGGCGTAGGTGGTGAAGCGCTCGCCGTTGTTGACGTTGTAGATGTCGATCTGCTGGTATTCCTTGATGTCGGCGGCATCCAGCAGGTTTTCATCGATGGCGCAGGAACCCTCGTAATGGAGTTCGGATTGGGTCACGGTGACCCGGTGCAGCTTGGACTTCAACATGGTACGTTGCATGTTCGTTCCTTCTCAGGCAAAGGATGCGACCAATGATCCGGGCGCCCATCGCGATTGCGGGATGGATGCCCCTCCGTTTTCGCTGCTGGTCCACCGCCGGCCTGAGCGCATCGCGGTGTCCTAAACTTCCAGGTTGTCGATGAGGCGCGTGCTACCCAGACGCGCCGCGGCCAACACCACCAACCCGGATTCGTGAGCGGACGGGAATTGTAAATCAAATTTTTTGCGTACTGCAACATAGTCGGGCAACCAATTGTTCGCTTTTAGCTGACTGACGGTGTTCCGCTCCAGTTGCGGGAAGTCGTGGTTTCCCGCACGGATTTCGGCTACTACTTTGGTCAGTAGTTCGAATAACCGGGGCGCTTCCTTGCGTTCCGCTTCGGTCAGATAGCCGTTGCGCGAGGAAAGCGCCAGGCCGTCGGTTGCGCGGACGGTCTCGCCGCCGACGATCTCGATGGGCAGGTTCAGGTCCCGCACCATGTTGCGGATGATCATCAACTGCTGGTAGTCCTTCTTGCCGAACAGCGCCACCTGGGGCTGGGCGATCTGGAACAGCTTCATCACCACCGTGGCCATGCCGCGGAAATGGCCGGGGCGGAACTCGCCGTCGAGAATGCCGGCTTGTTCGGCCGGCGGGTCGATGTGATAGCCCTGGGGCTGGGGGTACATTTCCGCTTCGTCGGGTGCGAACAGGTGATCCACGCCGGCTTCGGCCAGCCGCTGACGGTCGGCCTCGAAGGTGCGGGGATATTTTTCGAAATCCTCGCCGGGACGGAATTGCAGGCGGTTGACGAAGATGGTCGCGACCACGCTGTCGCCGTGCTCCCGCGCCTGGCGCATCAGGGCGATATGACCGTCATGGAGGTTGCCCATGGTGGGCACCAGGGCCACGCGCTGGCCGGAACCGGCGTCACGCAGGGCGGCGCGCAGGCCTGCGATGGTGGTGTGGATCTGCATGGTCGGGCGAATCAGTAGCTGTGTTCGGGAGCGGGGAAGCTGCCGTCCTTGACGGCGCTGACGTAGGCCTTGACGGCGCCTTCGATGCTTTGCGCCTCGGTCATGAAGTCCTTGACGAAGCGCCCCTTCTTGCCGGGATAGATGCCCAGCATGTCGTGCAGCACCAGCACCTGGCCGTCGCACTCCTTGCCGGCGCCGATGCCGATGGTGGCGCAGGCGGTCAGGGACTTCGAAATCTCGCCGGCCAGCGCCGCGGGCACCATTTCCAGCACCATCAGGGTGGCGCCGGCCTGTTCCAGTGCGTGGGCATCGGCCTTCATGCGGACGGCGCCATCGTCGCCGCGGCCCTGGACCCGGTAGCCGCTGAGGGCGTGCACCGACTGGGGCGTCAGGCCGATGTGGGCGCAGACCGGGATGCCGCGCGCGGTGAGGAAGTGGACGGTGTCGGCCATCACCTCGCCGCCTTCCAGCTTCACCATCTCGGCGCCGGCGGCCATCAGGCGCGCGGCGTTGCGCATGGCCTGTTCGCGCGATTCGTAGTAGCTGCCGAAGGGCATGTCGGCCACCACCATGGCCCGTTCGACGATGTGGCCGACGCATTCGGTGTGATAGACCATGTGCTCCATGGTGACCGGCAGGGTCGAGGTCTTGCCCTGGAGCACGTTGCCCAGGGAGTCGCCGACCAGGATCGTGTCCACCCCGCAGCGGTCCTCCAGGGCGGCGAAGCTGGCGTCGTAGCCGGTGAGCATGGCGATCCTCTCGCCGTCCCGCTTCATGCGGGCCAGTTCCAGGAGGGTCACGGTCTTGTTGCTGGCGAGATAGGTCATGGCGGTCTTTCCTAGGATTCAGCGGAAGATGAAATATATCGCTCCCAGCAGGCAAAGGCCCGCCCACAGGTAGTCCAGCTTCAGCGGCTGCTGCATGTAGAGCACCACGAAGGGCACGAAGACCGCCAGGGTGACGACCTCCTGGACGATCTTGAGCTGAGCCAGGGACAACTCGGTGTTGCCGATGCGGTTGGCCGGCACCTGCACCAGATATTCGAAGAGGGCGATGCCCCAGGAGAGCAGCGCCGCGACCCACCATGGGCGCTCGTTGAGGTGCTTGAGATGGGCGTACCAGGCGAAGGTCATGAAGACGTTGGAAATCGCCAGCAGCAGGGTGGTCTGCAGGATCACCGGCAGCCCGGAGAAGGACGGGCTCATGCGGCGGCGGTGTGGACGGTGACGCGTTCGATGCGCTGGTCGGCGCAGGCCCCCAGCAATCCGGCGACCGGCCCGCGCCCCGGAATCTCGAGTTGCGGCGCGATCTCCGCCAGCGGCGCCAGAACGAAGGCCCGCTCGTGCATGCGGGGATGGGGCAGGGTCAGCCGACCGTCGTCGCAGCGCGTCGCGCCATGCAGCAGCAGATCCAGGTCGAGGGTACGCGGCGCGTTGCGGATGCTGCGCTGGCGGCCGAACCGGGCCTCGATGGCGAACAGCTCATTCAGCAGGACGCTCGGCGGCAGGGCTGTTTCCAGGGCGGCGACGGCGTTGATGAAGTCGGGTTGCCCCAGCAGGCCCACCGGTGCCGTGCGGTACAGGCTGGAGACGGCGGTCAGGCGGCTGTCGGGCAGGCCGGCGAGGGCCAGGGCGGCGGCGCGCACGGTGGCGACCGGGTCCCCCAGATTGGCGCCGAGGGCGACATAGGCCACGGCCGGCGCAGCCGGCACACCTTCCCTCACTGCGCCGCTTCTCCCGTGGACTCCGCTTCCTTGCGGCTCTGGGTCCGGCGGCGGCGCGGCTTCTTCGGCGAGGTGTCGGCCACCTGCATGGCCTCGCGCCGTTCCGGGTCGGCGTCCTGGAATTCGGTCCACCAGTCGGCCAGCTCCTGGGACGTTTCGCCACTGGCGGCGCGCAGCAGCAGGAAATCGTAGGCGGCGCGGAAGCGCGGCTGTTCCAGCAGGCGGTAGGGAAACTTGCCGGAGCGTTTTTCGAAGCGGGGTTGCAGCGCCCAGATTTCCTTGATGTCGCCGGCGATGCGCCGGGTGATGGCGAGCTTTTCCCCCTGGATGTCGAGCACTTCATCCATTGCCGAGTAGAGCGCCGGAGTGGCCAGTTCCTTCTTGGCCTTGCGGGCTTCCCAGTTGGCGAGCACCTCGTGCCAGAGCAAGGTGGCGAACAGGAATCCGGGGGAGGTGGGCTTGCCGGCCCGCACCCGGGCGTCGGTGTTGGCCAGGGCCAGCAGCACGAACTTCTCGCCCATGGGCTGCTCCAGGATCACGTCCAGCAGGGGTAGGAGGCCATGGTGCAGGCCCTCGTCGCGCAGACGCTTCAGGCATTCCACCGCGTGACCGGAAAACAGGAGCTTCAACATTTCGTCGAAGAGCCGGGCCGCCGGGACGTTCTCCATCAGCTCCGCCATTTCCCGGATCGGATTCTTCACCGCCGGATCGAGCGCCAGGCCCAGCTTGGCCGAGAGACGCACCGCCCGCAGCATCCGCACCGGGTCTTCGCGGTAGCGGGTGCGCGGTTCGCCGATCATGCGCAGCACCTTCTGCTGCAGGTCTGCCACACCGTGGTGGTAGTCGAGCACGGTCTGTGTTGCCGGATCGTAATACAGGGCGTTGACCGTGAAGTCCCGCCGCGCCGCGTCCTCCTCGATGCTGCCCCAGACGTTGTCGCGCAGCACCCGCCCATGCTCGTCCTTGACCGTGTCCTCGTTGTGGGCGGCGCGAAAGGTGGAGACCTCGATGGTTTCCGGACCGAACATCACATGGACGATCTGGAAGCGGCGGCCGATGATGCGCGAGCGGCGGAACAAGGCCCGCACCTGCTCCGGCGTGGCGTCGGTGGCGACGTCGAAATCCTTGGGTACGATGCCGGCGATCAGGTCGCGCACCGCGCCGCCGACGACATAAGCCCGGTGGCCGGCCTGCTGCAGCGTGTCGCAGACGCGCAAGGCGGCGCGGGAGACGTGTTCCCGGTGGATGCGGTGGCGCTCCGCCGGCACGACGGCCGGTGCCACGGCGGACGGAGTACCGTTGCGCCGGAACACGCGCCGCAGCAGTTTTCGGATCATGAAAGTCTTGCCAATGTGTGGGAGGAACAAGCCGTCAATCATACCGGACGCGTCGAATTCGCTGAAAGAATCCCACGCTCCGGGCGTAGAATGCCATCAATGAGTCTGTCCGCAAGCCGCGTCGGCCGATGCCATCTTGAGCAGCGGTCGGCAGAAAAGAAAATGGCCCTGATGAGAGTCAGGGCCATTCCATGTCTTTGTCGTGGTGCCCAGGAGAGGACTCGAACCTCCACGCCTCGCAGCGCTAGTACCTGAAACTAGTGCGTCTACCAATTCCGCCACCTGGGCACGGGGCGAATCAAAGAGGCGCGAATTCTATAGGAAAAAAAACAATTGTCAAACAAGAAACCCCAGAAATTTCCCAAGCTCTCCGCTGTGCGCCGGGCCGATCCCGAGCTTGCCCGCGAGATGGGCAAGTACGACTATCCCTTGCCGAGCCGGGAGTACATCCTGCAGTTGCTGGGCGAGCAGGCGGGGGTGCCGATGCCCTTCGAGGACCTCTGTGATCGACTGGATGTGAAGCCGTTCGAGGTGACGGATTTCCAGCGCCGCCTCGGCGCGATGGCCCGCGACGGGCAGTTGATGCAGAACCGCCGCGGCGACTGGTTGATCCCCGACAAGGCGGATCTGATCGGCGGACGCGTGCAGGGGCATCGGGATGGCTACGGTTTCCTGATCCCGGACGACAAGGAAAAGGGCGGCGACATCTTTCTTTCGGCCAAGGAAATGGCCAAGGTGCTCCACGGCGACCGCGCCATCGTGCGCCTGGTGGGTGTCGACCGCCGCGGCCGGCCCGAAGGCAAGATCGTCGAGGTGACCGACCGGGCCAACACCCGGGTGGTGGGCCGGGTGATCAACGAGCACGGCGTCTGCTTCGTGGCGGCCGAGAACCGCCGCATCAGCCAGGACATCCTGCTGCCGCCGCCGCCGAAAAGCGACAAGAAGGCGCTGCGCCCCAAGGCGGGGCAGGTGGTGATGGTGGAGATCATCGAACAGCCCACGGTCCGTTCCCAGCCCATCGGCCGGGTGATCGAAATCCTCGGCAACTACGCCGATCCGGGGATGGAGATCGAGATCGCCCTGCGCAAGCACGACCTGCCTTTCGAGTTCTCCAAGGAGGCGCTGAAGCAGACCAAGAAGCTGCCCGACGAGGTGCGCAAGTCCGACTGGAAGGGGCGCGAGGACCTGACCGGCCTGCCGTTGGTCACCATCGACGGCGAGACGGCGCGCGATTTCGACGATGCCGTGTATTGCGAGCGCCAGGGCAAGGGCTTCCGCCTGGTGGTGGCGATCGCCGATGTCTCCCATTACGTGGACGCCAGTTCGGTGCTGGACCAGGAGGCCTACGACCGGGGCAACTCGGTGTATTTCCCGCGGCGGGTGATCTCGATGCTGCCGGAAAAGCTCTCCAACGGCCTGTGTTCGCTGAATCCCCAGGTGGAGCGGCTGTGCATGGTCTGCGACATGTCGCTTTCCGCCGCCGGCGCGATCAAGCGCTATCGTTTCTATCCGGCGGTGATGTTCTCCCACGCGCGGCTCACCTACACCGAGGTGGCGGCCGCACTTTATGATCAGGACCCCGCGGCGCGGCGCAAGCTGGAACCGCTGCTGCCGAACCTGGAGGCGCTCGACGCCGTCTTCCGGCTGCTCGCCAAGGCGCGCGAGAAACGCGGCGCCATCGATTTCGACACCGTCGAGACGCGGATGATCTTCGACGACAACGGCAAGATCGCCCGCATCGAACCCTATGCCCGCAACGACGCCCACCGCCTGATCGAGGAATGCATGCTGGCCGCCAACGTCTGCGCCTCGGAATTCCTGCATGAGCAGGAACATGCCACGCTCTACCGGATCCACGAAGGGCCGCCGGAGGAAAAGCTCACCAAGCTGCGCGAATTCCTCGCCACCTTCGGCATGCAGCTGGGCGGCGGCGACAGTCCCGGCGCCAAGGACTACGCCAGGCTGCTGACGAAGATCGAGGGACGGACCGACAAGGTGCTGCTCCAGACGGTGATGCTGCGCTCCCTCAGTCAGGCCATCTACAGCCCGGACAACGTCGGCCACTTCGGCCTGGCCTACGAGAGCTACACCCACTTCACCTCGCCGATCCGCCGCTATCCGGATCTGCTGGTGCATCGGGCGATCAAGGCGGCGCTGGCCGGAGAGAAGTACCGCCCGGGCAACTGGGAGGAGATCGGCCTGCACTGCTCGGCCACCGAGCGCCGCGCCGACGAGGCCACCCGCGACGTCGAGTCCTGGCTCAAGTGCTTCTACATGAAGGACCGCATCGGCGAGGAATACAGCGGCAGCATTTCCGCGGTGGTGCCGTTCGGCATTTTCGTCGCCCTGGACGAGGTCTTCGTCGAGGGCCTGGTGCATGTCTCCGAACTGGGACGGGACTATTTCCACTTCGACGAGGCCGCCCACGCCATGGTCGGCGAGCGCAGCGGCGCGCGCTACCGGCTCTCCGACCGGGTGCGGGTCCAGGTGGTGCGAGTGGACATGGAACAGAACAAGATTGATTTCAGGCTTGTGGAGGCGCCGCCGGCGACGCAGCCGGAAACCGGAGCGAAACCGAAAGGACGCCGGCGTGGCTGAGGGTTTCGGGTTGCCGTGAAAATGGAGTTTTCCGCCGCGCCGCCAGCCGCAACCTATCGGTGTCGCTACAGCGTTCCCTGTGATATCGAGCGTAGCGAGCCGTATCGCCCCCCCCGGAGGGGGGCGAGCCTTCTCCCTGCATCATGAAAGTTCGCCGTGCAGCCGCACCGGGATGCGGCGCGAACCGAAGGGCGTGCCCAGCGGGCCGAAGCGGCCGGCGATGAGCGTACCGCAGTGGCGGCAGTGGCCGTCGTCGGTCAGGTCGTAGCCGAGGATTTCGTACCAGTCGCGGCGGATCACCGCCGCGCCGCAGCCCGGACAGTAGGTGGCGTCCCCCGCCGGGTTGTGCACATTGCCGGTGTAGACGTAGCGCAGGCCGGCCTCCAGCGCGATGCGACGAGCTTCCAGCAGCGTCGCCGGCGGCGTCGGCGGCCGGTCGGTCATTTTCCAGTCCGGGTGGAAGGCGGAAAAGTGCAGCGGCACGTCGGGCCCCAGTTCCCTGGCCACCCACTGGGACAGGGCCGTCAGTTCGGCGGCGCTGTCGTTCTCGCCGGGAATCAGCAGGGTGGTGATCTCCAGCCAGCAGTCCGTGTGATGGGCGATGTAGCTCAGCGTGTCCAGCACCGGCTGCAGATGGCCGCCGCAGAGCTTGACGTAGAACGCGTCGGTGAAGGCTTTCAGGTCCACGTTGGCGGCGTCCATCTTGGCGTAGAACTCGCGCGCCGGCTCCGCGTGGATGTAGCCGGCGGTGACGGCCACCGCCTTGATGCCCAGGGCGTGACAGGCATCGGCGGTGTCCATCGCGTATTCGGCGAAGATCACCGGGTCGTTGTAGGTGAAGGCCACGCTTTTCGCCTGGTAGCGGGCGGCGGCGCGGGCGATGGCCTCCGGCGTCGCGTCGTCCATCAGGGTATCCATTTCGCGGGACTTGGAAATGTCCCAGTTCTGGCAGAACTTGCAGGCCAGGTTGCAGCCGGCGGTACCGAAGGAGAGGATGCTGGAGCCCGGGTAGAAATGGTTCAGCGGCTTTTTCTCCACCGGGTCGATGCAAAAGCCGGAGCTGCGGCCGTAGGTGGTCAGAATGATCCGGTCCTGGTGGCGGGCGCGGACGAAACACGCGCCGCGCTGCCCCTCGTGGAGCCTGCAATCCCGTGGGCAGAGGTCGCACTGGATGCGTCCGTCGGCGAGTTTGTGCCACCAGCGTGCGGGCGGGCCGCTCAACTGCTCGTGTCTTCCTTCCATTTCCGTACCTCGTAGCGATGGAGCCGGATGTCCGGCGACCAGAAATCCGCCGGCAGGCCCGCCTTGCGCTTCAGGTGGGCGAGGAAGTCGGCGGGACTGGGCAGGTCTTCCCATACTTGTGGCAGGAAAGTGGCGCGATGGTTCCCATATTCGAGGATCACGCCATCGATGCCCGGACGCAGGCGGGCACACGCATCGGCCTCGTCGTGAAAGACGATGGCGCTGGGCGGCGACAGCAGCGACACCTCGACGCGGGTGGACGGCAACTCGGCACTGCCCAGCGGCGGGAAGCGGGGATCGCGAAATGCCGCGGCCCGCGCGTTGGCCGCCACATCCTCCGCCAGGGAACGATGGGCTTCGAGCGAGCCGATGCAGCCGCGCAGCCGTCCCGCCTGGGTCAACGTGACGAAGGTGGCGCCCGGCGCGGCGAGCGCGGTCGGCGCGGACTCATCCGCCGCCGGGGCGGCCTCCGCACCGAGTTCCGCGGCAATCGCGTTCCTGGCGCGGCGCAGGAGGGCGAGGCCAAGGGCGTCCATCAACGTGAAATACACCGTTGAAACGGCAGCTCGAACCTACGCGCGCCGCGCGACGATTTTTTCATCGAAGCTTTTCCTCCTGGGTTCCGGCCTGACCGGCTTACGCCGCCTCGAAGGCGAAGGCCCCGTAGCCGACGACGCGGGACTTGTCGCCCGCCGTGTCGCCGGAATTGCGCAGATCGAGAAGCGTCGGACGCAGATGCCGGCGGCGCGCCACTTCGAGCAGGCCGTTGATCGGCGTGGCGCCGCAGGCCTGCTCATGGTCGCCGAGCAGGCGCAGATGCAGGATGTCGTCGGCGGTGTGGCGGTCCCGTTGCCGGGCCTCCTGGTAAGGCTGATAGTGCGACAGGTCGGAACTCACCACGATCAGGGTTTCCTCGCCGCCCCAGAGCAGGTCGAGCACTTCGGCGACCTCGCTGGCCGAGGCCATGCCCACCGCGAAGGGCACCAGGCTGAATTCATCGAGCACGGTCTGCAAGAAGGGCAGATGCACCTCCAGGGAATGCTCCGCGCCGTGGGCCTGGTCGTAGATGGCGACCTGCGGCAGGCGGCAGGCTTCCCGCACGGCCGCGCCATCGATCGGCACGTCGCCCAGGGGCGTGCGGAAATGGCTGGCGCCGGTCGTGGCCAGACCGCGCACCGGCACCCGATGCACCGGTCCCAGCAGCAACACCCGCCGCACGACGGGACGCAGGGGTTCCAGGAGGGCATAGGCCTGGGCGGCCACCGGTCCCGAGTAGATGTAGCCGGCATGGGGGGCGATCAGCGCTTTGGGACGCAGGCGGGGTGGATGGCATTCGGCCAGCAGTGCCGAGACCTCCACAGCCAGCTGCTGGCCGTCGCCGGGGTAGAACAGGCCGGCGACGGCGGGGGGGCGCAAGTAGCCGGAGGCGGAAGAGGTGGGGGTGGTGGCGGTGGGGGAGGCGGCCATGATCGACTCCTCAAAAACACACTATAGAGCGAACGTCAGCGCGGCACCAATGCCAACGGCAATCGCGGCCAGGCCGGGCACGGTGCGGCTGGCCAGGCGCCTGCCGCCGATGCTGACGACCAGGCCGGTCTTGAAGGCCAGGTTGGCCAGGGTCGCCAGCGCGACGGCGACCACGGCCTGCTCCGCCGCCAGCTTTTCGAGGTTGAACAGCTTGAGGCTCGACAGCACGATGGCATCCACGTCGGTGAGTCCGGAAGCCAGGCTGACCGCATAGAGGCCGCGGTGGCCGGCGCTTTCCTGGATCCATGCCGCAATCATCAGCATCACGGCATAGAGGGCGCCGAAGGTGAGGGCGCTGCGCAATTCGGCAGGGTTGGCGATTTCCGGCGTGGGCATTTGCGTGCGCTGCCCCAGGCGCAGCCAGACCCACAGGGTGAACAGCAGGCCGGCGCCGAATCCGGCGCCGAATATGATGGCCAAGGGATGGAACAGGGGCGGCGCCACCACCAGGGCGACCAGGGCCAGCCGGACCAGCACCGTCAGATTGGCCAGCAGCACCACCAGGGCGGCCATCGCGGTCAGTCCGCTGTCTCGCCGGGCATGGCGGGAATAGATCATGGTGGTGGCGGTGCTGGAGGCCAGGCCGCCGAAAATCCCGATCATGGCGGCGCCGTGGCGGGTGCCGATCAGGCGCAACGCGACATAGCCGGCCAGGGACAGCCCGGAAATCAGCACCACCAGCCACCAGATCTGGCGCGGGTTGAAGGCGTTGAACGGGCCGAAATCGCTGTTGGGCAGGATCGGCAGCACGATGAACGAGAGGACGCCGAACTGCAGCACCGAGATCAGGTCGCGGGCGGTGATGCGGCTGCTGAAGCCGTGCAATTCGCTCTTGAAATAGAGCAGGACCGTGGTGGCGATGGCCAGCATCACGGCCAGCGTGTCATGTCCCAGCCAGATCGCGGCCCCCAGGCCGTAGGCGATCATCAGCGCGACGACCGAAGTGGTGCCCGGATCGCCGTCGTCGTGGGGGTCCTGGGCGGTGGCCAGCATCATCATGCCGCCCACCGCGATCAGCCCCAGCGCCACGACCCAGCCGCTGTCCACATCCTTGGCCAGCAGGGCGCTCAAGCTGCCCAGCAGGGACGTGAGCGCGTAGGTGCGAACTCCGGCCTTGGCGTCGGGCTTGCGTTCCCGCTCCAAACCGATGAGCAGGCCGACGGCCAGGCTGGTGGCGAAGAGCTGCACTTGTTGCGCGGTATTTTCCATGGCTGCTGCAAGGCGATTGGTCGGATTCGATTGTAGTCCTTACAATCCGCCCATGACCCGTTATGCACTCGTTCCCGCCGCCGGCAGCGGCTCCCGCATGGGTGGGGAAAAACCCAAGCAATACCTTCCCCTGCTGGGGCGGCCCCTGATCCATCACACGCTCGCCAGCCTCTGCGCGGTGCCGGCGATCGCCAAGATATTCGTGGTGCTGGCGGCGGACGACGCCGACTGGGCGCGCCACGACTGGTCCCTCCTGGCCGGGCGCCTGGAGGTGCTGCGCTGTGGCGGAGCGACCCGCGCCGAGAGCGTGACCAATGGCCTGCGAGCGATGGCGGCCATGGCCGTGGCCGCCGACGACTGGGTCCTGGTCCATGACGCGGCGCGCGCCTGCCTGGCGCCCGCCCAGGTGGAAGCCCTGATCCGGACGGTGGGCGACGACCCGGTGGGCGGCATCCTGGCGGTGCCGGTGGCCGATACGCTGAAGCGCGCCGGCGCGGACCAGCGCGTCCAGGCCACGGTGCCGCGGGACGGGCTGTGGCAGGCGCAGACGCCGCAGATGTTCCGCCATCGTCAACTGCTGCAAGCGCTGGAATGCTGCCCCGACGTCACCGACGAGGCCGGCGCGATCGAGGCGCTGGGCCTGGCGCCGCGCCTGGTGGCCGCCGACGCCACTAATTTCAAGGTCACCTATCCCGCCGATCTGCGCCTGGCCGAATGGATCCTGCGCAGCCGCCAACTTTCGTCCGCTGAACAATCATGACTCTCGATATCCGCATCGGCCAAGGCTTCGACGTCCATGCCTTCGCCGCAGGCCGCCCCTTGATCATCGGCGGCGTGACCATTCCCTTCGAACGGGGACTGCTGGGCCATTCCGATGCCGACGTGCTGCTGCACGCCATCACCGACGCCGTGCTGGGGGCGGCCGGCCTGGGCGACATCGGGCGCCATTTCCCCGATACCGATCCGCGCTGGAGCGGGGCCGACAGCCGGATGCTGCTGCGCGGCGCGGTCGAGCGGGTGCGGCTGGCGGGCTGGCGGGTGGGCAACGTCGATTGCACCGTGATCTGCCAGGCGCCGAGAATCCTGCCCCATGCGCCGGCCATGGCGGCCAACATCGCCGCCGATCTGGGCATCGAGCCCGGCGCGGTGAATATCAAGGGCAAGACCACCGAGCAACTGGGCTTCACCGGCCGCGGCGAGGGCATCGCGGCGCAGGCGGTGGCCCTGTTGCTGCGCGATGGCGCCTGATCGAGCCTGATGGAGTCCGGGGACGGGAGCGGATCGCGCCGCCTGTTCTTCGCGCTCTGGCCGCCCGCCGAGCAGGCCGATGCCTTGCACCGGCTGGCGGTCGATGCTGAAAAACTTTGCGGTGGCCGGGCGATGGCGCGGCATACGCTGCATTTGACGCTGGCCTTCCTCGGCCGGGTCGAGGAAGCGCGCCTGCCGGAACTGCGCGCGATGGTCGACGACATGGCCGGCGCCATCAAGGCCGCCGCCTTCGACCTGGTGCTGGACCGGCTCGACTACTGGCGTCACAACCGAATTCTCTGGGCCGGCTGCGAGACCATGCCACCCGGACTGGAAGTCCTGGCCGAGCGCCTGCAAGAGACCTTGCGCGGCGCCGGCTACGCACTGGAGCGGCGGCGCTTTGCCGCCCACGTGACGCTGCTGCGCAATGCCCGCTGTCCGGCGCCGCCGCCGCTGACGTTCTCCCTGACCTGGCCGGTGACCGGGTTCGTGCTGGTCGAGTCGCGCTCCTCGACGGCCGGCGCCGACTACCAGGTGCTGGAGCGCTGGCCGCTGAGCTGATGCCCGGCGTTTCCAGCTTGAAACAGCAAATTGAAACGGCTGGCCAAGTAATACGAGCATAGCGAGCTCATATCGTCACCTCCCCCGGAGAGGGGGAGGCCGGGAGGGGGTGGGCCTTCCTGCTTTCCGCGTATTTCATGCACAGGGACGGAAAAATCGTTTCCAGGTACGGTTAAAAAGCGTAGTTCACGCTGAGATAGACCAGGTTGTCCTCGTAATCCGCGAGGACGATGTTGGACGAGCGCTTCTCCCGCTGCACCGAGAAACGCAGGGTCAGCTTGGGGATGGGCGCATAGGACAGGGTTGCCCCCACGGTGTGTACGGTGTCGCTGCGCATCGGAGCGCCCAGGACGGTGGCGGCGTCGCCCAGATAGTCCCTGACGCTGCGCTCCAGGGTCGCCGAAATCTGGGTCTTGGGGCTCAACTGCAGGGTGGGGCGCAGGCTGACGCCCTTGGTCAGGACGAAGTAGGTCTGGATGTCCTCGGTCGGGCTGATGTCGCGTTGCGCGCGGGCGGTCAGGGTGAAGGTCTCGGAGACCTTCCAGTCGTAATTCACCTGGGCCAGGGTGCCGCTCCAGTTGCGCTGACTGAGGTCGTCGTAGTTTCGGCGCGCATGGTCCAGGCGCGCCGTGAGGCGCGACTTGGCGCTGATCGTCCAATCGGTCACCAGGCCGACGCTGTGCTGGCGATAGTCGTTGCTGTAGAGGCTGCCGAAAACCCGCTGGTCGTTGGGCAGGCGGCCGTCGGTCTGGCGCAGGCTGAGGCCGATCTTGCTGGTGGTCGGGGAAATGTAGTTGACGCCGAACTCCAGATCGCGCAGTTCGGAGTCGTTCACCCGCTGGGCGAGGTTGTCGTTCTTCCGGTTTGTTTGCGTCACCCCGGCCTGGAGCTGCCAGCGCGGCGTGATCAGATAATTGGCGCTGGCGAAGGCGCGCTGGGTGAGCAAGGGGTTGACGATGCGGCTCTGGATATCGCTGAACGATGCCAGGGTCTTGGTCTCGCCGTAGCCCAGCTCGCCGTTCAGTTGATCGCCCGCTTCCCAGAGCCAGGCGCCGCGCGCGGCGCGTCCGGTGAAATCGAGATCCGAGTAGTGCGCGTAGTGGGTGCGGTTGGCGCTGAGGCTGGCGACGAGACGCTGGCGGCTGACCGGGACGTTGAGACTGACGCCGAACTCGGTACGGGTGATGTCGTCGCCCTTCTGCGATGAGCCGATGGCGGCGTTGGCGTTGGCGGCATCCGAGATGCGGAAGACGTTGCTGTCGTGGGTGACGGTTTCCGCCACGTAGAGATCGACCTTGTCGTTGAGCAGCGCGCAGGCGTCGCCGGCGAGCAGGGCCAGCGACGCGGCGAGGACGCCGCGTCTCAGGTCGGGAGGCAGGCGGTGGGGAAGCGGAAAGCGGATTTTCGAGTTGCTCGAATCGTTCGAGTTGCGCAGCGGATCGATCAGGACGTTGTAATTGTTTTGCATGATTTGAGATCGGAGTCTGGCGGAGCCGCGATGATCGAACTTATCCCATACCGCGTCAAGCAAGGATCAGGTTGTTGAGATCAGATGCAGCGACAACGCCTTGCCGACCGCCTGTGCCCGGTTCAGCACGTTCAACCGGCGCAGGATCTCCTGGACGTGGTTCTTCACCGTGAGTGGGCTGATCCCCAGGATCAGGCCGATTTCGATGTTGCTTTTCCCCAGATAGATCCACTTCAGGACTTCCTGTTCGCGCTGGGTGAGCTGGCTGCGATCCTGGGACAGGCTGGCGCCGCCCTCCTGGGCGGGCTCGACCCGGGTGCGCACCCAGGCGGCATGGAGGAAGGGCAGCAGCAGCTCGGCGATGTACGCCCGCCGCGGCGTGAGTTCTTCCTCGTTGCAGGCGAAGATGTAGAAGGCGGCGAGATTGCTGTCCGTACCGAAGGCGCCGAGGCAGAGAATCGTCGTCGAACCGATGCGCTTCAGTTCCCGCGCCAGGGCGCTGCTGGTGAACGGCGCGTCGTTCGCGACGTGGTGAATGGCCGGCTCGTGGTGATTCATCCGCCATTTCTGGATCAGGTTCTGAATCAGCAGTATGTCCTGATGGCAGAGCTGACGGACGAATTCCTGATCCAGCGTGGAGGTCGAGAAACTTTCCACGCGCGCCAGCGCATGCTCGCCGCTGGCGGCGATGCAGATCAGCATTTCATGGTTGATCAGGCTCTGCAGCAGGCCCTGGGTCCAGCTGAAGAACTGGTAGCCCTTGTGGATGCGGGCCGCGGCCTGCAAGTTGATGGCGATGGCCTCCATCTCCATGGCGTCGAGCGGCCCCGACTGGCTGGAAGCGCGCATCGCCGGCGTGGGCGTCAAGGCCGCTTGGGAAGACTCTGCTGGCGGGTTGCTGAGCATTGTGTTTCCTCCTCCGCATGTCAGGTGGTGTCCGGGCACCGTTCATTGCAGGGTGTCTCGGCCCGCCGGGAACCACGCGCCGATCGTGATCGTGCGGGACCAGGTCGACGGCGCCGAATCTAGCCGGGCCGGACTCCTTTGCACATACGTTTCCGCACCTACGTGGAAACCGGTATCGGTATTCGCGCGTTCATCGTCCTGGCGGCGGCCCGTCGCCACGCCCTCCGTTCCCTCTAGTCCGATCGGCGCAGACGGCTCCGTATCTGGCCGCCTATAGGCGACGTAATGTTCGCTCATGTTTTTTTGCGTCGTGCCGCCATCGACAAGGAGGCCATCATGTTTTCCCGTCTGCGCATCACCCTGCTTTGCCTGCTCCTCGGCGTCTGGTCTTCCGCTCTCCGGGCCGGGGAGGAGGAGACGCTCGGCCCCGGCGACAGCGTCCGGGTCGCCGTCTCCCAGAATCCGAATCTGACCACGGAAACCCGTATTTCCGCGCGGGGCAATATCTGGTTCCCGCTGATCGGCGACGTCGAGATCGGGGGCCTGACCCAGGGCGAGGCGGTGACGAAAATCGCCGACCTGCTGAAGCAGGGGCGGTACCTGAACGACCCCATCGTCACCATCACCGTGTTGCAGATCCGCAGCCGGCAGGTTTCGGTCCTGGGGCAGGTCGCCCGGCCCGGCCGCTACGTGCTCGACGACGCCGGCACGCGCCTGACCGATGTGCTGGCGCTGGCCGGGGGCATCGCGCCCGACGGCGACAGCCGGGTGACGATCGTCAGCGCCTCCGAGGGCGGCGCCGTCAAGCGCGAGGTGGATATCACGCGCATCTATCGCAACAGCGACTCCAGCGCCAACGTCGAACTCAGGAACGGCGACACGGTGGTGGTCGAACGGGCCCCCGTGTTCTACATCAATGGCGAGGTGTTCCGGGCCGGCGCCTATCGCCTGGCCGAGAACCTGAACGTGATGCAGGCCGTTTCCCTGGCGGGCGGCGTCACTCCCCGCGGGACGGAGCGCGGCATCCGGATCCATCGTCGCGGCGCCGACGGCAGCCTGCGCGACATCGGCGCGGGCATGTCCGACAGCGTGCTCGCCAACGATGTGATCGATATCCCCGAGAGACTGTTCTAGGCATCCGACATATTCACCGGATCAGGAGGTGTCATGAATACCGATCTGTTGTTCGCCGCCCTGCGCGCCCGTTATCGCGTGTTCCTGCTGGTCGTCGCGGCCACCGTGCTCGCCGCGACGGTGGTCAGCCTGGTCATGCCCAAGACCTATGTCGCGACCGCTTCGATACTGGTCGACGGGCGCGACGAGCAGTCGATGGCCAATCGGAGCGCGCCGCTGGAACGGGAACGCATCGGCTATCTGCAGACCCAGGTGGATATCCTGACCGGGATGCAGGTGGCGCGGCAGGTGGTTGCCGATCTGCGGCTGGGCGACGACGCCGAGTTGCGCGAGAAGTTCGAGTCCGACACCGGCGCCGCCGGTGGCACCGGTGACATGGGCAGCTTCGAAGAGTGGCTGGGCCAGGCGCTGCGCAAGGAAGTCAAGGTCGACACCACCCAGAGCAGCGTCATCCGCCTGAGTTTCCCCGCCCGGCAGCCGAAGTTCGCCGCCGCCGTCGCCAACGGCTTCGCCAAGGCCTACGTGGATGCGATGCTGAAGCTGCGAACCGAGCCGACGCGCGTGGCTTCCGTGTGGTTCGACGAGCAGGCCGTCGGTCTGCGGGCGGACCTGGAGCGGGCGCGGCAGCGGCTGGCGGAATACCAGCGGCAAAAGGGCATCGTCGTCAGCGACGAGCGATTCGATGTCGAGAATGCCCGCTTCGTCGAGCTGGCGAACCAGGTGGCGCGCGCCGGCAACCGCCACGCCGACGCGCTGGCCGGAAACCTGGCGCAGGCCGAGGCGCGCCTGCGGGAGATGGCGGTCGAATTCGGGCCACGGCACCCCCAATATCTGCAACAGCAGGCCCTGGTCGATGAACTGCGTACGAACCTGATGGACCGAGCGCAGAACGACGGCGCGGCCTCCTACGGCCGTCAGCGCCGGGCCGGCCTGGTCGCCGCGATGGAGGCGCAGCGCGAGCGGGTGCTGCAACTCAAGATCGCCCGCGGCGAACTGGCGGTGCTCGAACATGACGTCGCGCTGGCGCAGCAGACCTACGACCAGGCGATGCAGCGGCTGATGGCCAACCGGATCGACAGCCGGGCCAGCCAGACCAACGTCAGCATCATCGATCCGGCCGTGCCGCCCGGCAAGCCGTCCCGTCCCCGGATCCTGCTCAACATCGGGCTGTCCCTGGCGCTGGGGATCATGCTCGCGCTCACCGTGGTCTATCTGATGGAAACCGCCGATCGGCGCGTGCGCCGGGCCGTCGATCTGGAGGGCGATCCGGAGGTGCCGATGCTGGCCGTCCTGAATCGTTGGGAGCCGCTGGAACGGGGGCTGCCCGGCCCGCGCCTGGCCCGGCATCTGTTGCGTTGAGGCCCGGGAGGACGATCATGAAAGTCGAAACCTACGAAACCGTGTCGCCCCTTGGCGCCTATCGCCCCATGATGACGGGCCACGGCAACAGCATCGGCGCCATTCTGGTCACGCAGGGAAAACTGAGCGTCGAGAACGTCGACCAGGTGATGGCGCTCCAGCATCGCGAGGGATGGCGCTTCGGCGAAGCGGCGATGCGCCTGAGCCTGATCGATCACGCCGACCTGCTGGATGCGTTGCACAAGCAATACGACCTGCCGATGCGTTCGGCGGGCGCCAACATGTCCAGCGAACTGGTGGCGGTGCACAGCCCGGACCACGGCTGCAACGAGGAGTTGCGGGCCTTGCGCACCCGGTTGTTGTTGCGCTGGCGCCAGGCCGGCGCCACGCGGCGGGTGCTGGCCGTGATCAGCCCGTGCGGTGGCGAGGGGCGCAGCTACGTGGCGGCCAATCTGGCGGTGCTGTTCTCCCAGCTCGGCGAGCGCACCTTGCTGATCGACGGCGACTTTCGCCGGCCGCGCCAGCACCGGATCTTCGGCCTCCCGGATCGCGTCGGCCTTTCCGCCGTGCTGTCCGGGCGGGCCGATCGTCATGTCGTCCAGGCCATTCCGGGATTTCACCATCTGGCGGTGCTGCCGGCCGGCGCTCCGCCGCCGAAGCCGCTGGAACTGCTTTCCCGCCCGGCATTGGTGGACCTGCTCGACGCCTATGCCGCCGAGTTCGACGTGATCCTGATCGACACCGCTCCCGCCAACCTGTTCTCCGACGCCCAGGTGGTCGCTTATCACGCCGGCAGCGCCCTGGTGGTGACCCGGCTCGGCCATACCCGGCTGGCCGAGACCCATCGGGTCGTCAAGCACCTCGGCGACGGCGGCGTCGCCATCCTGGGCGCGCTGCTCAACGCCTGCTAGCGACGGGAGTGCTTGCGGCAGGGCGCTTTCAGGATGGGACGAACCGTGGAGACGCGCATGAAATCAGCACTGTCCGATCCGTCGGCATGGCGGATGGAGACTCCGGAACGGCGGAACTGGCTGCCGCTGGCGGTGGTGAGCGGCGCCCTGGTCGCGGGTGGCCTGGTCGCCCTCGGCGGCGCCAATGCCCTGCTGATCGGCCTGTCGCTGCTGGTCTTCGCTTTCGTTCTGCTCGATTTCCGCATCGGTGTGGTCCTGCTGGTGATTCTGACGCCGATTTCGACCAGCACCTTGCTGCCTCACAGCATCGGCGGCATCACCGGGCTCAATCCGTTCAACCTGCTGCTGCTGGAAACGCTTGCCGCGGCGCTGCTGCGCGGCGTCTCCGGCCGGCGCATGATGCCCCGCCCCCTGGTCTGGCTGTATCTGGCGCCCATGATCCTGGCCGCCGCCGTCGGCGCGCAGCATGTGCATGAGATACCCGCGGAACTGATCGGCGACGAACTGCTGTCCTTCGACAATGCGCCAGGCTATCTGCGCGACGTGCTGGTCAAGCCGCTGCTGACCGTCGTCGTGGCGCTGCTGGCCGGCGCCGCCGCCGCCCGCTCCAAGGCGCCGGAGCGCATGTTGTTCCCGGTGTTGATTTCGATCTTCACGATGTGCATGCTCGCCATCGTCTTCGTTCTGTACTCCGGCGTCAGCCTGGAAAAGCTGGCCGGCAGCGAGTCGCGGGAATTCTTCCAACCGCTTGGAATTCACGCCAACGACCTGGGGCGGCTCTACACCTTCGCCTATGCCCTGTTGCTGTTCGCCTGGACCGGGAGCCGGGGCGGCGCGATGAAAATCGCATTGGGCCTGGGGGCGCTGCTGGCGGTGGTGGCCCTGGTATGCACTTTTTCCCGCAGCGCGTTCCTGGGTTTCGTCGTGGTGAATGGCCTGTTCCTGCTGTCGCGCGGCATGGGCGCCGGCCTGTTCTTCGGCGCGGCGGCGCTCGCGGTGCTCGTGCTGCTGCTGCCGGGCGCCGTCTTCGACCGCGTCACCATGGGCTGGGGGCTGGGCCTGAACGCCATCAGCGCCGGGCGCATGGAAGAGATCTGGCTGCCCTTGCTGCCCGAACTGTGGCGCCATCCGCTGATCGGCAACGGCCTGGGTTCGATCGCCTGGTCCGATGCCATGCGGAGCGGCCGAGTCATCCTGGTGACTCATCCGCATAACGCCTATCTGCAGACGTTCCTGGACATGGGGGTGGTCGGCCTGGCCATGCTGGGCGCCTATTTCGTCCATGTCTGGCGGGAGTTCCGGCGTCTGAGCCGCGACCCCGACACCAGCCCGACGCTGCGGGGGTTCTTCGCCGGCGCCGCGGCCGGCCTGGTGAGTCTGATGCTTTCCGGCATATCCGGCGGCGGCCTGACGCCCGGCCTGGAACAAAGCTTCCTCTGGCTGGCGATCGGCATGATGTACGGCCGGCGACATGCCAATGCCAAGGAGGCATGAATGTCGCACGCCGCCCGATCCGGTCTCAGGCTCGTGGAGGCGCCGCCGGTCGCCGGCGCCGCGCCGATTGCCGCCGCCGCGGGGTCGATGCCGCCGGACACCGCCGGACGACCCCGTGTCTGTTTCGTCGCGCCCCAGGCCTGGCCGGTGCTCTCGGGTGATGCTTCCGTCGCCGTGGTGGGCGGGGCCGAGGTGCAGCAGAGCACCCTGGCCCGCTTGCTGGCCGGCGCCGGATACCAGGTATCGATGATCTGCCTCGATTACGGGCAGCCGGACGGGGCGGTGATCCACGGCGTGAGGACTTATCGGGCCTATCGGCCGGCGGCCGGCGTTGCCGGGGTGCGTTTCCTGCATCCGCGCCTCACTTCGATGTGGCGCGCCATGCGCCGGGCGGACGCGGACATCTACTATCAGCGCTCGGCGGGCATGCTGACGGCGCTGGTGGCGGCGTTCTGCCGTCGCCATGGCAGGCGCTCCATCTATGCCGGGGCCTCCGACAGCGATTTCATGCCTGGCCGGCAGTTGATCCAGTGGCGCCGCGACCGCTGGCTGTTCGAGCGCGGGCTGGCGATGGTCGATGCCGTGGTGGTGCAGAACCAGGGGCAGCGGGACAACTGCCTGCGGCACTATGGCCGTGCCGCCACCTGGGTGCCCAGCTGTTACGAATTGCCGGCGGATGCGCGTCCCGGGCCCGGCGACACCGTGTTGTGGGCGGGCAATCTGTGGCCGGGAAAACGGCCGGATCTGTTCCTTGAACTGGCGCGCAGGCTGCCCCGGTACCGTTTCGTTCTGATCGGGGGCATCGGCGTCGCTGCGACCGCGGAGGAGGTCGAGTACGCGGAATCGTTTCGCCGCGCCGCCGCGTCGGTGGACAATCTGGAACTCACCGGCTTCCTGCCCCTGGCCGAGGCCGAGCGCCACTTCGACCGGGCCAAGGTGGTGGTCAATACCTCGGTGCTCGAGGGAATGCCCAACACCTTTCTTCAGGCATGGGCGCGGGGTGTGCCCACGGTCGCCTTCATCGACGTCAACGCCCGGCTGGCCGGATCGTCGATATACCGCGTCGTGGCCGGGGTCGAAGAGGCCGCCGCGGAAATCGAGCGCCTGTTCCGCGATGAGCTCTACTACATGCATGCCTCGCTCCGCTGCCGCGAATATTTCTCCGGGACCCATGGCGCTGCAGCCGTCCTGGAGCGGTTTGCGCGGGTGCTGGCGTCCTTGTGCGAATCCCCGCGCGATGGGGCCGCGGAATGAGCGCGGTGAGCAGTCACGCGCTGGCGCCGGCCCATCTGCTCAGGCGGGCGCTGTCCCTCGGCGGCGCCAATGCGCTCGATTATGCGATGCAGTTCCTGCTGCCGGTGATCCTGGTGCGCTTCCTGACGCCCGAGGCCTTCGGCCAGTACCGCATGCTCTGGCTGGCGATCATGACCATGATGGTGATCGTGCCCCTGTCGATGGCCGAAAGCCTGTATTTCTTCCTGCCCCGGGGCGACGCGGCGGCGCGGCGCACCCACGTCCGGGTGACCCTGCTCTATCTGGCCGGCGCGGGCCTGCTGGGCAGCCTGGTCATCAGTCCGTGGAATCCCTGGCTGCCGGCGGGAATGGGCTCCCTGGCCGGGTTCGGCATGCTGGTGCCGGCCATCGCCATCCTCTTCTCGGTGACCACGCTGCTGGACATCCTGCCGACGGTGGAGGAGCAGGTGTCATGGCAAATCGGCATCGTCGTCGGGCTGTCCCTGCTGCGGACCCTGATGCTGGGAAGCGCGGCGTTCCTGACCGGCGAGCTGGCGCCGGTGATCTGGCTGCTGCTGCTGCTGCTGCTCAAATTGGCGGTGCTGCTGGGGTATATCGCCTGGCGCCAGGGATTGGGCGGCCGCTGGTTCGATCGGCGGGCCTTCATGGTCCAGTTTCGCCATGCATCGCCCCTGGGCCTGTCCGGCGCGCTCTACGGGCTGCGGGCGCAGGCGGACCAATGGGTCGCCGCCAGTTTCTTCGCCTTGGGAAGCTTCGCCGCGTTTTCCGTCGCCAGCGTGCTCGGCCCCCTGGTCAATCTTTTCCGCCAGTCGATCAATCATGTCTTTCTCCCCAGCATGAGCCGGCTCCAGGCCGCCGGCGATCTGACCGGCATGATCGAGCTCAACAGCCGCGCCAACGTGATGGTGGCGACCCTGGTCTATCCGCTGCTGGCGCTGGCCTTCGCGTTCGCCGAGGAGATCGTGACGCTGATCTACACCTCCGCCTACGTGAGCGCCGCGTCGGTGATGCGGGTCTATGTCGTCGGCCTGCTGCCTTTCGTGGTGGAGCTGTCCAGCCTCATGCTGCTGCTGCGCGAAGGCCGCTTCGCCCTGCGCATGAGCGGCGCCCTGCTGCTGGTATCCGTGGCGGCAAGCGCCTGGGGCGCGACGGAGTTCGGCCTGGCCGGGGCGGCGCTGGGCAGCACCGCGGCGATCTATGCCGACCGGCTGGCGACCCTGCGCCGGCTGTCGCGCCGCTTGGGCGTTGCCTGGCGAAAGCTCCAGGACTGGCGGACCCTGGGCCTGCTGCTGTCGCTGGCACTGCTGGCCGCCCTGCTGGGGCGGGCGGCGGCCAACCTGTTCTACGGCGAGGCGCATCCGGCAACCCGCCTTGCCGTCGGCGGCGGGGTGCTGGTCCTCATTTACGGCGGCCTCTGGCTGCGCCGGCCGGCGCCGTGAGATGGGAGCGCCATCGTGATACGGGCCATGTTCATCACCGGATCCCTGGGCCACGGCGGCGCCGAGCGGCATTCGATCACGGTCATGAACCGGCTCGTCGCCCGCGGGCACGAATGCCACGGCACCTACGTCAAGAACGACTCCAGCCAGCTGGGGCGCCTTCAGCTCGGCGACGGCGGTTCGGTGTGCTGTCTCGGCGCGGAGCATTTTCTGGATCTCGCCGCGCTGGGCGCCCTGACGCGACGGATCGAGCGCCTGCGGCCGCGGGTGATCGTGGCGGCGAACGCCTATGCGCTGATGTATGCGTCGCTGGCCCTGTGGCGTTCCCGCCTGCCCGCCTCGCTCATGGTGACCTTCCATTCGACGCGCCTGCTGGGGTTCAAGGAGCACCTCAAGATGCTTTTCGACCGGCTGTTCTTCGCCAGCGCCGATTGCCTGGTCTTCGTCTCCGACAACCAGCGCCGCTACTGGCAGCGCCGCGGCCTCCAGGCCCGGGTGAACGAGGTGATCGTCAATGGCGTCGACATCGACCACTTCCGCGCGCCGCCGTTCGTCGAGGCGGCACGGGGCGTGCGCCGGGCGTACGGCTTCGACGACGACGACTATGTGATTGGAATATCCGCGGTGCTGCGGCCGGAAAAGAATCACGTGATGCTGGTGGATGCCGTCGCCGCGTTGCGCGCCAGAGGCATTCCGGCCAAGGCGCTGATGATCGGCGACGGCGAATTGCGCGCCGCCGTCGAGGCCCGCGCCCGATCGCTCGGGGTGGGGGAACAGGTGCGGATCACCGGTTTCCGCGGCGAAGTGCGCCCCGAGCTCGCCGCTTGCGACGTGCTGACCCTGTGCAGTTTCACCGAGGCGCTGTCCCTCGCGGCCCTGGAGGCCATGGCCATGGAACGTCCGGTGGTGCATTCCGACGTGGGCGGCGCCTCGGAAATCGTCATCCCGGGCGTCAACGGCTTTCTGTTCCCGGTCGGGGAGCTGGCCGAGTTCGTCCGGAAGCTGGTCCTGCTCGCGGACCGGCGGCTCTCCCGCAGGCTTGGCCGGCGTGCCCGCCGGGTGGTGGAAGAGTGCTTTTCCGAAAGCGCCATGATCGACCGTTATGAAAAGACGCTGCTTTCGCTCAGCGACGGCGGCCCGCAGCCGAGGCCGGCGGGGCTGCTCGCATGAACCTTGACTCGAAGAGGAGTATCGCCATGAATCACTACCAGGAAGTCCTGCATCAACTCACCCGGCAACCGCGCCGCTGGCTGGTGACCGGCGCCGCGGGTTTCATCGGCTCCCACTTGATGGAGGCGCTGCTCAACCTGGACCAGGACGTGGTCGCCCTCGACAACTTCGCCACCGGCAAGCGGGAGAATCTCGAACAGGTGCGGCAGAGCGTCGGCGCCCAGCGCTGGCAACGGCTCGAATTCATCGAGGGGGACATCCGTTCCCCTCACGACCACCCAGTGCTCCGCCCGGTGGTGGTGGAGTTGCAGGGACAGCTTGGCGCCCGGATTCACGGTGATGCGCTTGACCCGGAAGCGCTCGCCGCCGTCGATGTCCTCGTAGCAGCCCCAGGGGCGATGGACGCAGCGCGGCGTCCGGCACTCGTCGCGGTCCTGGGCCCGCAACTGTTCGACCACCTCCTTCACCCGCTGCGATTCCTCCCGCGCCGCCACCAGCAGGGCATCGCCGGTTTCGACGATGACCAGATCCCTGAGACCGATGCCGACCACCATGCGATGGGAGGCATGGACGTAGCAGTCCGCCACCGAATGCAGATGCACGTCGCCGTGGCCGATGTTGCCGGCGTCGTCCTTGTCGGCCGCTTCCCACAGCGCCTGCCAGGAGCCGATGTCGCTCCAGGCGAAGGTGGCCGCGACCATCGCCGCCGCGCCGGTGCGCTCCAGCACCGCGTGATCGACGGAGGCCGGGCGGCAGCGGGAGAAGCGCTCGCCGTCGATGCGGCGGCAATGCGGCGGGCCGTCCAGCGTCGCGGCGACCTCGCCCGTGACGCCGGCCAGTTCGGGTTCCAGGCGCTCCAGCTCGGCCAGGAAATGCGCCGCGCCGAACAGAAAGATGCCGCTGTTCCAGTGGTGGCGGCCGCTGGCGAGGAAGCGGTGGGCGATTTCCAGTTCCGGCTTCTCGACGAAGCGCGCCACGTCGAAGCAGGCGTCGGCGGCGTCCAGGGGCGGCCCCTGCTCGATGTAGCCGAAGCCGGTTTCGGCGCGGTCCGGACGCAGGCCGAAAACCACCAGGCGGCCGCGCTCCAGCGCCGCCATGCCGCGCAGCAGGTCGGCGCGGAAGGCGTCGACGTCGGGGATGTCGTGGTCCGCCGGCAGCACCAGCAGCGCCGCGTCCCGGTCGGCCGCCAGCAGATGATGGGCGGCGACCGCGATCGCCGGCGCGGTGCCGCGCCCGAAGGGCTCGACGATCAGCCCGTGCCGGTCGGCGCCGGCGCTCTTCGCCTGCGCCGATACCGTGGCCTGGTGCTCCTGGTTGGTGACGATCCAGGGCTGCCGGACGTCGGGCATGGCGCAGGCCCGGCGCAGGGTTTCCTGGAACGGGCTGCGTCCGCGCAGCAGGGGCAGGAACTGCTTGGGTTCGACCTCCCGGGACATGGGCCACAGCCGTGTTCCCGAGCCGCCGCAGAGAATGACCGGATGGATGTTCATCGTCAAAACCTCGGTTTGCCACGCGGGCGGGGGCCTCAATAGGCATTCTCTTTTTTCAGGACCACGAACAGCGTCTTGAAGATGATCTGTAAATCCAGCGGCAGCGACCAGTGGCGCAGGTAGGCGAGGTCGTATTCGATGCGCGCCTTCATGCGCTCCACCGTTTCGGTTTCGCCGCGCAGGCCATTCACCTGCGCCCAGCCGGTGATGCCGGGGCGCACCTTGTGGCGGATCATGTAGCCGTTGATCAGCTTGCGGTAGAGCTCGTTGTGGGCGACGGCATGGGGACGCGGCCCGACGACGCTCATCCGCCCCTGCAGTACGTTGATGAACTGGGGCAGTTCGTCCAGGGAGGTGGCGCGCAGGAAGGCCCCCAGCCTGGTGACGCGGCTGTCGTTGCGGGTCGCCTGGCGGATCTGGTCCCCGTCCTCCTGCACCGTCATGCTGCGGAATTTGTAGATGACGATCTCGCGGCCGTCCAGGCCGTAGCGGCGCTGCTTGAACAGGATCGGGCCGGGGGAGCTGCGCTTCACGGCGATGGCGATGGCCAGCATCAGCGGCGCGATCAGGATCAGGATCAGGGTGGCCAGGACCAGATCGCTGCCGCGCTTGATCAGCGCGTTGACGCCGTAGTAGGGGGTTTCGCACACCGCCACCATCGGCAGGCCGCAGACGGTGTCCATGCGCGCCTGGATCAGGTCGAACAGGAAGATGTCCGGCACGAAGTAGATCGATGCCGTGGTGTCGCGCAGCTCGTCCGCCAGCCGCAGGATCCGCGCCTGGGAGGTCATGGGCAGGGTGATGTAGATCAGGTCCACGTGATGCTTCTTGGCGTAGCTCGCCAGATTGCCCAGGTCGCCCAGGATGTCGCGCCGCAGCCCCGGGTGAAGCCGGTCCGATTCCCGATCGTCGAAGATTCCGGCGACATGGACGCCCAACTGCGGAGACTGCCGGATGCCGGTGACCAGCCGGTGCGCCAGTTCGCAGCCGCCGGCGACGATGGCCACGCGCTGCATTCCGGTCGCCGACATCAGGCGCGGCAGCCAGCGGGGCAGCACCCCATGCACGAGCGACAGGGCCACGGGCGTCGCCACCAGCCAGGCGCCGATCACCCGCAGGTCGAAAACGTCCAGCGTCCGGGTGGCCCAGCCGAGCATCAGCAGCAGGCTGGCGACGACCAGCCAGCTTCCCACCGCTTCGGCGGTGATCGAGCGGCGGATGCCGGGCATCGGAACGTAGCTGTGGAAAGTCAGCGTGAAGGCCAGCAAGGCGAGAATCAGGTAGGGGCCGCTGAAGGGCTCGGCAAACACCGTGCAACTGACGACCAGAACGAGGGTGGCGACCACCGGCATGCTCAACAGTTGGAACAGCGCCGGGGCGCTCAGCGGGCCGCGCGGCAGCGGACTCACCTGGAGTCCGGAGGTTGATGAGGACAGGCTCGGCACGACGTCGCTCCTCAACGACTCGGGCTCTCGGCCTGGCGTGATGGGTGGATCATGGCCGGCTCCTTTCCGCGCGATGTTCGTGAGGAAAGGTTAGGTCGGCTTGACGGTCCGTCGATGAACCGGAACCGCCTTCTCCTAGTTCATTCGGAGCGGCCCCCGAGTTCGCCCTGAGCGCTGCCCGCTCCTACACGCCCAGAACAACCGCACTTCCTTGACAGCGCTTTCCCGCCGGGCCGCCCCGGAGGATGGCGAAGGGATGGAATGCCGAAAAAGCTTTTCCGCCGCGCCGCCGCAAGGAAAAGCGCCACGCGGCGCCAGCCGCAGCCTATCGCTAGCCGCCACAGCGCTCCCCGTGACATCGAGCGCAGCGAGCCGTATCGACCCCCCCGGAGGGGGGCGAAGGGGGGCGAGCCCAAACGGGGGGCGAGCCTTACAGGGGAACCCGCAGGCTGACGCTGGTGCCCCGGCCCGGTGCGCTGTCCACCGTCAGGCTGCCGCCGATCAGGCGCAGCCGCTGGCGGATGCCGGCGAGGCCGCTGCCGCCGTGGGCCGCGGGATATGCGCCGGCGCGGTCCGGTACGAATCCCCGGCCGCGGTCGGCGACCGTGATGAGCAGGGTGTCGGCGCCGTCGAGCGCCACATCGATTTCGACCCGGCTCACCCCGGCATGCTTGACCGCGTTCAACAACAATTCGCGCACGGCCTTGAAGCACAACAGGCGGATCTCGAGGTTGGCGGGTTCCGCCGCGGGGTCGCAGGTCACGCCGACCCTGATGCCGTGGGTTCTGGCCATCCGCCGGCCGTGCCACCGCAACGCGGCGCAGAGTCCGCGCTCCTGCACCAGGGGCGGGTTCAATTCCACGCTCAGGGTGCGGGTGGTGTCGATGGCCGCTTGCAGGTATTGGTTGATCTTGCCGCTCATCCGCCGCCAGGTTCTCGCGTCGGGCGCCTCCCGGCCGTTGCCGGCCAGCGTCAGTTGCGCGGCGATCAGCAGCGGCTGGAGATGGTCGTGCAGAATTTCGGCCAGGGCTCCACGCTCGCTCTGTTCGGCCGGCCGCGCCGGGAACGGTGGGGCCGCGGCCGGGTCCGGAAAGCGATTCCGGCCGGCCTCAATGCAGGGTGGCGTGGCCATTGAAATCGAGATGGCCCTTGGATTGGGCCAGCAATTCAACCAGGTCGGCGCGGGACAGGGGCCGGCTGAACAGGAACCCTTGTCCTTCGGTGCAGCCCATGCGATACAGGAACAGCGCCTGTTCGGCGCGCTCCACGCCTTCGCCGACGATGCTCATTTTCATCGCGTTGCTCAATGCCACCATGGCCTGGACGATGCTCTCGTCCCTGGCCTCCTGCGGCAGCCCGACGATGAACGAGGGATCGATCTTGATGCGCTTGATGGGCTGGCGGCGCAGGGTGCCGAGGGACGAATAGCCGGCGCCGAAGTGGTCCAGGCTGAGGGTGACGCCGAGCTTCGCCAGGGAGTTCAGGATGTCGTTGCCCTGTTCGATGACCTGCAGGGTGCTTTCGGTGATCTCGAGGTCCAGGGCATCGGGAGGAAAGTTCTCCTCGGTCAGCACGATGCGCAGCGTCTCGAGAAAGTCGTGATGCAGGAACTGGCCCACCGATACGTTCACGGACAGCCGCAACTGGCGGTTTCGCGCATTCCGGATGTCCTTGATTTCCTGGCAGGCCCGGCGCAGCACCCAGAGGCCGAGACGGTCGATGACGCCGCTGTCCTCGGCCACCGGAATGAATCGGGTCGGCTCGATGACGCCCAGTTCGGGGTGGCGCCAGCGCACCAGCGCCTCGACGCCGGTGATGCCGCCGTCGTCGAGCGAAATTTGAGGCTGGTAATGCACCACCAGGGTGCCGTAGTCGATGGCCTGGCGCAGCCCCTGTTCGATGCTCAGTCGCTCGCCCGCGCGTTCGGTCAGGCTGGCCGAGAAGAAACGGAAACCGTTGCGTCCGTGCTGCTTGACCGCGTACATCACCATGTCCGCCGCGTATTCCGGCTTCGAGTCGCCGGTGACGATGATGAATTCGTCGCCGCCCAGGCGGCCTATGGTGTCGCTCTGGCGCAGCACCCGCGTCAGGCGGACCGCCACCGTCTTCAGCAATTCGTCGCCGGCGGCATGGCCGAGCGTGTCGTTGACCGCCTTGAAGCCGTCGAGGTCGAGAAACAGCAATACGCAGCGTTCGCAGTCGCGCTGGGCCTGCGCGATCGCGTGCTCGACGCGGTCGTTGATCAGCAGCCGGTTCGGCAGGCCGGTGAGGGGATCGTGATGGGCCATGTGCTCCAGCCGATCGGTCACCCGGTGCAGTTTGGAGACGTCGGAGAAGGCGTTGATGACGTGGGTCACCCGGCCGTCGGCGTCGCGCGTGACGCTCAGGCTTTGCCAGGCCGGGAACAGTTCGTCGTCGCGCCTGCGATAGAAGACCTCCCCCTGCCAGTCGTCGCTGTTGCTGCTGGTGAGCTTCTCCATGAAACGATCCGAGGATCGTTCGACGCGCAACAGGACATCCGGGTCCGCGCCGATCGCCTCCTGTTCGGAAAAGCCGGTGATTCTGGAAAACGCGGCGTTGACGGTGACGATCCGGCCATGTTCGTTGGTGACGACGATCGCTTCCGGGGTGGTCCGGAACATGGCGCTGGAATGACGCAGGAAATCGTCGTCATGGTTGCGGTTGGTGATGTCCCGCACGATGCTGATGATCCGGTCGTTGCCTTGCTGGGTGCGGTAGATCTTGGCGTATGCCTCCAGAATCCGTTCGCCGCCGAAGGCTGCCGACGTGCGGAATTCCACGCGCACGGTCTCGCCGTTGGTCAAGGTTTCCCGGAGACTGCGCGCCACCGATTCCCGCTGTTCGGCATCGATGCGGACGAGGAATTCTTCCGCCGACTGGTCGATCGGCATGAAGTCGCGATTGAACAGACGTGAAAGCCGGCCGTTTTCCATCAATTGGTTGGAGGGGTGGCCCCATTCGAGCATCGCCAGGTCGGCCGCCTCGATGGCCTGTTGCAGGCGCAATTCGCTGTGCTCGACGGCAAGTTCCACCAGGCGCCTGGCCAGGGCCATCTGGATCATGGCATGGAGTTCCCGCATTTCGTAGGGCTTGACCAGGTAGCCGTAGGGACGGCTGTCCAGCGCCCGCAGCAGGACCGAGTCCTCCGCCATGGAGCCCATCAGGATGACCGGGGTTTGATACCTGGACTGAATTTCGATGGCCGAAGCGATGCCATCCATCTCGTTGGGCAGGTGAATCGACATCAGCACCAGATCCGGCATCAGGTCGGCCACGCACTGCACCGCCTGTTTACCGTCGGTCACCACTGCGCCGATCCGATAGCCCAGTTCCCGGAGCTGGGCTTTCAGTCCGGCGGCCACGGCTCGCTCGTTCTCCACCACGATCAGGCGCGTTTTCTTGATCATGCTCATGATCCGGCCCAGGCGGCCGGCGACCTGCCCGGGCCATCCGGGTGCCGCGTCGAATCCCGGCCATCGGCGGGAGGACGAAACGGTGCGCTGAAGGTGGGCGTGGCGTCCATGGTCTGGGCCGGAAGGAAGCGTATGGTTGGAATCTAGCAGTGGCCATGTGAATTCTCATGAAGTCCGAATATGCCCTTCGGGGGCGTGACCGCTCGTTGGGTGATCCATCAGAACAATAGAGGCCCTCGGGGGGCCGTGCCCGCCGTGTCGCCGTGGTCAACTACTTTTCCATGGACGAATCGGATTTCGTCCGCTCAGGCGGACACCAGGCCGGAGCGGATGGCAAAGCGGGTCAGGTCCGCCACATTGTGCAGATCGAGCTTGCGCATCATGTTGCGCCGGTGGACGTCCACGGTGGCCGGCGCGATGTGCAGCCGGTCGGCGATTTGCGTGGTGTGGCAGCCTTCGGCCACCAGTTGCAGCACTTGCCGTTCGCGCGGCCCCAGGTGGCTGGGGGGGCGGGGGCCGTCGCCGCTGTCGCGCGCCGAGTGCAGGGCGTCGGACAGGGCGTCCATCACGTCGGGACAGAAGTAGGTGCGGTTCCGGGCCAGGGCGCGGATCGCCCGCAGCAATTCGTTGCTGGCTTCCGCCTTGGTGATGTAGCCGGCGGCGCCGGCCTTGATCATGTCCAGCACGTAGCGGTGGTCGGGATGCGCCGACAGGGCGATCACCTTGATGCTGGGGCAGGTCGCGACCAGGCGACGGGTGGCTTCCATGCCGTTCATTCCCGGCATGCTGATATCCATGCAGACGATGTCGACGGCGTGCTCCCGCGCCAGACGGGAAATCTCGATGCCGTCGCCGGTTTCGGCCACCACCTCCAGGTCCGGCTCTCGGTCCAGCAGCGCCCGCAGGGCTTCGCGAAAAATCTGATGATCGTCGGCCAGAAGAATGCGTTGATTCACGATTCGGCTCCCGCTCCATGCCGACACCCGCCGGTACGCGGTGTCGAAGTCCATTAAATGGCAGGGGATGGTGAATTCCAATACTGCTGAGCGCGTAAGTGACAGCACGTAGTGAGCGCGCCGATGGCGGCTTGCGGCGCATCCCGGCCCAGCACCCGCCGCCCTGGCGCTGAAACAGACGGTCAGTACAGTGCTCCGCTTTGAGGGCTGCGCGAGTTGGCGGCGGCGATGCGTGCCAATTCCAGGAGGGAGCGGGCTCCCGTCTTGAGCAGGATGTGGGAGCGATGGGTCTCCACGGTCCGGTAGCTGATTGCCAGATGACGGCCGATTTCCTTGTTGGATTTGCCGACGATGGCCAGGGAGAGCACTTCCTGTTCTCGTTCGGTGAGCGTCGCCAGGATTTTTGCGCATTCCCGCCGCTCCGCTTCCGCCTGCTTTTCCTGCCGGCAGTGCTCCAGGGCCATCTGGACCCGCTCGAGCAATACCTTGCCGTCGATGGGCTTGACCAGGAAATCGTCGGCGCCGGCCTTGATGACTCGCACCGCCGTGGAGATGTCGCCCTGACCGGACAGAAAGATGATCGGCAGATGGATGTCGCGCCTGGACAGTTCCTCTTGCAGGGCCGGACCATTCATGCCGGGAATGCAGACGTCCAGGACCAGACATCCGCTCCAGTCCGGTCGCCACGCGGAAAGAAAGGTGTCGGCGCGATCGAAGCCCAGGCAGCTGAACCCCGCCGTCGCGAACAACATGAGAAGGCCGTCGCGCACCGCACTGTCGTCGTCAACCACGAATACGGTAGGGAGTGTCATGGCGGTCGGGGCGGAGTGTGGGTATGCGTCAGGTGGCCGGCGCCTGTCGAGGGCGCGGGTCGCTGCCGGGATTCATTGGGAAAACTGGGGCGACGATCATGGGCATCGTGAATCACCATTCTTTCCGCATAACGGAAAAATTGTAGCTGTCATGATTTGAAATAGCGAAGATTTTTACAACTACGTGTTTGCACGTATGCGGCTGCGCGGCATTGGATCGGTCACGTGGCGATGGGCACCGTCAGGTGGAAAGTGGTGCCGGGCCCCGTCGCGGGATCGATCCAGATCTGTCCGCCGTTCGATTCGATCAGAAAGCGACTGATCGAGAGCCCCATGCCGAAGCTGTTGGCCTTGGTGGTGAAGAACGGGGTGAACAGATGGGGCCGATCCTGGGGGGCGATGCCGGGACCGTTGTCCTGGATGGTGGCCTCCGCGACGCCATTGCCTTGGCAGGTGCTGACGATCAGCGCGGGGCACGGACTCGCGGCGGTTTGCAGGGCTTCGATGCCGTTGCTCAGCAGGTTGATCAACACTTTTCGCAGGCGAATCCGATTGCACAGCACCAAGGGCAGATCCGCCGCCAGGTTCAGGATGGTGTCGAATGGAAAGTCGTATTCCACCCTGATCGCAGCCATGGCATTGTGGATTTCCCGGTTGAGGTCGATCGGCTCGGCGGAAAGCTCATGGTCATTGAGTGTCTCGAGGAAGTTGCGGATCGAATATCCGGCCCGCCGGGCTTGCTGTTCGCTGGTTTCGATGGCGTGGCGGAGTTTTTCCGGATTCGGATTGCCGGCCTGCATCATTCTCAATGCCGCCTCGTTGTAGGCGGTGATGGCCTGCAACGGCTGATTCAATTTGTCGGCGATGACGGAGGTCGTCTGGCTGGCGATCAGTCGATTGAGCAGTTCCCGCTGTTCCCGACGTTGCTTGCGGATTTCCCTTTCGAGCCTCTTGCGCTTGGTGATATCCAGTACCAGCGCGAAGCCGCCGGTCTGTCGTCCGTTGGCGTCGAATAGCGGCGAGACCGAGTTGTTGACCCAGATTTCCGCGCCGCTCTTGCTCAGATAGCGTTTCTCGATCATGAACGGGATGTTCGCTTCCCGCATGCGCTCGAAGAGTTCGATGTTGCGCGGCAGATCGTCGGGGTGGGTGATGTCGTGCATCCGCTTGCCCAGCAGTTCCTCCCGTGGGTAGCCGGTGATCTCGCAGTAGCGGTCATTGACGGTCGTCAGGCGGCCGGCGGAGTCGGTTTCGGCGATGCCGACCAGGGTTTGGTTGTAGGTGGCGCCAAAGCGCTGTTCCCCGTGGGCGCGGGCCGCCAGGGTTTGCAGATGCATAAAACGTTGGTGGTAAAGGCTGAACGCAACGCCCGCGACTACGAACATCAGGGCGGAGGCGAGGCCGCTGCGGTGCTCGAATCCCCACGTGAGTTGCGGCGGGACGAACAGATACCAGCCACAGAGGGCCGAAATGAACGTTGCTCCCAGTCCGCCCCTGCGGCCTCCGAGCAGCGGCGCAAAACAGATGACCGGATAAAACAGCAGCCATGCCAGGGGTTGGATGTACTGCCACAACAGCCATTGTGTCGCGGCGGCGGCGAAAGGCAGCAATAGGGCGATGGTCAACCCGAAGGGTTGCTGGATGGGAAGGGGGCCGGCAGGCGGCCCCTGGATGAGGTGGGACGAGGACATGGCCCCCTCCTCTGTCTATGCTGGATCCGTCGTGGCGGACAGGGTTTGTGGTTGTTTTCTTCCCTCGATCAGCGCTATCGGTCGGCGGCAGTCAGGATTCGGTACCCGCCGGCAAGGATGGTGGGGCGGTCAGCGGTACACCAGCACCGGAATCCGGGTATGGGTCAGCACCTTCTGCGTTTCCGAGCCCAGCAGCAGGCCGGCCAGGCCGCGGCGGCCATGCGAAGCCATGAAAATCAGATCGCAATCGGCATTCTGCGCGGCATCGATGATCGCTTCCCAGGGCACGTTGCTGACCGTGCTGACGGAGTTGCAGGATACGTCGGATGCCTTGGCGATGGACTCGGCGGCGTTGAGAATCTCAGCGGCCTGCTGGTCGGCCATTTCGGCGAATTTCTCCGGTGTGGTCGGGTCGATCAGCGCGCCTTCGCCATACAGGGCGACCGGATAGTCCGGTTTGGCGAAGAAGAACGTCACGTGGGCGCCCGCTTCCTGCGCGAAGCTGACGGCGCGTTGCACGGTCTCGGTGGAAAACTCCGAGCCGTCCGTGGGGACGAGGATATGCTTGAACATTGTCGAGTCTCCTTGAGGCGATCACTACTACCTGTATTCCCTGTGTTCGATGTCCCGAGAATCCATTCTGGCAGGATATCATGGACGCAAACCGATGAATTCAGGAAGCCGGCCCCGAGCATGTCCAATCAGAAGAACGTTCCCGCCGCCCCCATGACTCCGCAGGCGGCCCTGCGCGCCATCGGCCAGACGCTGGCGACCAATTTCGATCCGGTCGGCATGGCGACGCCCTTGCTGCATGCCCAGCTGGCCTGGTTGGCGCACCCGATGGAACTCGGCGATGCGATGACGCAGTTTTCCAGCAAGATCTGGGCGTTGCAATGGCACTCCTGGTCGCGGATGCTGGGACTGGCCAGCGAGGACGTGGAGAAACCCCACCCCGGCGACGACCGTTTCGTCGATCCGGTGTGGACCGAGTCCGCCACCTGGGACATCGCGAAGGAGTGGTACCTGAGTTTCACCCATCAGATCCAGGACATGCTTTACGAAACCCCTGGATTGTCCGGCAAGGAAAGGCGGCGCGCGGCCTTCTGGTGGCGGAAGTGGCTCAACGCGGTGGCGCCGACCAATTTCCTGGCGACCAATCCGGTCGCGCAGCGCAAGGCCGCGGAAACCAATGGCGAAAGCCTGGTGCGGGGTTTCCGGAATTTTCTCGAGGATGTCCGCCTGGGCAATATCCGGATGACCAACCCGGACGACTTCAAGGTGGGCGAATCGCTGGCAACGACACCGGGCAAGGTGGTCTTCCGCAACTATCTGCTGGAAGTGATCCATTACGCGCCGATCGCCAAGCGGGTGCACCAGACGCCGCTGGTCATCGTGATGCCCTGGATCAACAAGTTCTATCTGCTTGATCTGGTGCCCAGGAAGAGCATGGTTCGCTATCTGCTCGAGCAGGGTTTCGACGTCTATATCACCAGTTGGAAGAATCCCACGGCGGAAATGCGCGAGGTGACCTTCGACGACTACCTGATGGACGGGATCGCCCAGGCCATCGAGGTGGCGCGCTCGATATCCGGGGCCAGGCAGGTGAATGCGGTGGGTTATTGCATCGGCGGCGCCGCATTGTCGGCCTATATGGCCTGGGCCAACAAGCATTTCCCGGCCGACCAGGTGCCGGTCAAGTCGATGACCCTATTCACGACCCTGGTGGATTACAAGAAGCCCGGCGACATCGAGGTTTTCGTGGACGAGGGCAGCGTGGATTGGCTGACCAGGTTCATGGCGCAGAAAGGGTATCTGGACGGCAAACAGATGGCAGCGACTTTCCGCCTGCTGCGCTCCAACAGCTTGATCTGGCACTACGTGGTGCATGGTTATCTGTATGGGGAGGCGCCGCAGCCGCTGGACGTCCTCTACTGGAACATGGACGCCACCCGGATGCCGGCGGCGATGCACGCCTGGTATCTGCGGGAGTTCTATCTGGAAAACAATCTGATCAAGCCCGATGCGCTGGAACTGGCGGGGGAGCCGATCGATCTGCAGCGGATCACCCAGCCCGTGTATGCGGTGGCCGCGGCCGACGACCATATCGCGCCGTGGCGCCAGGCGTTCCGGATCAACAACTTCGTTTCCGGGCCGCGCCGCTTCGTGCTGTCCTCGTCCGGCCACATCCTGGGCATCGTCAATCCGGTGGTGGTGCCGCCCAAGCGCGAGTTCTGGGTGGGGGAGGCGGAGCGGCACGATACCTGCGAGAGCTGGCAAGCGCGCTCCCAGCATTCCGCCGGGAGCTGGTGGGAGGACTGGCTGGCGTGGCTGAAACCCATGTCGGGCAAGCTGGCGGCGGCGCCCGCCGTGAGCAGCGAAGCCTATCCGGCCCTCGGCGATGCTCCCGGGCAATACGTGCTGGAAACCTGAAACGGCGCCCGAAGCCGACCAGATCGCCGGCAACCCTGGCGGCCTCTTGGATTCGGCGGCCGGGGGTCGGATGCATTATCATTACGCCTTTTCGGCTGGCGACAGCCCACCGTCGGTCGTCGGCGGGTGAGAGGATTGTAATGAATTGCGTGGATGATTTTCGCCTGCGCTTCGGCAAGCGGGAGCTGGTGCCGATCGTGCTGGGCGGAATGGGGGTGGACATTTCCAATGCCGATCTGGCGCTGGAGGTCGCCCGTCTTGGCGGTGTGGGGCACATTTCCGATGCCATGGTGCCGACGATTTCCGATCGTCGCTTCAACACCCGCTACGTCAAGGAAAAGCTGAAACTCTACAAGTTCAACGTGGAGAACTCCGACAAGTCCGTGGTCAAGTTCGACCTCGGCCAGTTGGCGGAAGCGACACGCATGCACGTCAGCCGCGCCATGGAGGCAAAGCGCGGTGACGGGATGATCTTCATCAACTGCATGGAAAAGCTGACCATGAATGCGCCCCGGGAGACCTTGCGCGTTCGCTTGAGTTCGGCGCTGGACGCGGGAATCGACGGCATCACCTTGTCCGCCGGCCTGCACCTGGGGTCCTTCGCACTGATCGAGGACCATCCGCGCTTCCGTGACGCCAAGCTCGGCATCATCGTCTCCTCGCTGCGCGCCCTGCAGCTTTTCCTGCGCAAGAACGCCAGGCTGAACCGACCGCCGGATTTTGTCGTGGTGGAAGGTCCGCTGGCCGGAGGGCATCTGGGCTTTGGCGCGGACGACTGGCAGAAATACGATCTGCACACCATCGTGGACGAAATACAGGCCTATTTGCGGGCCGAGCAGTTGAATATCCCCCTGATCCCCGCCGGTGGGATTTTCACCGGTTCGGACGCGGCCGCCTTCCTCGACAAGGGCGCCGCGGCCGTGCAAGTGGCGACGCGATTCACCATCGTGGCTGAATGCGGCCTGCCCGACAAGGTGAAGCAGGAGTACCTGAAGGCGGAGGAGGCCGATATCGAGGTCAATACGATCTCGCCCACCGGCTATCCGATGCGCATGTTGAAGAGCAGTCCGGCGATCGGCAGCGGCATCAGGCCGAATTGCGAGGCCTTCGGCTACCTGCTGGATGGTTCCGGCCACTGCTCCTATATCGATGCCTACAATCGGCAGGTGCTCGCGCATCCCGACGCCAAGCGGGTCTCGGTGATGGAAAAGACCTGCTTGTGCACCCACATGCGCAACTTCGATTGCTGGACCTGCGGTCACTATACTTACCGTCTGAAAGACACGACTCATCGTCTGGCCGATGGCAGCTATCAGTTGCCGACGGCGGAGCAGGTGTTCCGCGACTATCAGTTCAGCAAGGATCAGCGGATCGCCCTGCCCTGAAACACCCCGTTGCAAAAAACGCGCTCGATCTTGACGATCGTCAAGGACGCTGTGCGGAGGTGCTGCGCAGAATCGCCGCCACCCCACTATTTGTCTGATCAATACCGCCATGTCACTTACCGAGCCCTTACGGAACCATCACCGGCACTGCGACGAGTTGTTCGCCGAGGCTGAAGAGGCCGCCAGTTCGAATGACTGGCCGCGCTGCGAGCGCGCCTTCGAAGGCTTCAGATCGGAACTCGAGAATCACTTCTCCACCGAGGAGCAGACGCTGTTCCCGGCATTCGAGTCGGCCACGGGCATGACCAGCGGCCCTACCCAGGTGATGCGTCAGGAGCATGGGCAAATGCGCGCGCTGGTCGAACAAATGGCCGCGGCCTTGCAATCGCGCCAGGCGGAGCCGTTCGGCGGCGCCTGCGAGACCTTGCTGATCCTGATGCAACAGCATAACTTCAAAGAGGAAAACATCCTCTATTCCATGTGCGACCAACGCCTTGCCGCGATGGATGACTTGCCCCAACGCCTGGCGCAGGGCATCGCCAACGCATAGTTGGCCCATCGGACACGAGGTCGATTGACGTACTCTTGAGGAAGATCATGGCCGTGCAGGTTATCGATGGACGCAACCTGGAAGCGCCGGAGCCGTTGGAACTGACGTTGAATGCACTGGACGCGATGCCGGACGGCGACGAGGTGGTCGTCCTGCTGAATTGCCAGCCCAGGCCGCTGTACCAGATATTGCAGCGCAATGGCTATGTCTGGACGGAAAACTGGCGGCCGGACGGCAGCAATGAAGTTCACATTCGGCGGGCCTGATGGCGAGTCTGCTGTCGTTTGATCAGGCACCCCCTTTTTCGGTCCCGGCAAGATTCTTTCTGACCGCCTGCCTGTTCGGCGTGGCGGCGGGCGTGATGCTGGCGGTTCTGGGGGGGCAGGTATTTGCGTCGCGCTGGGCGCCGGGGCTGCTTGCCCTGACCCATCTGGTGGGCACCGGCGTTCTGTTGCAGGTGATGGTGGGGGCCTGCTTTCAGTTCATTCCGGTGGTCACCGGCGCCAACATCGCCCATCCGCGAGTGGTCGCGAGCATCGTCCATCCGCTCCTGACCCTGGCCACCGTGGTGCTGGCGACGGCGTTTCTGGAGTCGGTCCCCGCTCTGTTCCTGATCGCCGCGGGCGCGTTCATCGTGGCCCTGAGTTGCTTCATCGCCACCATTCTGCTCGCCTTGAAGCGGGCGCCGACCAGGAGCACGCTTCATTCGGCCTTCGCCTGGCCGCTGTTCGCCCTGGGGGTGACCGTCGCGCTGGGCGCCCTGCTGGCCAGCGCGATTGCCAGCGGCAGCCCGTTTCCCTACACGCGGGTCACCAACACGCATTTGACCTGGGCGCTGGGTGCCTGGTGCATGGCCTTGCTGGGGAGTGTGGCGACAGTCGTGGTGCCGATGTTCCAGATGACGCCGGCGTACCCGCGATGGTTTGAAAGAGGCTTCGCTCCGGCAATGTTCCTGGTGGCCGGACTGTGGTCCACCAGGATCATGGGCTGGAGCCTGGTTCCCGCCATCGCGGCGCTGGCCGGATTCGCGCTGGTCGCCGCGTTCGCCTTCCTCACCCTGAGTCTGCAGGCCAAGCGTCGGCGCAAGTTGACCGATACGACCTTTGCCTTTTTCCGTTTGGCGGCGCTGGCGATATTGGCCGAAGTGCTGCTCTGGTCGGCGCGCGAATACTTCGGCTGGTGGCAGGCGGAGACGAGAATCGATCTGCTGCTGGGGCTTTGGATGCTGATCGGTGTCTTGCTATCCACCGTGAGCGGCATGCTCTACAAGATCGTTCCCTTTCTGTGCTGGGTACATATCCAGCGTCGCGGGCCGTTCGCCACCACTCCGCCCAACATGAAGGAGATATTGCCGGATGGCCGCGCCAGGAAACAATTCTTCGCCCATCTGACGGCGCTTGGCCTGCTGACGATCGCGCTCTGGCTGCCGTCGCTGGCCAGGTTGGCGGGCCTCGTCTTCGCCCTGTCTTCCGCCTGGCTGGGATGGAATCTGCTGGGGGCGCTGCGGATCTATCGGGCGACCATGGAGACTATAGGTCGAACGCGCGCAGACGCTGAGCGCAATGGACTGTGATCTTCTTGCCCTGCACCGAAATGATGCCCGAAGAGGACAGGTCGTGAAAAATGCGCGACAGGGTTTCGGGTGTCAGGTTGAGGCGTGAAGCGATCACCTGTTTCGAGGTGGGTAGTTCGATTTCGATTTTCTGGCCGTCGCCGCAGTCGTCCGGGCACTTCTGCAGCAAGTGGCCGATGACCCGCTGAGTGCTGGAGCGCAACGAATACGACTCCACGTCGGCGATCAGGGAATGGAGACGCTGCGACATGCCGGCCAGCATCTTCCGTGAGAAGGTCGGGTCCCGTTCCAGCAGATCCTCCACGGTCTGCTTCGAGATGTGCAGCAGCAGCATGTCGCCCAGGGCTTCCGCGTGCACCGGATAGGGTTTGTCTAGGAACATCACCGCTTCGCCGAAACTCTGGTTCGGCCCCAGGATTTCAACCACTTTCTCCGCGCCTTGGGCGGAGGGTAGTGCAAGCTTTATCTGGCCGTAGATGACGACAAAGAAACCTTTCGTCGAATCGCCTTTCTGAAACAGCAACTCCCCTTTCGCGAGACGGGTCTCGCGGGTACCTTCGGTGAGCGCTGACAGCTGCTCCGGCGACAGTGCCTGAAATAGCGGCAGATGGGAGAGAATCCCTGAAATATCCAGCTTCTCTTTCATGCACATCTCGTTTTTTTTGATCTGCGACAATATAGCGCACTGGGTCGCTTTTAGGGGAGATGGGTGCATTTTGTCGTCGGTGTCAGCGTGGGAAGGGCAATCAGAAGATACGACGACGAATGGGAGACCGTGAAGAAAAAGGGCTCCGCTGTTGCGGAGCCCCTGGCGCGGTCAGGCCTTTTCGGCGACCGGGATCGGCACCGGCCCGGTTCTGGCGTTGCCTCGCCGCAGCTTGAGCGCGAAGCCGGCGAGATACAGACAGCCGACCGCGAACACGATGTCACCCGGCACCCGCATCCAGACCAGCGATTCCATGACCCAGGAGTGGACCACCTCCGGCGAGCGCGCGTACCACAGGCCGTGAGCCACGCTGGCCCAGGCCTGGTACAGGCCGGCCGGCACCAGCGAGAGGAACACCATCATCGCCAGCCCGATGTTGAGCATCCAGAAGGCGGGCTTGAGCAGGTTGTCCGCCCATACGCCGTGTGGCGACAATCCGCGCAGGCAGAACAGCATCAGACCGATGCCGAGCATCCCATACACCCCGAACAGCGCGGCGTGGCCGTGGGCCGCCGTCATGTTGAGGCCCTGCACGTAGTACAGCGAGATCGGCGGATTGATCGAGAAGCCCAGGAGGCCGGCGCCGACCGTGTTCCACAGGCCGACGGAAACGAAGCACAGGATCGGCCACTTGTAGGCGGCCACCCAGGGCGCCGCCTTCATGTGCCGGAAGTTGCGGTAGCCTTCGAGGCCGATGAGGGCGAGCGGTACCACTTCCAGGGCCGAGAACATCGCGCCGACCGCGATCACCGAGGTCGGCGTGCCGGTGAAATAAAGGTGGTGCAGCGTGCCGAGGATGCCGCCGAAGAGGAAAACGATGGTCTCCAGCACGATCGCGCTGTTCGCGGTTGCGGCGCGGATCAGGCCCAGGCGCGTGAACAGCAGGGCGACCACGGCGGTGGCGAAAACCTCGAAGAAGCCCTCCACCCACAGATGCACCAGCCACCAGCGCCAGTACTCGATCATCGAATAGTGGGTGCGCTGCCCCCATACGAGCGAAGTCGCATAGAACAGGCCGATGCACGAGGCCGAGAGGAACACCATGGCGATGAGCCCGCGGCTTTCCGAGGGGCGCTTCAGCGCCGGCATCAGGGCGCGCCCCATCAGCAGCAGCCAGAACATCAGGCCGACGAACAGCAGGATCTGCCACAGGCGTCCCATGCTGGTGAATTCGAGCCCCTGATTGCCCAGCCAGAAGGCGAAGTCGACGCCATTGCGCTGCAGCGTTCCCAGCCAGCCGAAAGCGGTCGAGCCGACGACGATCAGGATCAGCGCCCAGAACAGCGCATCGACGCCCAGTTTCTGGAGCTTCGGCTCGTGGCCCGACAGCACCGGCGAGATATAGAGGCCGGTGGCGAGCCAGGCGGTGGCGATCCAGAGCACGCCGAATTGGGTGTGGATCGTGCGGCTCACCGAGAACGGCAGGATGTCGCCGAGCGGAATGCCGAAGAAGCTCTGTCCCTCGACAGCATAGTGGGCCGAAATGACGCCCATGCCGACCTGGGCCAGAATCAGGCCGATCACGACGTAGAAGTATTTGCGCGTCGCCCGCATCGAGGGTGTCGTCTGGAGACTGAACAGCGGATCGGCCTTGGGCGGCGTCGGCTCGGCCTCCTCCCTCTGCGCGCTGTGGAACCAGACCATCAGCGCGACACCGGCGATCAGCAGCACGACGCTGGCGATCGACCAGATGCCGTTGCCGGTGGTCGGCCGGTTGTCGATCAGGGGCTCGTGGGGCCAGTTGCTGGTGTAGGAAAGATCCGTCTCGCCCGGACGGTCGGTGGCCGCGGACCAGGCCGACCAGAAGAAGAACGCCGGCAGCGCGCTCAGATCCTGCGCATCCCGCAGCGACGCGGTCATCATCGCGTATTGCTTGCGCAGCGAGTCGAGCGCCGGATCGTCGCCGAAAAGGCCGCTGTAGTGGGCCGCGGTGTCGCGGATCGCCTGGGCGCGCTCGGCGGAGACGGCGATCGTTCCGGTCGTCGGGTCATAGGTATTGCGCCGCATCTCGGCCTTCAGCGTCGCGCCGATTTCCGCTTGCTGGCCGATGGAAAGCTGCGCGAACGGCTGCCCGTAGCGCTTCTGCGCCAGCAGTTCCCGCAGCGTGGTGGCTTCGCGGTGCAGCCAGTCGGCGGACCAGTCGGGAGCGATATAGCTGCCGTGACCCCAGACGCTGCCCACTTGTTGCCCACCGGCGGAAAGCCAGGCTTCCTGGCCGCGCTGGACCTGGCCGGCGGAGAAGAGCACGTCGCCGCTTTGGCTGACGACTTGTTGCGGGATGGGGGGGGCCGCGAGATAAATCTCCCGGCCTATCCAGCCCAGGGCGGCAAATGACAGCAGGCAGACGATGGCCAGCCAGCGCCATAAACGGTGCGTTCGATGCATGTTTCCGATCTCCAATTAACGCGGTTGTCGATTAAGGTCCGAGAGCGCTCTTGAACATGCATCTTATATGACTCTTTTATAACATTCAACAGAAATGAATGTTATGGGCGTTTGATTTATACTGCGGCAAGTCGTCGCAGTTCCCATGGAATCCTGCTCATGCAACTCACCCGCTTCACCGATTACGCGCTGCGCGTCCTCACCTACCTCGCCTATCGCGGCGACGAGCTGGCGACCATCGGCGAGATATCCGCCAGCTATGACATTTCCCACAGTCACCTGATGAAGATCGTCCAGCACCTGGGGCGGCTGGGCTATGTGACGACGCTGCGCGGCAAAGGTGGGGGCTTGAAGCTCGCCCGCGCCCCGCAGGACATCAACCTGGGCGATGTCGTGCGCCACACCGAGGAAACGCTGGACGTGATGGAATGCCTGGCGGACGACTACGTCGAGGATTGCCAGCTGTTCAAGGTGTGCAAGCTCAAGATGGTGCTGCAGGAAGCGCAGCAGGCTTTCCTGGCGTGCCTGGACGAGCGCACCCTCCAGGATCTGCTGACCACGCGGTCCCCTTTCTCCAGCATCGAGTTCCATCCCCGTCCGACCGCCTCGCCCCGGGCTTGATGCCCGCTTGGCGCCGGCTGCTGCCTTCCATCGATCACCGGCAATGAACAGCTACCTACTCCTCAAGCAAGTACATTCGATCTGCGCCGTACTCAGCATCAGCGGCTTCTTCACGCGCGGCGTGTTGATGTTCCGCGCCTCGCCCTGGTTCAAGAGCCGGACGTTGCGGCGCGCGGTCGACCTCAACGACACGGTGTTGCTGTCGGCGGCGGTGGCGATGGTGGTGCTGTCGGGGCAGTATCCCTTCGTGGTCGGCTGGGTGACGGCAAAGGTCGTCGGCTTGCTCGCCTACATCGGCCTCGGCCTGGTGGCGTTCCGCTTCGGCCGCACGCCACCGGTTCGCCTCGCGGGCTGGATCGCGGCGCTGGCGACGGCGGGCTACATCGTCTCGGTCGCGATCCTCAAGGATCCGCGCGGTTTTCTGATTGGAGTGTTGTGATGAGTGATTCCTTGTTGCCGACGGCGCCGGCGTTGGACGAGCCGCTGGAAATGCTGGAGGCCTGCCATGGCCGCATCGAGGCCCAGTTGAAAACGCTGGAACGGTTGCTGGCCCATCTTCCCGTTCATGGCGCCGACCGGCAGGCCAGCCAGGCCGCCCGCGCCATCATCCGCTATTTCGACACCGCCGGTCAGCATCACCACGAGGACGAGGAATCTGATCTTTTCCCCATGCTGCAACGCGCCGCCGGGGCGGAGAGCGCCATGGTGTCCGCCCTGGTGGAGGGGCTGCTGGCCGACCATGCCGCCATGTTCGAGGCCTGGAGCGCCGTCCGCGAGCAGTTGCTGCCGATTGCCGAGGGCACCGGCGCGGCGCTGGACGGTGCCTCGGTAGCGTGCCTGGCATCCCGCTATCGCACCCACATCGAACGGGAGAACCGGGAACTGCTGAGCGTTTCCCGCCGCCTGTTGCACGCGCAGGACATCGAGACGCTCAGCCGGGCGATGACCGCCCGGCGTAGTCAGAAGCGCTGAACTCCTGCGTCGGCGCCGCTACACCGTTACAATTCGCCCCTACGCGCGAGCGCCCGGGTGGTGAAATTGGTAAACACAGCGGACTTAAAATCTGTTTTGTCAAGCCATTTCTATTTGTACCATCAGGGCGGAAGGTCAATAGTGACAACGGGTTGCGAGCATTCAAGGCGTAGCTTCACGGCTCGGCTTGATGCTCAGGAGCCAAGCAGGAGCCAGCAGAAAGAGTTGTAGGCTCCAGAGCATAGTGCAATGCCCGAGTGGTGAAATCGGTAGACACAAGGGACTTAAACAATTTGAGCCTTCGGGGGGAAACGTCCGAAGTGAAGCCCGTCAAAGTCGGCGAAAGCCCTGGATGCCCCGGCATCCGAGCCAACGCCGAGCCAAGCCCAGGCCCAACGCCTGGGAAGGTGTAGAGAGCAGACGGCGGGCACCTACGGCCGCAAGGCTATGGTGAAGGCGTGCTCCAGCCCACGAACAGCGCATGTGCGCTGGCGGCGAAAGCCGAAGTGGGAAGAAAATCCCTCGCCGCAAGGCGTGCCGGTTCGATTCCGGCCTCGGGCACCAATTCAAGCCGCTTCCTTCGGGGAGCGGCTTTCAGTTCGCTGCAGGCTCTTTGTGCTTTAGCCGGATAGTCGTGGGTTTCTTGAATCCTCGATCTCCTGCCATGAATACCTCTAGCATGTGCGGGATCAGCGCCGCTGCATCGACCGTCTCGCCATAGGTCTGTGCGTGCAACGCAGCATAGCGGTCGAGGTCGGCCTTGAGGTTGGTCGGGCACGTGAAGGTCAGCTTGACGCTCTCGGTCTTGGGCAGCGGCCCCAGCCGCAGCTTGCGCGTGGTACTCATCGTGAAATCCCCCGGTTGAAAAACAGCGGCTGATAGGGCCGAAGCACCAGATCCCGATTGACGATGATGCGGACCGGCAGGCCAGGCCGCTCCGTCAATGTGGGCTGGATGTTGAGGTTGCGTCGGGTCATCTCTTGGCCGACCTGGTTCACGCTGTCTTGCAAGCTGTTGCGCCCGGCATTGATGACGCGGTCGCCGTTCTGGCGGTTCTCCGGTGCAGCCAGCTCTGCACCGACACCCAGCAGCGTCGTCAGCGCAGCACCCGCGAAGATGCGATCCCAATGCCAATCGACACCATCCTCCAGACCAGAGTTGCCAGCCGGGTCGGCACCCGCCAGGTTGTCCAGCATCAGCGAAGACGTGTCGGGCAGGATGATCCGGTTCCATACCACCTGTACTCGGCTCTGCCCATAGCTCACCTGGCTGTTGTAGCGGCCGAGGATGCGCGAACCCTGCGGAATCAGTACAAACTTGCCGGTGGCCATGTCATAGACCGGCTCTGTCACGGTGGCGATCACGTCGCCGGGCAGATCGGATTTGATGCCCGTAACCAGCGCGCCCGCGATTACCGTGCCGGCCATGACCTGGTACGGCGAAGCTGGCATTTTCAGATTCCCGGAATTACGGGTTTCCGTGGAACCGGCTTTCAGGAACGCCTCTTTCTGGTCCTGCCGGTTCTGCACGGCGGTCGGATCGGCCGGCTGCGCTGCTGTTGAAGTTGGCCCGGCAGCCATGGGATCGAAGCCCGCAAGGCCGGGCGCCGGACTGGCTGTGGCCCCCTGCGTCGGCGCGGCAGCGGCGCGCTGGTTGCTCGAACGGAAGAACACCGATGCGCCCGCTGCGGCCTCCGCTTCCTTGCGCTGTGCGTCGTGCTCGGCATTTGCTGGAACGTGGCCGGGCGGCGTGTAGGTGGGTGCTACAGGCTGCTGCGACTTCACGATGGCTGGCCCCAAGTCGCCCGGCAACGGCGGCCCCAGCGCGGGTACTTGGGGAGGCAAGACCCGCGGCAGCTTGGAGTAATCGGTCGGAAGCTGGTCCAGACCTTCCGAGCGCGACACGCGATCCACGTTGTAAAGCTCAGCCTGTTCGCTTGCACTGCGCTTGCGCGGTTGCAGCGACCACATGGTTGCGCCCAACACCGCGACGGCGAGGCCGCCGGCCAAGACCGCCAACGTGCGCCTATTCAAGCGCGTCACCGGGCGCGGCTGGGCGCGTAGCGCCACCGCCTCAGGGGCTACCTTGCCCGCCTGTGGCGTGGCAAGGTCGGGAGTGTCGTCCTGGCTCATGTTCAGTTCCCCCGCGCCACGCCATCCGTGCGCTCGATGCGCACCACTTCGCCCCCCTCGCTTCCCTTTCCACCGCCCAGGCGCAGCTCGGCCGCGCCGAACAGCCGATCAACGATGTAGTACGGTGCGCGGAAACGGTAGTTCACCAGTTGCCCGTCGCCCTGCGCGCCGATCACGAACAGCGGCGGCAGCTCGCCTTGGGCGATGCCCGGTGGGAACTGGATATACACCTTCTCACCGTCATCGAAGGCGCGTAGCGGTTTCCACGGCGGCGTGCTGCCGCTGATGGCATAGCGGAAGCGAATCTTCTCCAACGACAGGCCGGTATCAACTGGGGCGGTCGCCTGCGCGGCCTGTGCCTGGCGTTGCAGGGCCAGCATCCGATCCTTCGGGTATTCCCACGACACCGATGCCATCCAGGCGCGTTCGGTCGAGGTCAGCTCGATCAGGTAGGTGCGCCGACTGGTGGTGACGACCAGATTGGTCTTGAGACCCGAGCGGATCGGCTTGACCAGCACGCTGACGTGCAGCGCATCACCGGCGCCGCTGGAGGTGTCGCCAACGATCCAGCGCACCGTGTCGCCGGCGGCAACCGTGACCAGCTCCTCGCCGGGTTGGAGAGAGATCACCGTCACCCGCCCCGGCGCCGCATAGACCTGATACAGCGCGCCATCGGTGAACGGCCAGACCTGGATGGCGTTGACGTAGCCCTCGCGCGTGGGCGCAATGCGCGCCTCGGCGTTGGCACGCGAGACCCGCAGCTTTTCATTGGCGGGTTCAGGTGCCGTCTTGGCCTCAATGCTCTCGGGCAGAGGTTTCATCTGCGCCGGCATAGGGAGCACCTTCGGCACCTCGACCACTTCGACCGGCTTGGGCGGTTCGGGCAGCGGTAGGGCCTGCACCGGCTCATCGAGCGAGATGGTCGGCGGCGGCGTGCCCTTCGTAGCGCAGCCCTGCAACGACAGTACAGAGGCTGCAAGCATCAACACGAAAGCGTAAAAGCGAAAAGACGGGTTCATGGTTTGGCTCCTTCGGCGGCATCGAGTTCGCGGCTCCACGACAGTCCGTTGACGTAGATGCCCAATGGGTTCTTCCGCCTATGTCCAGCTCAACATAAGCGGAACTATGTCCAGAGCCGAGCTATGTCCAGCGTGACTCCATCACACAAACGTGATCTGTGCGTTGGTCAAATCTGCTGGACATAGCAATCTCCTTACTGGGCATTCCGCTCACAAGGAGATCAACATGGAACCAACCTGCGAAGGTGCGATTGAGCTCGCCCGGAGTGCAACCGGACCACTGTCGCCGTACCTCGAAGCATTTGTCACTTCACTGGTCGACCAGCAATACACGGCCATCAGTTTGCGAGTGAAGTCTTGGCATGCCGTAGCGTTCGATGCCTGGCTTGCTAAACATGACATTGCCCTGGTAGGCGTCAGCGATACGCATATCGACCAATTCCATCGCAGAAGCTACCAACCGCGTAGTGACTGCAAAGCAGAGCCTCGGATCCATGAGACTTCTGCACTTCGCCATTTGCTTCGCTACCTGCGCGAGCAAGGCCTTTGTACTCCTCCACCGACCGCAACCACCTCGGCTGACGATCTTGTAGCTAGCTTTGAGCGATTCCTGCTGCACGACAAAGGACTCGCCACAACCACGGTCGACTACTACCGTTCAAGGACTCGAGATTTCCTCATTCATCGCTTCGGTACAGGCGAAGTAGATCTCGGGAACTTGAGCGCTGCCAACGTCATTGACTTCATTCGCAACCAATCGCGCCAATTGCGTCCGAAATCCCTGAAGTCGGTCATCACGGCACTACGCGCCTTCCTTCGCTATGCCCAGTATCGCGGCGAGACCAGCGCAGCATTGGTCAACGCGGTACCCGCTGTAGCTGCATGGAGCACCACACCACCACTGCCCAGGGCCATTTCCCCGGAGCATGCGCGTAGCGTTATCGACAGTTGCGACACCAGTACGTCTATGGGTCTTCGCGATCGCGCCGTCTTATTGCTGCTGAGCCGATTGGGCCTGCGTGGCGGCGAGGTTCTCGCTTTGCTTCTGGAAGACATTGACTGGGACACGAGCCGCCTGAGCATTCGCGGCAAGAACGGTCGAGTGTGCTTGATGCCAATGCCTGCAGATGTGGGAGAAGCCATCGCCATGTATTTGCAGCGTGGTCGGCCACAAAGCGATGACCGGCATGTATTCCTGCGCACCCGCGCTCCAATCAAGGGGTTTCGGCATGGCTCGGACAGCATTGGGTCGCTTGTGTGCAACGCTTTGAGACGAGCCGGTATTAATGCGCCTCACAAGGGGTCGCACCAGTTCCGCTATGCACTGGCTGTGCGCATGCTCAAACGCGGTGCCTCGTTGCCGGAAATTGGCGAAGTACTGCGTCACCGAAGCCCGATGGCTACGTCGATTTACGCCAAAGTCGATATCGATGTCTTGCGTGGCCTCGCATTGCCGTGGCCCGGAGGTGCATCATGAACACCCTGCGTGAGGCATTGGCCGAATATCTACAACTCCGGCGAAGCCTGGGCTTCAAGCTTGAAGACGCTGGCCGGCAACTCCCACGCTTCGTTGCCTACCTGGAGGAACAAGGCAGCGCGTGCATTACAACTGAACTGGCGCTGACATGGGCGCAACATGCCACATCGGGACGGCCCGCCGAATGGGCCAAGCGACTTGGCTTTGTTCGTGGCTTTGCACGCTATCGCCGAGCCGCGGATACGCGCACAGAGATTCCAGCGTCAGGGTTACTTCCCCATCGTTCTACTCGGGCACACCCATACCTGTATTCAGAACAAGAAATATCCCGGCTGATGGACGCCGCATTGAAACTGCCCACGAACCGGCATTCGACGCCAGTGCGCCCCTGGGTGTTTTACTGTCTGATTGGCCTGCTGAGCACAACCGGCCTGCGAATTTCAGAAGCGTTGAACCTGCATGTCGCCGATGTGGATCTCGACCAAGCTTTGTTGACGATCCGAGGGGCCAAGAGGGATCAAACACGAATCGTGCCGCTGCATGCATCCACCGTCAAGGTTCTGGCTGACTACCTGCGTCGACGTGAGGCGTTCTTCGGGCCGGCGATTTCCGCGCATGTTTTCGTCAACGGCGTGGGCAAGCGACTCGACCGAGGCCATTTGTATCGGACCTTCTACGCGCTGTCGCGTCAGGTCGGCTTGCGTGGCGCTCATGCCAGCCAAGGACCACGCTTCCATGATTTACGGCATCGCTTTGCAGTCATCACGCTCACTCGGTGGTATCAGGCAGGACAGGACGCTGCGCGCCTGCTGCCGGTGCTGTCTACCTATCTCGGTCACGTTCGCGTGCAGGATACATACTGGTATCTGAGTGCATGGCCAGAGTTGATGGACCAAGCCATGTCACGGATGGAGCGGCGCTGGAAGGATGCAGCATGAAGCCCTCAACCCACTTTGCTGCATTGCTGGAGCGATTTTTCACACAACGCCTTATGCAACAGCGTCAGGCCAGCGCTCATACGATTGCTTCGTACCGTGATACCTTCAAAATGCTGCTGCAGTACGCCCACAAGCAACTGCACAAGCCGCCATCGTCGATTGCGCTGGCAGACATGGATGCCCCGCTGATCGCAGCCTTTCTCGATGACCTGGAGTCAACCCGGGGCGTCACGGCGCGAACGCGCAACCTTCGGTTGACAGCAGTGCATTCCTTCTTCCGCTTCGCCTCCTATGAAGCGCCAGATCATGCAGCACAGATTGAGCGTGTACTAGGGTCTGTTCACAGTATCGGATTTGTGTTTACATCCTGGAATTTGGACGTAAGCAATGGATCGGGACATGTTGAGCGATGCACAGTGGGCGCGGATTTCGGAGTTGTTGCCAGGGAAGCCCACGGACAAGGGAGGGCGTGCCGTGGATAACCGTTTATTTGTTGAGGCGGTGCTATACACCGCCCGGGTAGGCAACCCCTGGCGTGATTTGCCGCCGAAGTTTGGCAACTGGCACTCTGTGTATGTGCGCTTTGCACGATGGGAAGCCAATGGGGTTTGGTCGCGAGTGGCCGAGGCCCTCCGAGGAGAAGCAGACCTGGAAGAGCTCTTCATCGACTCGACAGTGGTACGTGCGCACCAGCACTCAGCGGGCGCATCAAAAAAAACGGTGGCGATCAGGCGATCGGTCGGTCGCGTGGCGGACTGACCACCAAGATCCATGCGTGCGTGGATGCCCTGGGTAATCCGCTGCGCCTGATCCTCACCGGTGGTCAGGTGGCCGACATTACGCAAGGCCCCGCACTGGTCGATGCCTTGGTTACCGACGCAGTGGTCGCCGACAAGGGATACGACAGCAACGCGTTTGTCGACACCATCGCCCGCATGGGCGCTGAGGCCGTCATTCCACCCCGCAGCAATCGCCCCACGCCGCGTGAGTTCGACCGAGAGCGCTACAAGGCGCGTAACCTGGTCGAGCGATTCTTCAATCGGCTCAAGCAATTTCGCCGACTCGCCACACGTTACGACAAGCTCGCCAACCGCTTCAATGCATTCTTGCATCTGGCATGCACCTATATCTGGCTACTGTGAACACGCTCTAGCCATACCTGCGAAGAAATTCGATCGTGCACTGGTTCCCTTCCTGAATCGCTCGGAAGTCGATGCTCTGCTGGCCGCCCCAGATCAGCAGCACTGGTCTGGCCGCCGTGATCACGCGCTGATGCTGCTGGCAGTGCAAACTGGTCTGCGATTGTCGGAGTTGACGGGGCTTCTACGAGATGATGTGCACCTTGGCACAGGGTCTCATGTGCGGGTAATCGGCAAGGGACGTAAGGAACGCTGCACGCCGCTGAGCAAAGCGACCCGTGCGGTGATGGCGGCATGGCTGCGCGAGCCCGTCCTCTCGGTGGATCAGCCGGTGTTCCCCAATGCTCACGGAGGAGCATTGAGTGCTCACGGTGTGCATTACCTGCTGACCAAGAATGTGGCGACCGCCGTGCAGAGTTGTCCATCACTCAAGCACAAGCGAGTGTCTCCACATGTTCTGCGACACACGACGGCGATGGATTTACTGCAAGCCGGTGTAGAACAGTCGGTGATCGCGCTTTGGCTTGGGCACGCGTCGATCGAGACGACCCAAATCTACCTCGATGCCGACTTGGAGTTGAAGGAGCGGATGCTTGCCATGACGGCACCACCTGGCGGAAAGCCGGGGCGCTATCGGCCAGATGACTCGCTGCTGGCATTCCTCAAGGGGCTGTGACCATCACCCGGCAGGTTGGCCCTTGAAGTACTCCTTGAACGATTGCCTTGCTTCGCCGATGAGTGCTTCAAGGGCCGCCTCCGGAACATGCTCGATCCTGACGCCATGGAGTTCCGCCTCTTTCAGCAGGTTGCCGGCGACCAGGGTCGTAGGAACGATAAGCCGCAGAGGCCATTGGGTCGCGCGCGATTGCCCATCCTTTAGCAGGTGCTTGGCATCCAACTGTGATGGCTCGCCAACGCTTGCGGAAATAGATGCAGTACCAAGAATGAAGCAACTCGCCGCATCCATGAGGGCAATCAGGTTGAAGTCGCCGTCTGACTGCGTCGAGATTGGCTGGTCGTTCAGTTGGAAAGCGATCCAGGTGCTATGGAGCCCGAATTGGCTGGGGTGGAGCATGGTCGTGTGCAGTAAGAAGGATGGAATCCTAGAAATGATGCCATGCGTCGACCGGCCGCTGAGTCCCCTGCTATGTCCACTGGCTCTCTTCAGTACTCGCCTGAACCTGGAGACGTCGGGACATAGTTCGGTGCCGGACATAGTTTCGCTTATGTTGAGCTGGACATAGGCGGAACATGCCGGCCAGCATCTGATAGCTGCTGGTGCCGTCATGCGAGTTCAGCAGCACGATTTCATTGGCCTCCGCGCCGTTGATCTGGCTGGCATGGCGCAGGCGCAGCATGTGTTTCGTGTGCTCGCGCTTGCCTTCATCGCGCACGCGGGTCTGCGTCACCATGAAAGGCTGGAAGCCTTCTTTGCGAAGCTCGGTCAGCACGGCAGCGGTGGGGATGTAGCTGTACCGTTCGGAACGGCTCTCATGCGGGGCGTCCGCGAAGATGGACGGGGCCACGCGGCGAATCTGGTCATCGGACAGCGGGTAATCGCTGCGCAGCGACGGGGAACGGGAAGCGAAACGGGATGCTAGTTGCATGGTCTTTCTCCTGACGAAAAGGGTTTGCTGTTCACACGGCACACCGGATTCCAAGATTCGGAGCCCAGCCTTTCGGCTGTTCGGTGCGGTCGGCACGAAGAACCCGGTTGGCCTCGTTGCCACTGTCTTTCCTGAGTTCATCGCCCGCGACGGTCAGGAGCGCGCGGACGGGGGCCGTCAAGGAGACAAGCGCAGGGTTGGTGCGGCCCGCAGGCGCAGCCGAGGACACGGCCCTGCGCGCCTTGACGGCACACGGACGCGGGCTACAGTCGCGGACAAGGTGATGGAGTCAGGAAAGACGGCTGAACAAGGCAACGGCCATCCCTGTGTGCCGACCGCACGGCAAGCGAAGCGCGCAGGCCCGGATCTGGAAGCCGGGCCGGAGGCGTCAGCCGAGCGGAGCGAGGGAACGATGGAAGCCCGAATGGGGCGAGAGGCCGCAGGCGGCTCGATGCAAAGCACGACAGCGCGACCGGCCATGTTGCTTGGCCGGGGACGCCCTGACTTCGATGCTTGATGAACACCACGCCCGGGACAGCCCTCATGCACAAGGCATTGATGGGTTGGTTCTGCTGCTGGAACTGAGATTGGTTTCTGGCCGATCCGGCGTAGCCGGTTCGGCGGCCTTTGAGGGGCGCCAAGCACCGCGCGGCGGGGATAGGCCGCAGGGCTTTCCCCTGGAGGCAAGCGCAGCGCGCAGCGCCGCAGGCGCGAAGGCATCGGCATCGGGCGCAGCAAAAGAAAAGGCGCGTCGCCGAGAGGACGACGCGCCAGGTTGTCAGCGCGCGATCAGCTCGCCACCGGCGACACCATCGCCTCAAGCTGTTCGATGACGCCCGGCTCGACGAAGACGCAAGGCTGGTTGGCCTCGATCGGCACGTTGAACATCTTGGCGAACACATGGCGCTTCAGGTGCGCCAAGCGGCCCGTGCGATATGTGTGCTCGGGCTTCAGACTGCCACCCGGCGAGCCGCTGCGCTGCGGGTCGCATTCGACCAGCGCGACGAAACCATCGTCGGCCAGCTTCTGGTGCTCGGCGCACAGGCCCCAGCCCGTCGTCGTGTGGCGCTCCATGCTCGCGCGAAGGCGCTTGTCGAGCAGGATGGCGCCGGTATCGAAAGCCAGGCCGCAGACCAGGCAGACGTGTTGTTCCATCGAAACGTGTGATTTGTCGTTCATGACGATCTCCGGTTGCTCGGGCGGAATTGCCCGGAACCGTCGCCAGCACGGCGCAGCGCAAGCAGTCAGGGGTCAAGGACGGCCAGGGGCCGCAAGCGTGCTGGCACGCGCAGCCCTTGACGGCGCGAACGCCGTGATACCGTGAAGGGAACAGCAAGACCGCCTCATTCCACCACTTACGTACACCAGCCTTTGGCAAGTGCGCAGCACGCGCAGGCCCGGGATGGCCGGAGCTCCGCCGCCGGGCGCAGCAAAAAAGGGGCCGAAGCCCCTGGGTCAGAGCAGGCCACGCTCTGCGAATGACGTGGTGGCCTCGCCGGCGACGACGATGTGATCCAGCGTGCGCACGTCCACCAGCGCCAGGGCTTCCTTGAGGCGCTGGGTCAGCAGCTTGTCCGCCTGACTTGGTTCGGAATTTCCGCTCGGATGATTGTGCGAAAAGATCACAGCCGCTGCGTTGTGTTGCAGTGCCGTTTTCACGACTTCGCGCGGATACACCGATGCTTGGTCGATGATGCCGCGAAACATCTCCACGTATTCGATCAGACGGTTCTGGCTGTCGAGGAACAGCGCAGCGAAGACCTCGTGCTCGAAGCTGGCCAGCTTGGTGCGCAGGTAGTCTTTGACCAGCGCCGGCGAAGTGAACAGCGTCCCACGCGGAATCTTCTGGTCGATGACGTACCGGGCTGCTTCCAGAATCTGGTCGGCTGTCGCCGGCAAATAGCGCCCCTGGTCGTCACGCACCAGCAGCGAGGAATCGAGAGACAGAGAAAGTTGCGACATGATCGTGCTCCGGTTGTTCGGGCGGAATTGCCCGGAACCGGCTTCAGCACGGCGCAGCGCAAGCAGTCAGGGGGTCGGCGACGGCCGCCAGGACGCAAGCGCGCAAGGCGCGTGCAGCCCTTGACGGCGAGAACGCCGTGATACGGTGAAGGGAACAGCAAGACCGCCCACACTCCACCACCCGCAGAGACGACGGATGGGCAAGCGCAGCGCGCAGGCCTGCAGGGCCGGAGGCGTCAGGGATCAAAGCCGGATGGCCATGACTCGGTACGAGGCATGGGGCGTAGCCCAAGAGCCCGACTGCGGAACGCCGGGACGTCATATGCAACAATTTGTCCGAAGAGTCCTCTCCTGACTACCTCATTAGCTCCCAATACAGGGTTCGATTTGTTACCATTGATGAAAAGTGAGTAGAAATGAAGTTGGCATCAGGAGGATGCGACCGACGCAGGCCAATCAAAATTGGTACAAGCTCATATTCCTTCATGTCACGTCCGACTACTCAGTCGCATAACGATGGACATGGGGACTAGGGCATGGGAGAGGCTTCCACCGATCAGTATTCCGCCGGCGAGCAAGGTCTTGGATACATCTATCAGCCTCGCTTTGCACTGCTGAGGCTCTTGCAGTTGCCAGAGAGCACGTCGGTTTTAATTGAAAAAGACGACGACCTTGACTTCCTTGACAAGGATGGCGTCAAAACACTTGCCTCGCTCAAGCACAAGGGAGTTGGTGATCGTCTGACAGACCTGTCTACGGACTTCTGGAAGTCTGTCCGAATCTGGCTGGCTCGCTATAACCGTGACGGGCGAAGCGAAGCAAGTCTCCGCTTCTTCCTATTTTCGACCGGCACTGTTTCAGATACTTCGTTTTTACGGCACTTCCTGCTTGAACCGCCGGCAGAAAATGATGAGGCTGTGTCCCTGTCACAGATTGCTGCCGATGTCCTTGCCAAGTCGCAATCGAAGCTCGTCGGTGAAATCTCCACCGAATTCCATAAACTCAACGATGACGAGAAGGATGATTTTCTTTCGCGCATCGTGATATTTGATGGCGGACCGCGCATCGACGATGTGCCTTCAATCATCAAAGACCAGCACATGCGCAGCATCCGGCGTGACAACCGCGATGCCATCTTCGAGCGCCTCGAAGGTTGGTGGAATGACACCATCGTCAATCTGTTGGTCGGAAAGCGTACAGACGCAATCTTCGGCTACGAAATCTCGGACAAGCTTTCAGCATTTGCCGAGGAGTACAAATCGGACAACCTCCCAATCACATTCAGAGGGAAGGTGCCCGCAGGGGAAATCGACGCAGACAATGATCCGCGCCTGTTTGTTGTCCAACTGCGAGAAATTGGTATTGCCTCCAACCGCATTCGCAATGCCATATTGGATTACTACCGAGCTTTCGAGCAGCGGTCTTCCTGGGCTCGCCAAAACCTTCTTGTTTCGGGAGAAATGGAAGAATACGAAGACCGTCTTGTTGACGAATGGAGTCGCTACCGGGATGTGGTCTTCGAGGAACTTGATGAGGACAGTGCGGATTCAGTTCTCTTGGAAGCCGGCAAGGCGCTGTATCGATGGGCTGATTTAGAAAGTGGTGACAGCAGCGCACTTCGCATTCGGGAGCGTGTGACCGAGCCTTATGTTGTGCGCGGCGGATTTCATATTCTTGCCAACAGCCGACCGCTTCCAAGAGTCTATTGGCACCCACGGTTCCTTGACCGTGTCGGCCAGTTGTTGGGGGCCGCAGAATGAAAAGATGGGACCAACGACCATTTGAAGTCAAGAATCTTTTCAATCCCGCGTTCTGCGGCTTGGTTCTATTCAGGGCATTGCAAGGCTACGAGGAGGAGAACCCGGATGGCATGCCGTTCTCTCTTGCGCTTTTGGTGTTACCGCTGTGTTTGCAGAAAGACTCTCGCGAAGTGATCGCGGGCAGTTCTCGCAGCTATCTTCTGAAAATCGTCGAAAAAAATCCTCAGTTGCTGGTTGGCTTCGCCGACCGCGCCCGCGATCTGCTGCCGTTTGCGCTCGAAGCTTTTGGCGTGCTGATGGAGCGAGGATGTTTCGTCGTGTCGCAAGATGGCCGGTTGAAGACTGTGCCGAAACGCGTGAGGAAATCCGTGACGGGGACCGATGAGTCCATCTCCTGCCAGCGCGTCGCACGCATTGTTGGAAGAGAATTCGCGCGCATCGCAGACCGCGTGACGGTGTACACAACATTTGGAATACGCCCATGAAAATCAAATCGATTCATATCTACAGTCACGACGGGCAGCGCCGAGATCTTCAATTCAAAGTGGATGGTCTGAACGTCATCACCGGTCGTTCCTCCACCGGAAAATCAGCGCTCTCCGAGATCATCGAATACTGCATGGGGCGTTCAACCTTCAATGTCCCGGAAGGCATCATTCGGGACAAGGTGGCGTGGTTCGCTGTGATCTATCAGTTCCCCCAGGAACAGGTGCTAATCGCAAAGCCCACACCAAACGCTGGTGGTACAAGCTGCAGTACCGCCATGCAGCGAAGGGGAAATCAACTGGCAGTCCCTGACTTTAAGGAATTGGCGGTCAACACCGATGACGATGCGGTGGTCGCGCTGCTGTCGCGGCTGTTGGGCATCCCAGAGAACCGTACCGATGTTGCGATAGAACACAGCCGGGAAAGCTATGACGCGAACGTCAAGCACACGTACTACTACTTATTCCAGAAGCAGGGCATTGTCGCCAACAAAGATCAACTTTTTTATCGTCAAAATGAAGCATTTCAGCCACAGGCGATCCGCGACACATTGCCGATCCTTCTTAGCATTTCTTCCAATGACCGGTACGAGTTGGAAGCCAAGCTGCGCGCGGCGCAGCGAGAGCTGAAGCTCAACGCAAAGCTCCTCGAACAGGCTCGGGATGCCATCGATACATCCCAGCAGAAAGGAATCAGCCTTTTCTCGGAGGCCAAGGTGGTTGGCATCATCACACCGGAGAATCAACAGGCTGGACCGGATGGCGTGATCGACGCCCTGCGTACAGCCCTGCAATGGAAGCCGGCCTCGGTTCCCGACGACGACGGTCAAAGAATATCTCGGCTCGAAGAGGAGATTAGCCAGTTGCGCAAGGACCGGCGAGAGGCCCAATCTAAGGTCGATGCCGCTCGCCAGTTTTCTAAGCGAGCTGGTGGCTTTGAAAGTGAGGCGCTGGAGCAAAAAGATCGACTCGCGTCCATCAAGGCCCTCCCCAAGAACCCTGATACCGGTGAATGGCAGTGGCCATTCTGCGAAGCGAACCTGGCTCTGGAGTCCCCTGTTGCACAAGTGCTCCTCAAAGAACTGGCATCACTCGACAAAGAAATGAGCATTGTCGCGGGCCAACGCCCCAAATTAGAGGCGTACCTTGCCGAGCAGGATGACAAGGTACGCGAGGTCGTGGATGCGATAAAGAATAAGGAAGCGGAATTGTCTGCCGCGATCGCGGCCAACGAAGTGATTGCGCAAATGGGGACGCGCAACAATGCGGCGGCACGGGTTGTCGGTCGCATCAGCTTGTTCTTGGAAAATTTTGTTCCCAATGCGGAGTTGATTGCGCGCGAGGCAGAGCACCGTCGCCTGAAGTTCAAGGTCGAAGAACTTGAGAAAAAAGTCGGTGCCGACGACAGCCACGAACGATTAACTTCAGTTCTGAACAACATCTCTGCGCAGGTGTCTCGGTACATCCAGATTTTCGAGGCGGAGTTCAGCGCCTTCCCTGCACGCTTCGACCTAAATCATCTCACCATCGTTTTCGACCGCCCAGATCGTCCGGTTCCTATGAGCCGAACCGGCGGTGGTGAGAACCATCTAGCCTATCACCTCTCGGCATTGCTGGCACTGCACCTTTTCGCCTCGAAGAATAACTGCCCGATTCCTCAGTTTCTGCTTATCGACCAGCCAACCCAAGTCTATTTCCCTTCGGAGAAGGTCTACCAAGAAGCGGATGGAACTGTTCAGAAAACGGAGGCAGATGCCGATCTGGCAGCAGTCCGTCGCTTGTTCGAGCTATTGCTGAATTTCACACAGAAGGATGTCCCTGGCTTCCAACTCATCGTGACCGAACATGCCAATCTTCGAGACCAATGGTTCCAAGATTCTCTGGTTGAACAGCCATGGACCAAACCGCCTGCACTGGTACCGGAAGACTGGCCCTTGATGTCTCAACCAACTTCTTGATCTGAAAACTGGATGAAGAACCATGACTGACAGTATTCCGAATTCCGTCATTGGCGCCGTATCTTCCGTTCAACGAGAAGATGGAGGAGGAATGAAAAATGAACCGGTCGGCTCAACCTGGAAAAAGTGGGACTTGCATGTCCACACACCATCGTCGATTGTTCACAACTACCCTGGGGCGAACGAAGAGGCTTGGGATGCTTTCCTGCTCGACCTTGAGGCCCTGCCGACGGAATTCAAAGTAATTGGCATCAATGATTACATCTTCATTGACGGCTACGAGCGCGTGCGCAAGGCCAAGCTAGAGCAGGGCCGGCTGAAAAACATCGACCTCGTGCTGCCAGTAATCGAGCTGCGCCTGGACAAGTTTGCCGGGGTGGTCAAGAAGGACAAAGATGGAACTTACTCCCAATCCGGCTGGAACCGCATCAACCTGCACGTCGTCTTCGACGCGCTGGACCCCGAGGTCATTCGGCAGCAATTTCTGGGCTCCCTGGCCCCCAGCTATCAGCTAATTCCCGATTCCACTAATTGGAATGGAAAATGGAAGGGAGTCATAACCCGAGACAGCTTGGCCGAGCTCGGGCAAATGATCATCGACTCGGCGCCACCCGAGAAGAAAGCCGACTACGCACCTCCTCTACAGGAGGGATTCAACAACCTGTGCGTGAGCTTGGAGAAGGTTGTCGAAGCACTTGACCGGCACTATCTCGCAGGAAAATACTTGATCGCAATTGGCAAGACCGAGTGGGACAACCTGAAATGGGACGACCAGTCCATCGCCGAAAAGCGCAACATCATCAACCAAGCCAACTTGGTTTTCACCGCTGCGGCCAACCCCGCCGCCTATGATGCGGCGAGAAAGAAACTTTCGGACTCCAACGTCAAGGCCACGCTGCTCGACTGCTCTGACGCCCACGCCCTGAGCAGCTCTACGGACAAGGATCGCGTCGGCAACTGCTTCACCTGGATCAAAGCCGATCCAACCTTTGACGGACTGGTGCAGGCCATCACCGAATTCGAAGACCGGGTGTTCATCGGAGACACGCCGCCCAAGCGGCTGCTTGTCGAGGCCAATCGCACGAAATACGTGTCCAAAATTCGGGTCAACCGCAAGCCTGGTTCCTCGCTCGCAGACACTTGGTTTGATATTGACATGCCGCTGAGTCACGACTTGGTTGCCATCATCGGTAACAAGGGCAGCGGGAAGAGCGCCATGGCCGACATTGCAGCGCTGGCGGGCGACACCAAAAACTTCAAGAGCTTCTCATTTCTGAACGATAAGCGCTTCAGAAACCCACGAAACAAGCTCGCCCCTCACTTCGTCGGCGCGCTTGGCTGGCACGACGGCACAGAGTCAGAGCGGCATCTCGACCAAGACCCACCCGACACTAGCGTGGAGCGGGTCAAATATCTGCCGCAAAGCTACCTTGAGACGCTGTGCAACGAGCTTGGCGATGGCGGCTCAGCGACGTTTGACACCGAACTGCGCAAGATCATTTACACGCACGTCCCGGAAGAGGCCCGCTTGGGCTACAGCTCCATGGACGAGCTGCTCAATTTCAAAGTCGCCGAGATCGACAGTGCTCGCGAGCAAGTACTCAAAGAAATATCGAAGGCCAACGCCGACATATTGCAAACCGAGCGCCGCCTTACGAATGAGTTCAAGCAGTCCCTTCAAGAGCAGCTCGACGCCAAGGTCGCCGAGTTGACTGCCCTAGAAGGAGCAAAGCCCGCGCAGGTCGAGGATCCCACAGCATCGGACGCAGCCAAGGAAGAGTCCAAGGTTGCGACAGAGAAGATTCAAGCCCTGGAAGACGAACTCAAAAAACTGCGCGACGAGGAAAAGCAGCTCCGAGACAAGAAGGCCACGGAAGCAAAGCGACAAGCCGTCCTGAGCCGGATCACCCAAACCATCGCCAACCACAAAAAAGCCCACGACCAGTTCGCTGCCGAGTTGACCCCGATGCTGGCGGAGGTTGGCGGGGACTTGAAAGCGGACGAGCTGGTGGATTTAAAGATCGACACCACGAAAATTGAAGCGCTCAGCAGGGCGGCGAAAGATTCGATCACGAGCGTCGACGTGGCGCTTACCAACCAAGACCCATTTAGCCTCAACAAGAGGCGCGAAGTGGCCGAGGCTGCCGTTGCCGACATCAAGAGCAAGCTCGGCGAAAAACAGCGCTTGTTCGTCCTCTTCAAAGAGCAGGTTGCGAAGTGGGAGCGAGCCAAGGAAGAACTCGTGGGCAACAAGGAAAAGGCCCAATCAATCGAATGGTTCAAGGCAGAAATCGAGTCGCTGGGCGCCCTTCCAGCCAAGCTCGCGGGGTTGAGGGCCAGCCGTATGGAGCTGGCCAAAAAAGTACACGAGCAGATTGTCAAAACGGTTGAGGAATACCGCCGGCTGTATGAGCCTGTGCAGGAATTCGTCAAGTCAGCTGCCCAGATGGACATGCATCTACCCCTGGATTTCGATGTGCGCATCGAAGAGTCCAACTTCCAAGAGCAGTTTTTCCCGCGAATCAACCGCCAATCTCGTGGCAGCTTTTCTGGTGTGGACGAAAGCAACCAGCTCATGCGCGGGTTGTTGAAGGAGGTCAGTTTTGGGGGCGTGGATTCCACCTTGGAATTTCTCGACACCATCGATGACATGCTCCACTTCGACCGTCGCGAATCAGGCGGTGGCCGCGAAACGAAGATCGCAGACCAGCTCCGGCGTGGCGGCGATCCCCTGGACATCTTCGACTACCTATTCGGTATGAGCTACCTCGCGCCGAGATATTCGCTAACGTTCGACCAGCAGGAAATCAGCCAGCTTTCGCCTGGCGAGCGCGGACTGCTTCTGCTTGTCTTTTACCTCCTGGTGGACAAGGACGACATCCCTATCATCATCGACCAACCGGAAGAGAACCTCGACAACCAGACGATCTTCAAGGTGCTCGTGAAATGCATCAAAGCGGCCAAGCAACGTCGCCAGGTCATCATGGTGACCCACAACCCCAACCTCGCCGTCGTGTGCGACGCCGAGCAGATCATCTGCGCCACATGCGACAAGGCGACGAACACCTTCAACTACATCTCTGGCGGCATCGAGTCGCCAGTGATTAAGGCCAGGGTCGTCGAAATCCTCGAAGGTACCGAACCGGCTTTCAAGAACAGGAAATGGAAGTATGGCTTGTGAGGAGTTCGTCTATGCGGAACGCCTGTTTGAGTGCTTGCCGTCTTTGCCTTCTTCGGCGCCTCGAAAAAGGGCGGCAAAGCAAACACAGCGGCATAGATCATCGTAGATCGTTGACCAGCAGGGATGCCACAGCCTCCTCAGCGATGGCCATCCCACGTGATTGCATCGCCTCAATCAAATCCGGATCCCAAGAAGCAGCAACACCGGTCTCTTCCAAGTCTCGATCTTTAGGCGGCGCTGACTCGATCGCCTGTAAGTAGTCCGCGGCCCCAAAGCGCCAGGGGCTGCATTCGTAGAGCTTCATGACGTTATTAGCGATGTGGATCCCGGCCCAATCAAAGTCGCCGTGATATAGCAGCTTAGCCCCTGAGTCGACCAGCTGTTTTAACAACACCCGCTGAGCGGCGGCAGGCATGCCGTCGGTGCAAACGAGTGGGGCACAGGCTGTGCCTAGTCGATCCGCTGCAATCGAGACGATGTTGGGGTTCTCACAGACATAGATTATCTGATCCGCAACGTCCCAGACAGGCGGGGTTCTCAAGAGCAGACGCAGGGAAAGGTAGCCTGGTTCTCCTTGTGCGGCTAGTGAAGCTGATGGTGTGCGGACTGGCAAATTCAGGAATAGGGCAGGGCGGGCCAACTCGTTGACGAGTACGCCTGATCGAGCCCAGATATCTCGCACCCGCTCAGTTGGTCGAGGAGTGCCATCTGCTTCCTCCGAAGGGGGCTGCTCCTGTTTATCGTTGTTGGCACCATATTGCAATGCTGCCAGCACAACTGTTGCCACTGCTTGTCCATTGTCGAGTGCATGCGCGTTGCCGAGCGTATCGGCAGCGAGTTGGGCGCGTGTCAGACCTTGGGCCGGCAGGCGGCCCATGATCATGTGTGCTTGCCGCAGGAGTTGATGGGCAGTTTGAGGGGATTGTTTGGACACCCGCTTGAGCAGGCCGACGGTTGATGCTCCCTGCAACCACGCGCACAGCGTGGGATGTAGCCCTTGATCGTCCGTGACACGGGACCAACGTGACTGCAGCTCGGCCTTGGCTTCCGCTCGGTTCACGATGGGGCCATCCAGTTTTTCTAAGGCTTCATGAAGCGAGCTGGCCAGACCGGCATCACGCAGTACTGCGTCGAGTCTTGCAATGTCGATTCGGACAGATCGTGTGGAACGGGAAGAGAGACCGATGAGCAGAGCCAAGGCCTCGTGTTCAACAGCGTTTAGGTTGATTAGATGGAGAACAGGTTTTTCCGGGTTGAGTCCATAGCGCTCGAAATGCCGCCTCATCCGCTGCCGCAAGCCAGCAAGCTCAGTGCCCCCTAGCCGTCGGATCAGCCTTGGATCAATACCAGGATCGTTCGCCATATGGGTCATTGCGTAGGAAAGCGGCGGTCCGGGTCGTCTTCTCGCCGCTTGGCTCGACCATCCCAAGCCCAACGGGAGACAAATACCGCATCCACGCCTTCACGACGTTGGAGTTGGCAGATCGATACGCCAGGCAGCTCCGCGTAGCAGGCCCACTCGCGTTCACTGGTGATCACGAAATCCAGGTCGAACTCGCGTATCAGTCCCATGCAATGCGCACGGGCCGCGTCGTCGATGCCTGCAAACGCCTCATCGAGCAGCATCAGGCGAGGCGCGTGCGGACTACCTCCTCGCCCATAGAAGCTGGAAATGGCCGCAAATAGGGGGACGGTCAGACCGAGTGCGCGTTCCCCGCTGGAGGCGGGACCGGAGAGCTTGCGCCATTGGCCGTCCTGATGCCTTTGTACGCTGAATCGATGCCAGCGGCGATAATCCAGCGCCATTGCCAATTGTTCGACCAGGCTTGAACCAGTTATGTCGGAATCTGCACGTGCGCGCTCCGCGGCGATTTGCTGCTGGAGCATCGCACCCACCGCGCTCCGATCTTCTGCCGACCACATGTCAGCACTTCTGTTGAGCAGGCGTTCGCGAGCAACATCAAGACCGGTTGGCGCCCCCTGTTCTGGTGTCAGAGGGAGCCACTGCAGACGGTAGCGTACTCCCGTGGACGTGGGGCGTTTTCGGAGCTCTTCGTTGATTGCTTCCACCTGTTTATCGGCCGCGCGCATCAAGCGCTGAATCTCGGCAGCGATCTCCGCCTGCAAGTGGTTTTCCAGAACTTCCCGCTCTTTGGCGGTAAGCAGTTCACTTCGTTGCGTGATCTCGTCGGCCAGTCGATTGGCGAGGGCATCGGGTCGCTCAGGCCTGTTCAGGTAGGTGACATGGACGGAGAACCCCCAGTCGTTGGGTTCCGAGGTCGCCTGATGCCCCAGCGAGCTGAGTGATCGCTGCAACTCAGTCAGGTCTTCAGCAATTTGCCGTTGAATACGGCTCCATGCAGCCTCGTCGTCAGCAATGTGGGCGAGGGCCTGCTCCGCCCGGCGAGCGAGATTCAGGGCTGGATCAATGGTCCAGGGGATATTCCCGTCCGGAAGCGGAAAATCCGGAAGAGCGGACGCCAGCAAGCTGCTCTCAGTGAATCGCTGCAGACGTTCTATGGCGTGTGCGCGGGTGGCTGTTCGCTCAGTCAGCACTGCATCGGCGCTATCTGCTTGGCTTGCCGCCACCGCACGCTTTTCGCTTGCCGTGGTCAATGCTGACTGGGCGGCTTCCCACGCACCATTAGCAACCGAGACTTCTGCGGACGCAGCTTGCAGCTGCTGACGCAGTGTTTCAACCTTTGCGCCAATCAAGTTCTTTAGTACTTCGTACCGAGCAGCTGATTGCGCTGCGCGCTCGCTGGCAGTGAGGAACGATGCCTCCCGTTCGCTCAAGGTTTCAATAGCCTCTTTCTCGCGCTCCTGTTGCACCTGATAGTCAGGCCAGGCACTGCACCATTCCCGTGTTGCCAGGGCTAGCTGCTGATGCGCGTCGCCGAATCGATCCAGTGCGCCATTGATAGGCAACAAGTCTGCAAGCACCGAGGGCAGTTGAAGGTCAGCGGCATCGCGCTCCAATGTCTCTCGGGCGGACTGAAGTTCCGCTTCAGCGACTCGACATTGGGCATCAGCGGCGTCAAGACGCTGGCGAGCCTGGAGAACCTCCCGCTCTGCACTGGCTGCGGCGAGAATCGCCGCGCGCAGCGGATGTTCGGACGGGGCTCCCTTCCATTCGCGCTCCGCTTCTTGTCTGTCCTGCACAAGGTTCTGGAATTTTTGCTGTAACTCCTCCTGCATGGCTTCGATCTTACCCAGGGAGTCGGCAATTTCGTTGAGACGGCATTGTCGCGCGTTCGCGCGGGCTGTGTGACCGATGAAGACGGCTTGTGGCTTCTGCCAAGCGCCGGCGAGGGCACCCAAGCGGTAACCGCCTTGCTCGCTGATCCACGATTCACTCTCGCCCTGGTCTACCGTCCCGAACGCCACGGTAGTGAGCAAGGACGTAACAAGTGCCGAGGTCACTGCGCTGTCATGAGGTACGACGGGATACAGCGCACTCGCGAGGCTGTTACCAAGGACCGGGGGGCGACGTGCCCATGAGCTGTCAAGCAGTAGTGCACCGTGTTCGTCGGTCAATGCGCCATCGGGAGCCAGCCAGGCGTCCAGCAGGCCTGAGGCTTCGAGTGCAGCCTCCAACCCTGCACGCTGCTTTGCGTCGAGCTCAGATTGAAAGTCAACCAGTCGCCACAATGGAGCCCCAGGGCGTCCATCGCGGACACCTGCTGCCCGCATGGCTGGCGGCGTGGGAACCGCATCGTGGCCGGCAAGCAATCGGTCCCTTTCGGTGCTGAGCTCTGCTCGTTCAGACTGGAGGGTGTTCTGTTGGGTGGTCAACGTCGAGTGCTGACTGGCGTGGTGTTGGGTCGATAGCCGATATGCCTCGTTCAAGGCCTCTTGAATGGGGTTGGCACCTTCCGGGCGAGCAATCCAGTCAACAAGCTGTTCCAGTGGGGCAACAGGGTCAAGGTGCAAACGAGTCAGGCTGGAACAATGGGCGTGCCACGCATCGATCAGTTCGTTGCCAGCACTTTCGGTACTCAGATCGGCCTCAGCGCGGCGTTCTGCCGCATCTTCCAGCTCTGCCTGGCGATCTCGTTGAGAGGCCTGCAGATTGACCAGCGCCTGTTGCTTGACATTTACCGCAGTATGTCGCAGCTCCAGATGACGAATCTCCTCCCTGCGTTTGCTGGTGGCATCGCGTAGCAAAGTTGCCGCTCGTGCGATTTCTGCTGGCGCCAATCGGGGCAGCTCTTCCGGCGCAAGGGCGATTAGTAGGTTGTCCGATAGTGCGGAGCCCGTGGTCGCCATTTCAGCTACTTCGGCGCAGCGAGCGCGTGCTGTCAGGAGCTCAGTCTTGGCCTCCGTGGAGCGTTGGTTTGATCGGCGGCTGCGCTCTTCCTCACGGGTCAGGTGCTGCCGGGCCTGATTACGGAGTGCTTCTGCGGCGTCAGCTTCAGTCTTCCGTTCCTTGGTATCGGTTTCAGCATGACTCAAACGGTTGGCATCTTGATTGGCCGGATCGCTTTGAAGCGTTTCTAGACGAGTCCGGGCAGTGGCCAGAAGTTGTTTTGTCTCTGTGTGATCGTTTTTGGCCTGATCCTCTACGTACTGGGCATCCTTCAAGTCTGCGTGTGCTTTGTTGCGTCCTTCACTTGCGTTGTCGAACCCCGTCTGGGCCTGTCTGAGTTCTCGCGTTTGACGTCGCGTGACCGTGCCTGCGTACGTGCGATAGCGCTGTTCGAAATGTTTGATAGCCCGCTCCAGTGATCGGATCTCTTCCAGCTGAATGCGATCTTCTTCCAGCTGGTTGAGGGCCTCTGCCACATCGCTGAGCAGTTCGGTCGGCATGGGCGGTAGCGCTTCGGTCAGCGCATGCGACAGACCTGCTTCATCCGGCTTCTTTGACAACTGGGGCTGACGTAGCTGGATCAAGGTGTCCATCAGCGCTTCATAGCGCTTAATTCCGAGCTGGAACAGGCGTTCATCGACCGCACGACGGTAGCTGTGAGCGTTCTCGAAAACCTTGCCGCGACCTTGCCCTTCAAGCGCTTCGCGCAACCGCTCCCGGGTGAGAACCATCCTCTGCTCATTGGTAAGCCAGATATCCTGGCCAATGCGGGGACCAGAGTCACTGGGCTCACCCTCAAGGAGGAAGAACCAACTGTCCACCTGTGTTTTTCCTACTGCAGCCGACAGGCCGGCGCCCAGTGTGAGGTAGTGCGTATCACCATCTGCGGTACGGCGACCAAATTCGATCCAGGTGTAGCCGATACGTCGCTGATAGGAACTCATCAGAAGGTTCCAGGCCATCCTTTTGCCGTTGTCACCATCGGGCTCAATGCGGGAAGGCCGCAGTTGGGCATCGAACAGGAAAGGCAAGGTCAGCGAGAGCACCTTGGACTTGCCTGTCCCGTTGTTGCCGCGCAGGAGCAAATGGCCGTCCCTGAACCAGAATTCCTCGCTGTCATAGTGAAAGAGTTCGACCAGGCCTAGCCTCAGCGGCTGCCAGCGCTCCCGCTGGGGTTCGGGGAGGGCTGGGCGATGCGGCAGCTGTGGGTTGAAGAGAGTGTCGGTCATTCGTCAAACAGCGTATCTAGTTGGCCGGGGCGGGATGCCGGTGGGCGTACCTGGGTTTCTCCGAGCGCAAATCTTGCGATGGCAGGGAGGGGGTGAATCCAACCGTCCTCGCGATGGACCAATTGCAGCTTGTAAAGCCTGTCCAGTGCGATGTCGGCCAGTTCCCGTTCCGCCCCGGGCTCTCGCACCGACTTGCGCCAATAGCGGCCATACCGCTCGACGGCTCCACGCAAAAAAGCTGCAATCGCCTCGTCCGTGGTTCCTGCGGATCCGGAATCGAGACGTAGGCGTTGTGCAAGATGTTCGGCCACCAGCAGCGTGGCATGCGCTTCGGTGCCTTCTGCAGGCATCGAGACATCAGTCAACTGACCGGATTCGTCGGTCAGTGCCAGCCCCTCGGCGCGTTGCTCAGCGGTCAAGGCAGCGGCTTCGCATAGACGGCTGGCCATAGTGCCTCGCTGATTGATGAAATACGCTTGCGCATCCGGATCGAGCGAGGCGGTGTAGATCACGGGATCGTCCAGTAGACGTCGAGCAAGGTGGTGGCGCAAGGCGTCACGTCGCCCCTGTTCGCTCTCGACCTGGTGTTCGACGACCAGAGACTGCAGACGATCCTCGAACTCAATGGGCGCATCCTCGGAGCGCCAGGTAGAGGGACCACGCACAGCGGCCAGCATACCGGCCAGCATTCGCCTTTGCACATCGTAAAGAGCGTCGTGCTGTGCTCCATTGCCATCGTGAATGAAGCCCTCTTCCTCTCCTGCTACGCGTTGCAAAACGCCTTGCTCAAGCAAGGTTCTGCAGACAGCGACAAGGTCACGCCGATCTGCGGCAGTGCGAAGCGTGAACTCAAAGCCTCGCGATTGCAGCGTGGTTTCTGAAGCCCACTGCATCACGCGTTCGCCAAGCAGTTGAAGGGTTATCTGCGGGTCAGCGCGTTCCAGCACGGCGCAGGCCAGGCAGAGCAATACATAGCGCCGTTTGTCGTAAGAGGGAATCCCTCGCGTATCGTCGCTGAGGTTGGCAGGGCGTTTGAACAGTCGCGCTCCTTCACGATCCACGTGCAAAGGCCAGCCCGTTTCCCTGGCGAACCAGTCTCTCAACCGTTCGGCTTGGCGCCGTACTGCAGAAAAGTCCTCGTGTCCCGCGGCCATCAAGGGGCGCATCAAAAGGGCACGCAAGCCTCTGCTGAACTCGTCTTGCTGTTGCGCCTTTTGGAGATCCCCAATGCGCTGGCTATCTTTTCCTGGCGCAACGCGAATGTTCACATCGACTCCTGGGTCAGGGAGATTGTGAGCAGGTGGTCGCGACCCGAGAATACGCCGCTTGATGTGGTGATGTGGGCATGACTGTCCACCTCCAAGGGCTTCATCCGTATGTGAAGCAGGCCATCACCTGTCTGGCGCTCCACCATCTGGTCCGGGTGCGCCTGCTCGGCCAGCGCTTCTCCCAGCAGGCTGAGGAACAAGCCAAATGCGTGCGTGTCCAGATCCCCCAGATCAGAGAGCTTGATCGGTTGACCGGTGGCCAGGCGCTGCCGTGCCGCCTCCACCTGGCGCGATTCTTCCGAGAGCTGTTGCGCCATCAACGCCCGATCAGCGCTGCGGTCACGCACCCGGGCCAGCGGGCCACGGGGCGCTGCTTCGCCGTATTCACGCAGGCGCGGGCTGATCTGCAAAGGCGGCGCATCCATCCAGGAGGTGCTCGCTGGAAGATCGTCTTCTGGCTGCGTGTTCAGTGAAAAATGTCGGGCAGGCTGGAGCGCAAAAGCTGCACGCGCAAGGCGGTGCGCTTCGCTCTCGGTTTCGCAGGCCGCAAACCATTGGGCGAGCATCCGAAAGTCCGCCGAACGGTCGCTGCGCCCGCTGCGCCGTTCGTTCATGGCCGCGATGGCGCCCAATAGCTGGGGGATCGCTGCCCGTGCCCGGGCGCGCAGCAGTTCCGCCTGAGGCGGTTCCGCTCCCGTTGACAGGAACCAGCCTTGAAGTCCTTTCCATCGCTCTCGCCATCCTTGCCAGCGACGCATTTTTTCGTCTATCAGGTCTTGGGTATCACCCGGTGCCGCGTCGGTTGCCTCGCGCTCAGCAATCTGCAGAAAAATGTGATCGATGCGGGAGGATAGGTATTGAATGAGCTGGGCAATGGCCTCTGAACGGCGGACCAAATCGCCCATGAACCGCTCAAGGTAGTCGATCAGGCGTCGTTTGTAGGTGATGACCGCATTCGCATCAGCCTGCTGCAGCTCTAGGCTGCGAGCCACGCCGGCCATGAAGGCTTGTGCGTTTTCGGCCAGATCTTCAAAAACGCGGACCAGATCGCGCAACACTTCATGCACCTTGGCAACGTCAGGGCCATTGGGCGACGTGGTGTCGTCAATCAATTGACGCAGAGCAAGAAGGCGGCTGGTAATGTCTTCCAGGGCGACGGTCTGTAGCTCGGCACGACGGTACAAGGTCTGGAAAAAGACCGTCAAACCTGCTTCCACCGCTTCGCCTCCGTGGGAGAGGCGATAGAGAAACCGGGCACGGTAGAAGTCATTCAGCGACGACACGCGCGCAGTGTCGGGCTGGGATTCAAGGTTGCCCCACTCGGCCAGTTGGGCCAGAGCACTGCTAATTTCTTCGAGACGTGGTGGAGAACCGGACCAGTTGGCTTCAGCGAGCACCTCATCAGGCCGCAATTGGAGGCGGTACTGCCGCTTGGCCGCAGCGAATACATCCATGATGCAGCGATAGAGCACGGCTTTCTCCGCGCTCAGGTGCCGAAAAAGTTCTGCTGCCGTATTTGTTGTCAGCACTGGATGTGCTCTCCCTTTGTCCCTCTGGCTATCCAAATCAAATAGTAACCGGAGTAAAGGGATGTCGCCAGGATCGCTCGGCGGGCTCTGGTCGGCCCCTAGCGATTACATGGTGCGAGACGCGAAGGGTCCGGTCTTGCCTCGTGGAGTCGGAGGCGATCTACCTCCGTGAGTGGCTCCCGGTTGGCTTCGCAAACCGCGTGATGTTCTTCAAAAAACCGGACAGTTCTGAACTATAGGTGGGCCACTCAGGCCGCGTCCGGCCTTAGCGAGCATGAAGCGTCAGCGTGCTGCAGGGCTGGAGGGGTAGGTCGCGTCGTCAATGACTTCTCGCTCGTCAGACATCAGATGATGGCCTGCAGGCCCTTGTCGGCGATGACGTTGAGCAGCTTTAGCGCTGGCCCCGTGGGATGGGTTTCGCCTTGTTCCCACTTGCGCACGGTCGAGGCCGACGTGTGTAGATGAAGAGCGAACACCGGCTGGCTAAACTTCAAGGCTTCACGCAGCCGCTTGATATCGAAAGCACTGAACTCCCGCACCGGCGGCGGGCAGATCGTGTCGAACTCGCGCATCGTTACCTTGCCGATCGCTCCCGCTTCGTGGAGCGCGGCCAGATCGCCACGCAGGGATTCAATGATCTTGCTCACAATGCACCTCCAATAACACGCCTGACTGCAACGCCTTCGACAATGCTTCGGCGGACAGTTCCAGGAACACCTTGCCGGCGAATTGCAGTGCCTTCTTCTCGTCCTGCGTGATGTTCGCCTTGTCGCTCTTGGGGAACCCATGCAGGAACACATAGCGTCTGCCGATCCGGGCCGACAATAACGTGCGGTAGCCGCCACTCTTGCCACCACCAGGGCGGGCAACCCGCTTCTTGTAAAGGAAGCCGCCCAAGTCTGCGTCAATCAGACCGTTTTCCATCTCCTGAACCGCCTTGCATAAGGCGGCGTCGGGCAGCTTTTCGCCTGCCTGCCACCGTGCAAAGTCTTTTCGCTTGAGGATGCGTTTCATCTTGACCTCCAAACTATACCCGAAACGGGCATGGTTTTCAAACCTCCGCCGCGATGGTCGGGCAGGGAAGGGCGCCACCCCCATTGTCGTGACGCCAATACGGCAATCGGGGCCTGCATAGCGGGTCGTTGTCCATTGGTCATGCGGTCTCCTCCATCGGTGTTTGGCGCGTGCTGATGACCGACTTGCGCCGACTCGCCACCAATTCGGCTGCCTGGCGTACCGGGTCGTCCTCGGTGTGGACATAGCGCATGAACATCGCCACGGTCTTGTGCGCGGTCAGCGCCATGCCGACCTTAACGGGGATGCCAGAATTGGCAATGTCGGTCGCCGAGCGATGGCGAATGCCGTGGGTGCCAATTCTCGGCACACCGGCGCGATCGAGGATGCGCCGCCAAGCGCTGTAATAGGCGTGGGGGCTGAGCGGCTTTTCGTGGTTGCGGGTCGCTGGGCAGACGTAGGGCGACTTGCCATAACGAGGTGCGTTCTCCAACAAGCGGCGAGCTTCAGCGCTCAACGGCTTGGACATATCGCCGGTCTTACTGTCCGGCCAGACGACCCGGCTGTTGGGTAGGTCGAGCCAGTCCCACTGCAACAGCAGGATCTCCGACATGCGGGCTGCGAACTCAAACTGCAGGCGAATGGCCAGCAGGTAGGTCGGATGTTCCAGTTCTTCGGCCTCCGCTTTGTCCAGATAGGCGAACAGTTTGACCATCTGTTCGTCGGTGATGAGGCGGGTTGAACCTTTCTCCGGGTACTTCGATACATGACGGCATGGATTCGAGCCGTCGGGCCGATAGCCCCAAAGCTCGGCCAGATTGAACATCTTGTGCACGCAGGCCAGCACGCGATTGGCCTGTGTGGGGGACTTCTCCATACGCTTCATCAGCGCGGTGATGTCGTGGCGCGTGACCTCGTGGGCTTTCTTGCAGCCAAAGGCCGGGACGATGTATTTGTCGATCTGGTACTGGTAGCTGTCCTGGGTGCTCGGCTTGTTGCGCACCTTTGAGTGATCCTCCATGAAACGGCCGCACAGCTCCTTGACTGTCGGCGCCTTGCGGGCTTCGGCCTTGTCGTGTCCGGGGTCGCCGCCACGCCGGACTTCAGCCAACCAGTCCTGCGCCAGCGACCTTGCCTGCTCGACGGTCAGCTCGCCAAACTGGCCCAGCGCCGGCTTACGGCGCACGCCGGAGTTCGTGCGGTACTGAAGCATGAATACCTTTCGGCCACTTGGTGTAATCTTGCACAAGAAGCCCGGAACAATCGTGTCCCGAAGTTCAACGTCGCAGGTCTGCGCCTGTGCAGCGTCAACAGCGCTTTTGGTTAGCTTGATTTTCGCCATAAGATGCTCCCGATAGGCCCCGATTCCAGGAGCCTGCTAGGAGTCAGGCGAAAGAGAACCGGGGCGGTTTAAGTCGCGCACCGGCATATGATCCAAGGTGTTGGCTCTACGGAAAACCTGCTACAGCAAGCTGTATCCAAGCCGAGAGAATGCCCGGTGCGGAAGTGATGCTGTCGCTTAAAATCCGCCGCCGCAAGGCTTGTCGGTTCGAGTCCGATTCCGGGCACCAGTTTGGCTCGCCCCCCTTCGCCCCCCTCCGGGGGGGGCGATATGGCTCGCTGCGCTCGATATCACGGGGGACGCTGTGGCGGTACCGATAGGATGCGGCTGGCGCCGCGTGCCGCTTTTCCTTGCGGCGGCGCAGCGGAAAAGCTCCATTTCACGCTAATTGAGACCCTATGATCGTTTTGAATCTCCAATGCACCGCCGAGCATCGCTTCGAGGGGTGGTTCGCGTCGACCGATGCCTTCGAGGATCAGGTCCGGCGGCATCTGGTGACTTGTCCGGTCTGCGCGAGCGCCGATGTCTCCCGGCTGCCGTCGGCGCCGCGCGTGCTGCGCAATGGGAGTGGCGATGCCGCTCCTGGGTCCGGGCGCCAGCCTTTGGAGCAGTTGGCGCGGGCCTGGATGGAACTGGTCGCCGGCAGCGAGAACGTGGCTGGGCGTTTCGTCGAGGAGGCGCGCCGGATCCATTATGGCGAGGCGCCGGCGCGCAACATCCGCGGTGAAGCTTCACTGGTCGAGGTGAGCGAGCTGCTGGACGAAGGAATCGCGGTGCTGCCGCTGCCCGTCAAAGAGGGGCTTCACTGACTGGAAAGGCTCGCCCCCTCCGGGGGCGCTTTCCTGACTGCGGCCGCGCGGTCAGGCCTTGAACTGGCTCAGGGCCTGCTGCTGGGTCCGCGCCAGCAGTTCCATGCGCTCCGCGGAGCCGGCGATTTCGGCGGTCTCGGCGGAGTTGCGGTCGGCCATCAGGACGATGCGCTCGACGTTCTCCACCACCAGTTGGGTCGCGGTTTCCTGTTCCATCAGCGCGTGGGCGATGTCGCTCACCGCGTGAATCACCTGGTTGGCGCCTTCCCTGATCTGCGCCATGGACGTCCCCGCATCCTGCGCCAGGGTGACGCCTTCCTCGACCCGGGCGCTGCCTTCGCTCATGCTGCGCACCGCCTCGACGGTACTGCTCTGGATGCTGTCGATCATGCGGCCGATCTCCAGGGTGGACTGGGTGGTGCGCTCCGCCAGCTTGCGCACTTCGTCCGCGACCACGGCGAATCCTCGCCCCTGCTCGCCGGCCCGGGCCGCCTCGATCGCGGCGTTCAGCGCCAGCAGATTGGTCTGGTCGGCGATTTCCTTGATGACGTTGATGATGGATGAAATCTGGTCGGACATGTCGCCCAGGGCCTGGATCTTTTCCGCGGAGTCCTGAACCGCCCCGGCGATCTTGGTCATTTCGTCGGCGGCGTTGCGCACGATCCGCTCTCCCTCGGCGGAAAGGCTTCCGGCGGATTCGGCGATTTCCCGGGCGTCGGCGGAGTTGCCCGCCACCTGGGTGATGCTGGCCTTTGTTTCCTCCAGAGCCGTGGCCATGGTGGTCGAGGCATCGTTCTGTTCCGCCGAGCCGACGGCCACCTTGTGGGCGGCCCCGGAAAGCCGGGAAGCCAGCTCCATGACCTCATGGGAGTTGTCGATGGCCTGGCGGATGATTTCCTGGAAGCTGCCCACCATGCGGTTGAACACCTGCGTCATCTGGGTGAGTTCGCTCTTGCCGTGCACGGCCACGCGGCAGGAGAGATCCTTGGATCGCTCGATGGAACTCATCGCCTGGTTGATCGCGTCGATGGAGCCGGTGATGTTGCGGATCAGGAAGTACAGCAGTCCGCCGATCAAGGCCAGCGCCGCCAGCGCTATTCCGGTCAGGATCAGCGCCCGCTCCCGGAATATGCGCTGCACGTCGTCGATATAGATGCCGGACCCCAGGACCCAGCCCCAGGGCTGGAAACCGGACACATAGGAAATCTTCGGTACCGGCTTGGTGAAGCCGGGCTTGGGCCATTCGTACGGGACGAATCCGGCGCCGTCCTTGCGCACCGCGTTGACGAATTCGACGAACAGCAGTGTCCCGTGCGGATCCTTGAAGTTCGACAAGTCCTGATTGTCCAGTTCGGGCTTGATCGGATGCATCACCATCCGCGGGGCCATGTCGTTGACCCAGAAATATTCGTCCTTCTCGTAGCGCAGGTCTTTGAGGACGGCCAGCGCCGCGGCCTTGGCCTCCTCCTCGGTCATCCGCCCGGCGGCTTGCTGCGCATGGAAATGGTTCAGAACGCCGGTCGCCGACTCCACCAGGTGCCGCGTCTTGACCTTGCGATCCTCCATCAGTGTCGAGTGCTCGGCAAACAGCGCGCTGATCGTGATCAGGACCAGGCCGAAAATGGACAAAATCAGCGCGAGGAGCAGCTTGCCCCGGATGGTGGACGGCAGAATCATGGGTCGCAGGTCTAGGTTGAATGATGGACGCCGGGCTTCAGCCCGGTCTTTTCGACGGGTAATTATATCATCAGGATGATAAATTCCCCGGACGCGGCAAATCGCTCAGGCGTGCGCCATTTCCCGCTCGGCGGCTCGCAGCGACGGTCAGTCTTCCACGGTCGGCAGCCGGAGCAGATAGCCGCCGGACTTCTCGTCGCGAGCCAGCGATATCAGCTTGCGCTTGCCGGCCTCCTCCAGCAATTCGCCGAAGGAGCGGTAGCCGTAGTAGGACTCGTTGAAGCCCGGCTTGCGGCGTTTCAGGGTCTGCTTGACCATGGAACCCCAGATCTTCTCGTCTTCGCCCCGTTCCGCCATCAGGGCCTCGATGGTCTCCACCGCCAGGTCCAGCGCTTCCTGGCGGCGGTCCTCCTCGGTCTTGGTCTTGCGGCCGGTCCTGGCTTTGTCGCCATCGGCATTCCTGGCCGTGTCGGCGGCCGGTTTGGAGGGGGTCTTCTTGGCGTTGCGTTTTTTCTTGGCTTCCTGTTCGCGCACCAGATCGTCGTAATAGATGAACTCGTCGCAATTGGCCGCCAGCAGGTCGGAGGTGGAATCCTTCACGCCGACGCCGATCACGTGCTTATTGTTCTCGCGCAGCTTGGAGACCAGGGGTGAGAAATCCGAATCGCCGCTGATGATGACGAAACAATCGACGTGGGATTTGGTGTAGCAGAGATCGAGGGCATCGACCACCATGCGGATGTCGGCGGAATTCTTGCCGGTCTGGCGCACGTGGGGAATCTCGATCAGCTCGAACGCCGCCTCGTGCATCGGCGCCTTGAAATCCTTGTAGCGCTCCCAGTCGCAATAGGCCTTCTTGACCACGATGCTGCCCTTCAGCAGCAGGCGCTCCAGCACCTTCTTGATGTCGAACTGGGAATAGCGGGCGTCCCGCACTCCCAGCGCGACGTTCTCGAAATCGCAGAAAAGCGCCATGTTGACGATTTCGTGCTGTCCGGCCATGAGGTGACTCCTGAATGTGATGGGTACGATGCGCCACGATACCAGCAGCCCGCCGTCGCGACGCGGGGAATAGCGCGGCCGTGATACCCTTGCGCCGGTGTTTGCCTCGATGCCGACGCCCAAGCGCCGGCTTGTCCCCTCCCCGTGCCCGACCTACTCGACGTATTTTCCGCTGACGGCCCCCTGGCGCGGGCCATCCCCGGCTATCGGGTGCGCAGCCAGCAGCAGGAAATGGCGGCCCGGATCGGCGCCGCGCTGGCCGGCAACCAGGTGTTCGTGGCCGAGGCCGGCACCGGCACCGGCAAGACCTTCGCCTACCTGGCGCCGGCGCTGCTCTCCGGCGGCAAGACCATCATTTCCACGGGAACCAAGACGCTCCAGGACCAGTTGTTCCAGCGCGATCTGCCGATGGTGCGGGACGCTCTCGGCGTCGGCGCCAGCATCGCCCTGCTGAAGGGACGGGCCAACTACGTCTGTCCCTATCACCTGGCCCGCGGCCTGGGCGAGGGGCGCCTGACCAGCCGCGAGGACGCGGCGCACCTGCGCACCATCGCCCGCTTCGCCAAGACCACCCGGAGCGGCGACAAGGCCGAGCTGGGCGCGGTGCCCGAGGACTCGGGCGCCTGGGCGCTGGCCACGTCCACCCGCGACAACTGCCTGGGCCAGGAGTGTCCCGACGTCAAGCAATGCTTCGTCCTCAACGCCCGGCGCGAAGCCCTGGCGGCCGACGTGGTGGTGGTGAACCACCACCTGTTCTTCGCCGACGTGATGCTGAAGGACGACGGCCTGGGGGAACTGCTGCCGGCCTGCAACGCGGTGATTTTCGACGAGGCCCACCAGTTGCCCGAAGTGGCCGGGCTGTTCTTCGGCGAGAGCCTGGGCACCGCGCAGCTGTTGGAACTGGCCCGGGACGCCCGCAACGAGGGCCTGGCCCTGGCCAAGGACTACGCGCCCTTGCAGGAGGCGGCGCGGAGCCTGGACAAGGCGGCGCGCGACCTGCGCCTGGCGGTGAAGGCCGAGAACGCCCGCCTGCCCTACGAGCGCCTGGCCGGGGACAAGGCGTTCGGCCAGGGTGTCGAGACGGTGGCGGCGGCCCTGGCGGAATTGGCGCGGCACCTGGAAACCCAGGCGGAGCGTGGCGAGGGACTGGAAAACTGCCTGCGGCGGGCGGCGGAACTGGGGCTGAAGCTGCGCGCCTGGCAGGTGACGCCGACAGGGACGCCATCGCCTCGGGTACTCGCCCAGGAGCCCGATGGCAGCACCGATCCTGTTTCCCCAATTCCCCCGAGCACGATATCTCCTTCTCCCCTTGCGGGAGAGGGCCGGGGTGAGGGGACGGAGATGGTGCGCTGGGTCGAAGTCTTCAATCATGCCTTGTCGTTGAACATGACGCCCCTGTCGGTGGCGGAGATCTTCCAGCGCCAGATGCAGGGCCACCCCCGGGCCTGGATCTTCACTTCGGCGACGCTGGCCGTGGGGCGCGACTTCGGCCATTACTGCGGCGAACTGGGGCTTGCCGAAGCGGAAACCGGCCAGTGGGGCAGCCCCTTCGACTACGCCGCCCACGGCCTGCTGTATTGCCCGCGCGGGATGCCGGCGCCCAACACGCCGGACTACAACGACGGCGTCGTGGCGGCGGCCTGGCCGGCGATCCAGGCCGCCGGCGGCCGCGCCTTCGTGCTGTGCACCTCGCTCAAGGCCATGCGCCACATCCACCAGGCGCTGGCGGATCGGATCGAGGCGGCCGGCCTGGAGATGCCGCTGCTGTTGCAGGGCGAGGGTTCGCGCAGCGAACTGCTGGAGCGTTTCCGCCGCCTGGGCAACGCGGTGCTGGTGGCCAGCCAGAGTTTCTGGGAAGGGGTGGACGTGCGGGGCGACGCGCTGTCCCTGGTGGTGATCGACAAGCTGCCCTTCGCGCCGCCGGACGACCCGGTGCTCTCGGCGCGCATCGAGCACCTGCGCAAACAGGGACGCAATCCGTTCTACGACCATCAGCTGCCCCGCGCCGTGATCAGCATGAAGCAGGGCGCCGGGCGCCTGATCCGCGACGAGAAGGACCGGGGCGTGCTGATGGTCTGCGATCCGCGCCTGGTGGAAAAAACCTACGGCAAGGCCATCTGGCGCTCCCTGCCGCCCATGCGGCGCACGCGCGAGATCGACGAGGTGGATGCGTTTTTCGCGGCGCTACCCGTGTCGGACGTGCCCTGACCTCAGTCGAGGGCTTTTCCCTCGCCAGTCTCCTCGTGGGTCACGCCGTCGCGGATGTGGTAGATGCGGCGGAAGGTGGGGATGATCTTCTCGTCGTGGGTGACGACGATGATGGCGGTCTCGAAGCGGCGCGCCATATCGTTCAAGGTGCGGATCACGGCGAGCGCGCGGGTGCTGTCGAGCGGGGCGGTCGGCTCGTCGGCCAGGATCACCGGCGGACGGTTGACCAGGCCGCGGGCGATCGCCACCCGCTGTTGCTCCCCTCCCGAGAGTTGGGACGGCATGGCCCTGGCCCGATGTCCCACGTCGAGCGTGCGAAGCAGCTCCCGCGCCCGCTGGCGGGCATCGCCGTCGGGCACGCCGGCCAGCATCGAGGGCAGGGCGACGTTGTCGGTGACGTCGAGAAAGGGAATCAGGTAGGGCGCCTGGAAGACGAAGCCGATGTGGTCGCGGCGCAGTTCGCGCAGGTCGTCAATGCGCCAGCCGTCGTCGTAGATCACCTTGCCGCCCAGAGTCATGCGTCCGGCGCTGGGATCGATCACCGCGCCCAGGCATTTGAGCAGGGTGCTCTTGCCGGAGCCCGAGGGGCCGATCAGTCCGACCACCTCGCCCGGTGCGACCCGCATGTCCACACCCTTGAGCGCGTCGACCGCGGTGTCGCCGGCGCCGTAGCGTTTGCGCAGCCCCTCGATATGGATGCCCCCCATCTCAGCCTCCGATGGCCTCGGCCGGATCGACCTTGAGCGCGGCGCGGATGGCGATGACGCTGGCGATCGCACAGATCGCCAGCACCGCGACGAAACCCGTGACGGCGTCCTGCGGTTCAAGCAACACGTACTTGGGAAAGATCGGCGCCCAGAAGGTGGCGGCGATCTTGCCGACGACGAAACCGATCGCGCCCAGGCCCAGCGCCTGTTGCAGGATCATCCCGGCGATGGTCCGGTTCCTCGTGCCGATCAGCTTGAGCACGGCGATCTCGCGGATCTTGCCCAGCGTCAGGGTATAGATGATGAAGGCGACGATGGCCGCGCTGACCACGGCCAGGATCGCCAGGAACATGCCGATCTGGCGCGCCGAGGTGGCGATCAGCTTGCCGACCAGGATGCCCTCCATCTGCGTCCGGGTGTAGGCGGTGTAACGTTTCCAGCGGCTGATGGTCGCCGCCGTCGCGGCGGCGTCATGGGCGGGCTTGATCCGCACCAGCACGGCATTGACGTAGGGATTGCCGCTCTGCGCGGCGATCGCCGCATCCAGCAGGCCGGGCACGCCGGGGCGGTTGAAGGCCGGGTTCAGTCCGGTGCGGCGGCGATTCTGCACGATGGCGTCGTTGTCCTTGAGGAACTGCGCCTCCTGCGCGTCCTTCAACGGGATGAACACCATCGGGTCGCCGCTGGCGGACACCATGCGGCGGGTCAGCCCCACGACCCGGTAGCGGTTGCGGCGGATCTGGACGACCTCGTCCAGGCGCAAGCCCGTGGCGAGGTCGGCCACCGCTTCGTAGTGGCCGCGGGTGATCTGCCGGCCGGCCACCAGGTGCGGCGGCCAGCCGGGCGTGCCGGGCGGACCGGCGGCGATGCCGACCACCATGGCGCGTACGTCGCGTTCCCCCGTTTTCACCTGCATGGTCAGATAGGTCACGTTGGCGGCCTGGGCAACCGCCGGCAGGGCGAGCAGGACGCGGTAGACGTCGTCGTGGAGGCTGGAGGATTCGGCATAGGGGCCGAGGGTGTTCTGCTGCACCACCCACAGGTCGGCGCCGCTGTTGTCGAGCAGCGCGCGGCCGTCGTCGACCATGCCCCGATACACGCCGGCCATGGTCAGCGTGACGCCGATCAGCAAGCCCAGGCCGATGCCGGTGAAGACGAACTTGCCCCAGGCATGCAGGATGTCGCGGCCGGCCAGGTTGATCATCGGCGGGTTCCCGGAATGTGTTCAACCACGCGGATGCGGCTGCGGCTGGAAAGGGGTTTTTCGCTATGCAGCACCACCCGGTCGCCGTCCTTGAGGCCGGCGCGCACCTGCACCCGGCCGTCGAGGTCCGCGCTGCCAAGCTCGACCGGCGTGAAGCGCGGATCGCCATCCTGGAGCCGCCAGACGCCCAGGCGGCCGTCCACGCGCTGCAAGGCGGCATTGGAAACCACCGGCGCAGCCGGCAAGGACGGCAGGGCGACGGTGACTTCGGCCAGCTCGCCCACCGGCGGCAAGGGCGCAGGCAAGGGGTCGAGCGTCACCTTGGCCAGGATTTCCTCGGTGACCGCGTCGGCCCGTGGCTCCACCCGCAGCACGCGTCCGCTCAGCGGCCGGTCGGGCCGGGAGCGCAATTCGATGCGTGCCGGCAGCCCCACCGCCAGGCCGGCGGCGCCGGCCTGGTCGAAGCGCGCGTTGATCCACAGACTGGCCGGGTCGATGACCTCCACCACCGCCTGTCCGGCCACCACCGTCGTCCCGGGGTCGGCATCGCGCACCGTCACCAGGCCATCCACCGGGGCGACGAGGCGCAGGTTACCCCGCTGCGCGATCAGCGCCGCGCGGTCGGCGCCGGCGCGGGTGGCCTCCTCCCGCGCGGCGGCCAGCGCCGCGTCGGCGACCTGGAGTTCCTGCCGCTTGACGGTGATCGCCTCGTCGCTGACCGCGCGCGCGGCGAACAGGCGCTCATAGCGGCCGGCCTGCGTCGTCGCCTGGACCTGCCGCGCCTCCGCCTCGCGCAGCAGCGCGCGGCTGCGGCTCTGCGCGGCGTCCAGGGCGCGGATGCGCTCATCGAGATCCACCGGATCGATCTCGCCGAGCACCTGCCCGGCCGTGACGCGATCGCCCACATGCACGTCCAGGCGCTTGACGCGCCCGGCGAAGGTCGGGCCGATGCGGAAGACGTAGCGCGCCTCGACAGTGCCGATGCCGAACAGGGCGGGGGCGATGGCGCGGGTCTCGACTCGTGCCACGGTGGCGGCCACGGGCGCCAGCGGCCCCGAGCGCAGTGCGACATAGATGAACAGCGCCAGAAGCGGCGCAATCGCCGCGAGCAGCCCGAGGGTGCGTTTTTGCAGGGGCGGCCGTTTCATGGCGCGCTCGCGATGCCGCGCCGGTAGATGGCGAAAACCCTTGGCGCCTCGCGGCGCATGAGCGCCACGTCGCCGGCCAGCAGCGATTGCATGACCAGGCCCTGGACGGTGCCGATGAACAGGGTCGCCGCCGCCTCGGTATCGAGCGTCGTGGACAGTTCGCCGCACGCCTTGCCTTCCTCGATGAGCCGATGGAGCCTTTCCCCGTAGCGGCGGATCAGCGTCCGCGCCATGTCCTTGGCGCCGGTGGCTTCGGCCCGTTGCAGTTCGCCGAACAGCATGCGCGGCACGCCGGGATGTTCGGCGATGAACCCGACGTGGCTCATGAACATCGCCTGCATGGCCGCCAGCGGCGAACCGGCGCCGCTCGCCGCCTGCTCGATGCGCGCCAGCAGGCGTTCCGCCACCCATTCCATGACCGCCTGCCAGATGGCGTCCTTGCTCGGAAAGTGGCGAAACAGCGCGCCCTGCGTCAGATTCATGTGCTTGGCGATGGCCGCCGTCGTGATTTCGCTGGGATTCTGCGCGCCGGCCAGTTCGACGACCGCCTCGACCGTGCTGGCGCGCCGTTCTTCGGCCGGCAGATACCTCGCTGAGGTGTCCATGACATCTTCCTGAATATAAGTAATCAGTTACTATCTTAAGGGGTGGAGGAGAAAAATGCCATGGCTCGTTCCTTCTCGCCCCCTCCTGCGGCACAAACGGCGCTCAGGTCCGGCGTCGCCGGCCCGGCAGGGTAAACTCGGGGCATGAACACCATCGAACGCGTCCTGAATCTGAATGCCGCGGCACAGTCCGGCTGTCTCGACCGGAGCCGGGCGGCTCCCCTGATGGCGGGGCGCCCCTGCCTTTTCGCCGATGCACGGGTGTATCTCGCCGCCGACCACATGGCGGCGATGGCGCGATTGGTGGCCGCGATGGAGCGCATCGTGGCCCTGTCCGGCTGGCGGGAGAGGGCGCTGGCGCAGGGGCCGGAGACGGCGCGGCACGATCCGGGCAATCCCGGCGTGCTGTTCGGCTACGACTTCCACATCACGCCGGAAGGCCCCCGCCTGATCGAGATCAACACCAACGCCGGCGGGCTGTTCCTCAATGCCCGCGCCCAGGGCGACCCGGCCCTGGAGCGGCGCGGCGTCGAGATGTTCCTGGCCGAATGGACGCTGGCGGGCCGCGCCGGGCGGCCCGCGACGGCCGCCATCGTCGATGAGAACCCGTCGGGCCAGTACCTGGCGCCGGAGTTCGACCTCTGCCGGGAACTGCTGCGCGGCGCGGGCATCGATGCCTTCGTCTGCGATCCGGCCGAACTGTCCATGGTCGATGGCCGGCTGCGGCATGCGGGGCGCGGGATCGACATGATCTACAATCGCCTCACCGATTTCGCCCTGGAAACCCCCGCCAGCGCCGCGCTGCGCCAGGCCTGGCTGAGCGATGCGGCGGTGCTGACGCCCCATCCGCGAGCCCATGCGCTGTACGCTGACAAACGCAATCTGACCTGGTTCTCCGATCCCGCCTGGCTGGCCGCCATCGGCGTCGATGCGGCGGACCGGGAACTGCTGGCCCAGGTGGTGCCGCGCACCGAGCGGGTGCGCGATGTCGCCGCGGACGAACTCTGGGCCCGGCGGCGCGGTCTGTTCTTTAAGCCGGCGGCCGGCTTCGGCTCCCGCGCCGCCTACCGCGGCGACAAGCTGACCCGGCGGGTGTTCGATGAAATCCTGGCCGGGGACTACGTGGCGCAGGAACTTGCAGTGCCGGGGGAACGGCTGCTGCTGGTGGATGGCGCGGCGCAGCCGCTCAAGTACGATCTGCGCTGCTATGCGTACCGGGGCGAAGTGTTATCGACGGTGGCGCGCCTGTGGCAGGGGCAGACCACCAATTTCCGCACACCGGGCGGAGGCTTTGCGCAAGTGGAGGTAGTGAGTTGAAGGTTTTCGGCATTTGCGGTTACTCGGGTTCCGGCAAGACCACCTTGCTGGAGGCGGTGATCGCCCTGATGACGAACCGGGGGCTGAAGGTCTCCCTGGTCAAGCATGCCCATCACGGTTTCGACATCGACCGGCCGGGCAAGGATTCCTGGCGCCACCGCGAGGCGGGCGCGGGCGAGATCGCCCTGATCACCGACAAGCGCTGGGTGCTGATGCACGAAGCGCGCAACGAGGAGCCGCCCCGGCTGGACGACATCCTGCGGCGCATGTCGCCGTGCGATCTGGTGCTGCTGGAAGGCTTCAAGCGGGCGGCCCACCCCAAGATCGAAGTCCATCGGCCGATCCTGGGCAAGCCCCCGGTGTGGACCGAGGACTGCGACATCGTCGCGGTGGCCAGCGACGCGGCGATCGACTGTCCGCTGCCCCGGTTGGACCTGAACGATCCGGAACAGGTGGCCGGTTTCATACTCGAACACGTGGGGTTGAAATGATCCAGATTCTGTTTTTCGCCGGCATCCGGGAAACCCTGGGCACCTCCCGGGAAAAGCTGGAGCTGCCGGCCGGCGTGGCCACGGTGGCGGCGCTGCGGGACCACCTGGTGGCGCGGGGCGGGGCCTGGGCCGCGCTGGGCGAGCACCGCAATCTGCGGGTGGCGGTGAATCAGGCGATGGTCGGGCTGGACAGCGCGGTCGCCGACGGCGACGAGGTGGCCTTCTTCCCGCCGGTGACCGGCGGCTGAAATGAGGAGACCGAGATGAGCATCTCCGTTCAAACCGAGGACTTCGACGTCGGCGCCGAGATCGCCGCCCTCTCCGCCGGGGATGCCGGCGCCGGCGCGGTGGCGAGTTTCGTCGGCCTGATGCGGGATCGCAACGACGGCGGCGACGGCAGCGATGGCGGCGGCGTCGCGGCGATGACCCTGGAGCACTATCCGGGCATGACCGAGCGCGCCCTCGATGAGATCGTCGCCGAGGCCCGGTGCCGCTGGGAACTGCGGGCGGTGCGGGTGATCCACCGCGTCGGCCGGCTGCTGCCGGGGGAGCGCATCGTGCTGGTGGCGGTCTCCTCCGCCCATCGCGGCGAAGCCTTCGCCGCCTGCGAATTCATCATGGACTATCTGAAGACCCGGGCGCCGCTCTGGAAGAAGGAGGAAACCGACGCCGGCGGCCGCTGGGTGGACGCCCGGGAATCGGACGAGGACGCCCGCCGGCGCTGGGTGGACGACGCGGGGGCCTGAGCCCGAGTCCTTGGACGCCGCAGGCGCCGCCTGCGGCGTCCAAGGAGATCGGAGATCGCGCCTACTTCTTGCGGTTGGCGGCGCCGGTCAGCGTGCCCATCAGCGTCTGACTGACCTGCGTCATCTGCGCCAGGGCGCTCTGGGCGTTGGTCATCGCGGTTTTCATCACCTCGGCCATCGGCCCGGCGCCGCCCGGCAGACCCTGCATGGCGCTTTGCAGCGACTGGGCCATTTCCTGGCCGCCGCTGGCCAACTGCTCGCCGAGCAGGCGCGCGAATTCGGCGCGGGCCTCGTTGCCCAGCTCGGTGAGCTTGAGGCCGGCCTCGATCATGTGCTGGGCGGTGGCCTGGGCATATTGACTGCGCATGCCGAGCAGTTGCTGGGGGTCCTTCACGCCCAGTTGCGCCCTGGTCTGGGCGACTCCGTCTTCGAACAACTGCCGCGCCAGATCGGCCTGCAATTCGATCATGCGCTGGGAACTGGCCATCGAGAGGCGGGTCAGTGCCATTGCCGCCTCCAGGTTCTTTTGCTGCATCTCCGCCAAGGGAGGGACGGAAGTGCTCATGGGCTTCTCCTTGTGTGATGGAACCGCGACGACAGGGGCGAGGCCGGGGCCTCGTTCGGACTGCAGGGAAATCGACCGCTGCCGGTTCTTGAAAATGACCGGATCGGCATCAACTATAGCCCTATCGAACCAAGGGACGCCAACATCATGCGATTAGACAAATTCACCACCAAGTTCCAGCAGGCGCTGGCCGACGCCCAGAGCATCGCCGCGGGCGGCGATCAGCAGTTCATCGAGCCGGTGCATCTGCTGCTGGCCCTGCTCAATCAGGAGGACGGCGGCACCGCTTCGCTGCTGGGCCGCGCCGGCGGCAACGTGGCGGGGCTGAAGGCCGCCCTGCAGAAGGCCGTCGAGCGCCTGCCCAAGGTGGAGGGCCATGGCGGCGAGATCACCGTCGGCCGCGATCTCGCCGGCCTGCTGAACTTGACCGACAAGGAAGCCCAGAAGCGCGGCGACGAATTCATCGCCTCCGAGATGTTCCTGCTGGCCCTGACCGGGAACAAGGGCGAGGCGGGCCGTCTCCTGAAGGAGGCCGGCGTGATGCGCGCGCCCCTGGAAAAGGCGATCGAGGCGGTGCGCGGCGGCCAGAGCGTGGGCAGCGCCGAGGCCGAGGGCCAGCGCGAATCGTTGAAGAAATACTGTCTGGACCTGACCGAGCGCGCCCGCCTGGGCAAGCTCGATCCGGTGATCGGCCGCGACGACGAGATCCGCCGGGCGATCCAGATCCTCCAGCGCCGCACCAAGAACAACCCGGTGCTGATCGGCGAGCCCGGCGTCGGCAAGACCGCCATCGTCGAGGGCCTGGCGCAGCGCATCGTCAATGACGAGGTGCCGGAGACCCTGAAGGGCAAGAAGGTGCTGTCGCTCGACATGGCGGCGCTGCTGGCCGGCGCCAAGTACCGCGGCGAATTCGAGGAACGCCTGAAGGCGGTGCTGAAGGAGATCGCCCAGGAAGAGGGGCGCATCATCGTCTTCATCGACGAGCTGCACACCATGGTCGGCGCCGGCAAGGCCGAGGGCGCGATCGACGCCGGCAACATGCTCAAGCCGGCGCTGGCGCGCGGCGAGCTGCACTGTATCGGCGCCACGACGCTGGACGAATACCGCAAGTACATCGAAAAGGACGCCGCCCTGGAGCGCCGCTTCCAGAAGGTGCTGGTCGACGAGCCGAGCGTCGAATCGACCATCGCCATCCTGCGCGGCCTGCAGGAGAAGTACGAGCTGCACCATGGCGTGGACATCACCGACCCGGCGATCGTCGCCGCCGCGGAATTGAGCCACCGCTACATCACCGACCGCTTCCTGCCCGACAAGGCGATCGACCTGATCGACGAGGCGGCGGCGCGGATCAAGATGGAGATCGACTCCAAGCCCGAGGTGATGGACAAGCTCGACCGGCGCATGATCCAGCTCAAGATCGAGCGGGAGGCGGTCAAGCGCGAAAAGGACGAAGCCTCGCAAAAGCGCCTGGCGCTGATCGAGGAGGAACTGGCCAAGCTGCAAAAGGAATATTCCGACCTGGAGGAGATCTGGAAGGCCGAGAAGTCGGCCGTGCTCGGCTCCGCCCAGATCAAGGAGGAGATCGACCGCGTGAAGGCCCAGATGGCCGAGCTCCAGCGCAAGGGCCAGTTCGACAAACTGGCCGAGCTGCAATACGGCCAGTTGCCGCAACTGGAGGCGCAACTGGAGGCGCAACTGAAGGCCGCGGAAAAATCCGGCGACGGCAAGAAGAGCGTCAACAAGCTGCTGCGCACCCAGGTGGGCGCCGAGGAGATCGCCGAGGTGGTGTCCCGCGCCACCGGCATCCCGGTCAGCAAGATGATGCAGGGCGAGCGCGAGAAGCTGCTCAAGATGGAAGAGCGCCTGCACAACCGGGTGGTGGGGCAGGACGAGGCCGTGCGCCTGGTGTCCGACGCCATCCGCCGCTCCCGCGCCGGCCTCTCGGACGAGAGCAAGCCCTACGGCTCCTTCCTCTTCCTCGGCCCCACGGGCGTGGGCAAGACCGAGCTGTGCAAGACCCTGGCCGAGTTCCTGTTCGATTCAGAGGAGCACCTGATCCGCATCGACATGAGCGAGTTCATGGAGAAGCATTCGGTCGCCCGCCTGATCGGCGCGCCGCCGGGCTACGTCGGCTACGAGGAGGGCGGTTACCTGACCGAGCAGGTGCGCAGGAAACCCTACTCGGTGATCCTCTTCGACGAGGTGGAAAAAGCCCACCCGGACGTGTTCAACGTGCTGCTGCAAGTGCTGGACGACGGCCGCATGACCGACGGCCAGGGCCGCACCGTGGACTTCAAGAACACGGTGATCGTGATGACCTCCAACCTGGGCAGCCAGATGATCCAGCAGATGGCCGGGGACGACTACCAGGTGATCAAGCTGGCGGTGATGGCCGAGGTGAAGACCTTCTTCCGTCCCGAGTTCATCAACCGCATCGACGAGGTGGTGGTGTTCCACGCCCTGGACGAGAAGAACATCGCGGCGATCGCCCGGATTCAGCTCGCCTATCTGGAAAAGCGCATGGCGCGGATGGAAATGGGTCTGGACGTCGACGACTCCGCCCTGGCGGAACTGGCCAAGGCCGGCTTCGATCCGGTGTTCGGCGCCCGGCCGCTGAAGCGGGCGATCCAGGAGCGGATCGAGAATCCGCTGGCCAAGGGCATCCTGGAAGGCCGCTTCGGCGCCAAGGACCGGGTGCGGGTCAGCGCCAACCCGGCTGGTCACCTGCTGTTCGAAAAAACCTGAACGGTGGCTCGCCCTCTCGCTCCACGCGAGGGGGCGAAGAACCTCGGTTGGACATAGAGCAAACTCAGCAGTTTTTCCGCCGCGCCGTCGCAAGGAAAAACGGCACGCGCCGGAGGCGCAAACTGTACGCTGCTGCCACGAACGCTCCCCGTGACCTTCGAGCGCAGCGAACAAATGAGAACCCCCGCGAGGGGGGCGAAGGGGGGCAGGCCTTATTTCACAATGCTGAATTCCTCGTAGGCGCGCACCGCTTCGGCGGCGTACATCAGGGACGGGCCGCCGCCCATGTAGACGGCCACTTCGAGGGTTTCCATGAACTGCTTGCGGCTGACGCCGAGCTTGACCAGGGTCTTGACGTGAAAACCGATGCAGCCATCGCAGCGGGCGGCGACGCCGATGCCCAGCGCGATCAGTTCCTTCTGCGTCGCGTCCAGCGCGCCGGGCGCCATCGCCGCCTTTGCCATTCCGGAAAAGCCGGCCATGGTTTCCGGGGCTTCGCGGCGGAAAGTGGCGATGGCCTGGTTCAGATCCTGGGTGATTTGCTTGAATGACTTGGACATCGCGCCTCCTTGTTAATTAGAAAACTCTAATATACCAGGGTGCGTGGATATTTTGTGCGGAGAGGGCCATACCGGGCCATGGGAGATTCGATGATGAGAAAAAACCTATGGAGCGCCGCGGGCGCCGTGCTGCTTGGCGTCGCCTTGTGGGGACTGGCCCAGGGGCAGGGCGAAGCGCGCCAGGCGACGCCGCGCGCCGTGGTGCCGCGTGGCGACCTGGCGCCGGACGAAAAGTCGACCATCGACATTTTCCGCCGCAGCAACCCGTCGGTGGTCTATATCACCACCCTGGACAAGGTGGTGAATCTCTGGACCATGAACGTCACCGCCGCGCCGCGCGGCACCGGATCGGGCTTCGTCTGGGACGAACTGGGCCATGTGGTGACCAACTACCACGTGGTGGCCGGCGCCACCGCCGCCAAGGTGCGCCTGGGGGATCAGCGCAGTTTCGACGCCAGGCTGGTGGGGGTGAGCCCCGAGCATGACTTGGCGGTGTTACAGATCCAGGTGCCCGAGCGCAGGCCCCAGCCCCTGCCGCTGGGCAGCAGCCATGATCTGCTGGTGGGGCAGCGGGTGCTGGCGATCGGCAACCCCTTCGGCCTCGACCATACCCTGACCACGGGCGTGATTTCCGCGCTCGACCGCTCCCTGGAAGGCGAGGACGGAGCCACCATCCATCATCTGATCCAGACCGACGCGGCGATCAATCCCGGCAACTCCGGCGGCCCCCTGCTGGACTCCGCCGGCCATCTGATCGGCGTCAATACCGCGATCTACAGCCCTTCCGGAGCTTCGGCCGGAATCGGCTTCGCCGTGCCGGCCGACACGGTGAACCGGGTGGTGCCGGAACTGATCGCCCACGGCCGGTTCCGCCGGCCGACGCTGGGGGTGAGCGCCAACGAGCGCCTCAATGTCTTGGCGACCCGGCAACTGGGCGTGCAGGGCGTGCTGGTGCTGGAGGTGGAACGAGGCTCCCCGGCGGCGCGCGCCGGACTGCGCGGCAGCCGCCTGGCCCGGGACGGCTCCCTGGTGCCGGGAGACGTGATCCAGAGCATCGACGGTCAGGCGGTGGACAGCCCCGCCGCGATGGACAAACTGCTCGACGGCCACAAGAGCGGCGACCGGGTGCGGCTGCGAATCTGGCGCGAAGGCCAGGTGTTGACGCTGGAGACGACCGTCAGCGTGCGGGATTAGGAAAACACGGAATAAACCTTGAAACCTCGGTCAGCCACAGAGGACACAGAGGTCACAGAGGAAAAACGACAGCGCTTTTCCGCCGGGCCGCCTTTCCCACGATGGGGAAAAGCGGCACGCGGCGCCAGCCGCAACCTATCGGTGCCGCTACAGTGCTCCCCGTAACTTCGAGCGCAGCGAGCTAGAGAGAACCCCCTCCGGGGGCGAAGGGGGGCGAACCATCACCATCACACCAACGCCTGCTCCAGATCCGCGATCAGGTCGTCGGCGTCCTCCAGGCCGATCGACAGCCGCAGCATGGCGTCGGAGATTCCCCGCCGCGCCCGCTCCGCGGCGGAGAGGCCGTGATGGGTGGTGGTGCAGGGCTGGGTCGCCAGGCTTTCGACGCCGCCCAGGCTGGGCGCCAGGGCGAAAAGCTTCAGTCGGTCGGCGACGCGGGTGGCGTCCGCACCGCTGCCCGCCACCTCGATGGTCAGCATGCCGCCGTAGCCGCTCATCTGTTTTTTCGCCAGCTCATGGCCGGGGAAGTCGGGCAGGCCCGGGTAGAGCACGCGCCGGATTTTCGGGTGCCGCGCCATGGCTTCGGCGATCGCCAGCGCCGTCGCGTTCTGCTGCCGCACCCGGATCGGCAGGGTGCGGATGCTGCGCGCCAGCAGCGCGGCGATTTCCGGGGCGATGGTGGAGCCCAGGTTCTTGCGCCAGTTGCAGACCGGCGCCAGCAGCTCGCGCGAACCCATCAGGGCACCGGCGGTGAGGTCCGAATGGCCGCCGAGGAACTTGGTGCAGGAGTGGACCACGAAGTCCGCGCCCAGGCCCAGGGGCTGCTGGTTCACCGGCGAGGCGAAGGTGTTGTCGATGGCGACGCGGGCGCCGTGGCGATGGGCCAGGGCGGAAATCGCGGCGATGTCGTAGAGGTCGATGGTGGGGTTGGTGGGGGTCTCGAAGAACACCAGCTTCACGCCTTGCCGCAGCAATGCTTCGAGCTGGCCGAGTTCCTGGCCGGGAACGAAATGGGTCTGAATCCCCAACTGCGGCAACTGGTCGGCCAGCAGTTCCAGGGTGCCGCCGTAGGCTTCGCCCAGACAGACGATGCCTTCCCGGCCGTGCGCGAGGAACAGCGCCGACTCCGCCGCCATGCCCGAGCAGAAGGCCCAGGCCGCCTCCGCGCCTTCGAGGGCGGCCAGCTTGCTCTCCAGGCTGGCGATCGTCGGATTGAGACCATAACGGGTGTACAGGCTGCCGGCCTTGCGGCCCTCCACCACGTCCAGCAGGTCGGCCGTGCTGGCGAAGCGGAAGGTGGTGGTGTGGTAGATCGGCGTGAAGGGCGAGCCGTGGGCGTCGTCGATTTCGCCGGCATGGACGCAGCGGGTCGAGAGTCCGGGGGTGTCGTTCATGGTGCGGGTTCTCCGGTGGTGTCGGGTGAATGTCGGGATGTGAGGTGAAGTCGCGCTTACGGCGCGGCCTCGCCCAGAGTCCCTAGAGTCAGCAGGCCGCGGCGCAGGCCCGGGTCCTCGGGATGCTGGGAAAGGACGAAACCCAGGTCGGTGACGAATTTCAGCATGTGGCCGTTCTCCGCCAGGAATTCGCCGGTCATGTAGCGGAAGCCGCGGCGGCGGGCGAAGTCGATCAATATCTCCATCAGGCGCCACCCAAGTCCCGTGCCCTGCCAGTCGTCGGCGACGACGATCGCGAATTCGCAGGATTCGCCGTCCGGGTTGGCGACGTAGCGCACCACGCCGACTTCCCGTTCCTCGGCCTCGTCCAGGGTCAGGGCCAGGAGGGCCATTTCCCGGTCGTAGTCGATCTGGGTGAGGCGGACCAACTGGGCCGGCGACAGCTCGCGGATGCTGTTGAGGAAGCGAAAGTAGCGGCTTTCGCTGGACAGCCCCTGGACGAAGCGCTGTTCCAGTTCCGCGTCCTCGGGGCGGATCGGCCGGATGGCGACGGTGCGGCCGTTGGCGGCGCGAAAAGTGAAGCTCAACTGGGACGGATAGGGATGGATCGCCATGTGGTCGTAGGGTCCGGCGCGCGGCGGCAGCGGGGCGATCACGATGCGCGCCGCCGTCGCCACGGCGCCCCGGCTGTCCACGATCAGCGGATCGATGCTGAATTCCTGCAGCCAGGGTAGTTCGCAGACCATTTCGGAGACCCGCAGCAGCACGGCGGCCAGTGCCCCGGTATCGACCGGCGGCAGGTTGCGGTAATGGTCCAGGCGGTGGGCGACGGGCTCGCGGCCGAGCATGTCGGCGATCAGGAAATCGTTCAGGGGCGGCAGCGCCACCACCCGCTCGCGCTCCGGCTCGATGCCGGGGCCGCCCGGCCCCAGGGTGATGGTGGGGCCGAAGATCTGGTCCCGCACCATGCCGACGAGCAGGTCGCGCCCGTGGTTGCGGGGGACGGGTGCCTCGCCGAACGGAATGTGGAATGCCCACAGCAGCGCCCGCGTGGCCTCGTCGTCGAGCAGCCCCTGCCCCTGGGCGAGCGCGGATTCGATGACCTGGCGCGCGGTTTCCAGGTCGGGTGCGGAATCCGCCGTCGAGGTCGCGGCCGGGGTTTGCAGCAGCAATTGCTGGTTGCGGTAATAGGTGGAAACGTTGGCGAACATGTCCACCGCCGGTTCCGGCGTGGCGAAGGTGGGAATGCCGGCGCCGCGGAACAGCAGCCGCGCCTCGCGCACCTGTTCCGCGCCCATCCAGCAGGTGAGAATGGTCTTGCGCTGCCCGCGGCTGCCTTCGATGACGGTGCGCGCCGCCTGGGTCGGGTCGGACATGGCCTGCGGCGTCAGCACCAGCAGGATGCCGTCCACCCCGTCGTCCTCCAGGCAGGCGGCCAGCGCGGCGCCGAAGCGGGCCGGATCGGCGTCGCCGAGGATGTCGATGGGGTTGGCGTGGGACCAGTGGGCCGGCAGCGCCTGGTCGAGCCGCGCCAGGGTGGGGGGCGACAACCGGGCCAGGGGGATGCCGATGTCCGCCGCGTGGTCGGCCGCCATCGCGCCGGGGCCGCCGCCGTTGGTGATCACCGCCAGGCGGTTGCCGCGCGGGTGGAAGTGGAAGAACAGGGCCGAGGCGGCGGCGTACAACTGGCCGATGGTGCGCAGGCGCACCACGCCGGCGCGGCGCAGCGCCGCATCGAAGACGTCGTCGCCGCCCACCAGGGCGCCGGTGTGGGAAAAGGCCGCCCGTTCCCCCGCCGGATGGCGGCCGACCTTGATCAGCAGCACCGGCTTGACCCGGGCGGCGGCCCGCAGCGCGCTCATGAAGCGGCGGGCGTTGCGGATGCCCTCGATGTAGAGAAAGATGCACTCGGTGCGCCAATCGGCCACCAGATAGTCGAGCGCCTCGCCGAAGTCGATGTCGCTCTCGGCGCCCAGCGAAACCACGGTGGAAAAACCCACCTTGTTGGGCAGCGCCCAGTCCAGGATGGCGGTGCACAGCGCGCCGGACTGGGAGATCAGGCCGACGGTGCCGGGCAGGGCGCCGGTGCGGGCGAAGCTCAGGTTGAGGTTGCGGCTCGGGCGCAGCAGGCCCAGGCAGTTGGGGCCCAGCAGCCGCATGCGATGGCGGCGGGCGGCGGCCAGCGCGGCCTGTTCGAGCCGGGCGCCCTGCGGCCCGGCCTCGCCGAAACCGGCCGAGAGCAGGATTGCGTGGCGGGTGCCGGCGCGGCCGCAGTCTTCCACCAGGCCGGGCACGAGCTCGGCCCGGGTGCAGATCACGGCCACATCCACCCGTTCCGGCACCGCCTCGATCGACTTCAGCGCCGGCAGGCCGAAGATGCTGCGATGGCGCGGATTGACGCAATGGAGCCGGCCGCCGTAGCCGCCGTCGAGGAGGTTGCGCACCACCGTGGCGCCGATCGAATCCGGCGTCTCCGACGCGCCGATGACGGCGATCGAGCGGGGCTCGAACAGATGGGTCAGATAATGCAAGTCGCTGTGCATGGGAAGGAGAGCGTACCGCGGGCGGGGGGCTGGACCGGAATGGGAAATTCTACTTTGTCGTCGGTGCCGAGGCTGAACAGAAATAATGTCTATCGGCTTCTTGTTGATGCTCCCCTGCCTGATCTCCGGCCAGTTGCGCCTGCCGGACGTTGAGTCGTTTTGGGCAACCCAACAGTAAAGCCAACTTTAATGGCAGGCCAGCACGTGCATGAAGAATGACGATTTTTATGCACATACCGGGCGGTCTGTATAAAAATGTCGATTCCTTATACACGTTTGGTCTGACGTGTATAAGGAATCCGTTTTTTTATACACATGGGTGTTTGCCGATCTACCATCATGCCCGCACTGCCTTCTCTTGAGTTGCTGAATCCCGCCCGCTTTGACACTGCGCCCATCCTGAAGCGGCTGGCCAGTGCGAGCCGGGCGTTGGCCGAGCTGAAGGGCGTGGCGGCGTCGATTCCGAACCAGGGCATCCTGATCAACACGCTGGGTCTGCAGGAGGCCAAGGACAGTTCGGAAATCGAAAACATCGTCACGACCCATGACGAGCTGTTCAAGGACGATGTGTTGCCGGAGGCCTTTGCCAATCCGGCGGCCAAGGAGGTATTGCGCTACCGGCAGGCGTTGCACCTCGGCTATCGGCTGGTTCGCGAAACCGGGCTGATCACCGCCAACCATATTGTCGAGATACAGGCGGAGCTGGAACGCAACAATGCCGGGTTTCGCAAGTTGTCCGGTACTGCGCTGAAGACCGGGGCTGGCGAAACGGTCTATACCCCGCCGCAGGATCCGGCGGAAATCATCGCGCTGATGAGCGACCTGGAACGCTTCATCAACGACGGCGAGCGCTTCCCGGCTGATCCCTTGATCCGCATGGCGCTGATCCATCACCAGTTCGAGAGCATCCACCCCTTCTACGACGGCAACGGCCGCACCGGACGCATCCTCAATGTGCTCTGTCTGGTCAAGGAAGGGCTGCTCGATGTCCCGGTGCTTTACCTCTCGCGCCACATCGTCCGTACCAAGGCGGATTACTACCGCCTGTTGCAGTCCGTGCGCGATGCCGATGCCTGGGAGGATTGGGTGCTGTACATGCTGGCGGCGGTAGAACAGACCGCCGGGCAGACCATCAAAACCATCCATGCGATCAAGGAAGCGCTGTTCGACTACAAGCACCGCATCCGCGACGAATACAAGTTCTACAGCCAGGACCTGATCAACAACCTGTTCATGCACCCCTACACCAAGATCGAGTTCATCGAGCGTGACCTGGGGGTTTCCCGGCTGACTGCCAGCAAGTATCTGGATGCACTGGCGGCCGGTGGTTTTGTGCGGAAGAACAAGGTCGGGCGCAGCAATTACTACGTCAATCTGGCGCTGAACCAGATTTTGCAGGGCTAGCTGCTCGCCAAGGGGCGATTGAACTGGTGCTGCGACAGGCGGAAGCGTTTGGGGAGGTTTTAGCGTCATGACACAACGAATCGAAACGGCAAATCAGGCTTGCGAACGCGGCGAGCCAGGCGGTCCTGTTCCCTGCGAGGGAACGGTGGGGGAGATGGTGTCCGCGCATGAAGAACTCGCCGCCTCGCCCTGGGTGCGGCGTTTCGCGCCCCTGATCGTTCCCGGCGGCAGCGTGCTGGACCTGGCCTGCGGCCGTGGGCGCCATGCCCGCCTGCTGGCCGCCGCCGGCTACCAGGTGGAGGCGGTGGACCGGAATCCCGAGGCGCTGGCCGGCCTGGACGGGGTGGCCGGCGTGACGACGCGCCAGGTGGACCTGGAGGGCGGTCCCTGGCCCTACTACGCGCGGGCCTTCGACGGCATCGTGGTGAGCCGCTACCTGTTCCGGCCGCTGATGCCCCTGCTGCTGAACGCCCTGGCCGAACGCGGCGTGCTGATTTACGAAACCTTCATGAGCGGCCAGGAACTGCTGGGCCGGCCGACCGATCCGGCCTTTCTGCTGCGGCCGGGGGAGCTGCTGGATTTGGTCAGGAAGCGCATGACGGTGGTGGCCTTCGAGCAGGGCCGCGTCGAATCGCCCAAGCCGGCGATGATCCAGCGCATCTGCTGCCAGCGCGGCAGCGTTCCGTCGTTGCTGCCGTGATGAAGGCTCGCCCCCCTTCGCCCCCCTCCGGGGGGTTCGATACGGCTCGCTGCGCTCGGGTGTTTGGGGGAGCTTCGTAGCGGCACCGATGGCGGCGCGGCGGAAAAGCTTGTTTGTCACGCTACAGTTCGAAGTGCTTGCGCACCAGTTGTTCCATCAAGGCGCGGGCTTCGTCTTCGTTGACGCTGGCGATTCGGGCGCGGATGGATGGGGCGAGGCGGACGAACAGGTCCAGCAGGTCGGGGTCGAAATGGCTGCCGCGGCCGCGCACCAGGATCGCCATGGTTTCCTCGAAGGGCAGCGGCGCCTTGTAGGGGCGCTGCGAACTCAGCGCGTCGAAGACGTCGGCGATGGCGAACACCCGCGCCGCCAGCGGGATGTCCTTGCCAGCCAGGCCGCGCGGATAGCCGCCGCCGTCCCATTTTTCGTGGTGGGCTGCGACCACCTCGCGGGCGCCGTCCAGCCAGCCGGCGCCGCTGACGATTTCCTCGCCGAGGGCCACGTGCCGGCGCATGATGTCCATCTCGGCGTCGTCCAGCTTGCCCGGCTTGAGCAGGATCGCGTCGGGGATGCCGATCTTGCCGGCGTCGTGCAGAAAGCTGCCGGCGATCAGGGACTGCATGGCGCCGCCATTCAGGCCCGCGGCCTCGCCCAGGGTGGCGGAAATCCAGGCCACCCGGTAGTTGTGGGCGCCGGTGTCCGAATCCCGCTTGGCGATCGCCCGGCCCAGCGCCTCCATCATCGCGATGTGGGATTCGAGCACGTCCTTCGCCTTGGCTTCGTTGTCGGCGGCCAGATGCACGACCACCGGATACAGCACGCCGCCGCAGATCAGCGATGCCAGGCCCACCATCAGGGCGGCGAGGATGGCGTCGAAGCGGATCTGCTCCCGCTGCCAGTCGGGCACCGCGCGGACGCCCTCGAAATAGCCGGCGATGGCGCCATCGCCGTTCCTGAGCGGGACGAAGATGCGCAGTACCCACTGGCCGTCCCCCGGCGCCAGGCTTTCATAGCTCGCGGCCTGCTGCATCGGCGGGCGATGCGGGGGCAGCGCGTGTTCCAGTCGTTTGCCGGCATCGGTGGCGGTTTCGGCCAGCTTGACGCCGTTCCGGTCGTAGATCTCGACGATTTCGAACAGCCCGCCGGCCAGGATATCCGCGGCGGATCGGGCGATCTGCGCCGCCTGCGGGCCGTGGAAGGCGATGGTCTTGTGGTAGCGCAGCAGCCGGTTGGATTCCTCGATGGCGAAGGACACGGCCTCCTCCTCCGCCTGCTCCCGCGCCACGAAACCGGCGATGGGGCTGGCCACCAGCGCCAGCAGCACGCTGGCGAGGGCGATCCGCCGGGCGGTTTTCTTCTGGAATGGATTCATCCTTGAGCCTTGAATAAGTGGTTAACCACGGCGGATATGGCGAAACTGCAAAGGATTTCTATCGTCTTGACGAATCGCCCAACGGGTCAAGGTTAAAGTGAAAACGTCCGTAGCTTTAGCGTGAAAAACGAGTTTTCCCGCCGGGCCGCCATTTCCCACGATGGGGGGAAAGCGGCACGCGGCGCCAGCCGCAATCTGTCGGTGTCGCCACAGCGTTCCCCCAAACATCCGAGCGCAGCGCGCCGTATCGAACCCCCCGGAGGGGCGCGCAGGGGGGCGAGCCTTTTCATGATGCGGGGTGTTCTTTCCGCATCATGAATATTAGGTACGGTTCTCAGGTTCATCGACGCCGGCGCGGATCGCCGCGGCCAGCGCCTCGATGCCGTTCGGCGAGAGGTCGGCGCTGGTGTAGCGGGGGGCTTGCCGGTAGTCGCGGAAGTTGTGGGCCTGGGAGCGCTGGTAGAGCGGGTCGTAATGCAGTTCGAGCAATTCGGCCACCAGGGCGGGAAAATCTCCCGCCGCCACCAGCGCCTGCCAGCGGCCCAGGGTCTCGTTGCTTTGCAGGCCCTTCAGGTGGCTCAGGCGGGTGCCGAGTCCGGCCGGCGTGTCCAGGTAGTGCGCGTAGTCGCGCAGCAGGAATTCCACCCGCGCCGCGGCGGGGGCGTCGATCAGCAGGCAGGGGGCGGCGCGCAGCGCCTCGATCATGGCGTTGGGCAGGTGGATGCTGCCGATGCGGCGGCTTTCCGCCTCGGCATAGACCGGACGGGCGGGGTCCAGCTGGCTCAGGGCGGCGTGGAGCCGGGTCTCGAACAGCTTCTGCGGCGGCTGGGGGCGGTCCGGCAGCGGGCCGAGCACCGAACCGCGGTGGGCGGCCAGTTCCTCCAGGTGCAGCACCTGGGCGCCCTGGCGGGCCAGGGCTTCCAGCACCCGGCTCTTGCCGCTGCCGGTGGGGCCGGAGAGGATGCGGAAGGAAAAGCGGCCGGGCAGGGCCTCCAGTTCGGCGACCACGTGGTGGCGCCAGGACTTGTGGCCGCCTTCCAGGCGCTGCGCGTTCCAGCCGATCTCCCGCAGGATATGGGTGAAGGCGCCGCTGCGCTGGCCGCCGCGCCAGCAATAGACCAGGGGGGTCCAGGTGCGCGGGCGGTCCGCGAAACGCTCGTCGATGTGGCGGGCGATGTTGCGGGCGATCAGCGGCGCGCCCGCCACGCGCGCGGCGAAGGGCGACACCTGCTTGTAGAGGACGCCCACCCGGGCCCGCTCCGCGTCGTCCAGCACCGGGCAGTTGATCGCGCCGGGAATGTGGTCCTCGGCGAATTCGGCGGGGGAGCGGGCGTCGATGATGGCGTCAAACATCCCGAGTTGTGCTACGGTGGCAAGCCCTTTTTTCATCTGCTGTCATGACTGTCAAACTCACCCAATTCTCCCACGGCGGCGGCTGCGGCTGCAAAATCGCCCCGGCCGTGCTGTCCCGCCTGCTCGCCGAGTCGCCGCTGAAGACGCTGCCGGCGGACCTGCTGGTGGGAGTGGAGACCAGCGACGATGCGGCGGTCTACCGCTTGAATGACGAGCAGGCGGTGGTCGCCACCACCGATTTCTTCACCCCCATCGTCGACGATCCCTACGATTTCGGCCGCATCGCCGCCACCAATGCCCTGTCCGACGTGTATGCGATGGGCGGCCGGCCGCTGTTCGCCCTGGCCCTGGTGGGCATGCCCCTGGACAAGCTGCCGGAGGAGGTGATCCGCCAGATCCTCGCCGGCGGCGAGGCGGTCTGCGCCGCCGCCGGCATTCCCATCGCCGGCGGGCATTCGATCGACGTGCTGGAGCCCATCTACGGCCTGGTCGGCATCGGCGTCGTGCATCCGGGGCGGATCAAGCGCAACAGCGGCGCCCGCGCCGGCGACGCGCTGATCCTGGGCAAGCCGCTGGGCGTGGGCGTGCTCTCCGCCGCGCTGAAGAAGGGTGTGCTCTCCGCGGCCGGTTACGCCGAGATGATCCGCGCCACCACGCAATTGAACACGCCCGGCGCCGCGCTGGCGGCGATGGAGCAGGTCCATGCGGTGACCGACGTGACGGGCTTCGGCCTGGCCGGGCATCTGCTGGAGATTTGCCGCGGCTCGGGCCTCGCGGCCGAGGTGGCGTTCGAGCGCCTGCCGTTGATCGATGAGGCCGTGAGCCATGTCCAGGCCGGCATCGCCACCGGCGCCTCGACCCGCAACTGGGCCGGCTATGGGGAACAGGTGAGCCTGCCGGCGCACTGGGAAGCGGGGGGCGGCTGGCGCCAGAAGCTGGTGACCGATCCGCAGACCAGCGGCGGCCTGCTGGTGGCCTGCGCGCCCGAGGCGGCGCCGGCGGTGCTGGACTGCTTCGCCCGCGAAGGCTTCGCCCAGGCGGCCGAAATCGGCCGCCTGGAGGCGGGGAGCCCGGCGCTGCGTTTTACTTGAGTAGGGGTTTCAGGGCCTTCCAGACATGATCGAGGATGCGGGGCTGGGCGGACGCGACCGGATGCAGGCCGTCTTTCTGGAAGTTGGCCGGGTCGGCGGCCACGGGCTCCAGCAGGAAGGGCAGCAGGGCGGTTTTTTCCGCTTTCGCCACGGCGGTGAAGGTATGCTCGAAGGCGGCGGTGTAGTCGGGGCCGTAGTTCGGCGGCAGGCGCATGCCGACCAGCAGCAGGCGGGCGCCGCTGGCCTTGACGGCGCGGGCCATGGCGGTGAGGTTGTCCCGCGTCTGGGCGATGGAGAGGCCGCGCAGGCCGTCGTTGGCGCCCAGTTCCAGCACCACCACGGCCGGCCGGTGCTGGTCCAGCGCCGCGCCCAGGCGGCTGCGGCCGCCGGCGGTGGTTTCGCCGCTGATGCTGGCATTCACCAGGGTGTAGCCGCGTTCCTTGAGGCGCGGTTCCAGCAGGGCGGGCCAGCTTTGCTCCCTGGCCAGGCCGAAGCCGGCCGACAGGCTGTCGCCGAACACCAGCACCGGACGGGCCGTCGCCAGGGCGCTCCAGCACAGGACGAAAATGAGGAATAGAGAACGGATCATGATGGAACGGACGATTGAAGTGAAGGAGCGAATTGAAACGGCGGATCGAACCTGCGAGCGTAGCGAGCAAACATCATCACCTCCCCCGGAGAGGGGGGCGGAGGCGGGGTTTCGCGGAGCACTGCTCCGCGCCGCCGCAGCCGGCCGGCTGTGCAAAGCCGGCCGTGGGCGGTCGGGAGGGGGAGGGCCTTCCTGCCCTTTGCGTATTTCATGCTCGGAAGTAGGAAAATGGCTTCCATGAGCATTATGGCGATGGAAGTGGAGGGGCTGGGCAAGGATGTCGCCAGCGGCGACGGCGTGCTGACGATTCTGCACGACATTTCCTTCGCGGTGGGGGCCGGCGAGGCGGTGGCCATCGTCGGCGCCTCCGGTTCCGGCAAGTCCACCCTGCTCGGCCTGATGGCCGGGCTCGACACCCCCAGCCGGGGGCGGGTGAGGATCGAGGGCGAGGATCTGTCGGCCCTGGACGAGGACGGCCGCGCCGCGCTGCGCGGGCGCAGCCTGGGCTTCGTGTTCCAATCCTTCCAGTTGTTGCCGGCCCTGACCGCCCTGGAGAACGCGATGCTGCCGCTGGAGCTGCTGGGGCGGGCCGATGCCCCGCGCCAGGCCCGGCGCCTGCTGGAGCGGGTGGGGCTGGGGCAGCGCCTGGAGCACTATCCCAAGCATCTGTCGGGCGGGGAGCAGCAGCGGGTGGCCCTGGCGCGGGCTTTCGCTTCCGGCCCCCGGCTGCTGCTGGCCGACGAGCCCACCGGCAATCTGGACGCGGCCACCGGCGCCGCCATCATCGACCTGATGTTCGAAATGAACGCGGAGCAGGGCACGACGCTGATCCTGGTCACCCACGATGAAGCGCTGGCGCGGCGTTGCGGCCGTACGCTGCGTCTGGTGGCGGGTAGGTTGGAGTAGGCTCGCCCCCCTTCGCCCCCCTCCGGGGGGTTCTGATTGGCTCGCTGCGCTCGGGTGTTTGGGGGAGCGTTGTGGGGGCACCGATGCGTTGCGCCTCCGGCGCGTGCCGCTTTTCCCCATCGTGGGAAAGGCGGCCCGGCGGAAAAGCTTTTTCGGCATTCCATCCCTTCGCATTCTCCGGGGTGGCGCGGCGGAAAAGTCCCGTAGGTCGGGTTAGCCCACAGGGCGTAACCCGACAGACAGCCGTTGCGGACACCGATGTCGGGTTACGCTGCGCTAACCCGACCTACGGGATTGTCCAATCACCATCCGTTCGGGCTGAGCTTGTCGAAGCCCAGTGTATTGGAGCGGGCCATGCCTGCGACCAGCGCATTGTCGACCACCGATTCGCGGGCATGGCCCGCTCCTGCACGACGCGGAGGTTTTCGCCGTGTCCGCCGTGCCGGTCAGCCCCGGTTTGCCAGCATCGACCGCGCCGCCGTCTGGCCGCTGCGGACCGCGCCTTCCAGCGTTGCCGGGTAGTCGCCGGCGGTGTAGTCGCCCGCCAACAGCAGGCCGGGGACGGCGGTGAGGTTGGGGGGGCGTTGCAGGTTGGGGCGGCAGGCGAAGGTGGCGCGTTTTTCGACGATCACCTTGTGCCAGCGGGGCGGCGGCAGGCCGGGCAGCGATTTGGCCAGCAAGGCGGCGATTTCCCGGTGCAGGGCTTGCGCCAGTTCGTCCGGCGCCAATGCCTGGTGGCGGCCCTGGGCGCTGATCACGGCGGCGAGCAGGCCGGCCGGTCCGTCCAGGGCGCCCCGGTCGAACAGCCATTGCAGGTGGCCGCCCGCGCTGCCCACCATGGGGAAGGGCAATGCCACGGTTGCCGGATATTGCAGGTAGGCGGTGGCGATGGGTTCGTATTCGAAGGCGTCGAGCATCGCCGCCAGGGGGGCCAGTTCCGGCAGCGGAGGCAGCAGCGGCCGGGCGTGGCTGGGTGCGGTGGCGAGCAGCACCTGGCGGTAGGGGCCGTGATCGTCCCCGCGTTCGCGTTCGTTCAAGTACCAGCCGGCATTGGTCCGGCTCAGGCGTCCGATGCGGCGGCCGCGGTGGATCCGCGTGCCGCGCGCTTCGAGGTAGCGGGCGGCGGGTTCCGGCAGCAGGGCGGAAAAATCGGCGCGGGGCAGCAGCAGGTCGGAGGCTTCGCGGTCCGCGCCCAGGCTGTCGCGCAGCACGTTCAGAAAGACCTGCGCGGAGGCCCGGTGCGCCGGGGTGTTCAACGCGGCGACGCACAGCGGTTCCCAGAGATAGCGGCACAGGGTTGCCGGCTGCCGGTGGCGGCGCAGCAGTTCGGCGACCGAGGAGTCGGCGCCTGTGGATTTGTCGTCCCCCAGCCGGTAGCGGCGGGCGCGGAGGCTCACCATGAAACGCAGGGCGGCGAATTTCTCGCCCAGGCTCAGGCCGCGCGCGCGCGCCAGGGCCGCGGCCAGGTGCAGCGGCGCGGGCAGGCGCGGCGCCGCCAGGCTGAGCCGGCCCGGGTAGTCCAGGCGCAAGGGATGGCGCGCCAGGCCCTCGGTGGGGGCGCCGACCCGTTCCATCAGGGCCAGGGTGTCCCGATAGGCGCCGAGCAGGATGTGCTGGCCGTTGTCCACGCGCAGACCGTCGATGTCCACGCTGCGCGCCCGGCCGCCGAGGGTGCGCGAGGCTTCGAAGAGGTCGACGGTGAGGCCGGCGTCCGCCAGCGCCACCGCCGCGGCGAGGCCGGCGTAGCCGGCGCCGATGATGGCGATCGGACGATCGGTGTGGCGTTCCGTGGAATCGCTCCCCTGGACGCCCGGGTCCGGCACCTCGTCCGGTGTCATGTCATTGTTTCCAATTCAGATACAATGTTTGAGTATTGGAAAATCGCGCAAATGATGACCCGGATGGGTGCTGGAGTTCATTCTTTGCCCTTCTTTTTACGCTGTTGATTGTTGCTTTGAAGGAAACAATTGGCGGGGCGAGGGAGGGGGCCTCAACTTTTCAGCCACGTCTTGGCCGCCAGCCAGAGCTTGCGCAGCGGCGTGAGCGAGGTGCGCCGGTCCAGCACCAGGAAGCCGTCGCGGGCGATTTCGTCGAGCAGGGTGCGGTAGATGCTGGCCATGATCAGGCCGGCGCGCTGGGCGCGGCGGTCGATCCGGGGCAGCTCGGCCAGGGCGCGGTCGAAGTATTCCTGGGCGCGCTCGGCCTGGAACGCCATCAGCGCCTTGAAGTTCTCGCTGTAGCGGCCCTGCAGCAGGTCGGCGGCGGGAACGTCGAAGCGTTGCAGGTCTTCCACCGGCAGGTAGATGCGGCCGCGGCGGGCGTCCTCGCCGACGTCGCGGATGATGTTGGTGAGTTGCAGGGCCAGGCCCAGGTCGTGGGCGTATTTGAGGGTGCGGCGATCCTGATAGCCGAAGATTTCGGCCGCCAGCAGCCCCACCACGCTGGCGACGCGGTAGCAGTAGAGGTGCAGGGACTTGAAATCGGGGTAGCGGGCCTGTTCCAGGTCCATTTCCATGCCGTCGACGATTTCCAGCAGGTGCTCCTGGGGCAGCGCGTAGTGCCGCAGGGCGGCGGACAGCGACCGGGTCACCGGGTGCGTGGGGTTCCCCGCGTAAAGCGCGGCCACCTCGGTGCGCCACCAGGCCAGCTTGGCGGCGGCCAGATGCGGGTCGACGCATTCGTCCACCAGGTCGTCGACTTCGCGGCAGAAGGCGTAGAGCGCGGTGATGGCCTGGCGCCGGGGCGGGTCGAGGAACAGGAAACTGTAGTAGAAGCTGGAGCCGCTGGCGGCGGCGCGCTGCTGGCAATAGTCGTCGTGATTCGCGGCGGCGGTCATGGGGCGACGATGGGGTCGGTTTGCGGGAAAAAAGTGCGCCAGACCAGGGCCGGGGCGTCCCAGGGGGTCAGCTGGGGACGGCGGCGGAACACGTCGTAGTCGACGGCCTCGATTTTCCGCAGGATGCGCAGCCCACCGGCGACGATGGCGCGGATTTCCAGGCCGATCCGGCCCGGCAGGTCCCGCCCCAGGGCGGCGCCGGAGAGCATCAGCGCCCGCGCGCGCTGCACCTGGAAGGCCATCAGCGCGCGGAACGCCGGATCGATGCGTCCGGCCTGCAACTGGGCCTCGCTGACGCCGAAGCGGGCGAGGTCGTCCTGGGGCAGGTAGATGCGGCCGCGGGTGTTCTTTTTCAGGTCCACGGCCACGTCCTGCCAGTGGTTGATCAATTGCAGGGCCGTGCAGATGGCGTCCGAGCGGGCCGGATTGGCGCCGCTGTCCTGGCGGAACAGGCGCAGCAGCAGCCGTCCCACGGGGTTGGCGGAGCGGCGGCAGTAGTCCAGCAGTTCGCCGTAGTCGGCGTAGCGGTCCTTGGCCACGTCCTGGGCGAAGGCGTCGAGCAGATCGTGGAACAGCGCCAGGGGCAGACCGTGGGCGGCGATCACCGGGCGCAGGCGGCGGAAAACCGGGTGCGCCGTGGGCCGGCCGGCCTCGATCGCGTCCAGTTCCCGGCGGTAGGCGTCGAGCTGTTCCAGCCGCCGGGCCGGGGGCTGTTCGCCCTCGTCGGCGATGTCGTCGGCGCTGCGGGCGAAGCCGTAGATGGCGGCCACCGGCTCCCGCAATGGATGCGGCAGCAGGACGGAGGCGACAGGGAAGTTTTCGTAGTGGTCGACAGCCATGGGCGGCCCAGATGGAACCTGACAGTATAGTAGTGAATCGGTTAGAATCGCCGGTTCGCGAGGGTGGCGGAATTGGTAGACGCACTGGATTTAGGTTCCAGCGGGGCAACCTGTGCGGGTTCGAGTCCCGCCCTTCGCACCAGTTTTTGCTATACCAGTTTTTGCTATTTTTCGTAGCGTAGCCGCCCCACTCAATACCCAAGCAGCCATCCAGGAATTTCTCATGACTCAGGAACAGACCCAAGCCGCCGAGACCAGTGCGCTGGAGCGCCGTATCGATATGACCGTGGCCCTTGCCGACATCGACCAGGATGTGGAGCGGCGCCTGAAGAAGCTTTCCAAGACGGCCAAGATGCCTGGCTTCCGCCCGGGCAAGGTGCCCTTCAGGATGGTGGCTCAGCAACACGGCTATCAGGCGCGTTCCGAGGCGATCGAGGCCGCCGTCGAGCGCGCCTTCGGCGAAAAGGTGCGCGAGCAGGGCCTGCGCGTGGCCGGCTATCCCCGCGTCGAGCCCAAGCCCGCCAGCGGCGACGGCCAGCTCGAATTTTCCGCGGTGTTCGAGGTTTACCCGGAAATCACCGTGGCCGACCTGTCCTCCAGCGACGTCGAGAAGGCGGTGCTGGCGGTGGGCGATGCGGAAGTGGACAAGACCCTCGAGGCCCTGCGCAAGCAGCGCATGACGTTCGTCGCCAGCGACCGGCCGGCCCAGAAGGACGATCGCGTGGTGATCGACTTCGTCGGCCGCAAGGACGGGGTCGAGTTCGATGGCGGCAAGGCCGAGGACTTCCCGCTGCAGGTCGGCGCCGGGCGCATGGTCGCGGATTTCGACGCGGCGATGGAAGGCCTGAAGGCCGGCGAGACCAAGCATTTCGACGTCAAGTTCCCCGACGACTATCACGGCAAGGACTTGGCCGGGCAGACCGTTCAGTTCGAAGTCGCCTGTAAGAAGGTCGAGGCGCCGCAACTGCCGGAAGTGGATGCCGAGTTCGCCAAGTCGCTGGGCATCGCCGATGGCGATCTCGCGAAGATGCGCGAGGAAATCAAGACCAATCTCGAACGCGAGGTCAAGAAGCGCCTGGAAGCCCGCGTGAAGAGCCAGGTGATGGACGCGCTGCTGGCCGCCCATCCGGTCGACGTGCCCAAGGCGCTGGTCGAGGCCGAGTCCCGGCAGATGGCGCAGAACGCGCTGGCCGACCTGAGGCAGCGCGGCCTGGCGGTGAACGACATCCCGGTCGAGCCTTCCTGGTTCACCGAACAGGCGGTGCGCCGGGTGCGCCTGGGCCTGGTGGTGGCCGAAGTGGTCAAGGCCAAGGAACTCCACGCCAAGGCCGAGCAGGTGAAGGCGGTGGTGGAAGACTTCGCCCAGACGTTCGAGGATCCTTCCGAGGTGGTGCGCTGGTACTACTCCCAGCCCCAGCGCCTGGCCGAGGCCGAAGCGCTGGCCATCGAGAGCAACGTGGTCGCCTGGGCGCTGGCGAATGCCAAGGTCACCGAGAAGGCCGTGGATTTTGACGAGTTGATGGGCAATGGGGCATGATGCCTCCGACGTCCCACGATGATTGAGCGAGGAAGCCAAATGAACCGCCGTGACGATTGGGATCCCCAGGCCCTGGGCCTGGTGCCCATGGTGATCGAGACCAGCGGCCGCGGCGAGCGGGCCTACGACATCTACTCGCGCCTGCTGAGGGAGCGCGTGGTGTTCCTGGTGGGCCCGGTCAATGACGTGACGGCCAATCTGGTGGTGGCCCAGTTGCTGTTCCTGGAGTCGGAGAATCCCGACAAGGACATCCATCTCTACATCAACAGCCCGGGCGGCTCGGTGACCGCGGGACTGGCGATCTACGACACCATGCAGTTCATCAAGCCCGACGTGTCGACCCTGTGCATCGGCCAGGCGGCTTCGATGGGGGCCTTCCTGCTGGCGGCCGGCACCAAGGGCAAGCGTTACTGCCTGCCCAACTCGCGGGTGATGATCCATCAGCCGATGGGTGGCTTCCAGGGGCAGGCTTCGGACATCGAGATCCACGCCAAGGAGATCCTGTTCCTCAAGCAAAAGTTGAACGAGATGCTGGCCAAGCACTCCGGCCAGCCTGTCGAGCGCATCGAACGCGATACCGACCGCGACAATTTCCTGGCCGCCGACGCGGCCGTGGAGTACGGTCTGGTCGACAAGGTGCTGAACAATCGCGGTGAAGCGTCCGAGTAAGCGGAGAAACACAAATGACGGACAAGAAATCCGGCTCAGAGAAACTGCTGTACTGCTCCTTCTGCGGCAAGAGCCAGCATGAGGTGAAAAAGCTGATCGCCGGTCCGTCCGTGTTCATCTGCGATGAATGCATCGACCTGTGCAACGACATCATTCGCGACGAGATCAGCGGCGGCGAGGATGAAAGTCCCACGCGCGACCTGCCGGTTCCCCACGAAATCTGCAAAATCCTCGACCAGTACGTGATCGGCCAGCAGCAGGCCAAGCGGATCCTGTCGGTGGCGGTCTACAACCACTACAAGCGGCTGCGCCATCAGCAGAAGGGCAATGCCGATGTGGAGCTGGCGAAGAGCAACATCCTGCTGATCGGCCCCACCGGTTCGGGCAAGACCCTCCTGGCCCAGACGCTGGCGCGGCTCCTGAACGTGCCCTTCGTGATGGCTGATGCCACGACCCTGACCGAAGCGGGCTACGTCGGCGAGGACGTCGAGAACATCATCCAGAAGTTGCTGCAGAAGTGCGAATACGAGGTGGATAAGGCCCAGCAGGGCATTGTCTACATCGACGAGATCGACAAGATCTCGCGCAAGTCCGACAACCCGTCGATCACCCGCGACGTTTCCGGCGAAGGCGTGCAGCAGGCGTTGCTGAAGCTGATCGAGGGCACCACGGCTTCCGTGCCGCCGCAGGGCGGGCGCAAGCATCCGAACCAGGACTTCGTCCAGGTCGATACCAGCAGCATCCTGTTCATCTGCGGCGGCGCCTTCGACGGGCTGGAGAAGGTCATCCTCAATCGTTCCGAGCGCTCGGGCATCGGCTTCGGCGCCGAGGTGCGCAGCAAGGACACCAAGAGCATCACCGAAACCTTGCAGCAGGTGGAGCCCGAGGATCTGGTCAAGTTCGGCCTCATTCCCGAGTTCGTCGGTCGCTTGCCGGTGATCGCCACACTGAAGGAACTGGATGAAACCGCCCTGGTGGAGATTCTGGTCGAGCCCAAGAACGCCCTGATCAAGCAGTATCAGAAGCTGTTCGCGATGGAGGGCGTTGAACTCGAGGTGCGTCCGGGCGCCCTGCAGGCGATCGCCCGCAAGGCCCTGCAGCGCAAGACGGGCGCCCGCGGTCTGCGCTCGATCCTGGAAAACGTGCTGCTGGACACCATGTACGATTTGCCGAGCATGGACCTCGTGGCCAAGGTGGTGATCGATGAGGGGATGATCGAGAGCAGCACACCGCCGATCCTGATCTACGCTGATCAACCCAAGGTTTCGGGTTCCAACTAGGGCACGCCTGGCAGCCCGCGGAGTGGACGCGGCTGTCGATATCCGTGGAAAACCAGGATGCGGGAACGCGGGAACGTTTGGCGATCTTCTTCCCTCCAAGGATTTACAGTGCCGCATTCGGGTACTAGGCTTGAACCGCGGATGATCGTCCCCATCTGCGGTCCATGTGTTCCAATCTAGTATCAATCTAAAAGGACAAGCCTATGTCAGGCGAACTTGACCTCCCCCAAGAGAAACTCCAACTGCCGTTGCTGCCCCTGCGCGACGTGGTGATTTTCCCCCACATGGTGATTCCGCTGTTCGTCGGGCGGCCCAAGTCCATCCAGGCGCTGGAGATGGCGATGGAGTCCGGCAAGAGCATCCTGCTGGTGGCGCAGAAGTCGGCCGCCAAGGATGAGCCGGAAGTCGGGGACATGTATCCGATCGGCTGCGTGTCGAACGTATTGCAGATGCTGAAGTTGCCCGACGGCACCGTGAAGGTGTTGGTCGAGGGCGCCCAGCGGGCGAGGGTCGAGCAGGTGATCGACCAGAAGACGGTGTTTACCGCCGAGGTGACGCCGATCGTCACCGACGAGCGCGGCAATCATGAGATCGAGGCCTTGCGCCGGACGATCCTGGCCCAGTTCGATCAATATGTGAAACTGAACAAGAAGATCCCGCCGGAGATACTCACCTCCCTGGCCGGCATCGAAGAATCCGGCCGCCTGGCGGACACCATCGCGGCCCACCTGCCGCTCAAGCTGGAACTCAAGCAGGAAATCCTCGAGTTGTTCAATGTCGGCGATCGCCTGGAGAAGCTGCTGGGTCAGCTGGAGACCGAGCTGGACATCCTGCAGGTGGAAAAGCGCATCCGCGGCCGCGTCAAGCGCCAGATGGAGAAAAGCCAGCGCGAGTATTACCTGAACGAGCAGGTCAAGGCCATCCAGAAGGAGCTGGGCGAGGGCGAGGAAGGCGCGGATCTCGACGAGTTCGAGAAAAAGATCAAGGACTCCGGCATGACCAAGGAGGCCATGGCCAAGACCCAGTCCGAGTTGAAGAAACTCAAGCTGATGTCCCCCATGTCCGCGGAGGCCACGGTGGTGCGCAATTACATCGAGACCGTGCTCAACCTGCCGTGGAAAAAGAAGTCCCGCATTTCCAAGGATCTGTCCGTCGCCGAGAAAGTGCTCGACAAGGATCACTACGGCCTGGAGAAGGTCAAGGAGCGGATCGTCGAATACCTGGCCGTGCAGCAGCGGGTGGATAAGCTCAAGGCGCCGATCCTCTGCCTGGTCGGGCCTCCGGGCGTGGGCAAGACCTCGCTCGGGCAGTCCATCGCCAAGGCCACCAACCGCAAGTTCGTGCGCATGGCTCTGGGCGGCGTGCGCGACGAGGCCGAGATTCGCGGCCACCGCCGCACCTACATCGGCTCGATGCCGGGCAAGATCCTGCAGAACATGACCAAGGTCGGCGTGAAGAACCCGCTGTTCCTGCTCGACGAGGTGGATAAGCTGGGCATGGATTTCCGCGGCGACCCTTCCTCGGCACTGCTGGAGGTGCTCGATCCCGAGCAGAACCACACGTTCCAGGACCACTACGTCGAGGTGGATTTCGACCTCTCCGACGTGATGTTCGTCGCCACGGCCAACTCCCTCAACATCCCGCCGGCCTTGCTGGACCGGATGGAGGTGATCCGCCTGTCGGGCTACACAGAGGACGAGAAGGTCAATATCGCCCAGCGCTATCTGCTGCCCAAGCAGATGAAAACCAACGGCGTGAAGAAGGAGGAGCTTTCGGTCACCGAGGATGCGATCCGCGACATCGTTCGCTACTACACCCGGGAAGCCGGGGTGCGGGCCCTGGAGCGGGAGATTTCCAAGATCTGCCGCAAGGTGGTGAAGTCCCTGGTGCTGCGTCAGCGCAAGCACAAGATCGTGGTCAATGCGAAGCTGCTGGACAAGTACCTCGGGGTCCGGCGTTACACCTACGGCATGGCCGAGAAGGAAAACCAGGTGGGCCAGGTGACCGGCCTGGCGTGGACCGAGGTGGGCGGCGAACTGCTGACCATCGAGGCGGTGAGCATGCCCGGCAAGGGCAACATCCAGCGCACCGGCTCCCTCGGCGACGTGATGAAGGAATCCGTGGAAGCCGCCCGCAGCGTGGTGCGCAGCCGCGCCCAGCGCCTGGGCATCAAGGACGAGGCGTTCGAAAAGCGCGATCTCCACATCCACTTCCCGGAAGGGGCGACGCCCAAGGATGGTCCCTCCGCGGGCATTGCGATCACCACGGCGCTGGTGTCCACGCTGACCGGCATTCCGGTGCGGGCCGATGTGGCGATGACCGGCGAGATCACCCTGCGGGGCGAGGTGCTGGCGATCGGTGGCCTGAAGGAGAAACTGCTGGCGGCCGTGCGAGGCGGCATCCGTCTGGCCCTGATTCCCGAGGAAAACGCCAAGGATCTGACGGAGATTCCGGAGAGCATCAAGAATCGGATCGAGATCGTGCCGGTCAAGTGGATCGACAAGGTGCTGGAGCTGGCCCTGGAGCGCGTGCCCGAGTCGCTGCCGGAAGTGGCCGAGACGCCCGCGGTTGCGGCCGGCGAGGAAGCAGCCAAGGAAAGCGGCTGCCTCCACCATTGACGAGCGCGGCCGGAAGGCCGTGGATGAAACAAAACGCCGTCGCAGGACGGCGTTTTTTTGTGGACCGGCGGGTCGCGTGGACGACCTGCCGCTTGCCGGATTCCTTATTCGACGGCGATGCGCCGGGCGCCGTTATAGCGCTTGGCCCAGTAGCTCTCGGTCATGTCCTCGATGCGCACCTTGCCGCCGAGACGGGGCGCGTGCACGAACTGGTTGTTGCCCAGATAGATGCCGACGTGGGAAAAGGCGCGCCGCATGGTGTTGAAAAACACCAGGTCGCCGGGGCGGAGTTCGGTTTTCTGCACGACCTCGCCGGTATTCGAGATTTCCTTGGAGCTGCGTGGCAGCACCAGCCCCAACCCCTCGCGGAACACATGGCCGACGAAGCCGGAGCAGTCGAATCCCGACTCCGGCAGGCTGCCGCCCGGCCGATAGCGGATGCCGATCAAGTCCAGCGCCTGGTCGATGGCCTGCTGCGCGCTGGCGGCGTAGCGACGCACCAGGGACGGATGGGATTCCGTTTCCTGGCCGGTACTCGGGGTGGCTTGGGCGGCTTGCGCGACGAACAGGGCGAGCGCCAGAGCACTTGTCCTGACTATGGTTTTCAAATGCATGGGGCGGCACTATAAAGGTCCACGGAAAATGTGTAAACCCATGGCGGAATTACACAATTGTCACTCTTGGCGAGCCGGGGCCGGCGTCTGAAAGGAGGGCGGGCAGCCCTTCGAGACGCCGCTTGCGCTGACGGAGCGGACGGTCTCCGCCGGCTGCGCCGACTATAATGCCGCCCCCGATGCCACCTCGCCGCCGCCCGCCTATGCCCGTCACGCAAATCGAATCCCTGGACCATGACGGCCGCGGCGTCGCCCACGTGGAGGGCAAGACGATCTTCATCGAAGGGGCGCTGCCCGGCGAGCTGGTCGAATACGCCAGCTATCGGCGCAAGCCCAATTACGAGCAGGCGCAGGCGGTGCAGATTCTCAAGGCTTCCAGCCAGCGCGTCGCGCCCGGCTGCCCGCATTTCGGCGTCTGCGGCGGTTGCAGCATGCAGCACCTGGCGCCCACCGCCCAGACGGCGGCCAAGCAGCGGGTGCTGGAAGATGCCTTGTGGCACCTGGCCCGACTCCGGCCCGAGGTCGTGTACGCACCGATCACCGGCGCCACCTGGGGCTATCGCCACCGCGCCCGACTTTCGGTGCGCAATGTGCCGAAAAAAGGCGGCGTGCTGGTGGGATTCCATGAAAAACGCAGCAGCTATGTGGCGGTGATGGATCAGTGTCCGGTGCTGCCGCCGCTGATCTCGGCGCTGCTGCCCAAGCTGAAGGCCCTGGTGACACGCATGTCCACGCCGGACCGGCTGCCCCAGATCGAGGTTTCGGTGGGCGACAGCGGCGGTGAGCCCCTGCCGGTGCTGGTGCTGCGCAATCTGGAAGCCCTGACGGCAGGGGATGAAAGCCTGTTGCGGCAGTTCGCCGACGACGAGGGGGTGATCTGGTATCTGCAACCGGGCGGTCCGGCCACGGCGCAACTGTTCCACCCCCTGGACCGGCCGCCCCTGGCCTACAGCCTGCCGGATTTCGGCCTCACGCTGCGCTTCCGTCCCACCGAGTTCACCCAGGTCAACCATGGCGTGAATCGGGTGCTGGTGCGCCGGGCCATGGCCCTGCTGCGGCCCGGCCCCGGCGAGCGGGTGGCCGACATGTTCTGCGGCCTGGGCAACTTCACCTTGCCGATCGCGCGCCTGGGCGCCACCGTGGTCGGCATCGAGGGCAGCAAGGAGCTGGTGGAGCGGGGACGCGCCAACGCCGAGTTGAACGGTCTGGCGGAGCGCTGCGAATACGGCGTCGCCAATCTGTTCGAAGCCACGCCGGAGAGCCTGGCGGCGCTGGGGCATTTCGACAAGATGCTGATCGACCCGCCCCGGGAAGGCGCGGTGGAGCTGGTCAAGGCCATCGGCGCCGACGGGCCGCGCCGCATCGTCTATGTGTCGTGCAAGCCAGCGACGCTGGCCCGGGACGCCGCGATCCTGGTGCACGAGAAGGGCTATGCGCTGAAGGGGGCCGGCATCGCCAACATGTTTCCCCACACCTCCCACGTGGAGTCGATCGCGCTGTTCGAAAAACTCTAGATATGTGGGGGATCAGCGCTGACGTTGCTTGAGCAGTTGGTTCTGCTCGCGTTTCCATTCGCGCTCTTTTTCCGTGGCGCGCTTTTCGAACTGCTTCTTGCCCTTCGCCAGGCCGACCTCCAGCTTGATGCGGCCCTTGCTGTAGTGGAGGTCCAGGGGCACCAGGGCGTAGCCGGCGCGTTCCACCTTGCCGATCAGCTTGCTGATCTGGGCGGCGTGGAGCAGCAGCTTGCGGGTGCGCACCGGGTCCGGATGGACGTGGGTGGATGCGGTGGAGAGCGGGCTGATGTGGGCGCCGATCAGGAACACTTCGCCGTTCTTCAGCACCACGTAGGCTTCCTTGATCTGGACCCGGCCGGCGCGGATGGATTTGACTTCCCAGCCCTCCAGGGCCAGTCCGGCTTCGTAGCGATCCTCGATGAAGTAGTCGTGGAAGGCCTTCTTGTTGTCGACGATGCTCATGGCGAGGCTGCAAGGTAGAATTCGACGGATTCTAAACCACCGCGCTGCCATGACCGTCGTCGAGAAAATCGTTCTGGTCGAATACACCCCGGCACAGATGTTCGAGCTGGTCGACCGGGTCGAGGACTATCCGAAGTTCCTGCCCTGGTGCGGCGGTACCGAACTCCATCAGCGCAGCGACACCATCACGGTGGCCACGCTGCACATCAACTACCACGGCGTGAAATCGCATTTCTCGACCGAAAACGCCAAGGAAGCGCCCCGTCACATGCATCTGCGCCTGCGCGACGGGCCGATGAAGCATCTGGACGGCGACTGGCGCTTCACGCCGCTGGGCGAGGCGGCCTGCAAGATCGAATTCCGGCTGCATTACGAGTTCTCCAGCAAGGTGCTGGAGAAGGTGCTGGGCCCCGTGTTCAGCCATATCGCCAACAGCTTCGTCGAAGCTTTCGTCAAACGTGCCAAACAACTCCATGGCTGATTCACCCATCGCAATCGAAGTGGTCTATGCCCGCGCCGGGCAGCAGGATCTGGTCCATCTCAAACTATCGGCGGGTGCCACGTTGCAGCAGGCGCTGGAGGCTTCCGGCCTGCTCCAGAAGCACCCGGAGATCGACCTGGCCAAGGGCAAGTTCGGCATCTACGGCAAGCTGTCCCGGCTCGACGCCGAACTGCGCGACCGGGACCGGGTCGAGATCTACCGCCCCTTGATCGCCGATCCCAAGGAAGTGCGCAAGCAGCGCGCCGCCGAAGGCAAGGTGATGAAAAAGGGCGGCGGCGACGCCGAGGGATGACCGCTTCGGCGCCTGATTTGGCGCCACCGGCGCCGGGCACGTATAATCGCGCTTTGCCACAAGAGGAAAAACCATGCGACTCCTCCAGAAGGCGCTGACGTTCGACGACGTCCTCCTGGTTCCGGCTCATTCCGCCGTCTTGCCCCGCGACGTCAGTCTCGCCACTCAGCTCACCCGCAACATCCGCCTCAACATTCCCCTGGTGTCCGCCGCGATGGACACCGTGACCGAATCCCGCCTGGCCATCACCCTGGCCCAGGAGGGCGGCATCGGCATCGTGCACAAGAACCTGAGTCCTCGGGCCCAGGCCGCCGAGGTCTCCAAGGTCAAGCGCTTCGAGTCGGGCGTGCTCAAGGATCCGATCACCATTCCGCCCACCCTGACGGTGCGCGAGGTGCTGAACCTGACCCGCAGCCATCGCATTTCCGGCCTGCCGGTGGTGGATGGCGGCAAGATCGTGGGCATCGTCACCAACCGCGACCTGCGCTTCGAGACCAATCTCGATCAGCCCGTGGGCGCCATGATGACCCCACGCGAGCGTTTGATCACGGTGAAGGAGGGCGCCAGCCTGGAAGAGGCCAAGGCCCTGATGCACAAGCACCGCCTGGAGCGGGTGCTGGTGGTCAACGATGCCTTCGAGCTGCGCGGTCTGATGACTGTGAAGGACATCCTCAAGTCCAGCGAGCATCCGCTCGCGGCCAAGGACGAACTGGGTCGGCTGCGCGTGGGCGCGGCGGTGGGCACCGGCGAAGGCACCGAGGAACGGGTGGAGCTGCTGGCCGAAGCCGGCGTGGATGTGATCGTGGTGGACACCGCCCACGGCCATTCCGAGGGCGTGCTGAAGCGCGTCGAGTGGGTGAAGAAGAATTTCCCCCAGGTCGAGGTGGTGGGCGGCAACATCGCCACCGCCGCGGCGGCGCGCGCGCTGCTCGACCATGGCGCCGACGCCGTCAAGGTCGGCATCGGCCCCGGCTCCATCTGCACCACCCGCATCGTCGCCGGTGTCGGCGTGCCGCAGATCACCGCCGTCGATAACGTGGCCAACGCCCTGGCGGGGACCGGCGTGCCCCTGATCGCCGACGGCGGCATCCGCTACTCCGGCGACATCTCCAAGGCCATCGCCGCCGGCGCCAACTGTGTGATGCTGGGCGGACTTTTCGCCGGCACCGAGGAAGCCCCCGGCGAAACCGTGCTCTACCAGGGCCGTTCCTACAAGTCCTACCGGGGCATGGGCTCCCTGGGCGCGATGAAGGAAGGCGCCGCCGACCGCTATTTCCAGGATTCCGACGCCAACGTGGAGAAACTGGTGCCGGAAGGCATCGAGGGCCGCGTACCCTACAAGGGCGCCGTCGGCGCGGTGATCCATCAGTTGATGGGCGGGCTGCGGGCGTCGATGGGGTATGCCGGCTGCCGGACCGTCGACGAGATGCGCAACAAGGCCGAGTTCGTCGAGATCACCTCGGCCGGCATCCGCGAATCCCACGTCCATGACGTGCAGATCACCAAGGAAGCGCCGAACTACCACATCGACTGACCGGCGCAGGCCGATCCGGGGCGGCTGCGGCCGCCTTTGTCTTTTTCAGGGTTCCATGCCATGTCCCACCAACGCATCCTCATCCTCGATTTCGGTTCCCAGGTCGCCCAGCTGATCGCCCGCCGCGTGCGCGAGCAGCAGGTGTATTGCGAACTGCATCCTTTCGATGTCTCCGCCGATTTCATCCGCCAGTTCAACCCCAAGGGGATCATTCTCTCCGGCGGTCCGAACTCGGTCTATGAGGCCCTGGAATGGAAGGCGCCGCAGGCGGTGTTCGAACTGGGGGTACCGGTGCTGGGCATCTGCTACGGCATGCAGACCATGGCGCAGCAACTGGGTGGCATGGTCGAAAGCTCCGGCAAGCGCGAATTCGGCTACGCCGAGATCCGCGCCCGAGGCCATTCGAAACTGTTCGAGGGCATCCAGGACCGCGGCAACGACCAAGGCCACGGCCTGCTCGACGTCTGGATGAGCCACGGCGACAAGGTTACCCAGCTGCCGCCCGGCTTTAAGGTGATCGCCAGCAACGATTCCTGCCCGATCGCCGCCATGGCCGACGAAGCCCGTGGCTTCTACGCCGTGCAGTTCCACCCGGAAGTGACGCACACCCTCAAGGGCAAGGAGATGATCGCCCGCTTCGTCCATGACATCTGCGGTTGCGGCCACGACTGGAACATGCCGGACTACGTGAACGAGGCGATCGAGAAGGTGCGCGCCCAGGTCGGCAAGGAAGAGGTGATCCTCGGCCTTTCCGGCGGCGTCGATTCCTCCGTGGTCGCCGCGCTGCTGCACCGGGCGATCGGCGACCAGCTCACCTGTGTCTTTGTCGACAACGGCCTGTTGCGTCTCAACGAGGCGGAGCAGGTGATGCAGACCTTCGCTCGAAACCTCGGCGTCAAGGTGATCCACGTCGATGCCAGCGAGCAGTTCATGGGCCACCTGAAGGGCGTCTCCGATCCCGAGCAGAAGCGCAAGATCATCGGCCGCGAGTTCGTCGAGGTGTTCCAGGTCGAGGCGCAGAAGCTGTCCAACGCCAAGTGGCTGGCTCAGGGCACCATCTACCCCGACGTGATCGAGTCCGCCGGCGCCAAGACCGGCAAGGCACACGCCATCAAGAGCCACCACAACGTCGGCGGCCTGCCGGAAACCCTCAACCTCAAGCTGCTGGAGCCGCTGCGCGAATTGTTCAAGGACGAGGTGCGCGAGCTCGGCATCGCCCTGGGGCTGCCGCACGAGATGGTGTATCGCCATCCGTTCCCAGGGCCGGGCTTGGGCGTACGCATCCTGGGCGAGGTGAACAAGGAGTTCGCCGACCTGCTGCGCCGCGCCGACGCCATCTTCATCGACGAGCTGCGCGCCGCCGACTGGTACGACAAGACCAGCCAGGCTTTCGCCGTTTTCCTTCCGGTGAAGAGCGTCGGCGTGATGGGTGACGGCCGTACCTACGAATACGTCGTCGCGCTGCGCGCCGTACAGACCCAGGACTTCATGACCGCCCACTGGGCCGAACTGCCTCACAGCCTGCTGGGCAAGGTCAGCAACCGCATCATCAACGAGGTACGGGGCATCAACCGGGTGGTCTACGACATCTCAGGCAAGCCGCCGGCGACGATCGAGTGGGAATAATTACATAGCGTTTCGGTACTATTCGTACCTATTCAGAAAACACGAAAACCCCTTGGTAAAACAAGGGGTTTTCTGTTTTTTACTATTCCTGACTATTCAGGGTAGCCCTATTCTGGAGACGGTATCGGTGACGGTATTGGCATTTCTTGGGAGCTTCCGTAACATCGATACCGTCAACATCAAATGGACGCGTTGACGGTATCGTGAAATGCAAAACCCAGTAGCCGTGCGGGTTTACGGACGAAATTAGGGGATTTTGCGTTGACGGTATCGGCGACCGGGAAAGGGCCACCATGCTTACCGATACTCAACTGAAGAACCTCAAGCCGACCGGCAAGTTGTACAAGCTGGTCGATCGTGACGGCCTCTATGTGGCGGTTACCCCGTCAGGAGTTGTTTCCTTCCGATACGACTATCGACTCAACGGTCGGCGCGAAACTCTTGTTCTTGGTCAATACGGTCCAGAAGGTCTTACCTTGGGCGAGGCCAGGGAAAAACTGATCGGAGTCAAGAGGGAGATTGCTGAGGGGAAGTCACCGGCAAAGGAAAAACAGCGTTCGATTCAGAAGTCGAAAGCAGCCAAAACTTTCGGCGAGTTCTCGACTCTGTGGCTGAAGGAATATCGCATGGCGGACAGTACCCGGGACATGAGGAAATCTGTCATTGATCGCGATATCGAGCCCGAGTTTGGCCGACGCCTTCTCAAGGAAATCGCGGCTGAAGATTTGAGGGCACTGTGCGAACGGGTCAAGACTCAGCGCAATGCACCGGCAACGGCCGTTCATATCCGGGATATCGTTGCTCAGGTTTTCAGGTTTGCGATTGAACGTGGCCACAAGGTCGCAAATCCTGCTGATGATGTCAGGGCATCCTCGATCGCGACCTTCAAGCCCAAAGATCGGGCGCTTTCCCCAGATGAAATCAGGATTTTCTTCCAGGAGTTGGATTTGGTACCGACTCTGCCAACAATCCGGTTGGCGCTGAAGCTTGTTCTTCTTACGCTTGTCCGCAAGGGGGAGCTTCTCAATGCGACTTGGGATGAGATGGATTTCGTTGGCGCCAAGTGGACCATCCCCGCACAGAGAATGAAGGCCAGAAGACCCCATGTTATCTACTTGCCCGACCAAGCCATGGACATCATGATTGCGCTGAAGACTTGCGCAGGCGGATCCAATTTCATCTTGCCGTCCCGGTATGAGGGTGACAAGGGGATGTCCAACAATACCCTCAACCGCGTTATAACTGTCACGGTCGAGCATGCGAAGAAAAAGGATTTGCTGCTGGACGATTTCACCGTTCACGATCTCCGCCGAACGGGTTCAACGCTGTTGCATGAAGCGGGCTTCAATACCGACTGGATTGAGAAATGCTTGGCCCATGAACAGAAGGGAGTCAGGGCCATCTACAACAAGGCAGAGTATGCGGATCAACGCAAGGACATGCTCCAGCAATGGGCAAACTTGGTCGATGCGTGGATTGCTGGGAAAGAAATCACACCCATTCATCGCCCCTCCCGCGCGGCGGCGTAGAAATCAGAGGTTTCCGAGCTGGCTGGTGTCGGCGTCAGGCCTGTTTTCGGACAGGTCTGAATTTGCGTTTTTGGACATCCGGGGAAAGCTGTGATTGGATGAGGGCTGTGCGTCTTTCTTGGATCCAGCTCTCCACTTCGTCAAGGTCCCATACAACACAGCGTGGCGTCAGATGGAATCTATTCGGAAAGCCTCCCGACTTTTCGAGTCTGTAAATTGCCGAGTCGGAAAGCGGGATGAGACGAAGTAGTTCTTCGCGTCTGATCAAGCGCTTGACCTGAATTGGTTTGCTCATTGTCGATTCCTGACTATTCAGTACTATCGACAATTACAGCTTGCAATGGGGTGGTCCGGATTTCGAAATCGATCCAAAAAGGGCGCATTTCGAAATTCTCTCTCGGGAAGTTTGGAGTTTAGTGGTGTATTTGGTTCTCCTTGTCGGTTCTCGTTTTCATTCGGATGCGGTAAGATGGTCAGCAGATGCGCACCCTTATCGTCATTCTCCTGTCCGTTATTTTTAAGGATAGGAAATTCAACCGCCATCCCGGAAGTATCTCCGCACCCGTAACCCATCGTCAATTGGAAAATTGTCCGCAATCGCTCATTGCGCCGTGCAACAACCGGTGCCCAACCTTGCCCGAGGCCCGCAATACGCCCTCTGTCGGGCGTATTGCGGGCCTCGGGCAAGAGCGTTCCCGTCGGGCGGCGTTCGCCGCCGTCCGCTACCACGCGATCCGCTGATCGAACTCGAACTCGGGGATTGACTGCGCCAGCGGATCGGCGTGGCCCTGTCCCGCCGCCTCCCACAGCGGCGGGCCGCGCGCCGGGGCCAACTTGGGCGGTTCGATCGGCTCGCCCAGGTGCTGGAGGATCTTTCGGATCGCCTCGCCCTCGTCGATGAAGGCGATGATCCGCATCGCGCCGCCGCACTTTGGGCAGGTGAGCGGGAACACCTCGTAGATGCGCGCCAGCAAGAGCGCCCAGGCATAGCGCGCCGCCCGACGGATCGCACTTTCCTCCGCCACGGCATCGGCCTCGACCGAGGGTGGCTTCGGCGCCGCTGCCAGTGCCGTGACCGCCGACCGAAGGGGGGCATTCGGCGCCAGCACGCCGTAGTAACGATGCCGGTGGCGCCGGGGCGGCGGGATCAGCGCGGCGAGGCGATCGAGCAGTTCGAGGGGCGTCAGGATCTGGCTGACGCGCCCGCCCGGTCCCGGCTTGGGGCTCTCATAGACGAGGTGCTCCGCATCGATCTGCCGCAACCGTTCCTGCGCGAAGGCCGGGCGGGCGCAGTAGCGCAGCAGGCGCTCCCGCCCTTGCCGGTCGTCCCCTTCGATGCGCACGCCAGCGTCGAGCGAGAAGCCGCCGCCGTGCGCGCAGCGGCGCAGGGCTTCGCCCTCGGCCGAATCGAGCAGGCCGCGCCGAACGAAAAGACTGACGATCCGTTTGCGCAGCGTCGATTGCAGTCGCGCCAGCGCTTCCGCGCTGAGGTGCGTCTCCTCGAAATGCAGACTCGCGGCCTCCTTCCCCCAAAACATCCCATCGATCACGATGACATGGAAGTGAAGGTGAGCGTTCATCAGCGCGCCGAAGCGGTGGATGAAGACGACCGCGCCGATGCGTGCCGTGCCGTCGCCCGCCGGCAGGCTTTGCCGCAAGCCCTGCTCGATGGCGCGCAGAAAGCTGTGCAGCACGGTAATCCCCCCATTTTTAGGCGACGCCGCAAGTAGAGTTAAGCGGCCATGGCCAGCCGCTGTTTCGGGGTGAAGCCGCCCAAGGCCATGTGTGGGCGGTGATGATTGTAGTTGTACATCCAGCGGGTCGCTGCCAACCGGACTTCGTCGAGGCCTGACCACAGGTATTGCGACAGCCACTCGTAACGTACCGTGCGATTGAAACGTTCAACGTAGGCATTCTGTTGTGGCTTGCCGGGCTGAATGTAATCGATCCGGATACCCTGCCTGTCGGCCCAGGCCTGGATCAGGCCGCTGATGTTTTCCGGACCATTGTCACAGCGCAGGGCACCGGGCTTACCGCGCCACTCAATGATCTGGTCCAGCGCCCGGATGATGCGAGCGGAGGGCAACGAGAAATCGATCTCCATGCCCAAGGCTTCCCGGTTGAAGTCGTCGATGACATTGAATAGCCGGAAGTTCCGACCATCCTCCAACTGATCATGCATGAAATCCATCGACCAGACCTGATTGATGGCGAAGGGTACCGCGAGCGGTTCAGGCTTCTCCCTCTGAAGACGCTTTTTGGGTTTGATCCGCAGGTTCAGTTCCAACTCCCGATAAATCCGATACACCCGCTTATGGTTCCAGCGAAATCCCTTGACGTTGCGCAGGTACAGGTAGCACAAGCCGAACCCCCAGTTGCGCTGGTTCGTGGTCAGCCGGACCAACCAATCCTCAATTAGTGCATTCTCGGCGTCCTGCTTCGCTTCGTACCGGTAGCAGGTCTCGCTGATCGAGAATATGGCGCAGGCGGTTCGGATCGGCACTTTTCTGTCGGTAACGACTTGTTTGGCCATCTCGCGGCGGCGCGATGGCCTCACCACTTTTTTGCCATAGCCTCCTTGAGAATCTCGGCTTTGAGACGTTCCTCGGCGTACATCTTCTTGAGCCGGGCGTTCTCCAGCTCCAGTTCCTTCATCCGCGAGATCATCGGCGCATCCATGCCGCCGTACTTGGCACGCCACTTGTAGAACGTCGCCGAACTGATCCCCAGCTCCCGACACAACTCCGGCACCGACAGCCCAGCCTCAACGCGTTTGAGCGCTTCCATGATCTGGCTGTCACTGAATTTCGATTTCTTCATGCAGAACTCCCTCTCACGAGAAAATTCTACTTTCGCCGTCACTTAACCTGTGGGGGGATTACCGCACGGCGTTCTGCAGTTTGGCGTCGTCGAGGTGGTAGCGCAGCCGTTTCGGCAGCGAGAGCACCCACTGCCGCACCGGCAGGGCGGGGAAGACGTGATCGACCAGATGGGCGGCGGTTTCGACCATGCGCCGGGTGGTGCAAGAGGGGCAGACGCCACGACCCTTGCAGGAGTAGGCGACGATGAAATCGTGACCGCAGTCGGCGCAGCGGGCACGGGCAAAGCCGTGGGCGAGGATGCCGCAGTCGAGGTAGCGGCGGAATTCGCGTTCGCTCAGCGCCGGGACAGTGCGGCCCGCAGCGTCGTCCTGCAGCGCCAGCCAGGTGGCGAGATGCGTTTGCACGAGCCGGTAGAGCAGCGTTCGTTCCGGGCGCCGGCGTTGATAGACGGTCGCCTCTTGGCAGGGCTTTGCGGCTTGGGTGGGCATGCGCATCCTGATCGGGGGATCGGGATGGGAAACTGTATGCGCATACAGCTATCGAAGCAAGCCACCATGTCCGGCCGCCTTCGGGTGCCTGCGATGCTGTCCGAAAGTCGGCGCTGGCAACACGGCGCCGGGAATGGCACGAGATCCATTCCGCCGGATTCGCCGTTTGCGGGCGGCGAACGCAGCAGGCGCTCAGACCTTCACAAAGCTGATCTGCCCCTTCGTCGCTTCGACCTTCACACGATCCTTGGCGCCCAGCGTGCCGTCAAGAATTAGCCGCGAAAGCGGATTCTCGATGCGCTCCTGAAGCGGATCGGCGTGGCCCTGTCCCGCCGCCTCCCACAGCGGCGGGCCGCGCGCCGGGGCCAACTTGGGCGGTTCGATCGGCTCGCCCAGGTGCTGGAGGATCTTTCGGATCGCCTCGCCCTCGTCGATGAAGGCGATGATCCGCATCGCGCCGCCGCACTTTGGGCAGGTGAGCGGGAACACCTCGTAGATGCGCGCCAGCAAGAGCGCCCAGGCATAGCGCGCCGCCCGACGGATCGCACTTTCCTCCGCCACGGCATCGGCCTCGACCGAGGGTGGCTTCGGCGCCGCTGCCAGTGCCGTGACCGCCGACCGAAGGGGGGCATTCGGCGCCAGCACGCCGTAGTAACGATGCCGGTGGCGCCGGGGCGGCGGGATCAGCGCGGCGAGGCGATCGAGCAGTTCGAGGGGCGTCAGGATCTGGCTGACGCGCCCGCCCGGTCCCGGCTTGGGGCTCTCATAGACGAGGTGCTCCGCATCGATCTGCCGCAACCGTTCCTGCGCGAAGGCCGGGCGGGCGCAGTAGCGCAGCAGGCGCTCCCGCCCTTGCCGGTCGTCCCCTTCGATGCGCACGCCAGCGTCGAGCGAGAAGCCGCCGCCGTGCGCGCAGCGGCGCAGGGCTTCGCCCTCGGCCGAATCGAGCAGGCCGCGCCGAACGAAAAGACTGACGATCCGTTTGCGCAGCGTCGATTGCAGTCGCGCCAGCGCTTCCGCGCTGAGGTGCGTCTCCTCGAAATGCAGACTCGCGGCCTCCTTCCCCCAAAACATCCCATCGATCACGATGACATGGAAGTGAAGGTGAGCGTTCATCAGCGCGCCGAAGCGGTGGATGAAGACGACCGCGCCGATGCGTGCCGTGCCGTCGCCCGCCGGCAGGCTTTGCCGCAAGCCCTGCTCGATGGCGCGCAGAAAGCTGTGCAGCACGGCGTTCTGCAGTTTGGCGTCGTCGAGGTGGTAGCGCAGCCGTTTCGGCAGCGAGAGCACCCACTGCCGCACCGGCAGGGCGGGGAAGACGTGATCGACCAGATGGGCGGCGGTTTCGACCATGCGCCGGGTGGTGCAAGAGGGGCAGACGCCACGACCCTTGCAGGAGTAGGCGACGATGAAATCGTGACCGCAGTCGGCGCAGCGGGCACGGGCAAAGCCGTGGGCGAGGATGCCGCAGTCGAGGTAGCGGCGGAATTCGCGTTCGCTCAGCGCCGGGACAGTGCGGCCCGCAGCGTCGTCCTGCAGCGCCAGCCAGGTGGCGAGATGCGTTTGCACGAGCCGGTAGAGCAGCGTTCGTTCCGGGCGCCGGCGTTGATAGACGGTCGCCTCTTGGCAGGGCTTTGCGGCTTGGGTGGGCATGCGCATCCTGATCGGGGGATCGGGATGGGAAACTGTATGCGCATACAGCTATCGAAGCAAGCCACCATGTCCGGCCGCCTTCGGGTGCCTGCGATGCTGTCCGAAAGTCGGCGCTGGCAACACGGCGCCGGGAATGGCACGAGATCCATTCCGCCGGATTCGCCGTTTGCGGGCGGCGAACGCAGCAGGCGCTCAGACCTTCACAAAGCTGATCTGCCCCTTCGTCGCTTCGACCTTCACACGATCCTTGGCGCCCAGCGTGCCGTCAAGAATTAGCCGCGAAAGCGGATTCTCGATGCGCTCCTGAATCGCGCGCTTCAAGGGCCGCGCGCCGAACACCGGGTCGAAGCCGGCTTCGGCGATCAGCGCCAGCGCGGCGTCGCTGACTGTAGTCCAGCGTGATCTGATCGGGCGCATAGGCCACCGAGATCCAGCGTGTGCGGTAGCTGAAATCCTCTCCGGGCAGTTTGGGATCGACTGTAATGCCCGAGGCCGTGGGCTGGATGCCCGCCATCGTAGTAGCCATATACAGCGGTGCCGCGTCCGAGTTCATGTTGGCCATCGGGAAATCAATCATCGCCGTGGCAATGTGCTCGAAGGTCTGACCTGGGCGGGTGGCATAGTGCGCGTTGTAGCTGTCCGGGCCACTCCAGATGCCGTACCAGATGTCCGGGTAGGCGCGGGCGTGCGCTGCGTAGGTGCCACGCAGCATGGACTGCCATGCTTTATCCGGGTCCAGTGTGGCGTAGGCCGGCACAGTCCACATATGCACCGCCGGCCAGATGCCACCATTTACGTCCCAGCCGGGCGTGAGCACCGCGGCGGCCTCCTCGGTGGGTGGGTACATCTGCAGTGGACCGATCGGGCTGGGCTCGTCCAGCGTGGTCCAGATATTGTCGATCAGTTCGCGGCGCTGCTCCACACTGCCCAGCTCGGCCAGCAATGCCCAGGGCTGATGCTCCAGGAAGATGCGATCTGTGCCGCCCAGCGGGTCATCCGGCCCGCCGTAGCCGCGCAGGTACCAGCCGGCCTGCGCGTCCCACGCGGACTGCGTAGCCGTCGCCAGAGTCACAGCCCACGCGCTCATATGAGCACTCAGGGTGGCGTCGGCGGCCGCCACGGCCTCGGCGGCCATGGGCAGCACATAGGCGCCCATCGCCGTATTGTAGACACTCTCACCTGAGCTGAGGGCGGTTTCCTGATCCTGGCTGTGAAAAATTACACCGTCCGACCAGTCGCCCGTACCCACCCGCAGCAGCCCATGGGGACCGAAGCCCGTAGTCTCCGCCACGTGCCGCAGCGCCACGCGCAGGTGCTCCAGCACCGTGCGTGTACCGCTCTGCAGCGGCCCGATGTCCACGGCCACCGCCTCGTCCAGAAAGTCAAAATCACGCGTGGCCAATACGTAGTAGCTCACACCCAGCAGGATAAATAGGTCCAGGTCGGTGGACTCGGTGTGGATCACGGCATCGTCGTAGATGCCGTAGCCGGAGACGGCGTAGTAGCGGTGGCCGCTGGTATCCACCATCTGCAGGCTGTAGCGCAGCAGATCCCTGGCCAACTCCGGATCCACCAGCGCCAGCGCCACCACGAAGTGAATATAGTCGCGCTGGGCACCGTCCAGTCCATGCAGGTACAGGTAGGCCGAGCCCTGGCCGATGACTTGATTTCCGGTGGCGCCATCGTACATCGTCGATTGACGGATCTGTCCGGCATGCCACTGCAGCTCGCGGCTGAGCCAGTCCGGAATCTGCGCGCCATGCAGGTGCAGGCCCTCGGCGTACAGAGCCGCCGCAGCCTGTTCCGGCTCACCCGGCGCAGTAGGGATCGTGGTGCCGAAGCTGGCGGCAACTGTCTGGCTGGCACCGGGCTGCAGGGTGAGCTGCCAGCGCAGGGTCATGGGAGTAGGCAAGTGCACGTCCCCGGCGGTCTCGACGGGTGTGCCACCGGTCGTGAGGGCTGCCAGTATCAGGGGTGGGTAATAGCCCAGGTCGGCGGGTGCCGTGCGCGGGGCGCGCGCAACTGCGGGTACGATCTGCTGGCTAGTTGCATCCACAGTTCGGGCAAAATCTGTCGCATCGCGGAACTCGGCGCGGTCATCGAAGGCTGATTCGTTGGTCAGGCCATAGAGCATCGGAATCATCGCAGCGCTCCAGCGCTCCTCAAACTCCACAGTCACACTGGCATCCGACATATTGCGCAGAGTGGTGGTGGCGACCAGTGCCTGCTCATCCGAGTCGGGTGCGTGCAGGGTGCGTGTGATCTCGAGCTCGACGGAGCCACTGCGGACCTGCGTAGGTGCGAAGCGCACAAATCCAAGCCCAAACTCAGCCTCAGTGGTGTAGGTGGCACCCACCCCTGCGGAGGGTATGGCAATGCGCTGGCCATCGGGCAGTACGACCGCAGCGCCGTCCGCCAGATGGGCCTGGCGGATGGGGTCGCGGGTCAGCCACAGCAGGCCCGGGTCGCGGATGATGATGTCGGCGCCGCCCTCTGGACGGACAAAGGCATTCAGGCTCTGGTTGCCGATCAGGTGCATGTGCAGGTCGGAGGTACCGTAGCTGGTGGTGTAGGTCACACCCTCAGGCCGGGTGTAGTTAAAGACCGGGCCCAGAGCCGAATCCATGGTCCAGTGCCCGAATTTGCCTCCGTCGCCGGGGGTCAATACGGGTGCGGGATTGGGCACGCGCGTTTCGGTGCAGGATGCCAGTGGGAGCAGGCAGAGCAGGAGGACGGATATTTGTTTGTGCATGGAACGACGCCCCGTAAGCCCTGATTATTTCACCAAACCAATCTCGTTGCCATGCGTGCGTGAGTGTAGCGTAGGGGCAAGGCATGCCTTGCCCCTACGCTACACGCCCGATATCCAATCTGGCATACTGAGCCTGTGACCGCGATCATCGGCATCGTCAATCTGACCACGGACTCCTTCTCGGACGGGGGGCACTACCTCGACCCGCAGCGCGCGCTGCAGCACGCCCGCGAGCTGCTGGGGCAGGGCGCCCACTATGTGGACCTGGGCCCGGCCAGCAGTAACCCCGATGCCGCGCCCGTCAGTGCCACCGAGCAGATCGCACGGCTGGCGCCCGTCGTAGCGGCGCTCGAGCACAGCCGCATCAGCGTAGATGCCACAGAGCCGCAGGTGATCCGCTGGGCGCTGGGGCAGCAGCTGGCCATCGGGCAGTACGACCGCAGCGCCGTCCGCCAGATGGGCCTGGCGGATGGGGTCGCGGGTCAGCCACAGCAGGCCCGGGTCGCGGATGATGATGTCGGCGCCGCCCTCTGGACGGACAAAGGCATTCAGGCTCTGGTTGCCGATCAGGTGCATGTGCAGGTCGGAGGTACCGTAGCTGGTGGTGTAGGTCACACCCTCAGGCCGGGTGTAGTTAAAGACCGGGCCCAGAGCCGAATCCATGGTCCAGTGCCCGAATTTGCCTCCGTCGCCGGGGGTCAATACGGGTGCGGGATTGGGCACGCGCGTTTCGGTGCAGGATGCCAGTGGGAGCAGGCAGAGCAGGAGGACGGATATTTGTTTGTGCATGGAACGACGCCCCGTAAGCCCTGATTATTTCACCAAACCAATCTCGTTGCCATGCGTGCGTGAGTGTAGCGTAGGGGCAAGGCATGCCTTGCCCCTACGCTACACGCCCGATATCCAATCTGGCATACTGAGCCTGTGACCGCGATCATCGGCATCGTCAATCTGACCACGGACTCCTTCTCGGACGGGGGGCACTACCTCGACCCGCAGCGCGCGCTGCAGCACGCCCGCGAGCTGCTGGGGCAGGGCGCCCACTATGTGGACCTGGGCCCGGCCAGCAGTAACCCCGATGCCGCGCCCGTCAGTGCCACCGAGCAGATCGCACGGCTGGCGCCCGTCGTAGCGGCGCTCGAGCACAGCCGCATCAGCGTAGATGCCACAGAGCCGCAGGTGATCCGCTGGGCGCTGGGGCAGCAGCTGGCGATGCTCAATGACATCCGCGGTTTCGGTGAGCCGGCGCTGTGGCCTGAGTTGGCGCGCGCGCACTGCCAGCTGGTAGTTATGCACTCGCTGGCCGGGGCACTGGTGGCCGACCGCCGCGATGTGGAGCCGGAGCAAGTCTGGCAGAGTGTCATCGATTTCTTTGATCGCCGGATTGCGGCTCTTACGGGCGCGGGTATCGCGCGCGAGCGCCTGATCCTTGATCCGGGCATGGGATTTTTTCTGGGGGCTAATCCGCAGGCCTCGGTGCTGCTGCTGCGGCGTCTGCCCCAATTGCGGGAGCGCTACGGGTTGCCGCTGTATGTATCGGTATCGCGCAAGAGCTTTCTGGGTGCGTTGGTGGGCGGTCGCCCGGTGGCGGAGCGGGCTGCGGCTACGCTGGCTGCGGAGCTATTTGCATTCGCCAATGGAGCGGACTACATCCGCACGCACGATGTGCAGGCCTTGGCAGATGGGCTGCGGGTGCAGAATGCGTTGGGGTAGAGTGCGTTCAAGTCCCCGTGGTCAATGCCCGTTGGCAGACTTCGGGAACAGAGAAAGGCTAATTGCAAGGGGTCGGAACTTGCTCTGCTATGATGGCTAAATGTTTCTAATCTTAGATAATCGCAGTCGTTAGGTCGCATGAGTAGTGACGGATAGGAAATTCAACCGCCATCCCGGAAGTATCTCCGCACCCGTAACCCATCGTCAATTGGAAAATTGTCCGCAATCGCTCATTGCGCCGTGCAACAACCGCTGCCCAACCTTGCCCGAGGCCCGCAATACGCCCTCTGTCGGGCGTATTGCGGGCCTCGGGCAAGAGCGTTCCCGTCGGGCGGCGTTCGCCGCCGTCCGCTACCACGCGATCCGCTGATCGAACTCGAACTCGGGGATTGACTGCGCCAGCGGATCGGCGTGGCCCTGTCCCGCCGCCTCCCACAGCGGCGGGCCGCGCGCCGGGGCCAACTTGGGCGGTTCGATCGGCTCGCCCAGGTGCTGGAGGATCTTTCGGATCGCCTCGCCCTCGTCGATGAAGGCGATGATCCGCATCGCGCCGCCGCACTTTGGGCAGGTGAGCGGGAACACCTCGTAGATGCGCGCCAGCAAGAGCGCCCAGGCATAGCGCGCCGCCCGACGGATCGCACTTTCCTCCGCCACGGCATCGGCCTCGACCGAGGGTGGCTTCGGCGCCGCTGCCAGTGCCGTGACCGCCGACCGAAGGGGGGCATTCGGCGCCAGCACGCCGTAGTAACGATGCCGGTGGCGCCGGGGCGGCGGGATCAGCGCGGCGAGGCGATCGAGCAGTTCGAGGGGCGTCAGGATCTGGCTGACGCGCCCGCCCGGTCCCGGCTTGGGGCTCTCATAGACGAGGTGCTCCGCATCGATCTGCCGCAACCGTTCCTGCGCGAAGGCCGGGCGGGCGCAGTAGCGCAGCAGGCGCTCCCGCCCTTGCCGGTCGTCCCCTTCGATGCGCACGCCAGCGTCGAGCGAGAAGCCGCCGCCGTGCGCGCAGCGGCGCAGGGCTTCGCCCTCGGCCGAATCGAGCAGGCCGCGCCGAACGAAAAGACTGACGATCCGTTTGCGCAGCGTCGATTGCAGTCGCGCCAGCGCTTCCGCGCTGAGGTGCGTCTCCTCGAAATGCAGACTCGCGGCCTCCTTCCCCCAAAACATCCCATCGATCACGATGACATGGAAGTGAAGGTGAGCGTTCATCAGCGCGCCGAAGCGGTGGATGAAGACGACCGCGCCGATGCGTGCCGTGCCGTCGCCCGCCGGCAGGCTTTGCCGCAAACAGAGCGGGCTGGTGCCAGTGGTCAGGCCTGTTTCCGGACAGGCCTGAATTTGCGTTTTTGGACATCCGGGGAAAGCTGGGATTGGATGAGCGCTGAGCGTCTTTCTTGAATCCAGCCCTCCACTTCGTCAAGATCCCAGACAACGCAACGTGGCGTTAGATTGAATCTATTGGGAAAGCTACCGGACTTTTCGAGCCGGTAAATTGCCGAGTCGGAAAGTGGGATTAGACGAAGTAGTTCTTCTCGTCTGATCAAGCGCTTGACCTGTATTGGTTTGTTCATTGTCGATTCCTGACTATTCAGTACTATCGACAATTACAGCTTGCAATGGGGTGGTCCGGATTTCGAAATCGATCCAAAAAGGGCGCATTTCGAAATTCTCTCTCGGGAAGTTTGGAGTTTAGTGGTGTATTTGGTTCTCCTTGTCGGTTCTCGTTTTCATTCGGATGCGGTAAGATGGTCAGCAGATGCGCACCCTTATCGTCATTCTCCTGTCCGTTATTTTTTCGCTGAACGCTGCTTTTGCGGCCGTGGCGGGTGTGTGCGACGCTATCGATCATCTCCCGCAAGGTGGGTCTGAGCAGCACTTCCATGTAGATCAGCACAGTCACAGCGTTTCGGAGACGATGGCCGATGAGCGTGCGAACGGCGATACGGATACACAGCAAGGCAAGAAGTCTTCGGGTGGTCATTGTCATGCGCATAGCACAACGGCAACCGCTGTAACCGCATCTAATTTGGTTTCATCGCCGAACCTTGGCCACCACGTTTTAATAGCACCTCCCTTATCCCCGTTTGCCTCTTTTATCCCGGCAGGGCTTGATCGTCCGCCGCGAGATTCCCTCGCCTGATTCGGCGGGGCGCTTTCCCTAGGCATTAGTTTTTCCACCCCACCCGTAGTTCGGGTTGCGGTGACGTCCCGTCGAAATCCCTTGCTTTCAACATTCGTTGAGGATTTCGATGTTTACCCTACATCCCAGTTTCTGGCGCACGTCAGCCTTAGCTATGGCTATTGGACTGCTATCGCCCTTGACCAGCCTGGCCGCGCCTTTGACCGAGGGCGAAGCGCTGCGCCGCGCGCTGGCGCGTCCCGAACTCGCCGAACTGGCCCGCGCACGGGTCGCCGAAGCGGATGCCGATGTGGTCGCGGCGAGCACCTGGGCAAACCCTGCGCTGGAATTCTCCCGCGATAAAACCGGGGCATCGCGCGAAACGGCCTGGCGCCTGGCCCAGCCGCTCGATGTCTCCGGGCGCCGTGGCTTGCGGCAGGACGCGGCACGCCTGCGGCTCGACGCCACAGAAGCCGACACCCGTACCGGGCGTGTGGAGCGTGCGGCCGAGGTACGCCGCAGTTTTCATGAGGTACTGCGGCAGCAGTTGGCCGTGAATGTCATGGACGCCTGGCGGGCGCGCTTCGCGGTCATCGGCAGCGTAGTCGACAAGCTGGCGCGTGCCGGGGATGCCTCGGGCTATGACCGGCGTCGATTGGCGCGCGAACAGCAGGCGGCCGAAGCCAAGACGGCCGAAGCACGCGCAGGGCTGGAACGCAGCCGGGCGCGGCTGGCCGCACTGATCGGATCGGAACCCACGGAGGAAGGCGTCAGCGGGGCGTTACTGCCCACGCTGCCCGCCGGTTTGCCCGCGTTGCAGGCGCGCCTGGCGCAACGCCCGGACCTGGCCGCGCTAGCGGCCCGTGCGGAAGCCGCGAATGCCGACCACGCAGCGGCGCAGCGCAACTTTCCCGAGCTGACGGTCGGCATCGGCGGCAAGCGCACCGACGACGGTCTGCTGCGCGAATCAGGCACGCTGTTTTCGGTCTCGATGGCCTTGCCGATTTTCGACCGACAGCAGGGCGCCGAGCAACGCAGCGCGGCGCAGGCCCAGGCGGCGCGAGCCGAACAGGCGCTGACCAGACAGAAGGCCGAGGGCGAGCTGATCGGCCTGCATCGCCAGTTGGTGCAGTTGATTGCCGCCGCCGAGCGCTACCGCCGCGAGGCCGTGGCTCCCTCCGCCGACCTGGTGCGCATCGCCGAAACCGCCTACCGCGCCGGCGAATCGACCATCCTGGAACTGCTCGACGCCTACAAAGGCGCGCTGGAAGCGGAAACCACGGCCCTCGATCTCGAAGGCAAAGCGCGCGATGCGCGCATCGAACTCGATCAATTGACCGGAAGCCATCCCGAATGAAGACTCCATCCATCGCCCCGCAGGTATCGCTGATCGCGGGCCTTGTCGCCCTGTCCCTGCTCCTGTCCGCTTGCGGCGACAAAACTACCGCCAAGGACGATCACGGCAGCAAGCCGGCGGCCACCGCGCAGGCTCACGACGAGCCGGAAACCCTGACCCAGTTCACCGACCAGACGGAGCTTTTCCTGGAGTTCCCGCCCCTGGTCGTCGGCAAGCCGGCAACGCTGGCTGCACATCTGACGCGACTTGCCGACTTCAAGCCAGTCGCGCAAGGCAAGCTGACTATCGTGCTCGCTGGTGAGAAGGCTGCTGCCGACGAGCGTTTTATCGTCGAGGCCCCGGCGGTGCCTGGCATTTTCCGGGCAACAGTGACCCCCACCATTATTGGCGAGCGCGAGTTGAGCGTGATCCTGGAATCGGATCTCGGCACACTGACGCACGATCTCGGCCCGGTGACCGTCTACGCCGATATGAACGCTGCCAAGTCCGGACATGGCGGCCACGCGCATGACGAGGAAGGCATCCCCTTCAGCAAGGAACAGCAGTGGAAGATCGATTTCGCCACGGCGGAAGCGGTCAAGGGCACGGCGCGCACCGCGATTGCCGCCACCGGCACGATCCGGGCGCCAGCGGGCAGCGAGGCGCAACTGGTGGCGCCGACCGCTGGCGTGCTGCGCGCGGTCAACGGCTTTCCGCGCATCGGGCAGGCGGTCAAAAAAGGGCAAGTGCTGGCCGTGCTCGGCCCGCGCCTCGGTGGCGATAGCGATCAGGCCAGCCTAGAGGCGGCGGCCGGCAAGGCGCAGGTGGCGCTCGAACAGGCCCGGCGCGAACGCGAGCGCATGGAGCTGCTGTTCAAGGAAGAGGCCGTCGCCGAGAAACGCCTGCTCGATGCACGGGCGAATGAGCGCACGGCGCAGGCCGAAGTGCAGGCGGCCACGGCTCGGGCGCAGCAACTCGGCGGCAGCGGGGGCATTGCGCTCAAGGCGCCGATGGATGGCATCGTCGCCGAGGTAACGGCCGCCGCCGGGGCTTTCGTCAATGAGGGAGCGCCGCTGCTGCATATCGCCAACACCGGCAAGCTCTGGCTCGATGCGCGGGTGCCGGAAAGCGATATCGGCCGCCTGGGCAAGCCGACCGGCGCGGCCTTCACCGTCGATGGCTACGATCAGGGCTTTGCCATCGACATCGGCCGCAATGGATCGCTGATCGCCGTCGGCGGCATGGTCGATGCGCAGACGCGCACAGTGCCGGTGATTTTCGAATTTGCCAATCCGGAACGCTTGCTGCGGCTGGGGCTGACGGCCCGGATTCAGGTCTTTGCCGGCGGCGGGCAGGAGGCGGTATTGATCCCGGCCAGCGCGGTGCAGGACGAGAACGGCGCTCAGGTGGTCTATGTGCAGATCGGCGGCGCACGCTTCGAGCGGCGCATCGTGCAGACCGGGGCGCGCGACGGTAACCGGATTGCGGTGATCTCCGGGCTGGAAGCGGGCCAGCGGGTGGTCAGCAAGGGCGCCTATCTGTTGCGTCTGTCGACCAGCAAGGCCGCTGCCGCCGGCCACGCGCACTGAGTGCCACGAACATGATCGGTCAAATCATTCAGTGGTCGCTGCGTAACAGCCTGTTTGTCATTTTCGGCGGTTTGTTGCTGCTGGCCTGGGGCGGTTACCAGACCGCGCGCACGCCGGTGGACGTGTTTCCCGACCTCACCGCGCCGACTGTGACGGTGGTCACCGAAGCGCACGGCATGGCGCCGCTCGACATGGAAAGCCTGGTCACCTTTCCCATCGAAACGGCGCTGAACGGGGCGCCCGGCGTGCGCCGGGTGCGCTCGGCAACCAAGGTCGGGCTGTCGACCATCACGGTCGAATTCGCCTGGGGCACCGATGCCTATCTGGCGCGCCAGGTTGTCGCCGAGAAACTGCAACTGGCGAAGGCTTCGCTGCCGCCCGGCATCGAGGCGCCGGTGATGGCGCCGGCGGCGTCGATCATGGGCGAAATCATGTTCATCGCCCTGACCTGGGATGACCCGGCAAAAGTCGGCGCTGGCGGGACGGTGGTACTCAAGAACACGGCCGACTATGTGCTGCGCAAACGCCTGCTGGCGGTGCCCGGCGTCGCCGAGGTGTTGCCCATCGGCGGCGATTTGCAGCAGTTCCAGGTGACGCTGAAACCAGAGCGGCTGGCGGCCTACGGGCTGACCATCGATGAGGCGATCAAGGCCGTCGAGGGCGCCAACAGCAACGCGGCGGCGGGCTACTACGCCGAGAACGGGCAGGAATACCTGATCCAGGGCATCGGCCGCATTACCAAGGTGGACGACATTGCCGAAGCGGTGGTGGCGATCAAGCACGGCCAGCCGGTGCTGATCCGCCATATCGCCGAGGTGACGCTGGGCACGGCGCCGGTGCGCGGCGTCGGCTCGACGCGCGGCAAACCGGCGGTGGTGCTCGGCGTGCAGCGCCAGCCGGCGGCCAACACGCTGGAGCTAACGCGGCGGCTGGATGCCACCATGGCCGACATTCAGAAGTCATTGCCGGCGGGGATGAAAATCGAAACGCGCTTGTTCCGCCAGGCAGACTTCATCGAAGTCTCGATTGCCAATCTGATGGCGGCGCTGCGCGACGGGGCGATTCTGATCATCGCCATCGTCTTCGCCTTCCTGCTCTCGGTGCGCTCGACGGCGATCACGCTGGTGGCGCTACCGCTGTCGCTGGTGGCGACCGTCCTGTCGCTCAAGCTGCTCGGCGCGACGATCAACACCATGACCCTGGGCGGCATCGCCATCGCCCTGGGCGCGCTGGTGGACGATGCCATCATCGTGGTCGAGAACGTGGTCCGGCGCCTGCGCGAGAACCACCTTAAGGACACCGGGAAACGTGAATCGACCATGCACGTGGTGTTTCTGGCGACCAAGGAAATTCAGGGGTCCATCGTCTTTGCCACGCTGATCATCATGCTGGTGTTCGTGCCGCTGTTCTTTCTCTCGGGTATCGAAGGGCGCCTGATGGTGCCGCTCGGGCTGGCCTATGTCATCTCCTTGTTTGCCTCGTTGCTGGTGTCGATCACGGTGACGCCGGTACTGGCGTCGATGTTCCTCGGGGCCTCCAGGGAAATTACCGCGCCGCACGAACCGCGCTTCGTGCACTGGCTGCGTGCAGGCTATCGCCGGATGCTCGACAGAACCGTGAAGCGCTGGCAAGCGATTGCCGTCGGCAGCGCGGCCCTACTGGTGGTGTCTCTGGCGGCGCTGGGCATGGCCGGACAGTCGTTCCTGCCGGATTTCAACGAAGGAACGCTGACGGTCGGCGTCGAGACCCTGCCCGGCACCGCGCTGGCGGAATCGGCGCGGCTCGGGCAGTTGGTCGAAGAGGTCTTGCTGACGCATCCCGAAGTGATCGCCACCGCGCGCCGCACCGGCCGTTCGCCGCTCGACCCGCATGCGCTCGATGTGCATCAGTCGGAACTCGAAGTCAGCCTCAAGATGGGGGCGCGTAGCAAGGAACAATTCCTGGGCGCCCTGCGCGAAGACTTTGCCCAACTGCCCGGCGTCCAGGTGGTGGTCGGACAGCCGATTTCGCACCGCATCGATCACATGCTGTCGGGCAGCCGGGCCAATATCGCGGTGAAGATTTTCGGCAACGATCTGGCCGAGTTGCGCACGCTGGCGCAGCAGGTCAAGGGCGTGATGGAAAAGGTCGAAGGGGCGGTGGACGTCCAGCCCGAACAACAGACCGAGATTCCGTTCCTGACCGTCACGTATCGGCGCGAGGCGCTGGCACAACATGGGCTCTCGGCAAAGGAGCTGTCCGAGAATATCGAGGTGGCGTTCAACGGCGTCGCGGTATCCAAGGTGGTGCAGGGGCAGGCCAGCTTCGATCTGGTGGTGCGCTATGACCCGGCCACGCGCGACAACCTCGACACGATCCGCGCGACGCTGATCACCACGCCGAGCGGGGCGCGTTTGCCGCTCTCGGCGCTGGCCGAGATCCGCAATGATCGCGGGCCATATTTCATCAACCGCGAGAACGTACAGCGCAAGATTGTCGTCATGGCCAACGTCGCCGGACGCGACTTGAAGAGCGTGGTCGAAGAGATGCAGGCGAGCGTGGCCAAGGACGTGAAACTGCCGGCGGGTTATCACATCGAGTTCGGCGGTCAGTTCGAGTCGGCGGCGGAAGCCTCGCGCGTGCTGCTGTTGCTCGGCTCGGTGGTGGTGGTGGGCATCTTCCTGCTGCTGTTTGTCGCCTTTCATTCGGCGCGCGACGCCTTCCTGGTGATGCTCAACCTGCCGCTGTCGATCATCGGCGGCGTGGTCGGCGTGTATCTGGCCGGCGGCGTGGTGACCATCGCCTCGATCATCGGTTTCATCACCCTGTTCGGCATCGCCACCCGCAACGGGGTGATGATGATTTCGCACATCCACCACCTGATCGAGCATGACGCCGTCAATGACGTTGCGGAGGCGGTCACGCGCGGTGCCGAGGAACGCCTGATTCCCATCTTGATGACGGCATTGGCTGCTGGCCTGGCGCTGGTGCCGCTAGCGCTGTCCGCCGGGCAACCGGGTTCCGAGATTCAGGCGCCCATGGCAGTGGTGATTCTGTGCGGACTGATTTCGTCCACCGTGCTCAATATGCTCGTGGTGCCCGCTCTTTACTTACGGTTTGGCGCGGTACGCGACGAACTCGAGAGTGGCCAAGTCTTGCGTCGTCGTACTACCGACACCCTTATTGATGGATGAATAAAAGGAGATTCAAAATGAAAAAAACACTATTGTCTGCGCTGCTCGTGGCGGGGCTGGTTGGCTGTGCCGCTTCACCTGATTTGCCATCGACATATACGCTGGACTCCAACCGACCCGAGGGATTGGCCATCGTCTCGTTGACGCTGAGCGGCAAGCCGCTGGAAAAGGTCTCGGGCTACGAATATCGGATCAGGGAAGTATTACCACGCGGAGAAGCCTATGCCGTGGTTTCGCAGCATTATGCGTCGGCGCGACAGCATGCGCGGTCGGTACAGGACGAGGGTAAAGATCGCCCGGTCACGCATTCGGTAGTGGTCAAGGGACCGAATAATATTGATGCGCTCGATATTCAGGACGCTGGCAAAGCAACGGGGCGATTGGCTGCGCTTCGGTTGTCACCGGGCGACTATGAATTCCATTCGTGGCAGGTGCGCGAGCCTAGCACGTATGGAGAAACCGAGTACAGGCCGGCTCGTGAATTTGTTTATCGCTTCAGCATCAAGCCCGGCGAGGCGACGTATATCGGCCGCCTGAATCTCCATCTGAGTTCAAGAAATACCGAGCGAATCACGGTCAATGATCGGCAGGTTGAGGACATGAGTTTGCTCGGACAAAAATACCCTGCACTTCGTGCGGCAAAAATCGTCGCGGCGGTGGGAATTCTTCAGCCTTGAGGAATCGATAGGGCACGTCTCGAAAACCAAAAGTATGTCGTCGTTCAATTGTTCCAAAGGAGAACTGAAAATGAAGCTGAGAAATGGAGTGGCCATCCTGGGGATGGCAGTAGTTTTGGCTGGGTGTGGCGCACATTCCCATATGCTGACCAAAGACTCTGCGCCGCAATTGCTCAAAGGGGAATTTAGCCATGGACAGACCAATCGGCTGACGCTCGAGTCCGCCGATCGGCAATACGAAGCCACGGGATTCACAGTCGAGAAACACATGAACTGGGCCGAACTGTCGCGCCGCTACCGAGGCACCGATCCCAAGCATTGGGACCGCATCTTTGCAGGTCACGACAAGGACCATGAGACTTACTCGGCGGAAGCCAAGGCGGTCGCCAAGGACGGCGCCGAGTTGAACTGCCGGCTGGCATGGCCGTCGGGCAAGAATCCCCAGGGAATTTGCTCGGACAAGGCCGGCAAGGAATTCGCTGTCCGTTTTGACTAACCAGGAGAAAATACCCATGTTGCGTAATTTAATCCCCACCGCCGTTACCTGCCTCGCCCTCGGCATCGGCGCAATCGCCCATGCAGCAGACAAGCATGGTCACGATCACAAACCACAGCATGGAGGCCTAATCGCAGAAGCGGCCGACCTGGACTTTGAGCTGGTGGCGAAGACTGACAGCCTGACTCTCTACGTCGCCCACGATGGCAAACCGGTGGCGACCGCCGGCGCAAAGGGAACCGCGACGGTGGTTGCCGGTAGCGAGAAAATCGCCGCCACATTCGAGCCGGCCGGCTCGAATACGCTGGTGGCCAAGGGGAGTTTCAAGATGGGCGTCGGCGTGCGTGTGGCGGTTGCCGTCACGCTGGCTGGAAAGCCGGAGGCCAAACTGAATTTTCGTCTGAAATAGTCATACTAATTACCCGCCAGCATCGACTGTTCAGAACGAAGTCGGTTACATGTATTCCACTGCTGCGGTCGCAGCGGAATACGGGAGAGCCCTATTTCTCAAAAGAGAGATAGAAAAGAATGCCGTTGTCTTTCCTCGACGGCCCCACTCCTATGGGGAAACTCACCCCTGAAACCATTTGCCAGCCGGATGCGTAGTTCGTGGCGTGGCGCAGGCCCGGATTGAGGAAGGCGGTTTTTTCCCAGGCCTTCGAGCCGTCGGCTTGAACCGCCTGATTCTCGTTCCTGACGTACTCCACCAGGAAGTTCAGGGTTTCCGAATGCAGGTACACCAGACTGGCGCCATGGTTGGTGCCGCGAATATCCGCTCTCACGCCAGATGCCTCGCGGGCCTTGGGCGTATAGGTGGCGCCGGCATTCCAATGGCTGACCCATTTGTCGGCGAGATCGACGCTGAGCGGGATATTGACTTGGTAGCCCGTGGCGCCATTGCCTAGCCCTTTCTTGTACTGGCCGGTGGGCAGGTTCATCGGCCGAGAAGTTCTATGCGGTCAAACGTAGGGATAGTCAGTCACTGTTCGACAAACGCCCGCTCGATGACGTAGTCGCCAGCGACACCGATATGCGGTGAAATCTGGAACCCGAAGCCATTCAGCATCGACGAGATTTCCTTCAACATTGCCGGACTGCCGCAGATCATTCCGCGGTCGGTGGCCGGGTCGAGTGGTGGCTCACCAAGATCATCAAAGAGCTTGCCCGACAGGATCAGTTCGGTTTGCCGTCCTTCGTTGCGGAAAGGTTCGCGCGTTACCGTCGGGTAATAAATCAACTTGTCGCGGATGAGCTCACCCAGGTATTCGTGTTCCTTGAGGTCTTCCTCGATGTAGTCGTGATAGGCCAGTTCGTTGGTCCAGCGCACGCCGTGGATCAGGATCACCTTCTCGAAGCGCTCATAGGTTTCAGGGTCGTGAATCAGGCTCATGAACGGGGCCAGTCCGGTGCCGGTGGCGAACATGAACAGTCGCCGGCCGGGTTTGAGATCGCGCAATACCAGTGTTCCGGTGGGCTTTTTGCTAACCAGCAGGGGGTCGCCCACTTTCAGATGCTGCAAGCGCGATGTCAGCGGCCCATTCTGGGCCTTGATGCTGAAGAACTCTAGATGCTCTTCATAATTTGCGCTGGCAATGCTGTAGGCGCGCATCAGCGGCTTGCCATTGACTTCCATGCCGATCATCACGAACTGACCATTGGTGAAACGCAAACTCTGATCGCGCGTGGTGCGGAAGGTAAACAGGGAGTCGTTCCAGTGATGGACGCTCACGACGCGTTCGGTTCCCAGTGTGCTCATTGAATCTCCTGAATCGGAATAAAAATTGACGGTAAAAAAATCTCAGCGGGAAAATTTCAGTTCGATGCTTCGTTCCAGCGGCGGATAACAGATACCCAACGCTTCGTTGCAGCCCTGGAAATAGGCAATCAGCGTCATCCCGCCGGCCGATGGCTTCCTGTCCAGCGCGATGTCCGCGCGAACCGTTTCCTTGTAGACCTCGATTCGCCCGAAGAAGGGGTCGTCCTTGATTTCGCCGGACGACAGGACAACGTCCCGGATGCCGACGCCTGGTGAATTCTTCAAGGCAAAGCGGGTCTTGCTTTTGTACAGATAATGCTTTTTCGCCGGAATGATTTCCACGCCGATCACGTTGGCGCTTTTGTGCTTTGCGGTGACAACGAAGGCTTGTTCCGGCGGCAGCGGTTGCTCCTGCGCCGCCAATGCGGGCCGAACCATGGCAAAAATGGCAAGCAGGCTCGTTGCCGCTGCCTTCGATATAACAATACGCGGCTTCATCAAGTTGTAGCTCCATGTCCGGGACTCCGGCAAACGCTGCCGGCAGCGAGAAAAAGTCCGACGCCGAGCGTGATTGCAAGGTCGGCAAAATTGAAAGCCGGCCAGTGCCAGCCACCCCAATGAACGTCGAGTGAATCGACGACGTAACCGCGAAATACGCGGTCGGCCAGGTTTCCCACTGCGCCACCCAGAATCAGGCAGTACGCGGCGGCCTCCGGTTGCTGGCGCGGCTTGAGCAATGCCAAGGCGAGCCACGCCGAAATACCGGTCGCCAGCGCAATGAAGAACCAGCGCTGCCAACCGCCTGCGTTGGCCAGAAGGCTGAATGCCGCGCCGGTGTTCCCTACATGAACAAGATTGAAGAAGGCTGTCACCGGAATGACTTGGGCATACTCCAGCCTGGCCTCGACGAGTTGCTTGGTTCCCTGATCGAGCAGGGCGATGGCCAGCGCGGTGCACCACCAGACCCACCGTGTCCCCGAGGCAAGCCGCGCGATCCACGCCGCCAATCCTCCAATCAGGAAGCCGGCAAACACGTCCGCCGGGAAGTGTGCGCCGACAGCGATGCGCGACCACGCCACCCATGCCAGCCACGCCACCAGCAGCGCTCGAACGCGGCGGGACGCAAGCGGCCACAGGCTTGTGGCTGCGAGCATGGCATAGGCTGCATGCCCGCTGGGAAAACTGTACTGCAATTCTGGCTCGCCGATGATCCGTACCAAATCGGGCAGCGCTGCCACGGGCCGGGGAAAATCCGTAATCAGCTTCAGCATCGCAACGCCCAGCCACGCCAGTGCGAAGCCGAGCGCAAAGCGTCGTGCCTGAGTTCGTAACGCCAATGCCGCTGTTTTCGTTGCGGTCGCAGCATTCAAGCGCCGGGACCAAAGCAACAGCACGACCAGCAAGAACGGCCCGCTCCAGTAACTGCCGAGTGCGCTGCCAACCTGGGCAAGGGGCGCAAGCCAATCCGGCGTCGCCTGGTTGATCGCTCCGAACCACGCCACATTCAGGCCGTTCCAATCGTAGAAGAATTGCCTGAATGTCATCGCCGCAGCAATCTCAATCCGTTGAATACCACCAGCAGGCTGGCCCCCATGTCGGCGAACACCGCCATCCACATGGTGGCGCTGCCAGCAATCGCCAGCACCATGAATACCGCCTTGATACCCAAGGCCAGCACGATGTTCTGCCAGAGAATGGAATGCACGCTCCGGGATAGACGGATGGTTTCCGGGATGCGTCGCAGATCGTCGTTCATGATCACCACATCGGCCGCTTCCATGGCCGTATCCGTGCCCGCCGCCCCCATAGCCACGCCGATGTCGGCACGGGCCAGTGCCGGCGCATCGTTGATACCATCCCCGGTCATCGCCGTAGCGCCATAGCGGCGCTGCATTTCCTCGATGGCCGTCAGCTTGTCCTCGGGCAGCAGGTTGCCGCGCGCATCGTCGATGCCCGCCTGTTTGGCGATCGTGCCGGCCGTCGCACTGTTGTCGCCGGTCAGCATCACGGAAGCGACGCCGAGCTGATGCAGCTCAGCCAATGCCTCGCGCGAGCTTTCCTTGATGGTGTCGGCTACCGCGAAGATTGCCAGCACCTGCTGTTCCGATGCCAACAGCGTCACGCTGCGGCCTTGCGTTTCATGAATGTTCAAGCGGGCCTCGATCTCGGCGCTGCACAGGCCTCGCTCCTCGATCAAGCGATGGTTGCCCAGGGTCATCTTGCGACCATCGGTGCGCGCCTCAACTCCGCGTCCAGCCAGAGCAACGAAATCGGTCAGGCCGTATTCCGGCAGATTCAGACCGCTGGCGATCGCCTTCGCCACCGGATGATCGGAGTGCCCGGCCAGGCTTGCCGCCCAAAAAAGAACCTGCGATTCCGGCACGGATGACGGCAGTACCTCGGTCGCTACCAGGCGCGGTTTACCCTCGGTGATGGTGCCCGTCTTGTCCAGGGCAATCGCGCGCAATTTGCGGGCCTCTTCTAGGTAGACGCCGCCCTTGATCAGAATGCCGCGTCGCGCCGCTGCGGCCAGCCCGCTGACCACGGTAACCGGGGTGGCGATCACCAGCGCGCAGGGACAGGCAATGACCAGCAGCACCAACGCCTTGTAGAGCGACTGTGTCCAGCCCCAGTCGAATAGCCAGGGGCCAAGCGCAGCCACGGCCACCGCGACAAGGAAAACGGCGGGCGTGTAGATGGCCGCGAAGCGATCGACGAAACGCTGGGTCGGCGCGCGCGTTCCCTGGGCCTGCTCGACCGCATGGATGATCCGGGCCAAGGTGGTGTTGTCGGCGGCGGCCGTGACTTCGAACTCCAGGATGCCGGTCTTGTTGATGGTGCCGGCGAAGACCGGATCGCCAATCGTCTTGTCGACCGGAATGCTTTCGCCGGTCACCGGTGCCTGATTGACGGCGCTGTTGCCCGCTGTCACCCGGCCATCGAGAGGAATGCGGGCTCCCGGCTTGACCCGGGCTGTTTCCCCAAGCGCCACCTTAGCGGCGGCAAGCTCACGCCATTGCCCGTCGGCTTGTCGAACTTCGGCGGTATCCGGTGTCAGCGACAGCAGACTCTTGATCGCATTGCGTGCCCGATCCACGGAACGCGCCTCGATCAGCTCGGCAAGGGCGTACAGGGCCATGACCATGGCCGCCTCGGGCCATTGGCCAATGAGGAATGCGCCGGTTACCGCGACGCCCATCAACGCGTTCATGTTCAACTGTCCGCGCCGCAGTGCCGCCAAGCCCTTGCTGTAGGTCGAAAACCCCGACAGACTTATTGCGGCGGCGGCCATCGCCATGCCCAGCCCCTTGAGGAGCACGGTGTCGGGTGCGAAATAGTCCAGCGCTTCCGCGCCAATGGCCAGCAGCAACGCCAGCACTACCCGCCCGAAGCCAGAGCCCATGCCAGAGGGATGCAAAGGAGAAACCCCGGCGGAATCCTGTGTTACCGCCTTGGGCTCGAATCCAGCCCGGCGAATGGCGGCTATCGCTTCCGCGATCGCATCTTCGCCGGCATCGATGCTCAGCGTGCGCGCCGACAGCTGGAAGCCGAGGGAACGGATTCCCTCGATGGCCCCCAAGGCGCGCCGGATGTCGTTTTCCTCGGAGGGACAATCCATCGTCGGAATCAGCAATACCGTTGCGCCGGTTCGGGTTGGCTCGACGTTTGCCGCCGGGGCTACCGCTGAACATCCGCGAGCGCATCCACACGTTGATTCCGCCTGAGCTTGATAGTGTGGTGAAGGCTGCGTCATGATGTTTCTCCTGAAGAGCCTTCATTTAAAACCCTATAGCGGCTATAGAGTCAAGTGGTTACAATCCATGCGCCGGACGGGTTGTTTGCGAATGTTGAAGGGGGGCGTCATACACATGAAAATCGGAGAGCTTGCCCGGTTGACCGGGACGCAAGTCGAGACTATTCGCTATTACGAGCATGAGGGCTTACTGCCGGAAACCGCTCGCACGGAGGGGAACTTCCGCGTGTATGGCAATGCCCACGCCGAGCGGCTGTCCTTCATTCGCAATTGCCGCAGTCTGGACATGACGCTTGACGACATTCGAGTCCTGTTGCGCTTCAAGGACTCGCCGGCGGAGAACTGCGGCGCGGTCAATGAACTGCTCGATCAGCATGTCGGCCACGTTAGCAGCCGTATTCGAGAACTACGGCAACTGGAGCGCCAGCTACGGGACCTGCGCGACCTTTGCCAGGAAGCGCGCGACGCCGAGCACTGTGGAATCCTCAATGAACTGACGCAGAATTCCAGAAAGACGTCGGTGAAGAACGTCGGCCACGTGCGGAGTGTCCACAAAGGCGGAAAACAGGGCGATGAAGCGTAGCAACCCAGACGTCAGTGATACGGTTCCGGCCAGAAAACATTGCCAACGAATAGCCGTTTGTGAAACGCTAGACCGGAATTTGCAGTTCAAACGTAGTGACGCCAGCGGTTGACCGAACTGACGCAATGCCACCATGTGCTTGGATAATCGAGCGTGTGATCGCCAGCCCTAGCCCGACCCCATCCGCAAGGCGTTTTCGGGAAGGATCGGCCCGGTAGAACCGGTCGAAGAGACGCGGCAGATGTTCAGGCGAGATCGTTTCACCAGAATTTTCAACCCGGATCGTTGCCATTTGATCGTCATTGATGCCAATCTGAATTCGCACATAACCCCCTCGGGGTGTATGCCCGAAGGCATTTGATAGCAAATTGCCCATCGCTCGGCGCAGCATCAGGCGATCTCCACTGACGGTGGCGCTTCCGTCGACAGACAAGGTGACGCCGTTCTCGTCGGCGACCGCCTCATAGAATGACGCCAGTCCTTCCGCCTCTGCCCGAAGATCGACGGCTTCGAGATTGGGAACCACCAGGTCGTTGTCGGCCTTGGCGAGGAACAGCATGTCGGCGATCATTTTCGCCATGCGTTCCAGTTCCTCGGCGTTGGACGCAAGAACATCCTGGTACTCATCTATCGTCCTGGCACGCGACAGCATGACCTGGGTCTGCGTCAGCAGGTTGCTGACCGGTGTTCGCAACTCGTGGGCGATGTCCGAAGAAAAATCCGACAAGCGCCGGAAGGAATCCTCCAGGCGGGCCAGCATCTGGTTCAGCGTTTCGGCCAGATCCACCAGCTCGACCGGGATAGATTCGGTCGGCAGTCGGGAATGCAGTCGATCCGCCGTAATGGCCGCGGCCTCCTGTTTGATCGCGTGCAAGGGCGCCAGCCCGCGCCTGGCCGCCATCCAGCCGAGCAGCCCGGTGATGAACGCGGCGAGGACGACAACCGACCATAGCGTGGTCCGGAACGAGCTCATGAAATGTTCGTGGTGGGAGATGTCCGTCGCCACGGCAACGACGGCTGGTCTTGCCCCCTTGATGCCGGTTCGGACCATTTCTGAAATCCCGCGCAGCGGTACGCCATCCTTCGATTTCCAGATGATCGGACGCGTGCTTTCAATTTCGGAAGTTCGCGCAAGCAAGGTTTGCGGAAACTCGGCTCCGCTGGTGACGAACAGGGTTTGCCCCGATGGCGCCACCACTACGACCGCCAGCCCGTGATGCCCCACCAGGGAGTCATCCAGTTGTTGCGGCACGGCATCCAGATCGCTTTGCGAATGCACCTTTTCCAGTGCGTATCTGGCCAGTTCCAGTTTTCCGTTCAGCACCTCCATGTCCTGCTCTTCGAAATGGTGCTCGACCGAATTGCCGATCAACAGCCCAAGCGCGAGCAGGACGACGGTCGACGCCGAAGCGAACAGCAGCGTCAGTCGGAAAGTGATGGATTTGCGTCCGGCAGGCTTCACTCAGTGATCTCCAGCACATAACCCATACCGCGAACGGTGCGGATCAGCTTGGGTTCGTAGGGATCGTCGACTTTTGCTCGAAGGCGGCGCATCGCAACTTCGATCACGTTGGAATCGCTGTCGAAGTTCATGTCCCAGACCTGCGAGGCAATCAGCGAGCGTGGTAACACTTCGCCCTGGCGACGCAGCAGCAGTTCCAGCAAGGCGAATTCCTTGGCGGTCAGATCAATGCGCTTGCCGGATCGTGTGACACGACGCCGCATCAGGTCGAGTTCGAGATCGGCGATGCGTAGATACTCGGACTCCTTCGCCTTGTTACCGCGCCGCAGATGGATGCGCACACGCGCCAACAGTTCCGCGAAGGCGAATGGCTTGACCATGTAATCGTCGGCCCCCAGTTCCAGGCCATGCACGCGGTCCTGCACCTGGTCGCGGGCCGTCAGGAACAACACCGGCATGTCCTTGCCGGCCTTGCGAATGCCCTGCAGCACTGCCCAGCCATCGATGCCGGGCAGCATGACATCCAGTATCGCCAGGTCATAGGCATCCGTCAGCGCGAGATGCAGTCCATCCAGGCCATCGCGTGCCAGGTCAACGACGAACCCGGCCTCGGCCAGGCCTTGCCTCAGGTAATCCCCGGTTTTGATCTCGTCTTCGACGACCAGTATTTTCATGTGCATTCTCCCGTGTTGCGATTTGCGCCATTCTGCGCTGGCAACATGGGCAATCCCGCAAGATTACCGAAATGTAATCTGGCGGTCAGCATGACGTTAGGTGAGGTTGCGCAGAATTCGCTCATCGTCGAAAAGGAGCGAATGCTGTGGAAACTCATACTCAAAATCGTCAGGACGCCGCAAGCCGTCGCGTATTCCTGCCCCTCTCTTCGCGACAGACATGAAAGCCATCGTCTCTCGCCAACTGAAACTGATGGCGGTGTGCGCCGCCGGGCTGCTTGCCGGTCTTTCCGTGCAAGCGGCAGAAACGCCGAAATCCGGACTGGCGATCGCCGTGGAACAGGCCTGGCGTTTGAATCCCCAGGCGGCGGGACTGGATGCCCGCGAGGCCGAAGCGCGCGCTGCGCAGGATGTCGCGACCGGACTGACGCCCGAGCCCGGCTCGGTCAGCATCGGCAACCTGAACGACCGGTTCAACCGCAATCAGGGTAAGCAGGAATATGAGGTCGAACTGGCGGTGCCGCTGTGGCTGCCCGGCCAGAAAGCAGCGCGTGAAGCCGAGGCCGCAAGCCGCATCGACGAAGCCGTTGCCCGACGTTCTGCCGTGCGCTTGGAGGTCAGCGGCGAATTGCGGGAAGCGTGGTGGGCGCTGGCGACGGCACGCAGCGCCAGGATATTGGCGGCACGTCGCCTGGAAACCGCCCGTGCGCTGGAAACCGACGTCATGCGGCGCTACAAGGTTGGCGAACTGTCGCGGATCGACGCCAACCTCGCGCAAACCGAGACCCATGCCGCGAGTGCCGAGTTGGTTGAGACGGAAGCGACACTGCTCCAGGCCGAGCAGGCCGTGCAAACCCTGATCGGTTCTCCCGCCCCGAAGATTCTGGACGAAGAGTCGCCGACGACGCGGCGAGTTGTCGGTGAGGCTGGCGACTCAGCCGAAACGCATCCATTGCTGACGTCTACCGCCGCCGTCGCACGCAGCGCCCGTGCGCGCGTCCAGGTCGCGGATGAATCGCGCCGTGCCGCGCCGGAGTTGGCGCTGCGGGTTGTACGCGAGCGCGGCGACTTCGCCGAAGCCTACTCCAACAGCGTCGGCATCAAGCTCAAGATTCCGTTCTCCTCCGGTTCCCAAGTGCGCCGGGAAACATCGGCGGCACAGGCCGAGGCGAACCAGGCCGATGCCGAACTGCTGCGTACTCAGACCCGGGTCCGGCTCGACGCGGAGCGCGCACAACGCAATTTGCAGGCAGCGGAACGCCAACTGGCCATGGCGCAGGAACGCCGTCAACTTTCGGCCGAGAACCTGCGTCTTGCCGAGAAAGCCTTTTCGCTGGGCGAATCCGATCTGGCAACCTTGCTGCGCATCCGGGCCGCCGCCTTCGATGCGGATGCATTTTTCGACCGTCAGCGTGTGGCCCGCGCCGCCGCGATATCGCGATTAAACCAAGCTCAGGGAGTGTTGCCGTGAGACATGCCGTTGCCGTTGCTCTATTTTCCGTAGCTTTTTCGGCCTTCGGCCACGGCGGGGAGGACCACGGCGCACCGCCGCCGTCCGTCACCCAGGCGGTCGAGCCACGTGCCGCCGCCGCGACCGAGGAGTTCGAGGTTGTTACCTCGCTCGAAGGCAAAAAGCTGGTGGTGTATGTGGATCGCTTCGCCAGCAACGAACCCGTGGCACAGGCCAAGGTGGAGATCGAGGGTGCGGGGCTGAAGGGCGTGGCCAGCGAAACCGCGCCCGGAACCTATGTGCTCGATGTCGCCACACCCCTGCCGCCGGCCAAGCATCCGCTGACCATCAGCGTCGAGGCCGGCGATAGCGTCGATCTTCTTACCGCCACGCTGGATACCTCCGCGTCCGTGGCCAACGTGGTGCATACGCACGGCTGGAGCGAGTGGGTCGTCTGGGCGCTGTCCGGAGTCTTGCTTCTGGTCACCGGAATATTGTTTGTCGTTCGGCGTCGCATATGGGGCCACGGGCGCGCCAAGAAAGGGATTTGATGATGCGCAAAATTGATATGCATAGTCTGGTGGCCGCACTGGCTCTGGGGTTGGTCACGGGAACAGCCTTGGCTCACGGTGACGAAGATCACAGCCAGGACGCCAAGAAGAAGGCGCCTGCCGCCGTGTCGGTGGCGGGAACGATGGGTGCAGCCGGGGTGGCCGCAGCGCCCCAGCGGCTGGCCGACGGCAGCCTGTTCGTGCCGAAGCCGGTGCAACGTCAGCTAGGTTTGCGCACCCAGCCGGTGCGCATCGCCGAACTGGCGGCAACGGTCGAACTGAACGGCCGGATCATTCCCGATCCGGAAACCAGCGGCCGGGTCCAGGCCATGTTCGCCGGCAGCGTGATTCCCGGCCCGAAAGGCATGCCGACGGCCGGAAGAAAAGTTGTCAAGGGCGAAGTCCTGGCCTACCTGCGCCCGGTCAGCGGCGCCATCGAGCGCGGCAACCAGAAGGCCAGCCTTGCCGAACTCGAAGCGCAACTGGCCATCGCCGAGGGCAAGATGAAACGTTTTGAGCAACTCGAAGGCGCCGTGCCGCAGAAAGAGATCGAGGCCGCGCGCATCGAGCACAGCGCTTTGCAGCAACGGCGCGCTTACGTCCGCGCCAGCATCGACTCCGCCGAGCCGCTGGTGGCGCCGGTGGCCGGCATCGTCAGCGCCTCTCATCATCTGCTGGCCGGACAGGTGGTCGATGCCAAAGATGTGTTGTTCGAGATCGTCGATCCTGCCCGTCTTGCCGTGGAAGCGCTGGCCTACGACGTCGGCATCGCCAAGACGCTGGTTTCCGCCAGCGCCCTGGCGGACCAGACGGCGCTGGAACTCAAGTTCGTCGGCGGCGGCCAGCAACTGCGCGAACAGGCTTTGCCCCTGCTGTTTCGCATTACCAACCGGAATGCGGCAGTCGCCGTTGGTCAGCCGGTCAAAGTGATCGCCCGTACCGAGCAAGGCGTCAAGGGCGCAACCGCGCCCCGGACGGCGCTGACAAAAGTCGGCGCTGGCGAGACGGCGGTCTGGGTCCATACCGAGGCTGAGCGTTTCGTGGCCCGCAAGATTCGGCACCAGTCGCTCGATGCCGCCAACGTCGCCATCCTCGATGGCCTGCATGACGGTGACCGCGTGGTGACCGTCGGCGCCGGACTGCTCTCGCAGGTGCGCTGACATGTTTGACTACATCATTCACGCCGCGCTCAAGCAGCGGCTGATCGTTCTCGGCATTTCGCTACTGCTGATCATCTATGGCGCGATCACGCTGCGCCAGATGCCGGTCGACGTCTTCCCCGATCTCAACAAACCGACCGTAACGCTGATGACCGAGGCCGGCGGCATGGCCCCGGAAGAAGTCGAACAACTGGTGACCTTCCCGGTCGAGTCGAGCATGAACGGCATGCCGGGCGTGACCCGCGTGCGTTCGGTGTCGGGGATCGGACTGTCGATCATCTATGTCGAGTTCGAATGGGGTTCGGACATCTACCGCAACCGCCAGCAGATCGCCGAACGGCTGAATCTGGTGCGCGAAGCCCTGCCACCCGGCATCGTTCCGCAACTCGGGCCGATCTCGTCGATCATGGGCGAAATCCTGCTGATTGCGTTGCCGGCCGATCCCGACAAGATCAGCCCGATGACAGTCCGCGAATACGCGGACTGGGTGATGCGTCCACGACTGCTGACGATTCCCGGCGTCGCCCAGGTCATCCCGATCGGCGGCGAAGTGCGGCAATACCGCGTCGAGATCAAACCGGCGCAGTTGCAGGCATTGGGCATCGAGCGCGAGAAGCTGGAAGCCGCGCTGCGCGACTTCGGCGCCAACACCAGCGGCGGCTTTCTCGAAGCCCAGGGCCGCGAATGGCTGATCCGCCAGATCGGCCGCAGTTCGCGCATCGAGGATTTGCAGAATCTGGTGGTGAGCGTGAAGAACAGCCAGCCGATCCTGCTCAAGCAGGTGGCGGACGTGAAACTGGCGCCGGCCATCAAGCGCGGCGACGGCAGCTACAAGGGCAAGCCGGCGGTCATCCTCTCGGTGCAGAAACAGCCGGCTGCCGACAGCGTCCAGCTGACCCGCGAGGTCGAGAAGGCGATCACCGAGCTCGGCAAGAGTCTGCCTGAAGGTTTCGAGACGCCGTCCTTCCTGTTCAAACAGGCCGACTTCATCGAGCACTCGGTGACCAACGTCGAGGAGGCACTGCGCGACGGCGCCATCCTGGTCGCCGTGATCCTCTTCATGTTCCTGCTCAACGTGCGCACCACGCTGATTTCGCTGATGGCGATTCCGGTGTCGCTGCTGGTCACGGCGCTGGTCTTCCATTACTTCGGCCTGTCGATCAACACCATGACGCTGGGCGGACTGGCCATCGCCATCGGCGAGCTGGTGGATGACGCGGTAGTCGGTGTGGAGAACGTGCTGCGGCGCCTGAAGCTGAACCGGACCATGGATTCGCCGCGTCCCGTGGCCGAAGTCATCGCCGCCGCGACGCTGGAAGTGCGCTCCGCCATCGTCTATGCGACCGTGATCATCGTTCTGGTGTTCGTGCCGCTGTTCGTCCTGCCCGGTATCGAGGGGCGGTTGTTTACCCCGCTCGGCATCGCCTACATCGTCTCGATTCTCGCCAGCATGATTGTCTCGGTGACGCTGACGCCGGTGATGGCCTATTACCTCTTGCCTCAGATGAAGCAGCTGCACGCCGGCGACAGCCCGTTGGTGATCTGGCTCAAGCGCTGGGATGCGAAGCTGCTGCACTGGTCGTTCGGCCGCGCACGCAGCCTGCTGGCGGGCGCATTGGGCGTGGTGCTGCTGGTGGGCGCCAGCGTGCCCTTCTTCCCGCGTTCCTTCCTGCCGCCGTTCAACGAGGGCACGCTGACGGTCAATGTCCTGCTCAACCCCGGCACCTCGCTAGCCGAATCCAACAGCATCGGCACCCTGGCCGAGCAGCTGGTGATGCAAGTCCCTGAAGTCACGCAGGTCGGGCGGCGTACCGGCCGTGCCGAGTTGGACGAGCATGCGGAAGGCGTGCACTACACCGAGATGGATGTGGATCTCAAGGCGTCCGAGCGTAACCGCGAGCAGATCATCGCCGACATCCGCCAGCGCCTGGCCAGCCTGCCGGCCGCCTCCAACGTCGGCCAGCCGATTTCGCACCGGCTCGACCACCTGCTGTCCGGCGTGCGCGCGCAGATCGCGCTGAAGATCTATGGTGATGACCTCGATACCCTGCGCGGTCTGGCAGCCGGGATGCGCGACAGGCTGGCGCGGATTCCTGGCATCACCGACTTGCAAATCGAAAAACAGGTGCTGATCCCGCAGGTCAAGATCCGCCTCGACTACGAGCAGGCGGCACGCTACGGCGTGGCGCCCGGCAACCTGCTGCGCGGTCTGGAGCAGATGATCGAGGGCGAGAAAATCACCCAGATCATCGAAGGCAACCGCCGCTTCGACCTGCTGGTGCGCTTGCCGGAGTCCGCGCGCGGGCCGCAGGCATTGGCCGACCTGCTGATCGAGACGCCGACCGGCTACGTGCCCCTGTCCAAGATCGCGAGCGTCGAGGAAAGCGACGGCCCCAACCAGGTCAGCCGCGAGAACTCGCGCCGACGCATCGTGCTTTCCGCCAACACCGACGGCCGCGACATGTCCAAGGTGATCGCCGACATCCGCGCCGAACTGGCCGCCAAGCCCTTGCCCGAGGGCTATTTCACCGCGCTCGAAGGCCAGTTCCAGGCGCAGGAGCAGGCGGCCAGGCTGATCACCTTGCTTGCGCTGGTGTCGCTGACGATGATCTTCATGGTGCTGTACAGCCGCTATCGCTCGATGGCGCTGACCCTGATCATCATGGGCAACATCCCGCTGGCGCTGATCGGCAGCGTGATCGCGCTGTGGATTTCCGGGCAGCCGCTATCGGTGGCGGCGCTGGTCGGCTTCATCACGCTGACGGGCATCGCCACGCGCAACGGCATTCTCAAGATCAGCCATTACATCAACCTGTGCGCCTTCGAAGGCGAAACCTTCGGCCAGCACATGATCGTGCGCGGCTCGCTCGAACGCCTTACCCCGGTGCTGATGACCGCGCTGGTGGCCGCCTTCGCACTGATGCCGCTGCTGCTCTCCGCCGACGCCCCGGGCAAGGAAGTCTTGCACCCGGTGGCAGTCGTCATCTTCGGCGGCCTGGTGAGTTCGACCCTGCTCGACACCGTTTTGACACCGCTGATGTTCTGGCTGTGGGGCGAAAAGCCGCTGCAGCGCCTGCTGGAAAACCGCGATACCGAAAGTTTCTGACCCTCGTTCAACCCAAGGAGACACACCATGAAGTTCATTCCCTTCCTCGCCGCCGCCCTGATCGCTTCTACCGCTTTCGCCCATACCGACGAATACCTCGATACGCAGAAATCCGCCAACGGCGGTCAGCTGCGCATGGCAGGGGTGTACCACTTCGAGCTGGTGGTGAGCAAGGACAGCCAGGAAGCGAAAGACAACCCGGTGGTCGTCTATGTCACCGACCATGCCGGCACGAAGGTGCCGACGGTGGGCGCGAAGGGCACGGCAACCATCCTCTCCGGCAAGGCCAAGGCCACCGTTAACCTGCTACCGGATGGCGACAACCGGCTGAAGGGCTCGGGCGCCTACGCCTCGACGCCGGACATGAAGGCAATCGTGTCAGTAACGCTGCCGGGCAAGTCGCCCGAGCAGGCGCGCTTCACGCCGCTGGCTGTGCCGATGCAGTCGGCTCAGGACGGACATTCCGGACACTCGCACTGAGCAGGGTGAGCCGTTGAACGCGGCGTTGAAGGGACTCATTTCGTGATAGGAAAGAATTGAGGCACTGCGTCCGCCTATACTCGGCCCGATGAAAAAGACCACGTTCCGAACAAAGTGGGGGGCAGGCATCCTGATGTTGTTGACGGCATTCATCGCCTCTCAGATGGTATATCGCAGCAGCATAATCCGGCTCCATGACCAATTATTGTCTGCGGCGGCCATCGCCGAGCAAATGCATGCATCGGAGAAATTTCACTCGGCGCTGCATTTGATGCTGATGGCCGCCACCCGCTACGCCGAGACCGGCAACGAGTCGCTTCGGACTGACTTCGTCCGCGAACTGGATGTTGCGCGGTCCGCCCTCCCTGTGCTGGGGACGCGACACGGATCGAACGCATCGGGCAAGCTGGAGACCGATTTCGAAGCCTACAGCCTGATTCTCGGTGGCGTGGTGTCATCCCCACCCGGGGGAGCGGACAGATCGGGGCTGGCACATGCGCAAAAACTTTTCGACAGCACCTTTTTTCATTTCTATTCCGATCTGCATTTGCGGCACAGAGCGGACATAGAGCAGGCGGCGCAGTCAGCCCATCGTATCCAATTCTGGACCGAGGGCCTGTTCTTTGCGCAACTGGGTCTCACTGTACTTTTCAGCGTAGTCGGTCTGCTTTATCTCGAACGGATCATCCAGGCTTTCCTCTCGGATGCGGAACGCATGGCGATCACTGACGGACTTACCGGCGTGTTCAACCGCCGTTATCTCGATAGTGCTCTGGAGGAGGAACTGGGCCGTACCGGACGCCACGGGCGATCAATGACCATCGCCATGATCGATATCGACCATTTCAAACGTTTCAATGACACCAAGGGCCACCAGGCCGGTGATCAGCTGCTTCGTGCGCTGACGCAGGTTATGCGGCAGAACACCCGCGCGGAAGATCGCATTGCCCGGTACGGCGGTGAGGAGTTCGTGGTGATCCTTCCCGAGACGGCACTTGGTGCGGGAGTGACGGCCGCCGAAAAGCTGCGGAGCGCCATCGAACAGCATTTCTCCGACGGCGCAGGCCCGGGCGGCCAGGTAACCGTCAGCATCGGGGTTGCGACGTTTCCCGAAGATGGAACAAGTGCGGAACAACTGATTGCACGGGCTGACGAGCGTCTGTACCACGCCAAGGCGGACGGACGCAACCGGGTGGTGCCCGCGATGATCGATGCATCCTCGGTAGCAGACCGTGGCACGATTGCACGGCACACCACTCCAGGAGCGTAACCCTGGACATCGTTGCACATGGTCTATTGGCCGGGTTCGGACTGCATGGCATACTTTTAGGGGAGCTTTGAATGTTCAAAAAAGCAAGCGTTCGCCTTTGGCTGCTGGCAGCATTGAGTTTATGCACAATGCTTTCACTGCTAGCCCGAATATTTCACGAAAGTAGGTCGGCGGAATCGCCGTGAGGCGCGTTAATACTGGTGTCGAGACAGGGTTAACGGAGTATTCCGCCGATGCCAAATTGTACGCGTGGGGACATGGAGTTTGGGCGCCTGGGTCGTTGCACGATTGAGGCGAATTTTGAGGGTGGCGCGCTCAGTTCCGATGGCGGCCTGATGCTGCTGCGGCAAGTCGACCGGCGCATTGGATTGTCACGTGCGGTAGCGGAAGCACTGCACGACCCACGGGATCAGGATCGCATCACGCATGGGATGCGCGACCTGGTCGCCCAGCGCCTGTATGCCCTGTGCTGCGGGTACGAGGATCTGAACGACCATGCCGCCCTGCGCAACGACCCGCTGATGCAAACCGCCGTCGGCACGGGTGATGAATTGGGCAGCAGCCCGACCCTGTGTCGGCTGGAGCAGCGGGCCACGCGATCGGACATCGTGGCCTTGAACCGGGTACTGGTCGACCAGTTCATTGCTAGCCAGGCGACCTGTCCGGAGGAACTGGTGCTGGACATCGACGCCTCCGACATCCCGCTGCACGGGGAACAGGAACAGACCGAGTTCCACGCCTACTACGACCACTACTGCTACCTGCCCCTGTATGTGTTCGCTGGCAAGGCCATGCTCGCCTGCGTCCTGCGCCGCAGCCGGATCGACGGTGCCAAGCATGCGGCCGCCGTAATCAAGCTGATCGTGACCCGGCTACGCCAGACCTGGCCGGCCCTGCGGATCATTGTGCGCGGGGATTCGGGATTCTGCCGCCAGCGCCTGATCCGCTGGTGCGAACGCCACGGCGTCGGCTACATCATCGGGATGGCGAGGAATGCCCGTCTGCATCGCCACGTAGCTGACTGGGAGCAGACGATGGCGCAGGCTTTCCACGACACCGGGGTCAAGCAGCGACTGATCCGGCAATTCTCCTACGCCGCCAAGAGCTGGGATCGGGAACGACGCCTGATCACCCGCCTGGAGTTTGGCGTCCAGGGCACCAATCCGCGTTTCATCGTGACCAACCTCGACCGTCCTGCCGAGGAGCTGTATGACGACCTCTACTGCCAGCGGGGCGAGGCCGAGAACCGGATCAAGGAAACCCAGTTGGATCTGTTCGGTACGCGCGCCAGTTGCCACAAGTTCCTGGCCAACTGGCTGCGCATCTTGTTCTCGGCATTGGCTTACACGCTGATGCAACGCCTGCGCGAGATCGCGCTCCGGCACACCGATCTGGCGAAGGCCACGGCGGCGACGATTCGCGTAAAACTGCTCAAGATCGGGGCGGCGGTGATTCGCAATACGCGGCGCATTCGCATCCTGCTGGCGTCGCACCATCCGCTGCGCGATATCTACTTCATCGCCGCCAACGCCTTGGCGTCTCCATAGCCGCAACCGAGTGCGTCCCCGACATGGTGAGCTTCGGGGGTTGGGGGAAGTCCGTCTGAAATTCGCTTATTTGATCAAGATTTGATCAAATGCCTCCACACGCATCACGATCAACCCGTCCAGCATATCTACGCGCCCAAATCATAGGGCTGGTGAAATATCCGGGCTAGGCGCGGGATTTTATGGACTGAACTATCTGAACAGGGGGATGGGCATTGCGCTGAAATCCATGGGCAGCGAAATCGAGGTACTTGTCGATTTTCAGCACGCGCAATCTCATTTACACTCGCAGGTCGTCGCGTGGAAAAACATTCTGCTGCGCGGTCATGGCACCGAGAACTTCAACCGCCATCTTGCCGAGTTTGATTCGGAGGAAGTGCAAGTATCTCGCTATCTTGAAAAGGGTATTGAAAAACTCAACGCGCAAGGCATGTCTGTTTCATCTGCGGAATCGCTGCATGCCGAACACCTGGATATGGGTAAGCGGTATCGAGAAGCGCTCAAGAATTTCAATCCCAATAACCACAATGCAGGCCATGAGGTTGATGATCTTGTGTTCGGGATCGAGGTAAGTCCTCTGTCCAAGGCAGACGATCTGTTGCGCAAGATTGAAGACCATGCCCGCTCATTGGCTTCAAGTGCAATAACAGAGGGCAACGGAATCTACGTACGGACGATAAGTATATTCGGCACACTGATCGTGGTTGGTGGCGGGCTTTCGTTGCTGATATCTTTTCTCATCATTCGCGGTTTGTTACGGCAACTGGGCGGCGAGCCCGATGCCGCCGCGCTGATTGCCCAGCGCATATCGTCGGGGGAACTGAACTTCGAAGTCTCCGTGGCGAGCGGGGACCAAACCAGTTTGATGGCTTCGATGAAGCGCATGCAGCAGAGTATTCGCGATGCCGTTGCTGAAGTCCGCAACGGATCGAATGCGCTGATTGATTCGGCGCGCGAGTTGACCACCACCAGTCACGAACTCGCCGCCACGTCGGTCGCGCAAAACCAGGCTGCCGAAGAAACGGGCGAAGCGGTAAGCCGGATTACCGCCAGGATTGGCAAGATTGCCGAAAGTGCCAGGGATGCGGAAATCAGGGCATGCGAATCGGGGGATCTGTCGACACTTGGTGAAAGTACAGTCTCCAATGCGAAGCGGGAAATGGAGGAAATTGCCGCAACCGTCACTGCGGCTGCGTCGCATGTCGCTCGATTGGGTGAGGCATCGCGTCAGATATTCGAGATCGTCGGCGCGATTCGGGAGATTGCTGATCAGACGAATCTTCTTGCGTTAAACGCGGCAATCGAAGCAGCTCGTGCCGGGGAGCAGGGGCGCGGATTTGCCGTGGTGGCCGATGAAGTAAGGAAGCTGGCCGAAAGAACGACCCAGGCAACGCAGGAAATCAGCTCGATGATCAGCTCGATTGAGAATACTACCTGTCAGGCCGTTGAGAGCATGGACGAAGGCACGCAAAGAGTCAGCCATGGCGTCGATAAGGCGGCCGATGCGGCACGCTCCATGGCCGCCATTCAGGCTGGATCACGGGGTGTTGTTGCCTCGGTCAGCGAAATATCAAGTGCGCTCGATGAACAAAGGCTGGCAACCGACGATGTGGCGCGCAATGTGGACACGGTTTCACAAAAAGTCAGGCAGAACAGTTTGGCCGTTAACAGCCTGATGACCTCTGTGTCGAACGTGGTATCCGTAGCGGAGTCGCTTCAGAAAGCGACATCCCGGTTTGTCGTTTGAATTCAGTACCCAGGTAATACCTTGTCCATTCCACATAATATTCACCACCTGAACCGCATACTTCTCTTCCGGATTGTTGTGGCGGCAGCATTTCTGGGCGTATTCGCCGGCGGCGGGGCTTACTGGCTCGAATCGAGACGAATCGAAGCGACTGCCGCAGCCGCTGTGGCAGTCGCAGTTCGCCATTTCCAGGTGTCGGCTATGCAAATGCTTGGCGGCGGCATGATGGGCAACGAACACGGGGAAATCGAGGAGTTGCTCAGGAAGGACAATCTGGTCGGGCTGCGCGTTTATGGCGAGGGGGAAAGGCCAAGGTATGAAGCCTGGGGAGATATCTCCGAATCCACCCGATCTCGGCTAAGCGCACTTCCAAGGACAAAGAATGTCAGTACATCGGACTATTGGCATGAGCAGATTACGATCGGGGCCGATTACCTGATTCGTTTGCAACATCGCCTGTCGGACCCGGCGGGCCGGCAAGTCGGGCAACTCGAAGGGTTCTACCGCGCCGATGCCGCAACGCTCGATCAATGGCGAGAGCAGATTTCCAGAACCGTCGGCATGGTCGTGGTAGCGGTGCTTGGCGCGGCCATCGCGCTCTATCCCGTGCTGTTGAGACTGCTGCGTCATGCCACAGGTCTGGCATCCCGGCTTTTGGTATCCAATCTTTCCTTGCTGGTTTCGCTTGGCAGCGCCATCGCCAAGCGCGATTCGGATACAGATGCGCACAATTACCGCGTCACGTTATACGCGGTTGCGTTGGCTGAGTCCTTGCGCTTGCCTCATGACGAGATCGCAGAGCTCATTACGGGGGCATTTCTCCACGACGTCGGCAAGATCGGCATACCGGATGCGATTTTGCTCAAACCCGGACGGCTGACCGCAGACGAGTTCGAGATCATGAAAACCCATGTTCTGCATGGTCTGGACATTGTCGCGGGCAACGAGTGGATGGCGAAGGCAGGAGACGTCATCCGGCATCATCACGAAAAGCTCGATGGGACGGGTTACCCCGACGGGCTCGCGGGTGACCGGATTCCCAGAATCGCACGTCTGTTCGCTGTCGTCGATGTGTTTGATGCGCTGGTCTCGGCGCGCCCCTACAAGGCGCCGATGCCTCCCGAAATGGCTCTGTCAATTCTCAGGCGCGATTCGGGAAAGCATTTCGATCCCGTGATGGTCGATGCTTTCGGATCGATTGCCGGCGGTTTGTACGCGGCACTCGATGCTGCGAACGATGCAGACTTGCGCCGCAGACTGCATGCCGCGATAGCCGACTATTTCTGACACACCGTCTCGCCCCAAAGTGACAGAAATGTAATGTTGCAGTCAGGCTGGCGTTAGCGTTAGTAGTTCATACTGGACTCGTCGAATCAGAAAGGAGTCCCGCATGAAATCCGCAATCCGCACTGCCGTCCTGCTTGCCCTGTTCTCTCCCGCCGTCTGGGCGGCGGGAGCCCTCCCTACCGTCGAAGTTTACAAAAGCCCGACCTGCGGATGCTGCGGCAAGTGGGTCGATCACATGAAGGCGAACGGCTTCAAGGTCGTCACCCACGAAATGAACGACGTCACGCCGCACAAGCAGCGACTGGGCGTGCCGGTCGGCATGGGGTCCTGCCACACCGCCGAGGTCGGCGGCTATCTGGTCGAGGGCCACGTTCCGGCGGAGGACGTCAAGCGGCTGCTCGCCGAGAAGCCGCAGGCGAAGGGCCTGGTTTCGCCCGGCATGCCCCAGAGCGCACCCGGCATGGACCTGCCCGGGAAGGTTCCCTACGAGGTGTTGCTGGTGCGCGCCGACGGCAGCACCGCCACTTATGCGCGTCATTGAACCTTGAAGGATAAATAGATGAATCTTTCCCCTTTCCTGAGCGCCCTGCCGGCGCACCCTGCTCGGCGGCGTTTCGTGCAGGGCCTGGCGGCGGGCGGCGTGCTGGCCGGCATGTCGCCCCTCGTGCGTGCCGCTTTCGATGCAGGACGAATGACTGCCACGGGCAGCGCCCCCGTCATAACGGGCACCGACATCCAGCTCGTCGTCGCCGAAACCCCGGCGAATTTCACCGGCAGTCAGCGCATGGCGACCACCATCAACGGTTCGCTACCGGCCCCCACGCTGCGCCTGCGCGAGGGCGACACCGTGACCATTCGGGTTACCAATCGCCTGGCGGTATCCACCTCGATTCACTGGCACGGCATCATCCTGCCCTACCAGATGGACGGCGTTCCCGGCATCAGCTTCGGCGGCATCGCGCCGGGCGAAACCTTCACTTACCGTTTTCAACTGCGGCAAAGCGGCACCTACTGGTACCACTCGCATTCCGGTCATCAGGAGCAAACGGGCATGTATGGCGCGATCATCGTCGAGCCGCGCCAAGGCGAAACCATCCGGGCGGATCGCGACTACGTGGTGCATTTGTCCGATTGGACGGACGAGGATCCAGCACGGGTATTCGCCAAGCTGAAGGCGCAGAGCGACTACTACAACTTCAGCAAACCGACAGTCGCCGACTTCTTCGACGACGTCTCCCGCGACGGCATGGCGGCGGCGCTCGACAAGCGCCGGATGTGGAACGAGATGCGCATGAATCCGACCGATCTCGCCGATCTGTCGGCCGCGACCTATACCTACCTGATGAATGGCACGACGCCATCCGGCAACTGGACGGGGCTGTTCAACCCCGGCGAGCGGGTGCGCCTGCGTTTCATCAACGGAGCGGCCAATTCTTTCTACGACGTGCGCATTCCGGGCCTGAAAATGACGGTCGTCCAGTCCGATGGCGTCAATGTCGAACCTGTTTCGGTCGATGAATTCCGCTTCGGGCCGGGCGAGACTTACGACGTGCTGGTCGAGCCGAAGGATGATGCCCATACGATCTTTGCCCAGTCGATGGATCGGAGTGGCTATGCGCGCGGTACGCTGGCAGTGCGTGCCGGTCTGGAGGCAGCGGTGCAGGCAACGGACAAGGTCGAATGGCTGACCATGGCCGACATGATGGGCGACATGGGGGGCATGGACCACGGCGCGATGCCGGGCATGGATCATGGTGCGATGCCCATGCCCATGCAAGGTGCCATGCCCGGGATGAATCATGGCGCCATGGCCATGGATCACAGCCAGCACATGATGGGCGGCAACCCGCTCGCCAAACCGACGCAAGAAGTCCGGCACGCCCGGACCGAATACGGGCCAGGCACGGACATGCGCGTCAATACGCCGCGCACCAACCTCGACGACCCCGGCATCGGCTTACGCAACAACGGCCGCAGGGTGCTGACCTTGGCGGATCTGGCCACGATCGGCGGCCCGCTCGATACGCGCGGGCCGGCACGTGAAATCGAATTGCACCTGACCGGCAACATGGAACGCTATGTCTGGTCATTCGACGGACTCGAATTCGGCGGCAGCACGCCCGTGCATTTCGAGCATGGAGAGCGGGTTCGCGTCATTCTGCAGAACGACACGATGATGACCCATCCCATGCACATGCATGGCCTGTGGAGCGAACTGGAAACCGCCGAGGGACGGTTCCAGGCACGACGCCACACCCTCTCGGTGCAGCCTGCCCAGCGCATCAGCTTCCTCGTTACGGCAGATGCATTGGGACGCTGGGCCTGGCATTGCCATCTGATGTTTCACATGCACTCGGGCATGTTCCGCGAAGTGGTGGTGGCTTGAGACATGGACCAATTCGAGAGGAACACAGGCATGAATACGCGGAAGAACTGGTTGGCACTGATCCTGGCGACACTCAGCATCGCCCCCCTGTCGGCTCAGGCGCAAGGCGCCCAAGATTCAATGTCGGGCATGGACCATTCCAGGATGAACCAAGGGGAAATGAAGGCCGACGAAGCAGCGATGCCCGCGGAAGCAATGCCGGCGATGGATCACTCCAAGATGAATCACGGTGCAATGCCGGCTGACTCGGCTGCAATGCCGGCAGAATCGATGCCGGGCATGGATCATGGGGCAATGGGCACCTTGCCATCCGGCGCAACTGAGGGAATGGCCGGAATGGATCATGGCGACATAAAGGCTCAGGGTGGCGACGCTCCTGCCGACGCACGCGATCCGCATGCCTATTCCGGCGGCTATACGCTGGAAAGCGGTGACTACGTCCTGCCCGGGCCGCGCCAGCTCAAGCTGGCGGACGAGCACAGTTTCGGCAGCCTGCTGGTCGATCGTCTCGAACATGTCCGGCCCCGCCACAGCGGATCGACCGAAACCGCCTATGACATCCAGGCCTGGTTCGGTCGCGATTACGACCGGTTCGTCGTCAAAGCCGAGGGCGAGCATGCCCGGGGACGGTTACAGGAGGCCCGCACCGAACTGTTGTGGAGCCACGCAATCGCGAGCTACTGGGATGCTCAGGTCGGCCTGCGCCAGGACAGCGGCGTCGGGCCGGACCGTAGCTGGCTGGCCTTCGGCGTACAGGGCATGGCGCCCTATTGGTTCGAAGTGGACGCCACCGCCTATCTCGGCGGCAATGGCCGGACCGCGCTGCGTCTAGGCGCGGAATACGAACTGCTGCTGACGCAGCGGCTGGTCCTGCAGCCGCGTGCCGAATTCAATCTTTACGGCAAAAGCGATCTGGCCCGCGATGTCGGCAGCGGGCTGTCGGATGGTGTATTCGGTCTGCGCCTGCGTTATGAGTTTTCACGACAGTTTGCGCCGTATTTCGGCGTGGAGCGGATTGCGAAATATGGCAAGACCGCTGATTTGGCGCGCAATGCCGGAGGAGTAACCGGCGAAACGCGCTGGGTGGCTGGCCTGCGCTTCTGGTTCTAGAGAGTCGCCGAATAGTCAATTGAAAAGCAATGTCCGATCAAAGTAACACCCACGTCAACTACCCAAGGAGCACTACCATGAAAACGATCACGATATCCGTTCTTGCCGCATCGCTCGCCCTGACCATGCCGGCTTTCGCCGATGATGCGCACCACCCGGAAAAGGCGGCTGAAGCCAAGAGCGCCCCCGCGCAGATCGGGCCGCAGGTGAAGAAAATGCAGGACAACGTCAAGAAGATGCAGCCACAGCTCGACCGCATCGCCAATGCCAAAACCGACGCCGAGCGGCAAAAGGCCATGGCCGAGCACATGCAGACGATGCAGGAGAACATAGGCATGGCGCGCGGCATGCAGTCCGGGATGATGGGCTGTCCGATGATGGAGCGCGGTGGCATGGGCATGATGGGCGGTAGCCAAGGCATGGCGGGTGCGGACGACATGATGGCCAAGCGCATGGAGATGATGGAAAAGCGCATGGACATGATGCAAATGATGATGCAGGGCGGCATGGGCACGATGCAGCAAGGCGGCGCGGCCAAGCCAGCCAATTGACGGCATCTGCGGAGAAATCGCCATGTGGGGATACGATCACGGTGGCTGGCCGATGGGTATCGGCATGATCCTGCTCTGGGGACTGCCGATCATCTTGCTGGTCTGGCTGTTCGCCAAAGCGGCTTCCAGTCGCGGTGCCAAGGACGAAACACAGCAGTCCCCGCATGAGATTCTGGATGCGCGCTACGCGCGCGGCGAGATCGGGCGCGACGAGTATCAGGAGCGTCGCGCCGACCTTGAAGGACACAACAAACGATGAGCCGCGCATGGGCATGCCCTTAACAAGGAGAGAGCAATGAATACACGCTACGGTTTCGGCAAAAAGGTCGCGCTTGCATTCGATCAGGCCATCGAATGCGTCACCGCCGAGTTGCAGAAAGAAGGCTTCGGCGTACTGACCGACATCGATGTTTCGGCCACGATGAAGAAGAAGCTGGATGAGGACATGCCTCCGTATCGCATCCTCGGCGCTTGCAACCCAAAGCTGGCGCACCAGGCGATGACCGCCGAACCGTCCATCGGCCTCCTGTTGCCCTGCAATGTCGTCGTCCGCCAGGATGCCGCCGGGGCCGTGTTTGTCGAGTTCATGGATCCCGCTGCCGTGCTTCAACTCGTCGACAACCCGAACATCGAGCCTCTCGCCGCAACGGTGCGCGGCAAACTTGAGCGGGTCATGCAGGCGATCTGACGGATGCCCAGAAAGTCGGCGCTGGCGGGACGGCGCATAACCGGCACGTCGCTGACTTTCAGCATCTCCATGCTCTGCTTTGACAGGAGGGGGCCATGACCAGGAGACCCGAAACGAGCCGCGACCCTGTGTGTGGAATGGTTGTAGGCGTTGCCGCATCACCGTACTCGACGACGTGGCAAGGGCTCGAGTTCCATTTCTGTTCAGCGCAATGTCAAGAGCGCTTCATTGCCACCCCAGCGCTCTACACCGTGCCAAGAGGTGTCCAGAATATCGTTCCCATCGTCCGGAGACATAGGCTCCGCTTCGTCGCGCCGACACGGGAGGCGCTTCGTGTCGCATGCGGCAAACTCCTGAGCATGATGGGAGTCGCTGCCGCCACTCCCGATCTCGATGGCATCACGGTCGAATACGACCTACGCCAGGCGACGCTTGCACAGATTGAAGGTGTCGTTGCCGAAGCGGGCCTCATTCTTCGCGGCGGTTTGCATCGCTGGCGCCGCAATCTGTGGAAATTCATCGAGGGCAACGAAATCGAAAACGAGGCGCATCCGATGAGCGGCGCTTGCTGCAACCGTCCGCCAGCGCGGTCGCGCTAAGAGGGGGGGGCTCGGATAACGGAAAATAGAGCACGCTAAACCGGTTGCAGCGGTCGTAGCGGCCTGAACTTGCCCACGTCGACCTTGGCGCTGCTGCGCCACAGATAATCGCCGGTCAGGTTGATGTATTACCAGCCGAGAACAGTCTGTAGCCGCCTGGGGGGCACGCCACCGGCCGCACCAATCCGCTCAGCAGATAGTCGCGCACGATATGCACGCTCACCCCGGCATCAAGGGCCAGCCGGGACACCGTGTAGGCGCTCGTTGAACACCACCTTTTTCCTCATCCGGCGCAGCAGGAAAGCTGCTTCACGTCCTTGCTGAAGGTCTGCGCCGCGAGCTTCAACCCCTCGACCATCGTCAGGTAGGGGAACAACTGGTCGGCCAGTTCCTGCACCGTCATGCGGTTGCGGATGGCGAGCACCGCCGTCTGGATCAGTTCGCCAGCTTCCGGCGCCACCGCCTGCACGCCGATCAGACGGCCGCTGCCTTCCTCGATGACCAGCTTGATGAAGCCGCGCGTATCGAAGTTGGCCAGCGCACGCGGCACGTTGTCCAGCGTCAGGGTGCGACTGTCGGTTTCGATCCCGTCGTGATGCGCTTCGGCCTCGCTGTAGCCCACGGTCGCCACTTGCGGATCGGTGAACACCACGGCCGGCATTGCGGTTAGGTCGAGGGTAGCGTCGCCGCCGGTCATGTTGATCGCGGCACGGGTGCCGGCCGCTGCCGCCACATAGACGAACTGAGGCTGGTCGGTGCAGTCGCCAGCCGCGTAGATGTTTGGGCTACTCGTGCGCATGCCCTGGTCGATAACGATGGCCCCCTGCGGATTGACCTTGACGCTGGCCGCTTCCAGGTTAAGGGCGCGGGTATTCGGCGTGCGGCCGGTGGCGACCAGCAGCTTGTCGGCACGTAGTTCACCGTGCCCCGTGGTCAGCACGAATTCGCCGTCCACATGAGCGACCTGGCTGGCTTGCGTGTGCTCCAGCACCTCGATGCCCTCGGCACGAAAAGCCGCTGTGACGGCCTCGCCAATGGCTGGGTCTTCCCGGAAAAACAGCGTGCTGCGCGCCAGGATCGTGACCTGGCTGCCCAGCCGGGCAAAAGCTTGCGCCAGTTCCAGCGCCACCACCGACGAGCCGATCACGGCCAGGCGTTCGGGAATCGTGTTGCTGACCAGGGCCTCGGTCGAAGTCCAGTAGGGTGACTCTTTCAAACCTGGAATCGGTGGCACGGCCGGGCTGGCACCCGTGGCAACCAGGCAGCGGTCGAACACCACGACGCGCTCGCCACCCTCGTTCAAACGGACGACGAGGCTCTGGCTGTCCTTGAAACGCGCTTCACCGTGCAGAACGGTAATGGCCGGGTTGCCGTCCAGGATGCCTTCGTACTTGGCGTGGCGCAGCTCATCGACGCGGGCCTGCTGCTGGGCCAGCAGTTTGTTGCGATCAATCGCAGGCGCGGTTGCCGTGATACCGCTGTCGAACGGGCTTTCCCGGCGCAGATGGGCGATATGCGCAGCGCGGATCATGATCTTGGACGGTACGCAGCCGACGTTCACGCAAGTGCCGCCGATGGTGCCGCGCTCGATCAGCGTGACCTTCGCGCCTTGCTCGACGGCCTTCAGCGCCGCCGCCATCGCGGCCCCGCCGCTGCCGATCACGGCGATCTGCAACGGGTGTTCGCCGTCACTACGTTTATCAGCGGCCCCTGTCCAGCCGCGCACCTTGTCGAGCAGTCCGGCGCGGTTTTCTGTCGGCGGCGCATCGGCAAGCGTTGCCTGGTAGCCCAGTCCGGCCACGGCGGCAGTCAGTGCATCCGGTGACGTGCCCTGCTCAATGGCGAGTTGCGCTGTGCCCATCGAATAGGACACTAGCGCCGATTGCACGCCGGTCACCTTTTCCAGCGCGTCCCTGACATGCGCCGTGCACCAATCGCAGGTCATGCCTTCGATATGGAGAGTGATTGCCTCGGCCATGACTGCGCTCTCACTGATTGACGCTGGACGGGTAGCCCGCGTTTGCGGTGGCCTTGGTCAAGGCGTCGGCGTTGGTCTTGGCGTCGTCGAAGGTCACGATGGCTTCGCGTTTCTCTAAGCTGACCTCGATCTTTTGCACACCGGCAACCTTGGACAGCGCCTTCTTGACCGTGATCGGGCACGCGGCGCAGGTCATGCCGGGCACCGACAGGGTGACAGTCTTGGTGGCAGCCCAGGCGGGCGCGCTCAACGCGGCGGCCAGGGCGATGAGGGTGATGAGTTTCTTCATGGTGATCTCCTTTCAGTAGAACAGCGGCAGGATGTAGGGAAACGCGAGAGCCACCAGGACCAGCGCCGCGACGATCCAGAAAATTACCTTGTAGGCCGTCCGCACCTGGGGCACGGCGCAGACGTCGCCGGGCTTGCAGGCATGGGCAGGTCGGAAGATGCTGCGCCAGGCGAAGAAAAGCGCGATGAGCGCTGCGCCAATGAATATCGGCCGATACGGCTCCAGCACCGTCAGGTTGCCGATCCAAGCGCCGCTGAACCCCAGGGCGACCAGAACCAGCGGCCCGAGGCAGCAAGTTGAGGCGAGGATGGCGGCCAGCCCTCCGGTGAAGAGCGCCCCGCGCCGGTTTTGTGATTCAGACATGCGCTTGTCCTTTCGAATTTGAATTGGATAGCGTAACCTTACTTCCGTAGTTATGTACGGAGTCAAGCGAAATGGAAAACAATTTGGAGAACCTGACCATTGGTGTTTTCGCCAAGGCGGCCGGGGTCAATGTGGAGACCATCCGGTTCTACCAACTTAAGGGCTTGCTGCCCCAGCCAGAGCGGCCGTATGGGAGCATCCGCCGCTACGGGCAGGCGAACGTGGCGCGGGTGAAGTTCGTGAAGTCAGCCCAGCGCCTGGGATTCAGCCTGGACGAGATCGGCCAGCTTCTGAAACTGGAGGACGGCACCCATTGCGAGGAAGCCAGTAGTCTGGCCGAGCACAAGCTCAAGGATGTGCGCGAGAAGATGGCTGACCTGGCGCGCATGGAGGCCGTGTTGTCTGAGTTGGTGTGCGCCTGCCATGCGCGAAAGGGGAACGTTTCCTGCCCACTGATTGCGTCACTGCAAGACGGAGCGAACCTCGCGACGCCGGCGCGGGGTGGTCACAGGGCGACTAGGCCTTAACGTGCTTTATTTTCCGAATTCTGAGACGACCCCTAAGGGATAGTCCGGCCCTGCTGACGAAAATGTCATTTCGGCGTCATGTTCGCGTCAGGTTGTCGCGGGCATAGTGACAGTGACGTGAAGTTCATCGAAATCGATCAACATCCAGGAGGGCAAATGAAACATCGTTCCGACGACACGAACTACAAGGATCCCGTTTGCGGCATGGTCGTCAGCCGACTCACTGCGGTCGCAGAAGCGGAGCATCAGCGCAAGACCTATTACTTTTGCGCACAGGTGTGCCGGGATGCCTTCCTGGCCGACCCGAAAAGCTATCTTCGGGCGCACCGCCAGCACGGCATGCCACCCAAGTCAATGCCTACAGAAGAATACGATGCAAACCCATGACCATTCCGCGCACGGGACACCGCATGCGACTCCCGTCAGGACAAGCCGTCGCTCCCGTTGGGTCTTCGGCGGTTTCGCACTCCTCGCGGTTCTGCTCCTGGCCTTTGAGCACAGGATGCATCTCTCCGGCCTGATCGGCTGGCTGCCCTACCTGATCCTTCTCGCCTGTCCGCTGATGCACCTGTTCATGCACGGCGGCCATGGCCATGGCGGAGGCGACGGCAGGTCCAACGATGGAACAGGAAAATGACAGAAGCTGTTCCCGCCTATGGCCTGTGGTCGCTGGTGCTGATCAACTCGGCGCTGTTCATCTTCTTTGCCTTCAGCTTCTTCAAGCCTCATAGTGCTCGCGACTGGCGCACCCTGGGCATGTTTTCGGCCTTCGTGGTTGCGCTGTTCACGGAGATGTATGGATTTCCGCTCACCATCTATCTGCTCTCGGGCTGGCTGACCAAGCAGTTCCCCGGCGTGGACTTCCTCGCCCACGATTCGGGTCATCTTCTGGAAGTGATGTTCGGCTGGCGCGCCAACCCGCACTTCGGGCCGTTCCACCTGTTGTCTGCCGCGTTCATCGGCGGCGGCTTCTGGTTGCTCGCGGCCGCATGGCACGTGCTCTATGCGGCGCAGGCAAGCAATCGGCTGGCGACCAGCGGCCCTTACGCGCGTGTGCGCCATCCGCAGTACGTCGCCTTCGTCCTGATCATGGCCGGGTTCCTGCTTCAATGGCCGACGCTGATTACGCTGGTGATGTTTCCCATCCTGCTCATCGTGTATGTGCGTCTCGCCCGGCGCGAGGAACGCGATTCCGCTGCCGCCTTTGGCGAGGCGTGGACACGCTATGTGCAAGCGACCCCGGCCTTCTTTCCGCATCGGCGCACATCCAACGACCCGGGCGCGCCGGATTCACCCGTCAGATGAGCGTCGTCGTGAATCGAAGGGGATGAAATGGACAAGGAGCAAACGACCATGACCGACAAATCCGCGCCGCGGCATGAGCACCATCATCACGAGCATGGCGCCGCGAACTCGAAAGATCCGGTGTGTGGCATGAACGTGACGCTGGATGCCGGCAAGCCCAGTGCCGAGCACGAAGGGGTCGTCTATCATTTTTGCTCGCAGAAATGTCACGACAAGTTTGTCGCCAGCCCCGATCGGTACACGGCTAATCGACCGGCGGTTCCGGATGTCCCGAAGGGTACGAAATGGACCTGCCCGATGCATCCGGAGATCATCCGCGACACACCCGGCGAATGTCCCAAGTGCGGCATGGCGCTGGAACCGATGGGGGTGCCGACAGCCGCCGACGGTCCCAATCCGGAACTGGTCGATTTCACTCGCCGACTGTGGGTCGGCACGGCGTTCAGCATCCCGCTGCTGATCCTGACCATGGGACCTTTGATTGGCCTGGGGTTCATTCGCGAAGGGCTGGGCGAACGCACGGCACAATGGGCGGAGGTGCTTCTTTCATCGCCGGTGATCCTGTGGGCCGGATGGCCTTTCTTCACGCGCGGGGTGACATCCTTCGTCACGAAGAACCTCAACATGTTCAGCCTGATCGCCATGGGGGTTGGCGCGGCCTATCTTTTCAGCATCGTCGCGGTGACGGCACCGGGTGTCTTTCCGGCTGGATTTCGTATGGAGGATGGCACGGTCGGCGTCTATTTCGAGGCTGCAGCGGTCATCGTCACCCTGGTCCTGCTCGGCCAGGTAATGGAACTGCAGGCCCGGGAAGGTACCGGCAGAGCCATCCGCGCACTGCTCGACCTGGCTGCCAAAACGGCTCGGGTGATCCGCCCGGATGGCAGCGAGGAGGAGATACCCCTGGAGCAGGTCCGCGTGGGCGACCGCCTGCGGGTGCGCCCCGGCGACAAGGTGCCGGTGGATGGTGTGGTGATCGAGGGGCACTCCTCGGTCGACGAGTCGATGGTCACCGGCGAACCGGTGCCGGTGGAGAAGGTGGCGGGCGAAGCGGTGACCGGTGCCACCTTCAACGGTAACGGGACCTTCGTCATGGAAGCCGTGCGGGTTGGGGCTGACACCCTGCTTGCGCAGATCGTCGATATGGTGGCCAATGCCCAACGATCGCGCGCCCCGATCCAGAAATTTGCCGACATGGTTGCCGGTCGATTCGTGCCGGCGGTGATCGGCAGCGCCGTGTTGGCCTTCATCGCCTGGGCCCTGTGGGGACCGGCGCCGGCGTTCGCCTATGCGCTGGTGGCGGCGGTCGCGGTTCTGATCATCGCCTGTCCCTGTGCGCTCGGGCTGGCCACGCCCATGTCGATCATGACCGCGACCGGCCGTGGCGCCCAGGCAGGCGTGCTGATCAAAAACGCCGAAGCGCTTGAGCGTTTCGCCAAGGTAGATACGCTGATCGTGGACAAGACCGGCACGCTTACCGTCGGGAAACCCAAGCTTATTGCCGTGCTGCCGGCCGAAGGGCATGATGAGAACGAGGTATTGAGACTCGCGGCGAGCCTGGAGCGCGGTTCCGAACACCCGCTGGCCGAGGCCATCGTCGTCGGTGCCGAGGAGCGCGGAATTGCGCCGGCCCGTGCCGAGGATTTCGAAGCCATCACCGGCAAAGGCGTCAAGGGCCGGATCGATGGCCGCGACGTCGCGCTGGGAAACGCGAGGCTGCTCGACGACTTGGGGCTTTCGGCGCAGCAGCACTCTGCGGATGCCGATGCCCGTCGCGATCAGGGAGAGACGGTGATGTACGTCGTTCTCGACGGAGCGGTTGCCGGCCTGTTGAGCGTTGCCGACCCGATCAAGGAGACGACGCCGGCGGTGCTCAAGGCACTCCACGACCTGGGATTTCGCATCATCATGGCGACCGGCGACAACGAGCGTACGGCACGCGCCGTGGCGGCACGGCTGGGAATCGACGAAATTCGCGCAGACGTGCTGCCGGCCGACAAGGCGCGCATCATCCAGGAACTGCAAGCACAGGGCCGCAAGGTGGCCATGGCCGGCGACGGGGTGAACGACGCACCCGCACTGGCTCAAGCCGATGTCGGTATCGCCATGGGCACGGGGGCGGATGTCGCCATCGAAAGTGCCGGCTTCACGCTGGTCAAGGGAAACCTCGGCGGTATCGTGCGGGCGCGGCGCTTGTCCCGTGCAACCATGCGCAATATCAAGCAGAACCTGTTTTTTGCGCTGATTTATAACGCGGCGGGAGTCCCCATCGCAGCCGGAGCGCTCTATCCCTTCTTCGGCATCCTGATCAGCCCTATCTTTGCCGCCTTCGCCATGAGCGCCTCGTCGCTCTCGGTGGTACTCAATGCGCTGCGCTTGCGCAAGTTGGATATTTGATGGCGGAATGCCCAGAAAAAAAACGTCACGATCATTCGATCTGCGGCAAGTCAGCATTGCCGAAAATGTGATTGAAAACGGCTCCCGCAATCACGAATCAACGTTATCCCCGGCTTTGCTCGTGTCATTGTTTGGCGTTGCGAACTCTCTGACGACCACCGACTCTTTTTCCTCCGCTGCAAGTTCCACGGTTTCCTTCTTGCGTGCCGCCAGAATCGCGCGCGTGGCAAGGGTGCGAATTTGCCCGGCTACTCGAAGAATCCTGCGTTTCCATTGATATGCCTCGATGGCGTAGTGCGTGTCGTCGATGAGACAGGCAAGCCATAGGGTATCCATCGCGGCGATCAACTGATCGAACTCGCGGATGATGGCGAGAAACCGTATCGAGCGCGGCGACGTGATCTGAATCTCGACGGTACGGGCATTGGTATAGCCGATCATCGTCTCGCAGCCATTGGCTTCGCTCATATCCTGCATGCGCTTGATCTCCTGGCGAATCTCCTCCAGGGTCTTGTTGAGAAGGTCATCAACCATTGCTTCTACCGCCTGGGCCTGTTCTTCGGTGCCGATGAAGCGCAAAACGACAGTCAGCGAGAACAGGCTATTGGCGCACATGTCGTAGCCACGCTCGAATATCTGCTGGGCATGTAAGGAATTCAGCAGAGCCTTCTGGGTAATGAACGGTCGGCTATTGCTCAGCCTGACGGTGGGTATGTTGGTTGAAAGTTTGTACTGCCGTGTGGCCATGACTGTCTCCCGATTGGAATAGCCTCGGGAGAGTAGTCAGGACGAATCATCTATGGCGTCTGAAATGCGTCCAAAAAGGGCATATTTCAACAGCCTGAAAACTTTCCAGATGGCCAGAATGCGCCCATCTCATGTCCTCCTTATGGCGGACACGGTGAAGGTAGCTGGCCTTCCCAAACAAACAGCATTTCAAACCCCGGCGGGGATACCCCGTCAGGTGATGACGGCCTTCCTGCCAATTTCAACTTTTGTCAGGAGGTAGTCATGGCATCACTAAACAGAGTCACCCTCATCGGCAACTTGGGTGCCGACCCTGAGGTTCGTTACACGCAGAACCGCGAAGCGATCGCAACGATTCGGATCGCAACGACGGAGACGTACAAGGACAAGTCGTCCGGTGAAAAGAAGGAAATCACTGAATGGCACCGTGTCGTCTTTTTTGGTCGCACGGCGGAGGTCGTAGGCGAGTACCTGAAGAAGGGCTCGCCCGTCTACGTCGAAGGTCGCATCCAGACCCGCAAATGGCAGGACAAGGCGGGGCAGGATCGTTATGTCGTCGAAATTCTCGCCAGCGAGATGAAGATGCTCGGCACGCGTCCAGCGGATGATGATGCACCCGACGCAGGCAAAGGCAAGCGTACCGGCAACGGTAAAGGCAAGCCTGCAGCTGCTACGGGTCCTGCATTCGAGGATGTACCCGACATCGAGCCGTTCTGAGTCGCACGTTTCTTGTTTCCCCACCGGGAGGTCCTTCCTCCCCTGGGGGAAGGACCTCCATCACCTTTGGAGGTTTGTTCGTGGAACGCGTCATTCTTGTCCTGGCCATGCTGGCAGGCCTGCATCTGATCCTTTCGTTTCTTCAGTTTGCGCTGGAAGCCATTCGTGGCTCATTCCTGCGTGTTCGCCTCCAGGCCAAGGTCGAGGAGGTGGTGGCAGAGGCAGATGAAGTACCGGCCGAGGAAGTGATCACGGATTGGCGGCAGTACGACATACCGGCGTATCTACGCCGCAACGGGACCGGCAACGATTCCGGCCACACGGCAAAGGCTTCCTTCGAAGTCATTGCCTGAAATTTCCACCCCAGCGGGGGCATCGCCTCCGCAAGGGGATCGGTGCCCCTTTTTTCATTTCAGGAGGCACCTCATGGAACTCGTTCTTCTCGCATGCTGCATCTCTGGCTGGATCATCAGCCGTCCGATCGTTCGCGCGCTCGGTCTGTAGTTCGCAGTATTGCCTGTGGGGGTCTTCCCCGCAGCACAAAGCGCTTTTCTCGAAGAGCCCTTTGTCCTGCGGGGATCGCTCCATTTTGGATGCGGTTTTCGCCAGGGAATCTCAACAACCTCTGGAGAAAATCATGAAACTCAATCCCTATCTCGTTCGATTGTTCGACCCGCTGCCCATGGCCTTTGCCTGCGATCTCTACCAACGGCTGAGGGAAGGCAAGCGGGACATGGAAACCCGCGACATGTTGCTGAAGGCACTCGACATGGCGCGCAAAGCCGGAACCATCGAATGATCCCATCGCCCCGGACCTCCGGGGCTTTCCCGAGGGCGTTCGCCCCGAGCGTCCTGCGGAAAGACAGATTTGATCGGACGGTTATCCGTTCGATTGAAAAGCGGTAGCTGGCCGCGCGAAACAAACAGCATTTTCCAACCCAGCCGGGGACAACGCCCCGGTTCGGGTCGGTGCTTCCGGCATTCACTCTGGAGGCATCATGAAACTCAATCATCCCGGCCTGCTCGTCATGCCGGCCACGCAGTATCACGCGGAGAAAGCCATCGGCCATTCGGGTATCGTCAAGATGCTCAAAAGCCCGGCCCACCTGCGCGAGTATCTGGATCATCCGCATCAACCGACACCTGCCATGGCGTTCGGTACTGCAGTGCATACCTATGTACTGGAGCAGGATCGCTTTGCCGAGGAATTCGTGGTGGCCGAGAAGTTCGACCGTCGCACGAAGGAAGGCAAGGAAGCAGCAGCACGCTTCGAGGAAGCCAATCAGGGCAAGATCGTGATTACTTCCGAGGAGATGGCCACGCTCACCCTGGTGCAGCGTGCCGTGTTTGCCCATCAAGGGGCGGCACGACTTCTGTCCGTTGGTGACGCCGAGCTCTCGGCGTTCTGGACGGATGCGGACACGGGCCTCAACTGCAAGTGTCGGCCGGATTGGTTCAACGGTGAAGCCATCGTTGATCTCAAGACCTGCGTCGATGCCAGCAGTAGCGGGTTCTCCAAATCCATTGCGAACTTCGGCTACGACATCCAGGCGGCGTACTACGTCGACGGGATCAAGGCCGTGACCGGAATGGAGCTTCCGTTCCTGTTTGTCGCCGTGGAGAAGGACGCGCCGCATGCGGTAGCGGTGTATCGCGCCGATCCCGACGTGATCGAGATCGGGCGCAAGAAATACCGGGCGGCGCTTCAGCTCTTGAAGTGGTGCCAGGCATCAAACAACTGGCCGGCATACCAACCGGGTGGCGAGATTGAACTGATCTCCCTGCCACGCTGGGCAGCCAACACAGAAGCCTTCGAGCTGGACGCCGCCTAATCCGCGGCATTTCTTTGTAGGTCATCAACCCCGGCGGGGATACACATCCCCGTCCAGGGAGACAGGTGTCTTCGCCATTCTTCTTTGGAGAAAACCATGTCTCAAACCCTACGCAACATCCAGAAGTCCCGCCAAGGCGTGCAGTCCAACGTGGTGCCGTTCCCGGCCATGCTGGAGCAGTTCAAAGGCGAAATTGCCCGCGCACTGCCCAAGCACTTGAGTCCGGATCGCATGGTGCGCATCGCACTGACCGCGTTCCGCATGAACCCGAAACTGGCCCAGACCGATCCCCGCAGCGTCTTTGCGGCGGTGATCCAGTCCAGCCAGCTCGGGCTCGAAGTCGGCTTGATGGGCGAAGCCCACCTCGTTCCTTTCGGCAATCAGTGCCAGTTGATCCCCGGTTATCAGGGACTCATGAAGCTGGCCCGCAACAGCGGCATCGTGCAGGACATCTACGGTCACGAAGTTCGCATCAACGACAAGTTCGACATCGTCCTGGGCCTTAACCGGACCCTGATGCACGAACCGTTGAAGAAGAACGGATTCCCTGCCTCCGACGAGGAGCGCGGTGTGATCGTGGGCTTCTATGCGGTTGCGGTTTTCAAGGACGGCACTCGCACGTTTCACGCCCTGTCGAAGGAACAGATCGAACAGGTGCGCGATAACTCGCGGGGCTACCAGATGGCCAAGAAGTACGGCAAGGAAAGTCCATGGGATACGCATTTCGTCCCGATGGGCCTCAAGACCGTGATTCGGCGGCTGTGCAACCTGTTGCCGAAGTCGCCTGAACTGGCGATGGCGCTGGCGCTCGATGAGGTGACCGAGCGAGGTGAAAACCAGAACATCGGAATCACCGAAGCCATCGAAGGCTCCTGGGCACCGATCATCGACGAGGAAACGGGGGAGATCATTCAACCCACGACCGAGTCCGGTGATAAGGGTAGCAAGTCTGACAAGGCGGAGTCGCCCAAAGGCGTCGAGCCTCACGCCACTGGCAAGCTGCTGCAGGACACCCTGGCCATCATCGGCAGGACGGCAACGACCGACGAACTGGATGAAGTCTATGTCCGGGCTGAAGGCTCGTTCGAGGGCACCGAGCTGGAACAGGTGCTGCGCGCCTATCGCAGCCGCAAGTCTGCACTGGCCAATCCGTCTTCCTCGGCGAATGACATTTTCGGGGAGGATGGCAAATGACCATGCTCGGTGACACGGAGTTCGGAGCCATCCGGATCTGTGCGCGGGCGGTGCAAGTGCTCGACAAGGTCGGTTTCCTGACCCTGAGCAAGGAAGACGATGCCGCTGTGGTACTGGCGCGTAACGAACTTCTGAGCGTGATTCAGGGCAACGGCTATCAGTTGGAGTACGACAGCTACCGCCTGGTCAAGGCCGACGACCGCCACTAGCGCAGGCAATTCGCGTGCTGATGACGGAGATGGCCATGCACAAGGAAAGCGGTCAGGACCATCGGCCTGATCCAGCTCGCATGGCAGGACGTGAAGCAAAGTTTGATGAGGTGATTCCATGGACCGAGGATGACATCCTGCGGCTGCATGGTCTCCTTCTGGAGAAATCGCTGCACGACCTGTTCGATCTGAGGGTGTCCGCCAGAACACGGGCAGACATTCTCGATTGGATGCGGGCGCCACGTTCGGAGTCCGGTGCTTTTACCTACCGGGCGTGTTGCCGTCTGTTTGGCCTCGATGACGAAGAAATTCGGGATCGGGTGCTGGAACGTTACCGGCGGCGACACACTCATTGACGATTCATTTCACCCCTGGCGGGACAGTTGCATTCCCGTCCGGGGATGCGGCTGCCTGCCATTTTTCAATGGAGGCATCATGCAACTGCAAGCATCAATCAAGGTCGGGAACATCCTTCCCGGCCGCAATCCCCGAGGCTACTTCGATCCCTCGGAAATGACGGCGTTGGAAGATTCCGTGAAATCCAAGGGCGTGCTGCAGGCGATCCTCGTGCGTCCCCGCGATGCGGGGCGTTACGAGATCGTTGCCGGCGAGCGTCGCTGGCGTGCGGCAAAGAAGGTGTTTGGGGATGAGTATGAAATCCCGGCACTGGTGCGCGACCTGGACGATGGCGAAGCCGACGAGGCGGCGCTGATCGAAAACATCCAGCGTGCGGACATGAGTCCGACCGAAGAAGCCGAAGCGGCCGCCAAGATTCTTGGCCGCTGTCAGGGAGATCGGGACGAGGCCTCACGTCGTCTGGGATGGTCGCGAACCACGCTCGACAAGCGCCTGGCACTGATGAACTGTTCGGAACGGGTCCGTCGGGCCTTGTCCGAGCGGCGCATCCAGCTGGGTCACGCCGAGCTGTTGGCTGCGGTCACCCGCGACAAGCAGGATGCCGTGTTGGAGAAGTTGCTGTCACAGGCCAGTCTGCCGACGGTCGCCCAGTTTCGCGGGCAGCTTGAGCAGATCTCACGGGCGTTGAGCAGCGCCATCTTCGACAAGGGCGAGTGCACGTCGTGTTCCCATAACTCGGGGAATCAGCAGGCGCTCTTTGGCGAGGCGATTGCCGCCGGACACTGCACCCACGGTGCGTGTTTCGATGGCAAGACCGAGGCGGCGCTGGACGCAAAGAAGGCATCGCTGGCTGACGACTATCCGACCATTCGGATCGTTCGGCCCGGCGAGAACTTCACGCTCCTGCGACTGCTGGCGGAGGGCGATACCGGGGTAGGCGACGAACAGGCAAAAGCCTGCCGCGCCTGCAAGAACTTCGGTGCCGCGATCTCGGCTGTGCCCGGCAAGCTGGGCAATGTCTATCCCGACCTGTGCTTCGATGCGAGCTGCAATGCCAAGAAGGTGGCAGCGCGCATCAAGCTGGAAAAGGACAAGGCAACGCCGGCGGAAGGTTCTGCAAAGACAGCGTCAGGCAAGTCGGCAACCCCTGCCAAGTCATCCGGCAAGGCCGCATCTCAGCCAGATACCAAGTCGGATGCCAAGGTCCAGGACTCGCAACGGGTCAAGGACTACCGGCTGACAGTCTGGCGCAAGGCGCTGCGTCGGGAGTTGATGGGCAATCGTGACAACAATCTCACGGTACTCATCGCCCTGGCGTTATCGGGCAATGCCCGCCATATCAGCGATACCAAGCTGGGCAAGGCATTCGCCGCGATCACCAAGCAGGAGTTCACCAGCTTCGTGTTCAAGGCGGACGAGGCAGCACGCCTGGTGGCGCAGTCGGATGAAGCCGTTCGGGACAAGTTGTTCCTCGGACTGGCGGCATCGGCAGCGGATGGCATCGAGGAGAAGACTCTGGTCCAGATCCTCACCTATCTCGAGATCGATCTCGGGCGGCACTGGAAGCTCTGCGAAGAGTTTCTCAAGCTGCTCACCAAGAGCGAAATCGAGGCGATGTGCGACGAAATCGGCTTGAAGGTCGCCATGGGCGGGACATTTGCCAAGGCCATGAGCGGCAAGAAAGACGACATCGTCAAGGCGCTGTTAAACGTGGCGGCTTTCCCCTACGAGGGCAAGGTGCCGCGGTCGATGCGCTTCAACATCGCGTAAGACAGTTTCTTTCCACCCATGCGGGGACCACGTTCCCCGCACGGGGCGTGGTGCGCCTGCAATTTTTCTCTTTGGAGGTACCACCATGTTTTTTCAGGAACTGAAATCGTTGTTGGACGGCTGCGCAGCACTGGCGGTCACTTTGTCATCGGCCAGGGAAGGACTGATCACCGTCACGGTGCGACCCACCCCGAAGGATGCCAAGGATGCCGAGGCGTTGGCGATCCCGCTGGTCCTGACTGGAACGGCGGAGGAGCTGGATGCGCAATTCGTCGGATTGCTTCGCAGCTTTGCCGACGAGCATCAATCGCTGGCCGAGCAACTGGAAGCCACCCGCAACATTCTTGAGGCAGCCAAAAAGGACGCCAGCAAGAAAGCGGAAGGCGCACTCAGGAAAGGCACGGCCAAGGTAGCGGCGCCAGCTGATGACGATGATGATGAGACCGAGACGCCGGCAGCCGCCGACGTTCCGGTCGAAGACAACCTTTTCGCATGAGGAGGGCGTCATGACCATTACCGTTCAGAAGCTGCAGCGTTCGTTTGCCTACAACGGCATTGCCTTGCCCGATCCCGGCTGCGAGTTGTCGCCGGAGCAGGTGCGGGATGTCTATTCCGCGACGTATCCGGAGATCACGACGGCCTCGATCGAGGGGCCGGAGCAGAAGGGGGATCGGTTGATCTATACCTTCCGGCGTGCGGTCGGCACCAAGGGCAGCCTATCGGCCAATGCACAGCGAACCTCCCGGGTCGTGGTGCGGCGGCGGGATGACGGCCTGAGCTATGTCGAACCGCAATCGGCGGTTGTAACGCCGGTGGCTCGCTTGACCATCGCCTTGGGACGATGGGTCAGGTGGATCGATCGGCGTTGGCCTGTTGTCCTCCGCAAGGAGTAGGCCATGGTGTCGCTCAAGGAACGGCTTCAAGCCGTTGCCGATGGCGACTTCTCGCACTTTGAAGGCGGAATCCCTCCCGGGATTCCCGCTTTCGATCACGAGGAGATGAAACGATGCGTACAAGCCTTGCAACGCTTGGTGCTCCGGTCTCAAGCAACCGTGGCTCCCGGCGATCGTTGTCAGGTGGCCGCTTCCGTCCAGGCCCTGATCCTCTGAGTCTGCCGCAGTTTGGCCGTGGGCTCACGGTCAGCCTCAATCCCAGCCTCGATGTTCGTCGCTGGGCGATGCTGGCCTTGCGCTGGCTGGAGATTGGGGAGCTTCCCGAGTCTGCGATCGGTCTGCCGCCTACGCTGGTGCAACAAGCGTTGGTTACGTGGATCAACCGTATGGTCGGGCAGTTGCAGCACATCGGCTTCGAGGCTCATGTCGCGGCATCGCCCGTGGCATTGGGCTACGGATCGCTGTTTCCGGATGCCAGTGAGGACGATGACCAGTGGTACTGGGCCATCCAGTCCGAGCAGGTCGAGTGGTTGGGCATGAAGGATCGGCTGACCCGGATCGAGACGCTCTGTCCCGGTTTGGGCGAGACGGCGCTGTATTGGCTGCAACGGGCTTCGGGGCGCACGCTGTATGCCCTGACGCCACAATCGGCGCGCGATCTGTGCGAGTACATCCACTGGCAAGGGAGTAGCGACCAAGCCGAATGGCTGGATGAGATGCGTTCGATGGGCATGACCGACGAGGATCTGGGGGATGCAATTTCTCCGGATTGGTATGACGGTCATTTCCCGAACTGGGTGCTTCGCGCCAAGCCGGTGCTGGATGAGGAGGCCTTGTCCCGCATCCAGTCCTCCATGCCAGAAGTTGCGCCGGTAGCCGCCGTGTTGCTCGACATCGAACAATTGATGGCGGATGGCGGGCAGCTTCCCGGCCTGGACGGCATGGAAGTCGAGTCTGTCTATTTCGGGGCTTACCTGAGATGGGATGCCGATGACCCCATGGATCGGGTGTTCGATGACTTCATCGAATACGCGAACTGCGCCAGCGATGGCTATACCGATCTCTTTGGCGCCGGGGCAGTACCTCTCGATGCCGAGGGGTTCCATGTCTGGCTCCATAAGACCGGCCTGGGGTTGCAGTTGCTGTCATCACTGGATCGGTTGATCGCCCTGATCGCCGAACCCCTGTGAGTTCCATTAACCCGGAGCGGGTGATGTCCTGCCCGCCGGGCTCGACACGCCTGCACCATTTCAACAAGGAGGTCGCGATGGCGATCAATGTCAGTACGTTTTCCAGCGAACAGTCGTACCGGCTGACCCATGCCGTCCTGGTCTATCAGGATGCGCAACGCAAGCCGGCGTTCGTGTCGATTCATGATGTGGGATCGGACGATGGCAATCGTCCGGTGATTCAAGCAGGGGTTCCGGCCAGCAAGGCGGGACTCATGGCGCTGATGCGGATTCTCGATCCGGAAACGATGCTCAAGCCGGCCATCAAGCCGGCGCATGTGCTCGCGGAAGGATCGGGTTTCTTCGTCTGGTACTGCGATCCACAGGACAGACAGGTCTGGTTCGACTGCAAGGAACTCGGTGCGCGAACCTCACGGGTTCCCTGTCCGGGGCTGGTGTTCGTAGTGACCACGAAGGCATGGAAGGTGTTTGCGTTCAAGGGGCGGCAACGTCCCGATGCCGACACACCGCTGTTTGTTGCGCCATTCTTCAACGTCTGGCAAAACGGCACGATCTGTGTCGGCAGTGCCCGCTTGCCGAAAGGCGATCAGGCACATAACCACCTAGCCTGGGAGGAAGCCTTCTTCCGGTCCTACTTCACGCATCCGAACATCCATACCCCAAGGGGGCTGACCCGTTACCGGGCCGGTCCGTTTGCCTTGTGGCGGGATCTGCTGGACGCTCGCCTGAGTCGCTTTCCAACGCGCACGCTCGTTCCGACGGGTTGGACGCTACGGCAAGCATTTGAGGCCGCGGTGCTGGAAGGAGATGCGTGATGGACGCGAGAGATGTCGCCTTGCAACACTCGGCGCCTGTCGTGACGGTACCGCGCTATGGTGGATTCACGCCCCTGGCCGAGAATGGTCATCGCTTTCTGGTGACCGGTGACGGACTCTGGCTCGAAGCACGGCGTCCCTGGATGTACCTGCGGGTGCCGCTGGTCTGCCAGAAAAGCGTCCCCATGCCGTATGGCTGGGTGGGCCGTGAGCTCTCCCTGACCTTTGGCAAGATTCCTCGCCATCTGGTCATCGAGTTCTACCGGTTCGCGCTTGATCGCTGCCCGGAAGAGTGTGTGGGTTGGGTCGTGTGGAATGCCGTTTCCGGCGAGATGCGTCTGGTGTTTCCGACGGAAGAATCGACGGGATGCACGCATGTACGTTATTGCCGGCCGCTCCTCGACGACGACGAGCATCTGGTGGTCGACCTGCATTCCCATGGTCGCCTCTCGGCCTTCTTCTCGACGCAGGACGATCGGGATGATCGCGGGGAGTTCAAGATTGCTGGCGTGATCGGCAACTGCGATCGCGGGCAATGTTCGACGGCGTTTCGTTTATGCGCCAACGGGCTGTTCTTGCCGCTGGCATTCGATGAGACCGGCCTGAGCGGCCAGACAGGAGGGAATGATGGCTATCCATCATCTTGTGCCTGAACTGCTCACGCGGGAGGTACGCGTCACCGTCATCGGGGCCGGCGGGTCGGGTTCCCAGATGTTGATGGGACTGGCCCAGCTGCATACGGCCATGCTTGCCTTGGGTCACCCCGGGGGACTGGATGTGACCGTTGTGGACGCCGACCAGGTGTCGGAAGCCAATGTCGGGCGGCAGATGTTTTATCCGTCCGACGTGGGGCTCTCCAAGGCATCGGTACTCGTCAATCGCATCAACATGGCGATGGGCACCGGCTGGAAGGCGCAGATACGGCGTCTCACCGCGGGCGAGAGTTTGCGCACCGATCTGGCGATTGGTTGTGTGGACAATCGTCTGGCGCGCAAAGCGATCCTGGAATCGGTGGGACGCGCTGGCGGCGGGTACTGGCTCGACATGGGCAACCGCTTGCATGATGGTCAGGTCATTCTCGGTGTCGTACCGGCGCGTTGGGCCAAGCCCGATGCGAACCGGCTGCCTCATGCCGGCGATCTTCTCCCGGAGATCGTCGATGAGTCGCAGGAAGCCGAAGATGACACGCCGTCCTGCTCGCTGGCCGATGCCCTCGACAAGCAGTCGCTATTCGTCAATCGCGGGGTCTCGATGTATGCGCTGAATCTGCTGTGGGAGTTGTTCCGCTACGGCCAGATCGCCTATCACGGTGTTTTCGTGAATCTCAAAAATGCCCGGACGACACCGCTTCCCGTCGATCCGGCGGCATGGTCCCGTTTCGGTTATCCCAAGCCTGCGCGCAGCCGTAAGCGCAAGGCTCAAGGGAACTGATGGCTGGATCATTTTTCCGGTGCACGCGCAGTTGCGTGTGCCGGGCTTTCCGGAACGGGTTGCGCATTACTGTAGCCCGCTGTGGAAAACCCGAGTTTGGCCGTTCCCATAGGGGAACGACTGAAAGGCGGTAGCTGGCCGCTGGAAACAAACAGCATTTCTCAACCCTGTGGGGGCTCGCTCCCGACAGGGTCGCTGCCTCCCGATTTTTTACTGGAGGCACCATGAAGCACGATGTACGAATGCTGCGCGAAGCGATTCGCGTGGCCAGGGGATGGTCATGATGTTCGATCACTATCCCCGCTATGAAGGTTTTCGGGATACCCCGAGAAAACGCTCCGCCGTTTTGCGCAAGCAGAAGGCAGAACGCGAGGCCTTACCGCTTTTCGCGGATCAGGTCGCGGCATTGCAGCCATCGGTGGATGAAGTCATGTCCCGCCGTGCGCAGCGTGCAGACGTCGTCGAGGTCGAACGGCGCCAATTCACCGCCAAATGGTGGCGAATCGCCCGGCAGACCTATTTCGGTTTGCCGGCGGAGCAGAAAGCCAAAGTACAGGTCCGCTGGCATCGCTGGTGGGGGCCGCGCAATTCGAGCTGTCTGCTCTACCTGTGTTCGCAAGCCAAGGCCGAGCAGTTGTAAATCCATTCGGCCTCACGGCCATCACCCGTCCGGGGACATCGCCCGGAAGGGATAGGTGTCTCCGGCATTCAATTCTGGAGGCATCACATGTCGTATCGCATCGAGTATGACTGGGTGGCAATTCGTCTGCCCAAGGAACGTATCGAATCCGCCTACGAAGACCATTTCATTCTGGCTTCGCTGGGGGGTGACAACAATGTCTATCGGCAGGACGGCAAGCGTCCGCGTCGGTGGTCCTGCATGGCCCTCGGCATGTCCTGGCAGGTCATGCAAACCGTCGTGGAGTTTGCGGCCGCCTGCGAAGGCGGATCGCTCAAGCCACACGGTCGCTGGATGAAGCCGGAAGCCTATATCGCTCGCCTGCGGCGGGTGGTGGCGGACGCCGTCTCATTGGAGGAAGCCAGAAACCGGGGTGTCCGGGTCTCGCTCTGTATCGATATCGACACGCAGAAGATGCGTGACCGCTACGACGCCGAGTGTCTGGCCAAGTTCCGCGAAAACCGGACCGGTCTGGCGCTCAACGGCAGCGGGGACGGTATCGAGCGCTTCATCCTTTCCATCGACGATGACGCCGATTTGTCGGCCTTCGTTCGCTATCACTGGCTGAGTGATTCCAAGTCCCTGTGGCGAAAGATCGAAGTTGGCGGGCGTGGCGAAATGTAGACAGTCGTCTTTGCATCACCCGGTCGGTTGTCAGGGCTCGCGCCTTCGACATCCGATCCACCAAAGTTTCTCAACCCTTCCGGGGACACACCCCGGAGGGGGAGCGTGTCTCCGGCTTTTCAGGAGAACCGCATGAAACTCAAGAAACTTGCGGAGGTCACTATGTGGCTTCCCGGATTTGCCCCGGACGATCCATTGTCGGAGGCAAGAAGCACGGCGGAAATTATCGCCTTTCCCTTAGTCAACGAAGTACATGACGCCGTTCCGGTCATCGACGAGGGAAGTTCGGGCGACATCGCAGAACGGGTTATCGAGGTGGCGGCCGACGTTCCGGCACTCAAGCCTATCCGATCGGTATGGCCCGCGCTGGATGGCTCTCCGCATGCGATGTTGCGTGGGGAGGTCGGGAAGTTCGAGGCGAATCTGGCGGCGATCGCAGTGTTGTCGTTGCTGGATGCCGAAAACCGATTCCCGACTGACGAAGAGCGATCCGTTCTCAATCGTTATACGGGGTGGGGCGGGCTTCCCAAAGCATTCAATCCTGAGCAGGACGATCCAGCGTGGCGGGCGAGAGCCGAGTCATTGCCGGACCTGTTGGGCGAGGATTACACGAGCGCCAAGGGGAGTGTGGTCAATGCCCATTACACGGCAGTGTTCGTGATCGATGCTATCTGGGAGGCGGTGCGCCGACTCGGATTTCGGGGCGGTCGCGTCCTCGATCCCTCGGCAGGTACCGGGTATTTCATCGGTGCCATGCCAAAGGAACTGGCCGAAGTATCGGAAATCACGGCCATCGAAATCGACCGTCTGTCGTCACGGATGCTGTCGCGCCTGTATGGGCAACACGGGGTTCGTACCTTGACGGTGGGCTTCGAGAAGGCGCGATTGCCCAAAGACTGGTTCGATCTGGTGATCTCGAATGTTCCGTTCGGGAACTATCAGGTGCCGGACGATCGGAACGTGCCTTATGCAAACTTCCTGATCCACGATTACTTCTTCGGGCGAGCCCTGGAAGTGACCCGTCCGGGTGGTCTGGTGGCGTTCATCACGTCGGCCGGAACGTTGGACAAGTGGGAAGACCGGGCGCGGCGCCATATGGCTTCGCAGGCAAAGCTGCTGGGGGCGATCCGTCTGCCGTCCGGGACGTTTTCGCAGATCGCAAATACCGACGTCACGACCGACATCGTCTTTCTCCAGAAGTTGGGGGCAGGCGAAAAGGCCACCGACGACTGGATCAGCGTGGTCGAAGCGCCCTATGCGATGTGCGATGGCTCCCGCCGTTTGTATGTCTCGAACTGGTATGTCCAGAACCCGGAGATGCTGATCGGGCGCATGGGACAGAAGTCGAATGGCTATGGCTTGTCGAATGCCGCCATTTTCGATGGCGATATCGGCACTGCTTTACGGGAACGGATTGCGCGGTTGCCAGAGGGTGTTCATCACCCACGGGTGGAGAGAAATTCCCAGCCCAGTGGCAAGCCGCAGCGCGACATTCATGCCGCGGCGCCGGAGTTCGTGAAGCCGGGCGCATTCTGCCTCACCGACGATGGCCGTTTGGCTGTTTCGGAAGGCCAGGAGCTGCTGGTCATCGAGGGAACGGTATCGGCAACGGCTGCCAAGCGCATCGTCGGCATGATGGCGATTCGTGATGCGGCGAGAAAATTGCTGCATGTCCAGCATCTCACGGATGACGATAGCCGTCTTGGTAGTTACCGCATGATGCTCAACATGGCCTATGACGGCTTTGTGGCGCGGCATGGCTATCTGCATGCCAAGGCCAACAAGCTGGCGTTCAAGGGAGACCCAGACCTGCCATTGCTGTTGTCTCTGGAGAGTTACGATCCGGAGGGCGGCGTGGCGGAAAAGGCCGATGTGTTCTTCCGTCGGACCGTGGGGGTCGTCCGCAAGGTCGACCGCTGCAATACGCCGGAAGAGGCCCTGTTGGTGTCGCTGCATGAGCGGGGATGTGTGGATGTTGCGTTGATGGCATCCCTGCTTGGGCAGGCGTCATCGGCGTTCCTCCCGGACATGGCGGATCGCGGTCTGATCTTCCTGAATCCGGAAACATCGCAGTGGGAAACCGCGGATGCTTACCTGGCCGGGAACGTGCGCAGCAAGCTGGAAATGGCAGAAGCAGCGGGCGGAGAATTTGTTCGCAATGTGGATGCCTTGAAAGCGGTGGTGCCTGCTGATCTGGGGCCGGGAGAAATCGATGCCCGGATCGGATCGACCTGGATACCGGCGAGGGACTATGCCGAATTCCTCGATCAGTTGCTGGAGTGCGAGGGATGCACGGTGGAGTTCTGTGCGGAAGCCGGGGCGTGGAACATCGATGTGCCCTGGCAAGGTGAACGGTCGGTCGCATCGACCCAAACCTTCGGTACCGGACGTATCTCGGCAGGCGAGTTGTTTGTCGTGACGCTGAACCAGATGGTGCCAACGATTCGGGATCGCGATCCGGTGACAGACCGGTACTTCGTGAACACGGAGGAAACCATTGCCGCACGTGAGAAGCAGCAGGCGCTCAAGGAAGCATTTGGTGCCTGGGTGTTTGCCGATGCGAATCGTTGTGAGCGCTTGGTCAGGCTGTACAACGACCAATTTAATTCTGTGCGCTTGCGGGAGTTTGATGGGTCGGGCCTGGCTCTGCCGGGCTTCTCCGAAGTGTTCAACCTTCATCGGCATCAGAAGGACGCCATCTGGCGCATCGTGTCGGGCGGGGTGAATACCTTGCTGGCCCATGTGGTCGGTGCTGGCAAAACTCTGACGATGATCTGTGGCGGTATGGAGTTGAGGCGTCTGGGAATGGCCAGCAAGCCGTGCTATGTGGTGCCAAACCACATGCTGGAGCAGTTTGCGGCGGAGTTTTTGCGAGCCTATCCCGGGGCCAATATCCTGATGGCGAGCAAGGACGACCTGGTCGGCGACAAACGCCGGACATTGTTGTCACGAATCGCCACTGGGGATTGGGATGGCGTGCTGATTACCCACGCCTCCTTCGAGAGGATCAAGATGAGCGACGAGGCCATGACCACGTTCATCGAAGCGCGTGTCTATGAGATCGAGTGTGCCATTCGGGCCTCGAAATCACAGAAGCGAGGGAATCGGATCGTCAAGGAGCTGGAGCGGGCCAAGAAGAGCTGGCTCGCGCGGTTGGAGAAGCTGGCGGCGAAGTCGAAGAAGGATGACATGCTCACCTTCGAGGAACTGGGCGTCGATTTCCTGTTCATCGACGAGGCGCACTACTTCAAGAACCTCTACCGGTTCACAAAGATGGCACGGGTCGCAGGACTGCCCAATGCCAACTCGGAACGTGCCTTCGATATGTTCGTGAAGACGCGGCATGTGATGGACAAGCATGGTGGCCGGTCGGGGGTGGTGTTCGCAACAGGAACGCCGGTATCGAACTCGATGGCGGAGATGTGGACCATGCAACGCTATCTGCAACCCGCGACGCTGCGGGGGAATCATGTGGCGCAGTTCGATACCTGGGCGGGCAATTTCGGCGAGTCGGTGACGGCCTTGGAGTTGTCGCCCGATGGCGGGGGATACCGCATGAACACGCGGTTCGCCCGCTTCGTGAATCTGCCCGAGCTGATGACGATGTTCCGCGAAGTGGCGGACATTCGAACGGCGGACATGTTGAAGCTACCGGTGCCGCGTTTCCATTTGGAGACGGTGACAGCGAAACCCACGGCGGCCCTGAAGGCGTTTGTGGCAACGCTGGTGGAACGTGCCGAAGCCATTCGCAACGGTACGGTGTCGCCCAACGAGGACAACATGCTGGCGGTAACCAACGATGGCCGCAAGGCCGCGCTGGACATGCGGCTGGTGACTCCTCGTGAGCCGGAGGCAGCGGATGGGAAAGTGAGCCTGTGCGCCGAGCGGATTCATGGCATCTGGCGCGATACGACGGCATTCCGAGGCACTCAGGCCGTGTTTTGTGATCTGAGTACGCCAACGGACGATGGACGGTTCAGTGTCTATCACGTCATACGGGCGAAGCTCGTGGAGATGGGGGTTCCGGGAACGGAAATCGCCTTCATTCATGACTTCGAGAGCGATACCGCGAAGGCCGAGTTGTTCAAGGCCGTGCGGGAAGGGCGGATTCGCGTTCTGTTGGGCAGCACCCTGAAAATGGGGGTAGGCACCAATATCCAGACGCGTCTGGCGGCATTGCATCATCTGGATGCGCCATGGCGTCCGTCCGACGTCGAGCAACGGGAGGGACGCATTATTCGTCAGGGCAACCTGAATGAGGAAGTGCGTATCGTCCGTTACGTGACAGAGGCATCGTTCGACGCCTACATCTGGCAGACCCTCGAAACCAAGGCACGTTTCATCGCCCAGGTGATGCGTGGGGATACCGGGATGCGTAGCGCGGAGGATGTGGAACTGGCGGCGCTGTCCTATGCCGAAGTGAAGGCACTGGCGTCGGGCAATCCGCTGGTCATGGAAAAGGCTGGCATCGATGCCGAGGTCGCCAAGCTGTCCTTGCTCAAATCCCAATGGGACAACCAGCGATGGTCAAACCAGAGGGAGTCGGCCACCTTGCCCGGTCGCATCGAGAAACTCCGGCAACGGATCGAGGCGATCGAAGCGGACATTGCTGATCGGATGGATGTGCGTGGCCAACGCTTTTGCATGGTGATCGACGGGCAGCATTTTGTCGAACGTGCCGAAGCAGGCGAAGTGCTTGTCCGGTATTACGTCGAAGCCAAAGCTAGAACCCGGAAGATCGGGAACTGGAAAACGTCGGCGGGGGAGATCGTCGTCGGGCAGTTTGCCGGCTTCGATCTGGCGGTATCGATACCGACGGCGGCAGCCGATGGACCGAGCTTTCTGCTGAAAAAGCGGCGAGCCTACGTGGCACATCATTCCGATAATCCCATTGGGATGGTCAGGGTGATCGAAAACGTAGCCAATGCGCTGGAAGGCAGGCTGGCGGAAGTCCATGAGGATCTGGCACGGGCAGAAAAGCGCCTGGCCGACATCCTAGGCGAGATATCCAAGCCCTTCGATAAGGAAGATCGATTGACGCAACTGCTGGTGCGCCAACGCGAGATCAATGCCAGTCTCGATCTCGACAAGGGCAATGCCGGCGCGATGGAAGCGGAAACCGAAGTCGCGTGAAGGTGTTGTTAGGGTGTGCCGCTGTTGCCCAAATGGGTGACGGCGGACATACCTGTCTTGCACTGCATGGAAGTGTTTCAGCGAACAGCCGAAGTCGAGCCCAAAAGGGCGCATTTCAAAATCCGAGAGGGTGATCGGGTGCGTAGCATCGCATCCAGTTTCCTCCCTCCTGTGTCCTCTTGCCCGGCGCGCACGTTCTGTGCGCCGGGGTTTTTCAGAACAGGTTAGGTGCGTATTCCGAGCCTGCTGTGCAAAGCCTGAACATGGGATTCAGTCTGACGCCGTAAGGCATTGGACGGACGCGTGGTAGCTGGCCACGAGAAAACAAACAGCATTCATCAACCCCGCCGGGGAGCCATTCCCGGACGGGATCGCTCCATGCCGCGCGGAGATTTCCACACGGAGTTGTTACATGGAGGTATCGACAATGAAGCACGAGTACGAGACGCAGCAAGTCAAGGAAGATGCGCGTGGTCGCTGGGAGCGGGTTCTGCTAGCTCTCGCGCCACCGCTGAAAGCCGCGATGGAACGGACAGGCAAGCATGTGCCTTGTCCGGTTCACGGCGGTCGGGATGGCTTTCGCCTGTTTCGGGATGTCGCCGATACGGGGGGAGGCATTTGCAATACCTGCGGCAGTTTTGCCAACGGGTTTGCGCTGCTGATGTGGATCAATGGCTGGGATTTTGGCCAGACGATCCGCGAAGTGGCGGAACAGGTCGGCAGCCGGTCGCGCAGTGCCAATTCGGCGGCGGATAAATCCGAGGATGAGATGCGCCGGGAGCAGCTGAATCGCACCTGGCGGGAGTCTGTGGCTTTGTCCCACCCGAGCGCCGAGCCGGCACGGTTGTATTTGGCTCGTCGCGGTCTGTCGGTCAAGGTGCCCGAGACGCTGCGGTTTCATGCAGCACTCGGATACTACGAAGACAACCGGCGCCTTGCCGACTATCCGACCCTGATTGCGCAAGTGACGGGGCAAGGTGGCGATGCAGTCACCATCCACCGTACCTATCTCACCGCCGAGGGCCGCAAGGCGCCGGTCGATTCCCCCAAGAAGCTGATGCGCCATCCCTTGGCGCGTCAAATGACCGGGGGCGCTATTCGACTGGTGCCGGCGAATCATCGCCTGGCAGTCACCGAGGGGATCGAGACGGCACTTGCCGTCACCGAGGCTACGGGCATATCCGCTTGGGCCACCGGTAACGCGCATCTGCTGGCGACGTTCCAGCCACCGGCCGGGATCGACCAGATTCTGGTCTTTGCCGACAAGGACCGGCCCTCACGCCAACATCCATCCGGTCACGGGCAGGAAGCGGCGCGTGAGCTGGTCAAACGGCTGTGGTCCCTGGGTATCCGTGCCGGCGCCATTGCACCGGCCATGGAGATCCCGGAAGGCAAGAAGGGAATCGACTGGCTGGACGTGTTCGTTCTTGAGGGTAAAGCGGGATTTCCCGCCTTGGTCAGCGTGGAACAAGCGCTGCATCAAGCCGCCTAGGAGAACGGTCATGTACGGCGTTATCGATTTCAGTCTGATCGACACCATGTCGGGTGGGCAGGGCGCGTTTGCCCCGCCTGCAGGATGGCAAGGCGATTATCGGCAATTCCTGCGCGCGCGCTTCGACTCCGATTGCGGCGCACGGCAGCACATTGCAGTGGTTGGCCGACGACTCTTCTTCAAGATCGAAGGCAAGCCCAGCGAATTCCTTGGGCCGCATGCGGTTGAGGCGAAAGAGTTTGCCCTGTCGGTGTGGTCGGCAAGAAGGAAGTAGCAGTCGCAGAACCGGAAGTCCATCGGACATTCCATCAGTCATCCGGTTTCGACCGGAAACTTCATCCCACGGGGAATGCATTGCTCCCCGACGGGGACGGTGCTTCCCCATTTTTCTTTGGAGGCATCATGCATGATAAGTTTGCACCCCTGCTCACGCAGGCGCTCTCGGAGCCCGGAATCGTCAGTGCCGCTTATGGCCGGTTCCATCGCTTCAGCATCGGCAACCAGATTCTGGCGGCCATTCAGTTGCAAGAGCGCGATCTGCCCATGGCACCAATCGCCAGTTTCCTCCGCTGGAAGGAACTGGGGCGCTCCGTCACCAAGGGTCAGAAGGCGTTGTCGCTCTGGATGCCGATCACGGTCAAACGCCGTGACTCGGAGTCCGACGACGGATCGATGGAAGAAAACAGTCGGTTGCTGACGCTATTCAGGTTGGCACCACGCTGGTTCAGCCTGGATCAGACCGAAGGCGAAGATTACGTCGAAGCTATCGAATCGCCACAGTGGAATGCCGGAGTTGCCTTGGCGGAACTCGGTATCTCGCAGGAGCCATTCGAACTCATGGACGGGAATGTGCAGGGCTATGCGGTTAAACGGCGAATTGCCGTGAGCCCGATTGCCGAGTATCCGCACAAGACCCGGTTTCACGAAATGGCGCATGTGGTGCTTGGCCATACCGAAGAAGGCGATTGCCATGACGCCGCGACGATCCCGAGAAGCATTCAGGAGGTCGAGGCGGAGGGCGTGGCCTTCCTGCTGTGTTCCATCCTCGAAATGCCCGGACGCGATGAGTCGCGAGGCTACATCCAGTCCTGGCTCGATGGCGATGTATTGCCGGAGAAGTCGGCGCAACGGATTTTCAGCGCAAGCCAGAAGATCCTTGTTGCCGGAAAAGCCGCTGACGAAGCGAGCGTATTGCAGTAATCCGAATCCATTCATTCCACCCCGCGGGGCGACTCATCGCCCGCATGGGGAGGGGCCGTCCTGCATTTCTTTGGAGGCACCCAAGATGATGAACCAAACCAACCGTGAGCTACTGGACATCCTGCTCGGATCGTCGGCGGCCAATTGTCTCAATCATTCGCTGGCTGAGCTGTTCGGCCTGCGGCGAAATTTCCCGGCAACCGTTCCCGGTATTGCCGAGGAGATTCCGGCGTATGCCGTTTCCGACCGGCTGCTTGCTGCACGGGAACTGCTGCGACGTGCGCTGGAGGAAACTTTAAGGGAACCTTCGGACTCTCTGGCATCTCCCGATGCCGTGAAAAGCTACTTGAGATTGTTTCTAGGTGGTCAGGAGTATGAGAGCTTCGTTGCACTATGGCTCGATGCCCAGAACCGGTTGATCGCAAGTATGGAAATGTTTCGTGGTACGACTACGCAAACATCGGTGTATCCGCGCGAAATGGTGCGTGTCGGTTTGAAACTGAATGCGTCGGCGGTGATCGTTGCGCATAACCACCCCAGTGGCAGCGCTGAGCCATCACGAGCCGATGAGATGTTGACGCAGCAGCTACGTCAGGCGCTTGCGCTGATCGACGTCAAGGTGCTCGATCACTTCATTGTGACCGATGCCTCGGTCATGTCCTTTGCAGAACGGGGACTGATTTAGAAAACTTGGCCCTGCACACCAATTGGTGTGCAGGGCCATTTTATTTGTAATAGAGTATTACATATACGATACGCTATCGTAATGGCTAACGAATTCGGCCGGAAAAAATCACCGTTCCCATCAGGATGATGTCTGATGTGAGCGGTAGGATTGGGTTGGGCCAACACGGGTTCAGTGCCTTGAGAAACTGACCTTCCGGTGTCTCGACGAATCGCCTGAATAGCCCGGCTTTCGGACTGACCGCAACAACATCACAACCGTGCGTGGGTTTTACGGCCGGATCAACAAAAATCACTTCACCTTCCCGATAGCCGTCTTCACCCACCATGGCTTCCCCAATAACCGGTAGAGCGAAGCTCATGTCGCTATGGGGTATCGGGCAAATCAAAGCTCGGCCCGGTGGAATGTCTCCCGAGTACGGGGTGTGGGTCAACGTTTCCCAGCGTCCGATGGGTACGGCGCCCTTGTCGAACAAGCGGACTGAAATAGGGTCTTGCCCAGTGAGCTGCTCAGGCGTGACGCCCAGCACACCGCCGATTTTCTCCAAAGTCTCGCGGCGAGGTTTCTTGGCCTTGCTGCGCTCCTTGAGGATGCGATTGATCGCAGGCTGTGAGACTCCTGAACGATGCGCTAGGTCAGTCTGATTCAGGCTGTGCTTGTCCATCAGCGCTTCCAGAATCTCCGCGACGGGGTTTTGCCCAAGGAGCGTTGCTTCCATCGTAGTCGTCATAATTTATTCCACTCGGCGGTTACATTGGTGATAATTGTAATATAAAATGCGCACTCGTGACCATTCATCGGAATTTTTATTATGGAACAGCGTGACATCCTCAAAATCAACCGGCAGCTTCTCCTCCTGACCCGTCAAATGGCCAACGACAGCGATGCCGCCGAATTGATGACAGGTCTATCAAAGCCCGTCATCGACAAGATTGCCACCCTGGATATGGAAGAGATCGAAGAGTTGGCTGAGACAGTCGGTGTCTCGCTCTATACCTTGCGGTTCTCCGATCCGGTATTCACCAGGTTATTGCAACTGCCACGAGATGCTCGAAGTACGTACGCCGAGGCAACGCTGGCAGGCAATAGTCGTGGCGGCGCTACTTTCCCCTGAGGAGTTGGAAAATCATCGGATAGCCCATGAGCTGGTCAGGCTGAAGCTCAGGCTACCGATCGTGAATCATCTGACCCAGATTCATATCAAGCCACTCCGGCTTCGCTGGCGTGTGATTCATGCCGAAAGCCCGCCAAACGGCAGGCTCCCTGAGTCGGTTCGACCTTTCATCGTCGATGCCCTCTCGGCGGCAGAACTGGCGAGTTTCGCAGCAGTGTATCAACGCCTTGGTGGCGCCGATGACAGTAAGGTTTCTGCCTCGATGCTGTTACGGGCGAGGGAGGTGCATCTGCGTATCGCGCATCGGGAAATCGACATCAATGCCGCCTATTTTGCCGTGCGAGACGTTCGTGCCAAGATCGTTGAGTGGCGGAGATGCGGTCGCTGCCAGACCTACTACATCTTCGATATCAACGAATTTCATGCCAGATACTGCCCATACTGCGAGTTAAGCAGCAAAAGATGATCAGGGCATCAGTCGGTAGCAGAGCGGCAAATTACAAACTGCCCTTGAGCCGCTGTATCAGCTTGTTCGCCGTTACCTTTTGATCCAGGTTTGAAACGTCCTCGGTTGCTGGAGGTTCTCGGACCGACGGTGGCGGCAGTCTTTGTACATCTCTGAGTCCGAGCAAAGCCAGTATCCGAAGTCGCTCGGCCCGGTCTCGGAGTTGAACATTCGATAGATCTGCAACGAGTTCAGGATAAATACTGGTCGGGATTTTGACGACGACCCTGATCGAGGACATCTCAGGCTCCTATCCGCCAGAAGCCGCGGGCATTGGCAAAGACTGGCAGATCAGATGTGGAGACCTTGAGGTTAGGAAACGCTTCCTTCACCGATGGCTCGAAGAATCCTGCGCCGCCACCGACCAACAGTACGATGTCGGCACCTGCGTTTTCTTTGCGCAGAGATTCCCGTAGTCGTGTGGCCACAATCGGCCCCACTTTTTCGGCAGCTTTTTTGAGGTAGGAGGCGAAATCGATTCGCTCTCCAAACAATCGAACCTCAGTCTGATTTTGCCTGATGGCGTTTTCAAGCCGCTCGCGTCCAATGTTTCCCCCGAAGTCATTGGCGACGAGCTTCGCTGCTTCATCCAGGATGACGGAAGATGCTTCGAGACTGGTGCCACAGGATTGGCGACGTAGCTCTCCATGGCTGATCAGCACCCAGTCAACGGAGAAGAAACCTGGATCGACCACCAGGACTCGCGACTCTTCAAACTCGGATGCGTCAGTCAAGTTCCAGACATGATCGACAAATCCTCCTACCGGCTGCGGCACCACTTTGACTTGTTGGACGGTGATCCGTCGGCGCGGGGTGACCTGGTGTTCTCCCTGCATCTGCGATTGAAGCCGTTCGCGGAGGTCCGGGTTCAAGTACTGATTGACGGGTAGGCCAGTGACGAGCATGTCTACCTGATCGAGTTCAGAAAGCAGCAATCCGGCATGGAAGAGTGCGCGATACGACTCTGTCGATGGGTAATCTTCATGAAGTTCGCGACTCCACAATTCGGCACGGTCCGGCGATAGTCCTGCAACGAACGGGTTGCCGTTGACCATCACGCGCAGAAAGTCATCTTCTGCCTTGCCGGAAATTTTCTCGCCCAAACGGTCTGCTGGTGCCGCACCGGCAGGGCGCAACAGAACTTGTGGATTGTGGCCCGCCTTACCAAACGCCAGCTTGAGATTGGAATAGCCAATATCGATTCCGAGCACATTCATTTCAGGTTCTCTCCCGTAGCACTTCAGTGGCTGTCATGCCCGACATTGGGTCATGAGACCTGGCAGTAGCACTGCAGGGCACCCCGAGACAGGACGTAATGCCTGGGATTGCGATAGTGCATATCGCGAGTGCACCGCCAGAGCACCTGATCCTATGGCGCGCTCTGTAGCTGTGGATTTTGAAATGCGTCCAAAAAGGTCACATTTCGAACGCCCAGAGACACGGATGCTTTTTACGATGGCGTCCGTTGAATCCGGAACAACAAGGGTTCCAGCGTCATGTCTGGGCTTGCTGTGGTTTCACTGGTACGACGGGCGCAAACGACGCCAGATTGCCCCGAATGCCGGGTCCGGCGTACTTCCCGATGGATTCAACGGGCGATCCAATTCTCGGCGTGGCGAGAAACAGGTCGAAAGCCCCGCTGTGGATTGTGCGGGGGATGCAACCGGAGCTTAAAGCTTGGAGAGATGGTATGGATGAACGACTCGGGCAGGTTCGAACGATACTCAAAAACTACATTGGTGATCTGTTCGATCAAGCCTCCAACACGGCGGTCAGATTTGAGCTTTTTACCGTAGAGGGAAATTCCCTGCGAAAGGGCTGGGACGACCAAAACACCCTGAAGTATCGCGTTCAGCTTAAGCAGAATACGCTCATGCTGGAATGGTATCAACGGGTATGGAAGCGCGATGCCAAGGGCAATCGAAGCACAGAGCATCACTACATTCGCAAGCGCAACAAGAACAAGCGCGGCACCGATCTCGTCTATAGCTATGACATGGGCGACCTGTTCAAGTTCGCGCCTGAGTGGAGCCGTGAGCGGGTTATGGAGGTGGAGACCGAAGCGGCATCGCTCCGCCGTCAGGCACATTACTGTTCCTCGATGCTCGTGATCCTCGGGCGAATGGAGCGCTATTTGGCCGATTGCACCGGAGAGTCGCTGCCAGAGGAGGACGCAGCATGAACATGCAGCCACGATATCTTGTGACCGATACGTTCGACTTGCGCATGCTGGCATCGTTGACTGTTGGCATTACGCTGAAAGAGCTGTCTCTGGACGATGTTTGCGATCTGATCGAGAGAGCGGAACAGGAACAGCGTATGGGCCTTCATGGCGGCTGGGCAGATGGTCTCAAGCACCCGCTTGCGACCGCATTGGCACCCGACGGACCAATCCTGCTGGTGGCAAATCAAGTACAGACGGCACAAGGAGAGGTGATGAGGTGGGTTCAGGTGGAAATAGTCGCCTGAGATTTCTTTGGACATCGTTGGATACCGGAACCCGGCCCTATTTCAAATTGCGACCAGGAAGGGCGCATTTCGGTCGCCGGTGAACTTTCCGTGCTGCTACAAGCATGGGGACGATTTCGATGTCCTTCTTCCCATGTCCATTTTCAATTTCTGCTGCATGAGGATTCACCTACCGTTGCGAGCCATAGATTTTCCATGACAGGCTCGGAACGGGTCCATAAGTTGATCGGGCTTGCCTCCGACATTGCTGCCGGTGAAAGCGATGCCGAGTCCATTGGATTTCTGGGACAGGCATTGGTGCAAACAACCTTGCCACATAGCGATCCCGGTGTTCCGTACTTCGAACGCTCCAGCGGGGCCGTGTCGCTGTCGATCATCGCCAACCCGAAATTCGGATTGCCTTTCGGGACGGTGCCGAGACTACTGCTTGCGTGGATATGTACCGAGGCGGTGCGAACCAAGTCGCCCGTGCTGGGACTTGGTCGAAGTCAGAATGAATTTCTCAGAAAACTTGGAATGCGCACGGACGGTCGGGACTGTATTCGCCTGCGCACACAATCGCTGAAACTGTTTTCGTCCATGCTGTCCATCACGTACCAAATCGAGGGACGGTACGGACTCAAGAACATGCCCATCGCGGATGAGGCATTTGTGCTCTGGGATCCTCACCGGCCCGATGATCGGATGCTATGGGAAAGCAGCTTGCGATTGTCGAATTCATTTTTCAAGAACATTACTGACTCTCCCGTACCGATCGACATGCGTGTGTTGCGTGCTCTGTCGAAATCGCCGTTGGCAATGGATATCTATTCCTGGCTGGTCTATCGAATATTTCTGTTGCGAGTCAAAAATCGGCCTGGCGTGATGATTCCGTGGTCAGCCTTGAAGCTTCAATTCGGCGCGGACTATGGCGACAGCCCGCGAGGATTGATCGATTTCAAAAAGCGGTTTCTTCTTCGCTTGAAGGAGGCGCAGTTGTTCTATCCAGAAGCCAATGCCACGCCACAGGATGCCGGTCTGTTTGTGGGCGCAAGTCGGTTGCATACCCGGCATACCGGTGCCGCCAAACTATCCAGACTCTGACGACAGATTTTCGGTCTAGTCCTGCTGGGATCGTGGGGGCCTTCCTCCATGCCGGTCTTTGATGACTTTTCCACAGAAAATGATTGGGAACTACTTGCAATTTACTTGTAAACCTACAAGCAACTACTTGAGGCAAGGCTGTATGCCTTGTCCCGTAAGGGATTCCCGCCGATGGCCGGGACAGTTGTCACGTAATCCGGGGACAGATGTCACATGGTCGCGGGACAGATTTCACGTGGGAAAAATGTCGTGGCGCCGGAGATGCCCCACCCAGTCGAGTATCTAGCTGAATTAGGCGGTGAGACAGATTTCACGTGGATAACTTCTGTATCGGCGGGCGACCTGTGGATAACCGCCATTCGAAATGTGACCGATTCGGATCGATTTCGGATGTTGCATATTTTGGGAAATCCGTAAGATGAATTTCAGGCGGTAGGTTTTCACCTCGACAGACATCGGGGATATCCGCCCGAGGTCGGCCGGCGGTGCCTCGCAATCAACACCGGCAATGCGAGGACTTGACCGCACGCTATACGGTGCCTCCATCGGGTCTGATCGCATCGCTTGCTCCACGATACGGGGCTTAACGAATTCTAAGCAAGGAGATCATGATGAGTCTGACGAAACCAGGGATGATGGCAACACTGTGTTGGCATGGGTGGAATCTTCTGCGACTGCGCGGCGACTGGAAGTCGATGCCAGATTCCAGGAGTTTTCTCGGCATTGTGTTGATCCTGGTATTCCTTGGCGGGATGGCAGAGCAATTTTCGCGCGGACATGAGCTCTTGACCGCTGCCATTGTTACCGTTTCCTGGCTCGTGATTCTCCTTTGGTCGTCGCGGCAAGCCGGCGCAATCAACCGGCGTTTGGCGTTCGCACTGGGTCTCCTTTCGATCATGATCCAGGCGGGATTGATCCTGTCGACTTGGATGCCGGTGACAGAATGGCCGGTAGCAATCTGGTCGGGAATTGCGGTCATGCACCTCATTTCCCAAGCTTCCCAAGACGGCGCGGGAGCATGGCGCTGAACGGGAATGGTCAAAAATAATGGCCAATGCATCCTCTCCCTACCAGTTTGAAGTCCCATGGCGTCCGAACTTCGAAGCACGCATGGCGGTAGTCTGGACTATTGGCGCAGTTGCGATTTTTCTCCTGACCGCTGTGGCGCCGATCTTCCGGGGATTTGGTATGGTGCTTGGTATCGGCTGCCTAGCCGGTGCAGCGGTACGCAGTTTTCAGGCCTACCGCCGGAATGTCGAAGATCGACGTCTGAAATTTTTCGGTAAGGAATTTATCGATCTGGAAGCCTTGCAGTGCAAATCTCGACAGGCCATCGCATCGAAGTCGTATTGGTTGGGGCGTGGTTTTCCTTGGACCGATATCGAAGCAACAAAACTGCACACCTTGATGTCGATGGGGGTGGTTCGCACACTTGGAACGGCCGCTCAGCACGCAGAAGGTTCCTATTGGGTTCATGGCCTTGCCCCCGAGCAGGATATTTATTCCGAGTTGGCAAACCTGGTGGGCCATAGCCTGATCGTTGGTAGCACTCGGGTCGGCAAGACTCGCCTGTTCGACATTTTGATCGCCCAGGCAATCTTCCGCGGTGAAACCGTGATCATCATCGACCCCAAAGGGGATCATGGTCTCGCCCAGAATGCACGTGCTGCCTGCGATGCCAGTGGAGAGGGTGATCGCTTCGTCTATTTCCATCCGGCGCACCCAGACCGATCAGCGTGCATTGACCCGCTGCGCAACTGGAACCGCAAGACTGAGTTGGCCAGCCGCGTCGCCGCACTGATTCCTTCCGAAACCGGCGCCGACCCCTTCACTGCATTCGGCTGGAAGGTGTTGAACGACATCACTAACGGCATGATTGCCACTGGCCATCGTCCCAATCTGGTCCAGCTTCGGCGCTACGTGGAAGGTGGGCCGGAAAGTCTTCTACAACGAGCGCTTAAAGTCCATTTTGTGGCGCATGTCCGGGATTGGGAGTCACGTGCCTCGTCCTACATTCGGAAGTACAAGGACCGCTTGCTCCAGGCCTATGTGGCCTTCTACCAAGAGGTCGCCATCCATGAAGCCCAGTCGGTTGACCTGGACGGCCTGATCTCGACCTACGAGCACAACCGGGATCACTTTCAAAAGATGGTGGCATCCTTGATCCCGATTCTCTCAATGCTTACCAGCGATCCGTTGCAGGAGCTGCTGTCGCCGGATTTCGAGCCTGGTCATGAACGCCTTGTGACCGACATGTCCAAGATAATTTGCGGCAACAAGGTGGTCTATATCGGTCTCGACTCTCTGGCGGATTCGACGGTTGGTAGCGCCATCGGTTCCATCATGCTGGCTGATCTTGCCGCTGTGGCGGGGGATCGCTACAACTACGGGATTGATACGCTGACGCCGGTAAATCTATTCATTGACGAGGCGGCCGAGGTTCTCAATCAGCCGGCGATCCAGCTCATGAACAAGGGCGGGGGTGCGGACTTCCGGGTAACGATAGCGACACAGACCTTTGCCGACTTTGCCAGCCGCCTCGGCGATGAGAACAAGGCTCGCCAGGTATTGGCCAACACCAACAACAAGATCGCCTTGCGGGTACTCGATTCAGAGACACAAAAGTACATCGCCGAAGGCATGCCACAGACCAAGGTGCGGTCGATGGCGCTGCGCTACGGTCACAATGTGGACACGCATATTCACGACGAATACAGCGCGTCGTATCAGGAACAGATTCTCGAAGAGGAGGCCGACTTGTTTCCCGCGGCCATGCTGGGGGAGTTGCCGCCCTTGCATTTCATTGCTCGATTGTCAGGTGGTCGAACCTTGAAAGGGCGTATCCCGATTCTGGTTACGGAGCGTTAATGGCTCGGAGAAATGACTCCGGGGTTGCTACGGTACTGGCTATTGGCGTTTTCATTGTCGTCGTGGCCACGTGGGTCGTCATTTCTCCCGCCGCAATTCGGTCGGCTTGGATGAAGGAGCGTGGCGAGGTATATGCCCTTGCAGGTGAAAGTGAGCACGTGGTCTATGGTCAGGCTGTCCGTGGTCTCAACGATTCGATGGTGAAGGATTTTCAGGACTTTCTGGCCGAAGCGGAATCCATGGGGAAAGGACCCTTGGGGAACGCGAGTCTCAGTCAATGGATGCGCTCGCGTATCGAAGCGACCTGGCTATGGATAGGTCTATTGATGTACCGGTTGCATGTGTTGATCGGGTGGCTTGTCCCAGGTATTCCGCTTGCCATCGTTGCCTATCTGGATGGACATTACATTCGGGAGATACGCAAGTTCTCCTTTGTTGCCCAAAGCCCAGTCCGGCACAAGTTGGGTATTCGCGTGATGTGGGTTGCACTGGTGGGGCTCTCCTGCTGGTTGTTGATTCCGGTTCCGCTTCCAGCCCTGATTGCCCCTGTGCTGACGGTGTCTCTGTCTTATTCGCTTTGGCTGTGGGTGAGCAACCTACAGAAGCGATTGTGAATCGATGACGCGCTGCTAATGCCGATTTGCTTCACTACGATCATTCAACGGTCGTTGACTTTCGAAATACGCCCATAAAGGTCACATTTCGGCCGCGCAGCCAGCTGATGGCTCCCTACCATGCGGGCCATGAATCGCATTCTGGTCGCAGCCTACTTTCTGCTGTTTTCGCTTTCAAGCCAAGCCCATTGTTTTGAACAGGCCGGGGCGCGCTATGGCGTTGCTCCAGCATTGCTGGAAGCTATTTCGACCGTCGAGTCCGGCGGAAATCCCCTGGCGCGGAATTTGAACCGGGACGGCAGTGAAGATCTCGGTCACATGCAAATCAACAGTCGATGGCTGGAGACTCTTGCCGCCTTCGGAATCGATCGACAGAAGCTGCTTGATCCCTGCCTCAACACTTATGTTGGCGCCTGGATACTTGCGCAAAACATTCGCCGGCATGGATACGGTTGGGAGGCAATAGGGGCCTATAACGCACGCTCACCGGCCAAGCGTAACGCCTATTCCCATCGGGTAGCGGCACGACTCATCTCATGGCGATCCTGATGCGCATGCTGGGCATCGGATCGGTATTCGCCCTGGCGGGCTGTAGTACTGCACCCGAACTTCCGGCATCGGACCAGATCCGTCATGGCATTGGCTGGATAGATCGCCAATTCGCGACGTGCGCAGGGGCAAATTGTCCCCGTCCCACCCAAAAGACTTTGGCCGTCATCGAGCGATCCAGAAATGCGACCAGCGTTTCGCCGCAACCACCACTTGATCCGGCACTTTCGTCGCCGCTGACAAGTGAGCAGACCGATGAGCATGTCATCAACTTCGATTTTGGAAAGAGTCATCTGACCGAGGCAGGGGCAAGGAAGATGAATGCTCTTCTGCCTGATGCAAAGAAATCGATCCGTATCGAAGTCGTCGGTCGCACCGATGACGTTGGCACCCGAGCGTTCAATGATCGTCTGGCGAGGCAACGTGCCGACACCGTCAGGGATTGGCTCGTCCGACACGGAATTTCGGCACCGGTCAAGGTGGAAGCTGCGGGCATGTGTTGCTACGTCGAGAGTTCTCGTACCGAAGCAGCCCGCCGTCAGAACCGGCGCGCGGAAATCCGTTTGGTGCATCTCGTTGCAAAGCGGGATGTGGTCAGCAGCAGTAACAACAAGGGAGTGCAATGAAGTGAAGTTACCTCGTACCCGCGGATTTATCCGCGACATCGCCATCGCCGGCGGATTCATCGCCATCGGCATCCTCGCGCCAGGCTCGCCCATCGAGAACGGGTTTGAAGCCCATCTGGGTGGTATTTCGGTGGGGTTGGGCCTCGGCTGGCTCATCAAGTGTTTTATCGATCTTCAAGGGGCAAGTTATGCAAAGCAGTCGTAATGCGTTGAAGGGCGCGCTCGCGCTCATGTTGCTGGTCGCGGCTACAGGCGCCATGGCGGGTACCACCGGAACGGAATTCCAGAGCCTCTACACCTGGCTCACCGGCCTCGTCCAGGGCTACTTCGGAAAGGCCGCCGCAGTCGCCGCTATCGGTCTTGGCGCACTGTTTTCTTTGGCGCGGCTGAATCCGATCGCCATCTTGTCGGGCATCGGTTTCGCGGTGTTCCTCCAGTACGCCCCGACGATCGCCTCGGGCATCCTGACCGCGACGATTTGAGGCTGGTCAAGGCATGGACGAGATCGGCTACATCCCCAAATCCCTGGAAGCGCAGGAGCGCTTCCTGTGGTGGGATTTCGACCAGGCGATCCTGTTCCTGCTGGTCATGGGCATGGGCGTCGTTTCCGGGGCGATGGTCGCCGGGATGGTCTTCGGCGGTGTGGTCGCCTGGCAATACGGGCGTATCAAGACGGGCAAGCATCCGAAGTTCGCGCTGCACGCCCTGTATTGGTGGCTGCCCAGTTGGATCGTGATTCGTGCCCGAGCGACACCGCCTTCGCACTATCGGTTCTTTCTGGGCTGACCCATGAAGTTCAGCAAATTCACCGCCGAGCGGGACAACCAGCGCAACGAGATCTTGTTCATGAGAATCGCGCTCGCCGGCCTGGTTCTGGCGCTGCTGGCAAATGCTGGGGCTTCGCTCACCGTGGCCGGTTCGGAGCGGACGATTCTTGTCCCCCCTGAAATTCACCAATCCTTCTGGGTGAGCGGGCAGAAGGTTTCCGTGGAGTATCTGAAGGAAATGTCGTACTGGTACGCCGGGCTCGCACTGAATATCACGCCCCATGTCGCCGAGTACCAGAAGGACCAGTTCCTCAAATACACCGCGCCCAGCGACTACGGCAGGCTACAGGCCGAGTTTGGCGCTCGGACGGATTTCATCCGCAAGAACAACACTTCGACCCAGTTCTCCACGCAGGCCATGACTGTCGACGAGTCGGCCATGAAGGTGGCGCTCTCGGGCGTGTTGCAAACCTGGGTCAGCGACAAGAAAGCCGCCGAGAAGCAGACCACCTATGTCATCGGCTTTCGTTACCTCAACGGGAGACTTCATGTATCCGAGTTCAAGGAAACCAGCGATCAGGATCCGTTCGGAACCGCCGGCGCTATTACCAATGCTCAAGTCGCTGCTACTGGCACTGTGCCTCGCTAACGTCAGCGTGGCTGTGCTAGCGGGTCAAACGCTGGACGGCAGTCCCGACGATGGACTCATCGCCACGATGTCACGTAGCGAACCCAACCTGATCCGGATCGAGGGCCGGAAGATTCGGCGCATCCAGGGCGTCGAGGGGGAATTCCAGGTGACGCCGGACAAGGACAGCGGAGTGGCCTACGTGAAGCCTGCCGCAGACAAGTCCTTTCTGACCCTGTTCGTCGCCGACGATGGCGGGCGACACTGGAAGCTGAATATCAAAGTGGCCGATGTACCAGCCGAGACGATCGTGATCCGCGATCGTAGCCGCCTGCGCCAGGAGCCCAAAGCGATTGCTGCCGACGAATCGCGCAATGCCGCCATCCGTCGCGTCATGCTGGCCCTGGTACGGGATGCGGAGCCGGAGGACATGATCGCCAAGGATGTCCTGGACATCGTTCCGCTTTGGAACGAGGCACGCTTTGTTCTGGTGCGTACGCTGGAAGGCGCGCTCGTCGGCGAAAAGTACCAGCTGACCAATGTTTCCACGCAACGGATGGTGATTGACGAGCGCGAACTCTATCGCCGTGGCGTACTCGCGGTGATGGTCGAGACGCTGGAGCTGGAGCCTGGCGAATCGACCCAGATTATGGTGGTACTGGAGGGCCGCGATGGCTAATCCGCAGCCGTCCAGACTCGCCGGAGCGATTTCCCGCCTGTCGCCAAAGCATCGGCAATACCTGATCCTCGGGTTGGGAATCGGCGCTTTCCTGTTGTTGGTATTTGGCGGCGTAGCCATCTGGGACAAGCCAGTGCAGCTCCCCCAGGGCAACACGGCACGACCGCAGCCGATGCCGATTGCCACTCCGGGTGCTCAGGCAGATCCAAGAGATATCTGGATGAGCAAGAGCGCGGAACAGATGCGGCAAATGGAGGACATGATCCAGGGCCTGCGCCAGCAGGTCGATACGATCGACAAGAAACCCGTGACCGTTGCGCCGCCTGTACTGACATTGCCGCCTCCGCCAGTTCCGATGCCGGCACAGGCATCCATGCTGCCGCTACCGCCACCGCCCACGCCGTCCTCGCTCAGTGGCACAAAGGAGGACCGCGCTGCGGAACCGCCACCGCCGCCACGCCCCCCTGGCATTGCCTCCTTTGAGGTGAGCGATTCGCGCGTGGCCCCTCCGGAAGCGACAGTCAAGGCAGATGCAAAACGCGACGCCCGCAGTTATGTGCCCTCGGGATCATTCTTCCGGGCAGCACTACTCGGTGGACTGGATGCGCCGACCGGCGGGCAGGCGCAGAGCAATCCTCACCCGATTCTGATGCGGGTTCAGGACAACGCCTTCCTGCCCAATCGCTATCGCTTCAAGATCAAAGAATGCCTGGCATTGGGTGCAAGCCATGGCGACATCAGCTCGGAGCGTGCCTATATCCGACTCGAATCACTTTCCTGCGTCCGCCACGATGGCAAGGCCATCGATGTGCCGGTAAAGGGCTATGTCGTCGGCGAGGATGGCAAAGCTGGGATGCGCGGCCGTCTGGTGAGCAAACAGGGACAGGTGCTGGCCAACGCGCTGGTTGCCGGCATCGGCGCTGGCATCGGACAAGCCTTTCAGCAAAGCGCAACCACGGTCTCCACCAATCCGCTGGGCTCCGTCGGCACCATCGATCCGGGCAAGCAGTTCCAGGCCGGTATCGGTACCGGAGTCGGCAAGGCCTTGGACCGCCTGTCCCAGTACTACATCACGCTGGCGGAAAAGATGTTCCCAATCATCGAAGTCGATGCCGGGCGCACCGTGGATGTGGTGTTCACCAAGGGATTCTCGTTGGAAACCGAATCGGCAGGCAGAGACCCCGATACCTACACCGATATCTGGCGGCGCGGCAGGGAAATCCAGAAAAAGCCGCTTGAACCCTACCAAGCCAATTGACCTCGAACAGGAGTACGACAACATGTGCATCAAATTACCCATGGCTGTACTCGGCCTCATTCTTGCCGTCGCCAGCCCGACCACCATGGCGGCCGATGAGTCTGCCGAGGCACTCTCGATCCGTCTCAAGGAGATGTATCCGGCCACCAAGATCGAGCGGGTGCAGCGCTCTGAAATCCCGTCGTTGTTTGAAGTCGTGATGGGCAAGAACGCGGCATACACCGACGCGACCGGCCGCTATTTCGTTTTCGGGCACCTGTTCGACATGAAGGAACAGCGCGATCTGACGGCAGAACGAGTGGAGAAGGCAGCGCGAGTTGTATTTGGCGAATTGCCGCTGGCGGACGCCATCAAGATCGTGCGTGGCAAGGGCGAACGGGTGCTGGCGGTGTTCTCTGATCCGGATTGCCCATATTGTCGACGCCTGGAATCGGAACTCGACAAGCTCGATAACGTCACGCTCTATACCTTCCCCTATCCGCTCGAAGGTTTGCACCCCGAGGCCAGGGACAAGTCGATCGCCGTCTGGTGCGCGGCGAATCGCGCGCAGGCGTGGGCGGAGTTGATGAAATCGGGTAAGGCGCCAGCCAGCCGCAAGTGTGATCACCCAATCGAACGGAACATTCAGCTCGGCCAGCGTCTGGGCATACAGGGGACGCCGACCTTGCTGTCCGCCGATGGACGAATCCTGCCTGGCGCGGCACCAAAGGAGCGCATCGAGCAGTGGCTGCTGGAGGCTGGGCGATGAGCGTCGGCCAGACCCTGCTCGTCCCGCTCATGCTCGGGCTGACCGGCTGTGCCGGCATGACCGGCCTGGATGGACAAGGAGGCTTTTCCTGCAAGGCGCCGGACGGGATTTCCTGCGCCTCCCTATCTGGCGTCTATGCCAATGCGGTGCAGAACAATCTGCCGGGGCAACGTCCTGCGGTCAAACCGGTCAATGCCTTGAATGCTCAGGCCAGGATCGATGCGATGGCTCCGCGCTCCGGCGATCCCTTGCGTAGTGCTCAGAAGGTGCGTCGCGTGTGGCTGGCCCCATGGGAAGATGACGACGAAGTGCTGCACGATCAGTCTTATTTCTACATGGTTGTCGATTCCGGCCGTTGGCAAATCGAGCACTCTCGGCGCAAGGCGACGGAAGGCTACCGCCCGGTCGTGCCGCCGAAGACGTTCGCACCGCAATCGCCACCAACGGGCGGACAGTCCCTGCAAATGGAGCGTGCATCGCCACCGAATGGCGCGATGTCGCCGACCGCACCACCCGGATCGTCTGCGCGGTCGTTACCGTCCATCCCTGGCGAGGGGGAGTAATGGGGTTCGCTGACATCTTGAGAGAGGCATTCTTGCCCGAACGGGATGCGGAAGCCGATCGTTTGCCAAGGCATCTGCTGCAGGAAATATCACGGATGCCTCGCCTGAGTGGAATTCTTCCCTATCTCGCCTGGCAGGAGGACACACGACTCTTCGCACTGGATCAGGGAGGCTTTGGGGAGCGTGAGGAACACGCCATCGGCTTTTGCATCGAGACGCTGCCGCAGACCGGTGCCAATGACGAAATGGAGAAGGTTCTGGCCAGTCTCTTCGTGTCCTGTCCACCTGGCACCGGTATTCAAGTCTCGTTGTATGGCAGTCCGCACATCCTGCCCACGCTGAAGAATCAGGCCAACTTGCTACCAGCCTCTGCGATTGATTCCGATGACGAGGGTATTCAGCGTCGGCACGGCAACATCTTCCGCCTGCTGGCGCGCCGCCGGATCGATCACTACCTGAAAGGCACGAGCGAATCGATCTTTGGCCACCAGACCTATTTGCTGCGTGATTTTCGGTCTGTCATCTCGGTCACATTGCCGCTCGATCCCGAACTACCGGCCGATGTGGATGAAGCCCTGCGCATTCGGGAAAGCATTCACGCCACCCTGAAGTCAGCTCATTTGCCTGGTCAGGACTGGGGTCCGGATGAACTTCTCAATTTTGTCGGGGACTTCTTCGATCATTCACGACTGCATTCCGGGGGAGCAGTGACGCCAATCGTCTGGAATGCTGATCAGCCGCTGCGTAAGCAGATTTCCAACCTGGAAATCGCTTCGCGGGTGGGCGATAGCGACATCCGTTTTCGTAAGGCCGGCGGAGATGAGTCCGTCCTGCAGCTGTTTTCGGTGCGCCAGTACCCACGGTACTTCCGACTGTCAGGCATGAACTATCTGATCGGCGATCCCTACCAGTTGGCTCTGGCGATGCCCTGTCCCTTCATCATCACCATGGGAGCCGTGGCGCTGGACTACGAGTCGGCACGTACCCGGGCGCAGATGAAGGCCGCGCGGGCGACCCAGAGTGCAGGCTCCTATCTCGCTCATTTCCAGCCCGATCTTCAGGAACGCAAACGCGACTGGGACATGGTGCTGAAGACGTTCGACAGCGGGCGCACCGTGGTCGGGATGTATCACCAGGTGTGCCTGGTTTCGCGGGTGGCGGAAGCTTCGCGCTGCGAGCATTCCGTGCGTGCCGTCTGGCGTGCCCGCGGCTTTGACCTGACCAAGGATTTTTACCTCCAGCATCAGGCGCTGACTGCAACCATGCCGATGACACTGACCCCGGCACTACAAAGCGACCTGCGTCAGTTCGGACGAATCAATACCAAAACTGCCGACAACGCGGTGATGACATCGCCGTTGATCGCCGAGTGGAAGGGTACGCAAACGCCGGTCATGACCCTGTTCGGGCGACGCGGCCAGATCATTGGCTTCGATCTGTTCGACAACACGGGCGGCAATTTCAACTTTGCCGTCGCGGCGCTCTCTGGTTCCGGCAAGTCGGTGTTCGTCAATGAAATGACTTATCGCTACCTAGGCGCAGGCGCGAAGGTCTGGATCATTGACGTTGGTCGTTCCTACAAGAACCTGTGCGAATTGCTGGACGGCGAGTTCATCGAATTCTCCGACGAGCGACAGAACACGATCTGCCTCAACCCGTTCTCCATGATCATCGATATCAACGCCGACATGGAGATGGTTTTGCCGCTGCTGGCGCAGATGGCCAGTCCGCGCGAACCGCTCGACAACTACGGCTATACGGCGCTGGGTTCCGCCATCAAGCGCGTCTGGGATGCCAAAGGGCGCTCGGCCACGATCACCGATATCTACGAGCTGCTCCAGACCGGTCGCCTTTCCAGCGAAGGCGAATACGAGCGGGATCTGAGTCGTTTGGCGACGGCGCTGGAACCTTATACCCGCCACGGTGTGTATGCGAGTTACTTCGAGGGCGATGCCAACATTCAGTTCGACAAGGATTTCGTCGTGCTCGAACTGGAGGAACTGAAGTCCAAGAAAGATCTGCAATCGGTGGTGATGCAACTCATCATGTACCGGATCACCCAGGAGATGTACCGCGACCGATCTCGGCGCAAGCTGGTCATCATCGACGAAAGCTGGGATTTGATGGGCTCGGGGTCAAGCGGCAGCTTTATCGAGGCCGGCTATCGGCGCGCCCGCAAGTATGGCGGAGCCTTCGGCACGATCACCCAGTCGGTCGACGACTACTACAAGAACGAAGCGACCAAGGCCGCCATTAACAATGCCGACTGGCTGTTCTTGCTGCGCCAGAAAGCGGAGAACATCGAGCGGCTGGGCAAGGAAGGGAAGCTCTCCCTCGACGAGTGGCTGAAACGCCAGCTTGGCTCAGTCAGTACCGAGCATGGAAACTTCTCCGAAATCTACATTCATTCGCCGATGGGGTCCGGCCTTGGGCGTCTCCTGCTCGATCCCTTCTCAATGCTGGTTTATTCGACACGCGCTGAAGATTACGAGGCGATCAAACGTCTGCGTGATCAAGGATTGTCTGTGACGGAGGCCATCGAACAACTGGTAGCCCAACGTGCAACCTGATCCAGTGAGCCATGTCATGCCATCGATCAAGCCCTACGTACTGACCGGTATCGCCACCTTGCTGGCGGGGGCCATGCTTCTGGTCGTCTGGATGTATCGCCATCCGCCAGAGATTCCCCGTTTTGGGCGAGTCGATATCGCTCGGCTGGTCGCACATCAACAGCAATCCATGGTGCAACGGATCAAGCCCGGGCTGGATGCTCAGGAGCAAGCAAAACTCTTCGAGGAGGCCAAGGGATTCGGCGCCAAGCTCGATGCGGCCCTCGAACAGGTCAGCCGGGGGTGTGCCTGTGCTTTGGTAAATACGGCGGCACTGCTCAAGACCTCCGATTCCCGAATTCCGGACCTGACCGAGCAGGTTGCGCAGGCGACTGGTATTGTCCTGCCGGCGTCGACGACCAAGTGATCGATGCCGATGAGACGCTTGCTGGCGCTACTTGCTGTCCTTCTTTGCTCAAGCGCCCAAGCGCGCGAGGCGTTGGACTATCCGTCCTCCTGGCAGTGCGATGAAGCACGGTTTCACTGGTATTGCGATCTGGCGGAAGAGGAAGCCGCCGAAGCCAGTCCAAAGAAGACTCCGGACCGCGCAGAGAGCGAAGGCGAACGAGCCGTCGATGCGCTCAAGAATCTGCGCGAGGAGGTCGAGCAGAAACGGGCGATCGCTATCCTCAAGCCGACCCCGGAAAACCTGAAGACCTACATCGTTGCTCAGGAAGCCCTGATGGACCGGGCCTCGGTGTTTTCGGATGTATGGCGGCGAGTGGTCTGGGCCAATCCAGAAATCAACTATCAGCTGCGTAATCCGTCGAACAACGCGGCCATCCAGGTGCGCGACAGTCAGCGCAACCGGCGCGAGACAGACACGCTGGCGGCGCTGGCGAAGGAATGGGGCCTGTTCTTCATCTTCCGCTCGGATTGCTCTTACTGCCATCGCCTGGCGCCCACGCTCAAGCTGCTGTCCGAGCAATACGGCATCACCGTGTTCCCCGTTTCGCTCGATGGCGGCGGTCTTCCCGACTATCCAAAGCCGTCTAAAGATAACGGGATGGCCCGTGCGCTGGGAGTATCGGTTGTGCCGCTGGTCGTGCTCGGTAATGTCAGGGATCGGCGCCTGCTGCCCATTGGCTCCGGGGTCCTCTCGGCGCAGGAGATTGTCGAGCGTATCTACATCCTGACCCAGACCAAACCAGGCGAACTTTACTGATGGAGATTGGCATGGCACTTTCATCACGGCGCTGTGCGCAGCTTGTTGCCTTCGTGCTGGCGCTGACCTGCATTCCTGCGCACTCTACCGTCAACCAATCGATGCAGGACTGGTTCAACGAGATCGGTGCCTACGGCAACGTCACCGGCCCCAATGCCTACCGCGGCCAAACCATGAACATGTACACCGGCGGCAGCCTGTACATGCGAACCCCTGTCCGTAACTATCAACTGGCCAGCATTTCGCCGCCGTCCTTCAGCGCTGGATGCGGTGGCATTGATCTCTTCGCCGGGTCGTTTTCCTTCATCAACAAGGAACAGTTTGTCTCGCTGCTGCGGAACATCGGCAATAACGCCATTGGCGCCGCCTTCAACATGGCCCTGTGCTCGATGTCGCCTGATCTCTGCGATTTGCTGAAGTACCTGCAGGACCAGGCCACCAAGATGAACAACCTGAACATCAATTCCTGCCAGGCGGCAGAGGGCATCGTCAGCGCGGTGGGCAGCATGGTCACTGATCGCGTCCAGGAAAAGGAAGGCAAGACGGCTGGAGCCAATCTCAACATGTTCGGTGACGTCTTCGAGTCCTGGGATGAATGGAAGAAGAGTCGCACCACGGCGAAGAACATTCGCAATGCCGCAAAAGCCACCTCGCAGGGCGCGCGGGAAATCTTCGATCCCGGCAACGTTGTCTGGCGCTCACTCAACCGCATTTCCGGCATCACCGACGAAACACGGGAATTGTTGATGAGTCTGACCGGCACCATCATCGTCACGCCACCTGGTGAAAACGCCGATGAAAAAGCCAAATGGACCTACCTGCCCGGGGGCAAGCTGACGTTCCGCCAGTTTGTTGGCGACGGCGCGTCGGCCACCGTGAATCTCCCCGGTCTCAAATGTGGAACGGATCTGGCCGAATGCCTGACGCCGAGCTTTTCGGAAACGGCATTCACGGTTGCGCCGTTTTCCCGCCAGGTCCGTACCCGGATTGCCACCATGCGCGACAAGATCGTCAATCGTGACACGGGTGGACAGTCCTCCATGGATGCGGCTCTGATTGGTAGCTCCTCGTTGCCGGTCTGGAAGATGCTCGCGGTATCCAGCAGTATCCCTGGCGGTGACCGAATCACCGAGGATTACGCCCAACTGATCGCCGTGGATGTCGCCTACGCGTACTTCACGAACCTTTCAAAGACTCTGCGCAATGCCTTGCAGAACGATGCCGGTAAAAGCGGACCGGATGCCGTGATGGCTGCAGAAAAAATCCTTGTTCGGCTGACCGAGGTCGAGCAGGAAGCGCGGGACATGCTTCGTGCCGAATATCAGAAAGGGATGCAGGTCGCCGAACTCAGCCGTTCGCTGCAATTGATGCACCAGAGCCTCAATTCCGGGATGCCGACCAACATCTTCCAGTCGATGGCCGTCTTCAACCGGTAAGCCATGTACGAGGTCTATGCCTACTGGAATGTCGTCGAGCTGGAGGCGATGTTCAATGCGGTTGCCTCGCTCATGGGCAGTGGCGATTACCGTGGCCTGCTTCAAACCATCGCCATCGTCGGCATGATCGTCGTCGTCATCGCCACTTTGACCGGGAGGGAGCGGCTTGACGGCATGTGGAAGTGGCTTTTCTTCCTCGCCATTTTCCAGTCGATGCTCCTGATTCCCAAAGTGACGGTCATGATCGTCGATCGTACGGGCAACGAACCGCCGCGGGCCGTGGCGAATGTGCCGATCGGTCTCGGGGCGTTCGCGCACACGATGAGCAAGGTGGGGGATTGGCTCACCGGCTCTTTCGAGACGGTATTTTCGTTGCCTGACGATGTGAAGTTCCGCAGGAACGGGACACTGTTTGGGCATCGCGTCCTTTCCGAACGGCAGGCGATCAAGAGCGGAAATCCGGTATTGACCGGCAATCTGCTGGAGTTCTACCGGGAGTGCGTCGCGCCCGACATCGCGACCGGCTATATCCGCATGAAGGAAGATATTCTCCAGGTCAATAACATCTGGGACAGCCTGAACGGCAAGACCAATCCGTCGAGGTTGGTGACGATCCGCGATCTCGCTGATCCGACACTGATGAGCACTGTGGGCTGTGATGCGGGCTATCAGTCGCTGACAACCCAAATCACCGCCGAGACGAGTCGGCAAGTGACCTTGCTTGGTTCCAGGCTCTATCCCCGCATGACGAGCGCGGATGCCGGCGTCGCTATTGCAGGATCGCTGGCGACCTCGACCAACTATCTTCTCGGGATTTCGTCGTCGGCACAGGACACGGTGAAGCAGGCCATCGTCGCCAATTTCATGATCGATGCCCAGTACATGCTACCGGCGCAACTGGGCGATGCGGCCAGCGCCCAGACCAATCTGGCGATGGCGCAATCGCTACGCTCGACCAGCGATTCCTACAAACTGATGGCGCGCGTCGCCGAGTCGACTATGCCGAAGGTGAGGAATGCCATCGAGATGGTGCAGTACGCTATCTTTCCGGTGTTCCTCTTGTTCGTGGTGCTGAGCGGTCACCAGGCGACCGGGGTCATCAAGTCCTATGCGGCGAGTCTCTTCTGGATACAACTTTGGGCGCCGCTGTACGCCGTGATGAACTTCATCATCACCATGTATTCGAGAAGCCAGTACATCAGCGGCAGCGCATCGAGTGGCCTGTCGATCGAACAGATGAGCTTCCTGAATACCGCGATTGTCAGCGACCAGGCCATTGCCGGCATGCTGGTCATCTCTATTCCCGCCATTGCCGCCGCTGTTGTGAAGGGCGGTGAGGTTGGCATGCAGGCGGTGGCCGGCCTGGTCGCGCCACCGCGCGACCCCGAGAAGATTGCCAGCAGCCTGGCCATGGGCAACATGCAGATGGGCAATGCCTCGCTCAACAATGCCAGCCACGACACCATGAAGGGGCTGGCCGTCGATATGAACCCGAGCCTGCGCCAAGGGGCAACCCAGTATCAGGCGCGGGGCGGCTTCGACTACAGCCACTTTTCCGGCGGCGGCTTTGTAGTGAAACAGGCCAAGAGCGATGTTCGTGCCGACATGGCACTCAACGATTCGCTCGGCGCTGCAGCCAAGGAGAATTATGAACGCTCGCAGCAGGCGTCCCAGCAGAGATCCTCGGAGTACGCTGAAAGTGCTCTGGCGGCGATCAAGCAAGAAGCCGGATTTGAAAGATCACACGCGAAGGGCGCCAGTGACTCTACAGGCTATCGGCACGGCATGGGGTCGAGCCGGAATCAGGAAGCGAATGACACCCTGCGTCAGGTCGATCAATGGGCCAGAAAACTCGGCGTCAGCGAAAAGGTGGCCATGGAACTCATGGTCGGCGCATCGATGGGCATGAGTACGCCCAAGCTGCTCGAGATTACCGGCCTGCGCGGCGGCGTCGAAATGTCGGCCAAGATGCGCAACTCGGCCGACTCGATGCGCTCCCTGGAGGAAATGGCTCAGTTCGCCCGTGAGTCGAGTTTTGGCAAGAAAGTCGGCACCGTCATCGACAACGGTTGGGAGCGAAACTATCGAACTTCCGACGAAGGAAAAACCTCAGGATCGGAAGGGCAGCGAGCGTCGCTGGATCGGGCACGGCAGTCCCGCGATGCGCTCAGTTCCTCGTTTCAGGAAACCGAGGGGCATCGCCAGATGTGGGAGCTGTCCCATTCCGGGCAGCTTGGCTCCAACCTCCAGCTGCAGGATCATTTCATCAAGGATTTCCTGCTGCCGAAGCTTGAATACAACTACGAGAAGTTCCAGGGCATCATGGGCGATCCGCATCGCCTGCGACCCTACATCGAGGAATACACCACCCAGAACTACGACCGGATGCTGGGAGAAATGGCGGGGCAAGTATCTGGCGCCGAAGTGGTACGAGCGCGTCACGAGGCCAACCGCGGTGGAATGCCGGGTAGCCAGGCGGTCGAGATTGCCGGTGCGGGTTATCTGGGGCAGGTGAAGGGGGCCGCCAGACGTTCTGGCGTGTCTCCCCAGACTACTCCGACTGATCAGGCCATGCATACAGCGATGCGGGAGTTCTCCCGAAACAGCTTCGAGGTTCGTGACCGGCAGGAAGGGGCGGGGCAAACCCATCAGGAAAACGCGACACCTTCAACCTTCCAGAAGCTCAAGCCGACTTCGGTAGCGGGCAAGACGGCAGAAACGGTCGAACAGGTCGGAGAAGCGGCGGGGCGGGTTGCAGATGGACTTACCGGAGACAATCCGGGCAAATATTTGACCGACACGCTTGCCGGAAAGAAATGATCACATCCGGTCCAGATGCTGCGCAAGACGTTCAAGAATGCTCTGAAACGGCACTTGCCCCGCGTAGTAAAGCGAGGCGGTTTCGCGGTACTTGTTGTCGTAGAGCGCGCGAACAGCGGGATCTGTCAGCAAGAATGCCTCGTTGCTGGCAACATGCAGGTTGTCGCCGGCCCGAAAGCGCTCTTTCTTGCGAGCATGGTAGGCCGGCGTGCCTATGAATGCCTGCACCTCTGGATGGTCCAGGAGGCAGTACAGATCGTAGTAATGGCGCAGGAAGTTCTTCGGAAAAACCTCGACATCCTGTTGCTGCCGAAACTTGGTCGACACCGTTTGCAGCTTTTCCACGAAAGTGTAGGCCGGGCTGTAGCAAGGTACCGCGAGGGCGCGATTGTCGATGACCTTCACGGTGCTGTTGAGCGCCGCATCCAGTGCCCACGAGGTGATGGTGCAGGGCATGTTGGGAGCAGTGTCGTCGAATCCGACTTCCAGCAGGATGCCTTCCTTGATTCCCGGGAGGTATTCGGTATGCACCGGGTAGCGCAACCGGATGCCAGCGCTGCGGTACTTGGCATCGTCGTATTCGGTATCCCGTTCGACAGCCTCGAAGCCAGCGATCTCCTTTGTGGCGATCTGCTCGGCCAGCCAGTCGAAATACAGCCGTCGTGTCTCGACGTGGGCAGGTTTGTCCTGATTCTTCCCGGTTTTGACATCGCGATCCGCCGGGGGCTCGATGCGAAGATCGATGTCCTCGGAGAAACGCTGGATGATCTGATGCCCTTTCGAGAGGGACGTCCCGCCCTTGAGCTGAAACGTCCAGCCCTGCTGCTGCAGTCCCCACAGGCTGTGCATCAGCCAATAGTCCTTCTCGACCAGATAGGAGGGGACGCGTTGAGCCTGGCCGACCTGCCGGATCAGATCCGTAAAGTTGGGATGGTCGTGCAGAAAAACTGCAGCTTTAGGCATGGACAGCCGACTTCATTTGCCGAAAAACGCGGCGTGTTCTGGCCGATCCGTAATCGGCAAGCATCTTCTCGAGACGGCCCGCGTCGAAGGTGTCGAGCTTGCGGCGCACATTGGACAGCACGGTTTCCGGGTCTTCGGCCAGGTCGGTCAGGTTGTTCAGCATATCGACCAGCAGGTATTCGCGATTGACCTGCTTGCGCGAGGGAAAGCGCGGCTTGTCGCGAAAGTCGAATTCAAACCCGGCCAAGTCGAACTTGCCATGACGCTTGTGGTTATAGACGACGGTCTTGTTGTAAAGCTGAGTGGTGCCGAGTCCCAAAGCGTTGTAGCAGCTGGGGTTGAACATCAGGAAATGACGGTCATCGAGAAACTTTTCGACGAGCGCTTCCTCGCTTGGCGGCGCATCGCCAAACGGAGTTCTTCGGGGAACGTAATACAGCCCCTGAGCCGCCTTTCGCACGGTTCCGGCTTTCACTGCCAGACCAAGTTCCCGATCAACGCTGGGTAACTGATCGGCCAGGTCTTTACGTCGAAAAACCTTGCCGGCCATCTGCTTCCATCGGCGTTCGGGTGAGGCATCAACAGTGGTTTTCTGCTGCGGCATGTTTCAAAAATCTCACTGACGTTTCATGCAAGTATGCCACAGCCTAGAGGTCAAGGGAAATCGATATTTGAGTGATGTGTGTTATGTCACCACGGCTGCGGTGCCGGAATAGATCACGCGGGAAACCCGCCATTGGGATCCAGGCTGGTCGTAATGGGCATGGGTCTTCCTCAAGCCGACGATGGCGTTTGCTCCTTTTGCCAAGGCGTTTCGGGCCAGAGTCAGAAGGGCGTCGCATTCGGCGAGCCGGTAATCGGCATCCGAAGCGACCTCGACTGTGGATACCGACTCCAGGTAGCCGAGCGTCCGGATCACCACCTTTGATGGTGGCTGATCGGTCGAGACCAGCAGAACCTGGTGTTTGATCGCCTCCAGATCCGAAAGCATTCGATCCATTCGACGATGATCGGCGGTTTTGTTCCGTCGGTTCCAGCGGTAAATAGTGAGTCCTGCAAGGACGAATGCCACGATGGGCATCCACCCGAAAAAACTGCTCATCTGGGTTGCTGCGGCGAGGCTCATGTGAGGCTCCAAAGACAGTATTCAGTTCAGCTTCTCACAGCCGCCTGAAACTGCAACTGGCAGGGTCAGGCGTCAAGGCCGATCCTGAGACGGCTCTCCTTGCGTGCGCGGGTGAAATGCGGCCAGGAAGTACGCATTTCGAAAACCCACACCGCTGGCTATCCCATAGAGTCAGGCCATGCGCTCCCGATACTCGACATGGCAAGAAATCCGATTTCCGCTCATCCTCTGGCTGATGGCCGCCTACCTGGCGGTGAGCGGAAGCTACATGCTCGCTTTCAACCTGACGGAAAGCCTGCCGGGAACGGTATTTGTCATCTGCAAGGACACCTTCCCCGATAGTGGTGAGTTCGTGGCTTTTCGGTGGGAGCGAAACTGGCCGTATCCAAAAGGAAGCATCTTCGTTAAGCGCCTGGTTGGCCTGCCTGGGTCGCGCGTGACGACGCAAGGACGGGATTTCTACGTGGATGGCCGGGCGGTGGGGCAAGCCAAGGAACGTGCAAGAACTGGCGAACCGCTGATTCCAGGACCTGTGGGGGTGATTCCGGAAGGCAGCTATTACGTCGCGGGCGGGCACCCCGACAGTCTCGATTCCCGCTACCAGCTGACGGGATGGGTAAAACGCGATCAAGTTATCGGCCGTGCGTTTCGGCTGATATGAGCGGATTGAAGATGCCGCTCGAATTTTTCGGATGTACCGTCAACGTCTTCGCAAAGAAGCTCGCATGTTGCACTTGCTGAAGAAAGTGATGGGCAAAGGCGAGATTTCCTTGCCGCAGCCACCATTCGAGACAACGCCCACCGCCCAATCCTTGCCTGACGATGAAATCCCGCGTTACCCGCCCTTTGTCAAAGGATTGCCGGCTTCCCATCCCGATCGGCTGATCGAAACCCAGCAAGAACTGATTGGGCAGATTCGAGAGTCCGGGTTGGCGTCGAAAGATGTCTATGAGGAATTCTATCTGGGGCCCTTGCGCCGCTTTGCCTCCTACGCCCATTTGCTACCGGCCAGCGAGACTCACCATCATCGCGGCGCCGGGGGCTTGTTCCGACATGCCATCGAGGTTGCCTTGTGGTCGCTACAGTCCGGGGATAGGGTACTTCTGCCGGGCGATCAAACTCCGCGACGACGGCGGGAACTGGAACCGCGCTGGCATTCGGCGGTTTTTCTTGCGGCGCTGTGCCATGACTTGGGTAAGCCCATCACCGATCTGATCGTGACCAATCAGGATGGAGGGAAAGTCTGGGATCCATTTTGCGAAGATCTCTATACATGGGCCATAGGCAACCAGGTGGACCGCTATTTCCTGCGTTGGCGCAAGAACCGTGGAACATCCCACACCTCGGTCTCGCTACTGCTGGTGGAACGCATCGTTGGTAGATCAGGACTGGGCTGGATATCGCAGGGCGATCCGAATCTGGTGACTTGGATGATGGAAGCGATCAGTGGCCATCCCAGTCAGGAAAACATGATTCACAACCTGATCGTGCGCTCCGATCAATTCAGCGTGACGCGAGACATCGAGGGCATGGGCGCCACCTTTGCGGGCTACGAAATCGGAATCCCCGTTGAGCGGATTCTTCTCGATGTCATGCGTCGGCTGGTTCGGGACGGGGTCTGGATTGTCAACGAACCAGGATCGAGGTTATGGCACATGGACGGCCATCTCTACCTGGTCTGGCCCGCAGGGGGCGAGGAGCTCGCTGCGATCATCAATCAGGAAAAAATGCCCGGACTGCCGAGGACACCGAACAGCATTCTCGACATGCTGGTCGAGCGCAAATTGGCTGAATTCAAAGTCGGGCAGCCTGATGGCAACCGCTACTGGTTGATCGCTCCGGCCATCCTCGCGGAAAAAATCCCCAACATACAACTGAAGGCGATACGCCTCAATAACCCGGGCGCATTGTTGGATTCACTGCCTGCGTCGGTAGATGGAAGGCTGGTTGGCAACGACGATCCGCCCACCAAGTCGTTGAGCAACGCATCGGTTGTCGCGCCGACAAAACCCGCAGAGCCGACCGTCGAAGTGGTTCCAGCCGCCATCGTTACTTCGTCCACACCGTCCTCACCGCCAGCTGATCAACCGCCTGATCAGCTGGATGGTCCGGTTGGTGAAGCGCTCAAAGCGCTGGTGGAGGATATCGAGCATGGCCGCAGGGACGGTAGCAAGATCACTCATGTCGATTCGGAAGGAATCCTGTGTCTAAAGTGGCCTGATGCGTTCAAGGGGTACGGACTGGAGAACAAGACGATCCTCGACGAACTTGGACGAAGAAACTGGCTGGTGGTCGATCCCATGGCACCATTCAGAAAAGTCGCCGAGCTTGAGGTCGGTATTGGAGCCCCTTGGAAAATCCTCCGCCTCCAGCCAGTCGTAGCGGCAATGATGGATATCAATAGGGCAAAGAGTACGTCCAAGACAGCTTCAAAATCGGCGTGTAAACCAGAATTCAAACCTGTAGCGAAAGTCGAAGCGACGAATAAGCAAACGACAGAACCACTACCCCCGGTAACCTCTCCTGTCCTACCGATTGTGTCCTCGAAAGAGGAAGGGGCCGTAGAAAAAATGATCGCTCGCCAGCGTGCGCTGCTTGAAGAGGTCGTGGGCGTACTTCGCCGGGAGGTGACCAATGGCACGCTGGCAGCCGATCACGAAAACGGATATCTGCTGATCAATGTCCGGGATGCCGAGGTGGTACTGAAGGCCCGCATCAAGGCGTCACGCTCGCAAATTTTTGGTTTGAAGGGAATCGATCCTGATCGATTCACGACAGAGGACAGAAAACCGAAGGTGTACTTTCGGATTCGAGAGTAACGGTTGCCAAGGTTCGCTTCAATTTGCAACTGCCGATCGGCATATCTTGGTGGCGTTCGCCTCATCGGCCTTATGGAAAGATCAGAAGCCGACGCGTAAGTTCGGGTGAGCGATAACTGTTTTTCTGCTGGAAATAGTCATCGTGTTTGAGGGCACTTCCGATAGATATCGTCCGGGCCTTGTTCATGCGCTCACCTTGTTTTCCATGGACCCGTGAAGCTGCAGGTCAGTCAGCAAGCTCCCCGGCTATTCTTCTCTCGGCCGTTGCGGCCAAACATCTGCGGAACGCGGTAAATGCAGCAGGCTCAGTACGACATCGTATTTCTCCGCATGAATCTTCATTTCACGCAATGGCGTGTCGGTATCAGCATGCGGGAACCAAACCGATGCAGGAATTTGAGTGCCCGGCCGGTCATGTCTTATATCTGCGTTGGCAGCGATTGCTTCCTCAGGAACCGGGATGACACTGTTGCGTGTACGGAAAAAGGCTCCGGCCTTGGCCGCCGGCTCACTCGACCAAGCCCAATTGATGAAGCCATCGTTGGACATCACCAGTACGGCTTTTTCATCGGTGTACTGCAACCACTTCAAGATTGCAGCGGTCAGAGACACGCCATAACGGTTGGCGCAATGCCCGAGCAAGTCCAGATCGACAGTGGCGGTAATCTGTCGGCGATAGTCATCAAGCGGCATCAATAGGTAGGATGCGAACAGGTCTGCCTGCCCCTCGATGTCTTTGTCGTCTTTGGACCAGTTCAGCATGTCAGCATCGCTGCATTGGAATGACTCCCTGACTTGCCGGTGCAGGATGTAATGCCCAAGTTCATGGGCCTGCGTAAAGCGAATCCGGCCAGGCGATAACACAGCTTCGTTGTAAAGCAGCAGCCACTCCTTCCTACCATCGTCTGGGAACAGCGCGCCGTCAAAGCTCTTGATGTTGGCTGCCTGCACCTGAGTGATCGGATCGGACCAGCCGAATATGCGAGCTGACTCAAACGCGAGCGGCGGCACCTCCACCGGAAAGCGATCGACGCCGTGTGCTGCACTGAACACCTCGGCCAATTTCACCAGTCGGTTTGCTGCGCGCTGCGGAGTCCAGACCTCGGTCACTACGAGGTCTTCTTGAAGGTGCTAAGTATTTTGCGAAGCTGCTCTTTTGCCTCGGGCTCGAGCTTCTGATAGCCGCGAAAGAAGGCCTCGTCCAAATGCCGCTCTTCTGGGGCGCGCACATCTTCTTCAAAGAAGTAAGTTGCAGCAACGCCAAGCACGTCGGCCAGTGCCGTGAGTTTTTCTGCAGAAGGTCGCTGGGATTCGCGGTTCTCTAGCTCCCACAGATAGCTCTTGCTGAGCCCTGCGAGTTCGGCCAGCTTTTCGAGCGTTAGCCCGCGCTCCTTACGAAGCTCGCGTAGCTTCTCGCCGAGACGTGTCGTCATGGTCCGTCTCCTATCCAAAAAGTCGTGGCCAAATAATACCACGATGCCGAACTTTTTATTTGACATCCGAGCACAGAAGCGTATCATTCGCAATAGTTCGCGATTCCGAACTTTTAATCATGGCTTGCTGCTACGAGCCAGATCACCACGTAAGGAGCCCTTCAGATGTCCCGAACTCATATCGATCATCGCGACCTTGTGAGGTTCGCGGAAGATAAGGTCAATCTGCCCAAAGACAAGGCGGATGAATACCGTGCCCAGGCGCGACGGCTCCGCGAGAAGTTGGAGGGCTACATTTCGGAGCACCCAGACTTCTCGCTGAAGCGAATTCAACTTTCTGGCAGCCTTGCCAAGGGCACGGCACTGCGCTCGCTCAACGACATCGACATGGCCGTCTATGTCAGCGGCTCCGACGCCCCACATGATGTACGGGCGCTGCTGGACTACCTGGCTGAAAGGCTGCGTAAGGCCTTCGCAAACTTCAGCCCGGACCAAGTCAAGCCGCAGACCTACTCGGTCACCGTGTCGTTCCGCGGAACGGGCCTGGACGTCGATGTAGTCCCAGTCCTATATGCCGGCCTGCCCGACTGGCGCGGCGATCTGATCAGCCAGGACGATGGCTCGTTTCTTGAGACCAGCATCCCGCTGCACCTCGAGTTCGCACGCAAGCGCAAGTTGGCGCAGCCGAATCATTTCGCACAAGTTGTGCGGTTGGTGAAGTTCTGGGCTCGCCGCATGAAACAGGAACGGGATGGCTTCCGTTTCAAGTCCTTCATGATCGAGATGATTCTGGCAAAGCTGTGTGATGACGACGTGGACTTTTCGGACTACCCGGAAGCCCTGCAATCCTTCTTTACCTACGTGGCGAAATCGAACCTTCGTGAGCGCATCGTCTTCGAGGATCACTACAAGGCATCCAGCGTCGCCAAGTTCGACGATCTCGTGCAGATCATCGATCCGATCAACGCCAGCAACAACGTGGCACGGCTCTACACGGCCGAAAACGCGGATGCCATTGTCGATGCTGCTTTGGATGCGGGCGACGCTATTGATGCCGCACTGACCGCACCGAACAAGGAACTGACGCTGCGCTACTGGCAGAAAGTCTTCGGCCCTTCTTTCCAAGGTTGAACATTATGAGCTACAGCTTCACCGCAACCGAAACCACGACCTTCACGCTGACGCATGCAAGGCACCTTGCAGCGAAGGTGACGGCGGATCTCAAGCGCTTACAGCGTTTGTACGGGCACATCACCGACGAACGCATCGCAGAATTTGAGGGCGAGGTCACCGAACTGCTGCGGCAGGGTTATCTAGGAACCGTCACCTATGGTTTTCAGCGCGATGACAAGTGGATTGAACCAACCTTGCGGTACACCGCGAGCGAGTTGGCTGGTAGCAGCACGGACGACGATCCAGGACGCGTTCCCCCTGGTCGAAACATCAGCGGCGCGCAGTTCCACAGCTACTTAACTTACAGTACAGCTTGGGATGCTCTGACAGCGGATCAACGTGCGACCGTCAAGAAGCAGTTGCCGTTGCAACGTGTGAGTGGAACGGAATCCGCAGTCAGCAATGGCTACTTCGCCGACGACAAATCCTATTGGTCCGGAGGGCGGTCACTCGGTCGCGCAAGCGTAAGGAGTTACTTATGAGCCAGCAACCCAATCTCCAGGACCTGTTTGAACGCCCAACGACGCTGCCCGACCCAGACGCCCAAGGCCGCCTCGCGCGCCTGGTGGGAATGGACGACAAGATCAAGCGTCTGGCCAACGTGCTTGGCGTATTGATCAACCCGGCCGGGTTGCGGAAATGGCAAGACCGACATCATGCCGATGCAGGCGGTTTGCTTGATGCCGTCATTCGCCGACCGCCGCTGGTGGTCCTCTCCGGCGATGTCGGCTCGGGCAAGACGGAACTGGCAGAGACCATTGGCGACAAGGTGGCGCGCCAAGAGGGCATCGACATCACGCTGCTGCCCCTGAGCCTTTCTTCGCGCGGGCAGGGGCGAGTAGGCGAGATGACCCAGCTAATTTCTGCCGCGTTCGAGTACGCGTTCAATGAAGCTAGCAAGTTCAAGACCACCAAGGGTACCGCACGCGGCGGAGTCATTCTGTTGGTTGACGAAGCTGACGCACTGGCCCAATCGCGTGAATCTGATCAGATGCACCATGAAGACCGGGCGGGCGTCAACGCCCTCATCCGCGGCATTGATCGATTCGCAAATGGCGGGCTCCCCGCCGTCGTGCTGATGTGCACCAATCGACTGAACGCCTTGGACCCAGCCGTGCGCCGTCGAGCGGCGGACATTCTCTTATTCGAGCGCCCCGATGCCGCGCAACGACATGAGGTTCTCTCCCGCCGCCTGGGAGACGCCGGGTTCGGCAATGCCGACCTGCAGGCGCTCGTGGCTGCAACGGGTGAACAGCCCAAGCGCGCCTACGGATTCACCTATTCGGATATCACCCAACGGTTGTTGCCAGCCATCGTGCTGGATGCGTACCCCGACGGCCCCATCAAGCCATTACGCGCCATCGAACTGGCACGATCGATCTTGCCGACACCGCCATTTCGCGATGCGTGACCTCAGTGTCAAAAATGTGATTAGACAAGCTGATCATCCCTACTGACAAGGACCCACCATGACCCAAGCCGTTGCTGTCCGTAGAGATGGAGATGCTTTTCAAGCCAGAATTTTCTGGCGCAAAGCCGCTTGCCTGCTTGATCCGAGTAGTCCCGTGATACAGGTGGGATTCGAGTCTGGGCCTAAGGGTTTTGACGATGTCTGGGTGGCCTACACACCCGATCATGCGCCCGGCGATCATGAAGGTAGGCCGATCCTGCGGGAACATATCCAGTGCAAGTGGCATGTCTCTGTGAATGATTTCGGCTATGCCGACTTGACTAATCCGGAGTGGATCAACGCGAACAAGTTTTCGCTGCTGCAGCGCGCCCGCGCGGCGCAGGTAGCTCATGCGCGTAACGGTATCGGCGCCCGGTTCAAGCTCCTCACCAACTGGCGGATTGGGCAGACCGACCCACTGCGCGCCTACATCAATCAGAAATCTAAGACGTTACGCTTGAAAGATCTGTTCGACGGAACAACCGACCGCTCCATGACGGGCAAGATCAGGAAACTATGGCGCGAGCACCTAGACATCGATGACCAAGAACTGATGCTGCTTGCGCGGACGCTGTCATTGGATTCGGACTCCACCTCGCTCGACGATCATCGGGACAATTTGGACCTGTTGTTCGAGAACCGCGGTCTGCGTCGTGTGCCAGTCAACGAGAGCAGCTTCGTCTACGACGATGTTGCGTTTCAGTGGCTTGCGCAAGGTCGGCTGGAGTTCGACCGGCAAACGTTCCGGGAATCCTGCAAACGGGAAGGTCTGCTGGCCAACGATGGCCGCGCGCATGTGGTGTTCGGGGTGAAATCCTTCGAACACCCCTTTGATCGGCTGGAGGATCGCTGCACCGTCGTGCTCGATCTGATCTCCCACTTCGACGAACGCGCTATCCGTGATCAAGCCGAATGGACAACGACGCTCTATCCCAAGCTTAATGGTTTCCTGCAGACTGCTGCCAAGGACAATCAACACATCCGGCTGATTCTCGATGCGCACATTACGTTGGCCTTTGCCGCTGGATCGGTACTGAACATCAAATCCGGCCGCAATGTCGAGATTGAGCAGAGAACCATACACCGAAATGTCTGGCACTCAAGCGATATGCCGAGAGATCCGTCCTGGCCCGGATGGAAATTCGAGCTGGAAACGTTGAACGAATCCGAGCAGGACATGGTTGTCGCTGTATGCCTCACCCACGACGTGGTTCCAGCCGTGAAGAGGCACCTTGCGGCTACGCTGCCACAGGCGAGTTTCTTGCTAATTGCGCGCCCTACCTGCGACACTGGCGCGCGGTCCGTCGTATGTGGTCAGCATGCATTCGATCTTGCAGAGGCTTTGGCGTTGCAGATCAACCAGAAACGGTACGCAAACAGGCATCCGCTACATCTCTTCATCGCAGCACCGAACGCCTTCACGTTCTTCTTGGGGCAACGGCAGCCTAGTCTCGGCAAGACCACCCTTTACGAATATGACTTCGAAGGCACAAATGGAGGCGGCTACAGGCCATCGCTGTCGCTACCCATCTGATCCCAATCACAGTCAATAAATCCGTGATAAGGCAACGGAAGTGGATTCCCGTATGGCGGGTCGGCGGCGGGGTTCATTGACTGCTCTAAGCTGTGCCGGTCACACGAGGGTGATGGGCGGGCGTGGGCTCTGGCGACCGGACGTGCGGACGCATCGCCCGTGCTGGCTCAACAATCTGACGACAGCGAAAAACTGAGCGGCTATAAGATTGCAAGCAATCTGGACGGATCGTTGTTTTCCAAGCCCTCCAGCACCCTTCCGTATGCGTGGACTTGCCTGTCGAAGAATTCCTTCGGGCCGGTGATGTGCGGAGAACCCTTCAATGCTTGTAGCAACGCGGTAAGCGTCGACTTCAGATAAAACTCCAGATTCGCGCAAAGCAGGGCCGCCGCGACGACTCTTTCAGCGCTGTGAACAATGTCGCAGCGTGCGCGGTATATGCGCTGTATGTGCCAGCGCAAGCGCTGTTCATGGGATTTGAGAATTCCGAGGATCGTCTTCTCGCTGCTCAGGGATGCAAGGAAGTCTTCAAGATGGGCATGAACGAAGGGCTCCGAGTTGACAGCGCTGAGCAATTGCGTATGGACTGCTGAGTTTCTGAAAAGCGAGAACACGGACGCGCCATCGAGCTGCTTTAACAATACCGGCATCCCCGTAACCGGATCGCTTACGGATGCTTTCATGTCGACGAGGACATTGCGAAACGAAAAAAGCAGCTTCTTTACGTAACCAAGACACAAAACCGGAACGAGCGTGTCCTCAACCGCTTTGCCTATGCTCCCGGAAGTGCTGACGCCCTTAACGAGGTATTCAGTGGCCGTCCACCAATTCGTAAGCTTGTTCTCGAAAATGTTTGTGTCTGCCCCGACCCTATACAAGCGGAAAGCCGACTGTATGCGATCCCGGCCGTCGGACGCGATGCTGGGCCCGTCGACGAGTTCCCCGACGGTCAGCGCAAACTCTTGCAGTTCCGCTACCCCGACGGCGGCAGATGGATTGGGGACGACTTTGGGTATCGGGAATATCCGATACTTCCCAAGAGTGGCCTTGTCAGTGCAAAGGAATTCATCGGCCAGATGCAATCGATTCCTTTCGTATTCAAAACGGACCAAGTCGAGTATGCCGTTGAGTAAGGCATAGGCTTTGGTTCCCGCCGTTCTTTCATCGGAAGTTTCCACCTCGATATCCGCGAATATCCGATTAGGAAAAGATGTCGCATATCGGGTAGCGGGCGGCGCGGGGGAAACCAGGGTGGGGGGCGCAGCGGAAAAAACGACTCCCCCAATCGAAGTCGGAAAGACGCTTGGATCCCCAAGATTGTCGACAGAAAAGACAACGCTGAACTTTTTCGTGGGATTGTTGATGAGCTTGACCAGAAGGGAAAACCGATCGGCAAACACATACGGCTTGCCTGGACTCGGTTTTGCGATAATTTGCCAGTAATACTGGAACAGCGATTCCAAGCTCGCCCCATTGTCCAGAAGCACGCTCAGCAGGTTCCCCGTCACTACCTTTATTTCATTCAGCGCGGCCTTCGTGGGCGGCGGAGAGCCAGCAGTGGGAATCGCGAGCTTCCTGTCCAGCCAAGACAGGCAGGCGCCAACATACCCCGCGCCAAGCATTTGCTGCGTCTCCTTGGCAAAGGACTGAATGAGGTGCTTGTTCTTTTCGAGTGCCTTATCTTTTCCATTGCCCTTCGGTTCAAGAAGAGCAAGCAGCTCTGATGCGGGGGCGTCAAATGGGGGTAAGCGCAAAATCGGATCAGAAGCTAAAAGGTAAGCCACTTCCGATCCAACCATGGCAAGATCTTCACCGTTCGCCGGCGGCTGCATCATTCGCAGAAGCTCGCGCATTCCATTCTGGGGGTTGAGAGCCCTGATGCGGAAGGAGTCAAGCGAATGGCGATGCGCCATGTTCAGCAAAGCGGTCGCGAAATAGCGTTGCTCCGTCGTCATCGAAAGAAATGCGGCCTTGGGATCAATTCTCATATGGAGATTTTCAGTATCTTGATTTTCCGGAGATCAAAGCTTATCCTACACACATTCAATCTTCTCGGCGCTCGCCTTGGTGCGCGTCGCTACAGTCTACGATAGGGGCAAGGGGATTCGGGCCTGGGCGTGTTCCCGCCGTCTTTTCCACCCCGCCTATGCCGGAACGGCGCTCTCGGAAACGGAGCGCCGTTCTTCTTTTCAAGCAGCCGCAATTTCGATCCTCCCATTGCGCTTACATCTCGCGAACCGGGATTTCATCCGTTCGAACCGCTCTGCCGGCCTTCATGTCCCGTCGCCATAGCACCCAAACGCATCCTGTCGCGCATCCGAACATGTCGAAGGAAATCGAGACCTACCTGAAGGTCGGGCGCCACGATCCGAAGTTCGAAGCTTGGCCGGGTAACGGACTTTTCGAACGATCACAAAACGGAACCCAAGCCCTGAGCGAAGCGCTGGTCGCAGAAGTGCTGGCAAGAACGCAGCGCTGTCCAGTCACAACGCCTCCGGACGATCTGGATCTTCGTCAGTTCGCGCACCAGAAATTCAGCGGAATGGTGAAGGGGCTTTTCCCCAAGGCTGAGCAGGCAATCGTCATTTCCATGCTTGAAAGCTCCGTGGTATTCCTGACGCCACGGAACATCGCATCGGTTTTGCGGGAGATGCCTTGGCTCGGTACGGCATGGGACTTGGCCAACCTCTATCTGGCCAGCCATTCTGTGGAGTTGCTATCGGACGAGGCCGTTCCGATCCTTGGATTGAGCATCGAAACGACTTGCTATGTCTCGACAGACTATTTTCGCTCAACGAATCCCTTCGACGATTTCGTCCTGCACGAAGCCGCACACGTCTTTCACAACTGCAAACGCGAGACGCTGGGCCTGTCCCATTCACGGCATCGGGAATGGCTGCTCGAGATCGAGTATCGGAAGCGCGAAACCTTTGCCTATGCCTGTGAGGCATACAGCCGCCTGCTCGAACTTGGGCGTGATTCAAAGCATCGTCAAGTTTTGCTGAGTGACTTGGCTGTAGCCCCGTTGCCCAACGATGAACGCGTTGACGGTGCGGAGTATCTCGACATTCTTGCCGAAGCCATAACTGCCAGAAATGGCTGGAAGCGCATCCTCGCGCGATGCTCTCCGGCCGTGGTTCGCAGCCGAACAATTTCGATGCCTGTATCGTAGTTCGTCTCCTTCGACGCAGAGCCCATCGGGTCGCCTGCGACCGTTGCTGCTGCAAGTAGCCGAAATGCGCCCGAAAAGTGCGCATTTCAAAAATCCAGAGGTGTTCCCCCCAGCCAGAATCGCCCCTCATGTGGTCTCTGGCTCGCGTTCTCCTCTTGCTTTTCTCCTGTACGACTTTTTCTGCGTTCGCTGCGGAATTGGGTGTCGTCGGCCCGACCTATGAGATCGCGGAACCGGATTTGATCGAGGTCATCCAGGCTCGGTTGAAGCAAATGAAAAAATCGGGGGAGCTGGCGCGCAAGCAGACGGAATATCGCGACAAGGTGATCGGCGGCATCGAGGCGCCCAAGATTGTTGCCGGCGTCAAGGCCACCGACGCACCCCGTACCTACCATGTCGATCCGACCTTGAGCGTGGACCGCGATATACGCAATGCGGAAGGCGCCTTGCTATTCGCTCGCGGCACCAAGGTCAATCCGTTCGATCATGTCTCCCTGACCAGAAATCTGCTGTTTTTCGACGGACGGGATAGCCGACAGGTAGCCTTTGCCAAGCTTCGTCTGGGCGAGGGAAGCGGGAAGAACAAACCGATCCTGGTGGCCGGAGAACCTCTAAAGCTGATGCGGGCCTGGAAGCAGGCGGTGTATTACGACCAGGGTGGATCGTTGGTTCGGCGACTGGGGATTCGCCAAGTGCCGGCGATCGTCAGCCAGGACGGCAAGAGATTGCGGATCGATGAAGTCCGCCCGTAGCCTCGCATTCCTTTCGGTCATTGTGCTCGGCGTGCTCTTCTTGCGCCCGGCCTTTGCTACGGCAACCTGTACCGGGCGGTTTGCCAATCCGATTACAGACATCTGCTGGAGCTGCCTGATGCCGCTGCGGTTTGGCGGCCTCGATCTGGTTTCCCTCGATCAGGAAGACACACCTAATCCTGGCGGATCGCCCGTCTGCCTCTGTCCATCTCAATTGCGTGTCGGCTTCAAGGTCAGCTTCTGGGAGCCGGTGCGGCGCGTGGATGTGGTGCGCCGTCCCTTCTGCATGACCAGTCTTGGTGGCATCGAACTCAATCCCGGCTTCGATGCGCCGCGCGGGTCCCGCTTCAGCCAGGACAGCACCGCGACATCGTCGTTCTATCAGGTGCATTGGTATGTCGATCCAATCATCTTCTGGCTCGAAGCGATCTTCGATAACGCCTGCCTGGAACAAAGTTCATTCGACGTGGCGTACCTCACCGAACTCGATCCCATGTGGAACGACGACGAATTGACCTTCATCTTCAATCCCGATGTCGCTTTGTTTGGCAATCTCCCGGCACGAGCCGCCTGTGCTGCGGATTGTGTCTTGGCAACCGCCGGCTTTCCGTCGAACGCCTTGTTCTGGTGTGCCGGATGCCAGGGCAGCTTGTATCCACTCAACGGAAACGTACAAGCGCATATCGGCGGGGTACAGGCATCCAGCCTGGAAATGACGCGGCTGATCGCCAAGATGCACCGCGAAGGTCTGATGTGGGCCGCATCCGGCGAGGATGGCCTGTGCGGTTACTACCCGCAGCCGATCATGGATAAGACCGGCTACAAGTATCAGATGCTGTACCCGGTTCCGCAAACCTCGAAGATCGCCGGGAAGTGCTGCCAGCCCTTGGGGCGTTCGACGATCCTGTGGGGTGCCGGAAAGGAATATCCGTTTGAGGGCGAAGACTTTGCCTACATGGTGTTCCGCAAGCGCAACTGCTGCCAGGGAGCCTTCTGACGCCATGAACGGCTCTACGCACACATTTCCCATCGCCATATGCCTTTGGGTTTGCATGGCTACTCAAGCCTGGGGACAGGCGGCATTGCCGACTGATTACGACATTCGACTGGCCAGGCAGCGTATGGAGGAAGCGCTTGGCTCCGGCAAGCTGCCCAAGAACTTCGGTGCGCCTTCAGTCCCCAAGGTTGAGTCCTTGCCCAAGCCAGAGGCAAAGCAGGCCGATATTGCCAAGATCGCCGAAGGCTACCGCCAGTTTCCGGCCGCAAGCAATCGGCCGAGCACATCAGACTCGCCGGAGTTGATGATTTTTGTGTCCTTCTCGATGCCTCGGGAATCTCTGGAGCGAATCGTCATCCAGTCGGAAAAGTCTGGTGCGGTCATGGTATTGCGCGGTTTCAAGGGCAATTCGATGGCACGGATGGGGGAGGAAATTGCCAAGCTGATCGGCAAGCGAAACGTCACGGCTCTCATCCACCCGCCGGCGTTCACTCAATTCAAGGTGACGCAGGTTCCGGCGCTGGTACTGGCCAAACCCAGCCAGGCAACCCGGATTGGCACCGATGGCTGCGCAGCCCCAACGAGCTACATCAAGGTCGACGGCGATGTCACCCAAGACTACGCCCTTGATCTCATCGAGCGTCAGGCGCCGACTTGGGCCGATGCGGCTCGGCAATTCTCGCTCAGACTGGCAGGCCGAAAGCCATGAGGTTTCTCGGGCTGCTCTATCTGCTCATCTGCGGTATTACGTCGGTCTTTGCTCAGGGCTATGACGCCAGCACCGCTTTTGGCGATGGAAGATCGCTCGGGTCAGGAGCGGTGGGTGGCGCATTTCAGGGAATCGGTACCGGAAGTGCGACAGCCATTGTGCCGGGCTATGGCCAGAGCGCCAGCCAGACCCAGTATTACCAAGGGGGCATGGGGCAGCTTTCCGGCCCCGGGGTTGCCAAGGTGACGGATTGTTCCAGCCAGGCTCCGGATGCGGACGCCTATCGACGGCAGGAGTGCGATGCCGTCAATTTCGTTGCCCGGAATCCCAGCGTCAGGCCCGCTTTCTCGATCGACCGGGCCACGGATCCTCTGATCAGTCGCGCCAACGCGATCGCCAGCAATCCCGCGCTGCAATTCACCGGCATCAATGTTGGATCGAGCACGGAATCCTGCCGGGTGGTGACGGATACGACCCCAGCGACTTTTACGACGGAAATCTGCACCGAGTATCGGCCAGTGACCAGCAATTTGTGCTCGACAGCGCGCCAGATCACGGTCGATCAGCATCACCTGTACCAGTGCGTCGAGCAGATGCAGACGCTGAGCAATGCAACGTGCTACATCGGTCGCCAGATTGCGGTGAGCACCGCCTACAACTACCAGTGCAACCAGACCGTTCAAGGCTACGAGACCTTGAGTTGTCGCCGCGGCGTCTCGGCGACGGTGGGTTTCGGTCAATGCACGCCCGGGGCATGGCTGGGCCGAACCGCCTTCATGGACTGCAGCTGGTGTGTCGATCCTTACATGGCCATGAACATTTTCTGTGGAAGCGATGGTCATTCCTATGTCGTCGAGCCATACCGCTCCTACGACGGTGTCAATCGCTACGACTACAACTGGATCGGTTATCCGTGGGATGGCAGCTATGGCCGGTTTCCGGTGGCGGTGGCCCCAGGGCAATCCGTCACCGATTACTACGTCAGCAATCTTGGTTTCGGTTGCAACCTGTACGTCTACTTCAGCGTCAGCTGCAACTCGACGACCTGCACGCCATCCATGCGGAACGTGAGTTCCGGCTGCAATTCCTCGGGCGGAACGGGCACCGGGGCCGTCCTGCAACTCCCCATGTCGAAGACGGTCAGCAGTTGGACCTCGAATGAGTGCGCCACCTTGCAGCAGCGGGCAAGATGAAGTTCGCCATTCGGTATTTGTTGGCGATTCTGCTCGTTCTCGGCGGACATGTGTACGCGGCCGATTGTCGGCTGGAAAGTTCGACCTGCGTGGATAGCACCGCCAGCAAGACGATATCGGGAGTCGTGGTGACGCTGGCGGATGTTGGTGGCTGCTGGGAATATCAGGATACCTACACCTGCATCAAGCCGAACTCGATCGACTACTGTTCGGCTTTGACGGCAGCCGGCTGTGGGCAGACCAGCTCGGTGTGCAGCGACACGGCATTCAATGGCACGTGTAACACCTACACCAAGACGTTCCGCTGCGGAAACAACCAGGGCACGCCCACCAATACGGTTCGTCTCGACAACACCTATTCATTGGTCACGGATACAGCGAATACCAGCCAGTGCAGCAGCTATGCGCAAAATTCGCGCTGTCGCCTGGCGTCGCATTCCTGCGTGGATTCCACTCCTTGCAAGCTCGATTCCAGCGGGGCGACCGTCTGCCTGGCCGGTGTTACACCGCCAGCGGGCGGACTGAATTCCACGGCAACCTGTTGGAGTTACCAGGACGACTACTCCTGCATCGCCGAAAACCATGTCGACTATTGCTCCGCCATCAAGGCGACACAAGGGTGCGCCTTGGTCAGCTCGACCTGCGACAGCACCGCGTTTGACGGCTCCTGCAACCAATATACCCGTCGCTACCAATGCACCAATGTCACGGCATCGACCGGTACGCCGACCGTGGTCGAGCTCAACACGTCCTACACCATCCGATCCAACACGCTCGATACCAGTCAATGTGCCTCGCTCGCCAACAGTAGCAACTGCGTGCATGCGGCGACGACTTGTACCGACAGCACACCGTGCAAAACCATCAACGGCTTGCAAGTGTGCCTTTCGACGGTCTCCCCCTTGCCGGCTGGAGCGCAAAGCTCCGGAGATTCCTGCTGGACGAGATCTGAGGATTACACCTGTGCCGGCAGCACACTGACAAACGACTGTCAGCCCTTGGTCGATCGCGGGTGCACGCCAGTGTCCTCGCAGTGCGTTGACCCATTGCCATCGGGCGGCTGTGACATGAGCGAGAGGACGTATTCATGTCCGGCATCGCCAGCAACCCAGAGCCAGCGCACTGTGTGCGACCAGCGTTCATTTTGCCAAGGCGGCGCCAACTGTTTCGATACCAGCAATCCTGCGGATCAGGATTTCGGTAAAGCCATGGCCTCCATGGAGGCGGCCCGCGAGGCCGGGGTTTATGGCGCCGATCAACGCCTGTTCAAAGGTACGGGTGAGCGATGCCGGAAGAAACTCTTCGGTCTGGTCGACTGCTGCAAGAAAGGCGGTGGTGGGGCGGCCAGGAGCAATCACAACCTGATGGCAGCCACCATGCAGGGTGTGATGATTGGCGGCCAGCTCGCGATTAACGCCGGCAGCAAGTACATGTTCGACTTCATGTACCCGGAATTCACCAGCTATATCGAAGCCGGTGCGCAGGCCATGATTTCCTCGGAGGTGCTCTTCACGCCGACGAATTTTCAGCCGTCCTTCACCTTCTACGGCCTGACATTCTCGACGGGTGTAGTGAGTAGCGGGTTGCTGGGCGGACCGATTTATTCGCTCGGCTCCCTGGGTAGCTTCAACCTGTACTTCGATCCCTATTCCCTGGCGGCAGCCGTCGCGCTGCAACTACTGTCGGAGCTGCTTTCCTGCGAGCAATCCGAACAGCTTCTCGCGATGCACCGGGATGCCAGTCTGTGCGTGCATGTCGGATCGTACTGTTCGGCACGGGTGCCCATTATCCGGACCTGTATCGAACAGACCCAGTCCTACTGCTGCTTCAACTCCCGCCTGGCAAGGATCATCAATGAGCAGGGCAGGATCCAGGTCGGCAAAAGCTGGGGGAGCGGCGAGAGCCCGGATTGCTCCGGCTTCACCACGGCCGAGTTCGAGCACTTGGACTTTTCCCGGATCGACATGAGCGAATTCATCCAGGAAATATCTTCCAGCGTTCGCATTCCCAGTGCGAGCTCGTTCGGCCAAAACGTGCAAGGCACCGTCCAGCAGCGCGTCAACAGCTACTACAACCGATGAAACGACACCGGGCCTCCGCAATGGCACTCTGTTTCTTTGCTCTGTTGTCGAGCGAGGAGATCCTCGCGACCGAATTAAAGCAATACCTTCTGACTGCCATCGATGCGCCAAACGGCCGATCTGGTGGCGAAATGAGCGGTCCGATGGCTGATTTCTTCAAGGGACAGACACGTTCATCGCTGCCGGTACGGGTCCAGGTCAGGACTATCAAACACTTCTCTGCCGCAGGGTGCGCTCGATTGGAGGCTACCTTGTCGCAAGACGGCGTGCCCACGACCAATGGTCAGCAAATCCCTTTTGCAGTCCGCTACGAACTGAATTTGTGCCGCGATGGGCGTCCGCCGACGGAGGGTATGGATCTCGACGCGGCATCACGGGCGCTGTACCGCGATGCGCCTTCGCAATAATGAGAGAATCCTTTTTTTGATAAACCACAGGGAGTACCTTGATGAACAAATCCGAGCTGATCGAAGCATTGGCAACAAAGGCTGAGCTTTCCAAGGCGGCCGCCGGTCGTGCCGTCGATGTTCTGGTCGAAGAAATTGTGACTGCTGTTGCCAAGGGGGATTCGGTGGCATTGGTAGGCTTTGGTACATTCAAGTCGGCTGCGCGCGCAGCTCGCGAGGGCAAGAACCCGAAAACCGGCGAGAAAATCAAGATCGCTGCAACGACGGTGCCGAAGTTCTCTGCGGGCGCCACCTTCAAACAGAAAGTCGCCGCCAAAGCCAAAAAGAAGTAAGCCGGGAGGGCTGTGTCGTCACCGGGCACGACCCGGCTTGAACAATCAACGATCGTTTAGTTTTTCTTGCATTAAGGGTCAATGCAAGGCAAACTTCAACGATCGTTTAGTTTTTTGGAGAATCTTATGGCAAACAGGGAAGTCAGTATCTCCTCTGTCGTCGAGCTTGGAGAGATTCTTCGAGCTGTTCGCAAGGAATCCGGGCTGACTCAACACGACGCTGCGGCGCTATGCAACGTCAGTCTGCCATTCCTTAACAGTCTGGAGCAAGGGAAGCCGACCGCCCAGATCGGAAAAGTCCTGTCCGTCTGCAGCCGGTTCGGTATTGACGTCAGGCTGAGATTGCCGGGTGAGACGGCATGAGTGCTTTGCTTGTCTCGGCAGATGGGATCCCGGTCGGAACCATTGAAATCGAAAATGGGCGGTGGGAGTTCGGCTACGAGGCGGAGTGGAAGGCTTATGCGCTCTCGCCGAATTTTCCGATTGCCACCGGAAAGTTCGAAGACACTATGGACGCCAAGCCGGTTGAGTGGTTCTTCGAGAATCTGTTGCCAGAAGGCCGGCTGCGTGACCTGATCGCCTCCCGGGACAGAATCGACCCACGAGACACCTGGGCGCTTCTGATTCGGCACGGACAGGATACCGCGGGAGCGCTTTCGCTGATCCCTGAAGGGTTCGACGTGGCGACAGAGGAAATTCTGGTGCCGCTCGCGAGAGAGGCCCTACAGGAAAAGATTGAGGAATCCAGGGCGCGCAACCTCCCGCTGATGGCGTCATGGGAAGAAATCGGCATGTCTCTGGCCGGTGCCCAAGAAAAACTGGGGCTGCGCATCGACGCCAGCGGCGCGATGTTCCTGCCCGAAGGTTCAGCTCCATCGACCCATATCGTCAAACCCGAGAACGCCAGCGCGGACTTCCCTCATTGTCCGGCCAACGAATTTTTCTGCATGCGCCTTGCCCATGAGTTGAAGGTCCCGGTACCTGCGGTTGGGTTGTTGCATCTCCCAGAGCCGCTTTACGTCATCGAACGATTTGACCGGGTGCCGTTGGATAAGAGCGCGGAAAAGGTACCTGGCAGGGCATTCGCACGGCTTCATCAGATCGACCTGTGCCAGGCCTTGGGTGTGGCACCTTCAAAGAAATACGAGAGCGAGGGCGGGCTGGGGTTGCATCACTTGTTCGGAGTTCTTCGCGGCACCTTCATCGATCGCCCGATCGTGGCGGCCAATGCCGTGGTCCAGTGGGTCGCCTTCAACTATCTGATCGGTAATCTGGATGCTCACGCCAAGAACATTGCTTTTCTGATGCGGGGGCAAAAAGCGGCGGTGGCGCCGTTCTACGACATGCTCTGCGTGGAGGCGTATCTGCCGCGACAAACCATGTCCATGTCCATCGCCGGCGAGAACAAGCCTGGCTGGGTAGAGGGGCCGCACTGGGATGCGATGGCCTATGAGGCTGGGGTGGCACCAAGGCTGGTTCGCGGCGTCTTGGCGCGGATGAGCGCTGACCTGCCGGACGCCATTTCCAAAGTCATCGGTGACGAAAGGCTTTTGCCGGTCGAGCGAGATTTTCTGCGAGAGAAAGTGCTGCCTGTCATTGAAGAGCGGCGAGGGTTCGTCGCCGATGCACTCAAATCTCGACAATCGACGGTTGGAGAACTGCTGACCAGGAAGGAATTCGATCCGTCGGTGGCGGAACGTCTGGCCGATCTTTCGTGATGTCTCTCGGGAGGTATCAGGCGGCGGTCGCAACGGATTGCGAATGGACAGGTGTTTGCCGATGGCGCCTATTCCATGCAGTAACAGACAAAGCCTCTGTTCGACCCATGGGGCCGGTCGCATGACAGTCCATGCACTCAACCATCCATCCGCCAATATCTACTTCGCTGGATTTCGCATGCTGGCTTCCGCAAAATGGGCACGATTCAAGAATGTCCATGGCTCCTCCTGTTTTTTGTCATAAGTATATTGGAATGTCGCAGGCATCCAGTAGCCACCAATGGATTGGAACGCATGAGGACATGCAGTCAGGCATGGCTGGTTTGAACCTCCATCTTTTCCGTGCGTCCACTTGTCCGCGTCGCTTCCTTGGAGAGATGACTCTCCGTTCCAGCAGTGCGCCGCAATCGATCGATGTACCCAGCCAGATCCTCGACATGAACATAGCGTCGCCGGGCCTGCAGAATGGTGGGGACGGGAAATTTTCCCTTGCCGATTTGATTGTGTGCCGTTCGGAGGTTGATGCCGATCTCGCGAGCAGCCACGGAGAGCGGAAGCAGAGAACGGCCGTAGCGCATGGACAAAATCTCCAGGCTGTTTTCTGTGGTGACGTGGTTCATTTCAGACTCCGATCAGCGACATCGTGATCGTAGCGATGGTGGGGCGGAGCTTGTGGCTGAAATGCGGCCGTAAAGTACGCAATTCGGGCGGCACGTCTCGGTTCGCATGTGTCCCCTTCAGGGGAGGCAATGCTCAAATTACCTCTGCCGGTCCTATTGAACGGCAGGAGTTCTATCCGGCGAACGCGAACAACCAACCCGTGGCGGTCATTGGGTGGTTGACTGAGCGGGCGAAGAGAAGCCAGTCTGGCGCTATGATCCTCGAAGCCGACTCCGCGAACAAAAATGATGGTGGCTTACAGACGATCTCTCTACAATATCCAGGAATCACTGAGTAATCGTAGGGTAGCCGATACGGTCATTTTGGTGACTGGCCTAGCAAGTCGGAATGAGTTTAAGCCCGATAAATGGGCGGGGAGGCATGGGTGGCTATGATGCGAAGAAAATCCGTCACGCTTGCACTTGGAGTGCCGGGCCAAGCGGAGGGGCGTGCAACCCTTCAGAGCGACCGTGGGGACGAGACGCAGGCGCTGTTTATGTACCAATGGGCGGCAGGCGTTATCACGCTGGCAGGTGCGCTCGCCTCTCTGAATGAGTACGTCGCGATCTGGTGCGAGCACCACGATGATCTGTTGGCCGAACTTCCGACGGGCGGATTCCATGCCATACAGGTCAAGACCGTCTCGGCCCAGGGGGCTACCTGGACCTGCGGTGACTCAGGTTTTGTGGATGCCGTGCGCAAATTTGCGGAGCACGAGTCCAAGTACCCGTCCAAAATTCAGCAATACATCTTCTTTTCGAACGCAAAACCGTACGTCCCAGGGAAGACGGCCAAGGCGCTGACGAAACTGGCGAGCAGCCCGCTCAGGATTCGCGACGAGTGCCGAATTGCTGTGGGAGCAGGAAGCATCCCCACGCCCTACAAGGCTACTTTCGACTCTCTGGTGAAAGCCTCAGGGGCTCTCCAAGAAACCGTGTTCAAGGTGCTAAGGAAGCTGGAGTTTCAGGCCGGGCCTTCGTTAGAGGGGTTCCGAGAGCAACTTGGCCCAGTCGTCGGCGGTATTCCAGCCTGCAAGCAATTCACTCTCGCATGGCTCGACAAGGTACGCGACGAGCTGCTGATGCTCGTCGGGAAAGCGAGTTCGCTTGATGCTCCCGCCCTGGAGTTCTACGCATCTATTCTGCAGTCGGACGGTCGGCCGGCAGGGGCTGTGCGTGGCAAGCGCGTCTCTGTAGAGGACTTCGAGATTGTCCTGAACCAGCACCCATCAGGCGCGTTCCGTTTTGCCGAGGTGGGCGGCCACCTGCGATTGGGCAAGGCCTCTGGCCAGATGGAGGTTCTTCGCCAGAAAATGAACGCGGGTTTCGTCGGAGCCTATTTTGACTCAGTGTGGCTGCAAGCAATGGCTGCTGAGCGACGACTGATAGAGCGCGCACTCGAAGACCCCGAAGTGGCTGTGCGGGTCACTAAGCAGCTCGAAGGCATAATGCTGGTTGAATGTCAAAACGCTGAAGCCGAGGCAGCCCTAGAGGCCGATGAGCGTCGTCGTGGCCTATTGATTTACCAGCGAATCTTACAGCGCACCGACGACCTATCTCGCCATGACAGGGCGACCGTCGAGAACGAGCGTCCCGAAACCTTGAGGGGAGTAGCCGGTCTTCTCTCGGGTAGTTGCAAATTTGCCTGGGGCGTTCCTCCTGATACCGGAGGTGCCGATGGCACTTGAACTTGTGCATGCGCTGGCCAGAACCGAGCTCGATGATCATCTCCACATGGCCCGTCTGTTGATGCTGCTTGATGCACACGCGGGAAAATCAAACAAGCCTGTTGAGGGCGTAACCAAACTGGCAAAGCTTGATTTCCTTCTGCGGTATCCGAACTGCCTGGAGCGAGCCCTTGTTGCTAGGAGTAAGCCTACGGCACCTGCGCACATTCAGGATTTCGAGCGCACGACCATTGAGTCAAAGATGGTCCGATTCAGGTACGGTCCGTGGGACCATCGATACCGGCGATGGATTGCACTGCTTGTGGGAAAAGGCCTGCTGCATGCAGGAGTAGAGGGCAGAACAGTCAAGCTTTGGTTGACAGACGCAGGCCACTCGGCCGCCCAAGTATTGGGGAACTCTCCGGACCTCGAAGACCTGTCGGTCCGAGCCAAGCTGGTCACGAAGACTTTCGGCCCGATGAGCGGCACCGCGCTCAAGGACTTCGTTTACGCCACCTTCCCCGAAATCACTACCATGAGGTGGGGTGACCCAATCACCATATGAAGATTGTTCTCAAGTTCCTCGAACTGCATTTCCGCAAGTCGGTCGAAATTATCGAGTTCGAGCGCGTCAATTTCTTCTGGGGGAAGATTGGCGCTGGAAAATCCAGTATTGCCCGGCTGGTCGACTATTGTCTTGGCGCAGATATCAATCTCACTCCAGCCCTCCAGCTCGAATTCGTCCAGGCGGTGCTAAGCCTTGAAGTCGAGGGCCGAAGACTGACTATCTACCGGGAACGGGAATCCAGTAACGTCGTCGTGGCATGGAGCGACCGTGATCAAGCGTTGGAGGTGATCATTCCAGCCCGAAAAGCTGATGGCGTCGTAGTGCCTGGCTCTTCAATTGAGGTGCTTTCGGACTTGATCTTCCACCTCGCTGACTTGCCAGCACCCAAGGTGCGCAAGGGGCGCCGAACAGCAGACCCGAGCATGGTACGGCTCAGTCTTCGTGACCTCATCCGGTTCTGCTACATAGATCAGGATGAGATTGACAGCGACTTTTTCCGCTTGGACATCGAAGGCGACTGGGCTCGTCGGGCGAAAAGCGTTGACGCGATGCGCTTCATCTTGGGCTACCACCAGGACCAGGTCGCTGCGCTGGAGGCAGAGCTTCAGGCTCTTCATGAGCAGAAAACGGCTGCCAGGGCTGCAGCCGAGGCGCTGACCAAGGTTCTGGAGGAGTCGGGCTTCTCCAACCCTCTTGAAATCGATGCGCGTATCGAGACGCTCAGCGCCCAACGCGATAGGGTTCGCGAGGCTGCAGCTGCCGCTAGGCAAAAGAGAGGAAAGGGAGGAGAGCATGCCGTCGACACCCTGCGGCAAAAAGGCCGTGTGCTCAGCGCGGACCTCCAAGGCCTTGAGGACATGCTCCAGGCTGTGCGGCAGAGGGGCGAAGATACAGAACGCCACCTTAATGAACTTAAGATGCTCTCGGTTCGTTTCAGCCGAACGAAGTCGGCTCGGACACTATTGGCTGCCGTCGACTTCACTGAATGTCCTCGCTGCACGCAAGGTTTATCGACCAGAGCAGCCGATCTGTGCCCGGTTTGTGGCCAACCCGAACACCAACAGCCTCGCGATCACATGAGCAATGAGGTCGTAGAGGCTGACCTGAAATCACGAGCTGGGGAGCTCCAAGAGACGCTCCATGGGCTCAGGCAGCAAGAGCAGCGTATCGCGCGACAGTTGGAGCGAGCGCGGATCGAGAAGGCGTTGGTCGACCAGAGTCTCGACCAGCGGCTACGAGACTACGACTCGGCATTTATGTCTCAAGCACTTGAGTTTGAGCGACAAGCAACAGCGTTGGAGCAACAGGTCAGTTCGCTTGTTTCCTATCGTAGGTTGCCAGAGCGATTGGCAGACCTCCTATCGACTGCTGATTCCCTGCACGGGCAGGAGAGTGAGTTGCGTGCGAGACTGCTTCGCGAAAGAGACAAGGCGTTCAAGGACCGCACCAACCTTGAAGATCTTGAAAAGCTGTTCCTGGATTGCTTGGTCCGTTCATCCTTCCCGGGCATCAACGATACTTTCAAGGTTTCTATTGACCCCAAGAGTTTCGTTCCAGAGGTATTCCCTACCGACGCCGCTGACTTTGCAGTGACCTCGTTCGCAAACATGGGTAGCGGTGGCATGAAGACCATCTTCAAGGCCTGCTACGCCTTGGCACTTCATCGACTCGCAGCCAAGACTGGCGCAGCACTGCCGTCCATATTGACGATGGATTCGGCCATGAAGAATGTCAGCGAGCGGGAGAACATAGAACTTTTTCAAGCGTTCTATAGCATGGTGTACGAACTCGCTGCGGGTGAGCTCGAAGGCACACAGTTCATTCTCATTGACAAAGAGATGTTCCCTATCCCCGAAGAGATCGAGGTGACGGTCTGTTCTCGTCACATGGCTCCAGGTAGCCGCGAAAACCCACCTCTGGTGCCGTACTACAACGTACCAGAGATAGGGCAGCAGTCATCAGAATCGATAGGTCCTAACGATGAGCTTTAGACTTGGCGGGGGTGCTTATGCTTATGGGTGGTTTCCGAGTCGTGGCTTGATGCGGCGATGAAGACCCTTTTCTACGGCCTTGTTAGGCGCTCAACCTTAGTGAATAGCACCACAGAATAATGCGCAACCTATTCGAATCCCAGCTGGCGGTCGCAGAGCAACTGACATCCAGTTCTGAAAGGTTTAATTACCTCTGTTCGGTTCTTCGCTCGCTATATCAGGTGGCTGCGGTGACGGCGCTAGAGATTATCCGCGAGCAGACACCCGACGCCGTGGACAACGCTGCTTTAGGTGCTTTTGCCAAGCGGTTCAATCAGCCCACGGATGGATTGCCTGTCGAGATCCTTGAAGTCGCGACGCCGGTGATCCGGAGCTATGTCTCCCGAACCTACCACTCGGGTTGGTTCGAACGCGATCCAAACCATGCCGATACCCTTGCAGCTGTTGCTTCGGCATGGGTGGCATTCAGAAATAAGAAGCCGGCCCACGGCGTGCTGAGCAAGGCCGACGCCGACGAGTGGGCGCCGAAGCTCTTGTTGCTGCTGGGTCGCAGCCTAGCGTGCTTCGGTAATACCTTGCCTCGCATCGTCGATGCCAACATCCTCAAGGTCAGAATCGGTTCATCGGAACTAACGTTGAGGACGCCTTTGCTTCATGCAGGAATGCCAGTGGTAATTTCGGGCGTTGAAGCGCGCAAAGGCATCTGGAAGCTCGAAGGCCAGACGCTAGCCTGGGACAAGTCGGACTTGTTCACAGTCGACCTGCTTGAGGGTTCTGTATTCGAGGAGCTGGAGTCGAACTTCCCCAGTAAATTCGACGTCATTGAGCTGGAATTCAATGGCAACAAACATTCGGTATTCAGCAACGTACCAGTGCGACAGACCAGTACTTTCGAGGGGCGGTTCAAAGAGCTCGCGGCGCTGGCCGAGTGGATGAATGAGCCAGATGAGTCGAAGTTCTGCCTCATCTTTGGCGATGGGGGTATCGGTAAGACGACGCTGGCCCTTGAGTTCTTGAACCGTATCTTGGATGGCAACGAAGTCCTGACGGCAAGACCGCCCAGCATCATCAGTTACTACTCGGCAAAGATGACACGCTGGAGCGACCAGGGCGTGGTCCACCTTCAGGGCATTTCCGACGCGATGGAAGACTGCGTTCGGGAATTGCTGTATTGCCTTTATCCAGTGCTGGGCAAGGACTATTACAAGCTCACCGGCACAGCGTTGGTTGATAGGGTCGCATCCGAGTTTGCCCAACAGGGCTTTAATCGCAATGACATTCTTCTGGTGCTGGATAACACGGAAACGCTAGCGACGTCCCCAGAGGAGGTGGATCGCTTCAGCGGCTTCCTGAAGCAGCTCGGCAAACGTCTTGGCCGTGTTCTCATCACTTCTAGGCGAAGGGAATTTGTCGCCTTTGAGCCGCTTCAGATCAGCGCCCTCTCGGACGAAGAATGCACCTCACTCATGCGGAGACTGGCTGATGAATACAACGCAACCGCTATCAAGCAGGCCGGCGAGGCGAAGCTGCGTCGGGCGGCAAATCAGCTTGCCAACAAGCCGCTGCTCATTGATGCGCTCGTAAAGTATCTGGCTAGGTCGCCGGTCGGCATCAATCAAGCGATCGAACAGGTATTCAGAAAAACCAACGATCAGCTATTGGAGTTTCTGTATGACGACGCCTGGTTACGCATCAACGAACTTCAGCAGGACGTTTTCTTGGTTCTGGTCTCTGCGGCAGTTCCTGTCAACAGTTTTTGCGTCGCCGATGCTTGCGCGCTAGTGGGCATTCAGCACGTCGAATTCCAGAAGGCCCTCGACGAGACCTACTTTGCGACAGTCACCGACTACGGGGATCGCTACGACCTGCAAGTTGTCGACCTTGCAGGTCGATTCTTCCAGCAGCAACTGCAAAAGCGCAGCGAAGGAGATTGCCGTAGGATCAAGGATTTCGCCCTCAAAGTGGATGCACAAGCTGCGAGGCGCAATCGTGTCGAGCAGGCTTATCAGCAGGACCGGGTCGCAGGAGCTTTCCGAAGCCAATTCGCCAAGGCCGCGAAGATTGCGACGGCACAAGGCGACCTAAGAGCAGCGGAAGACTACTTCAGGTTGGCACTCGAGGAAGAGCCAATGAACGCGGCGCTTCACGATCGGTTCGCTTGGTTCCTGCTAAACCGGTGCCAGAGACCGGATGATGCCAAGACGTTTGCAGAGCAAGCCACTAAGCTTGATCCGCACAATGCGGATGCGTCACTGACGCTGGCACTGAGCTGGTATCGGCTCGACGAGCTTGCAAAGGGTGATAAGGAGATTGAGGCTGCGAGCAAGAAGGGTAAGCCGCAGGCGTTGTGCCTGCTGCGCATTGGCATCGCCAGGTATCACGCTGTAAGGAAGTTGCCCTATGCCAAGGACGCTCCGGATCTGCTGAAACAGGGTGTTGTCTCTATTAGCCAGGCGATCAAGTCGATGGACCCCGAGGACAGCTTCATCTCAAAAAACATGCGAGAAGCACGCAGGTATGAGAAGCTCTTCCAAGAACTTCAATACGTGATCAAGTCGCGGCAAATCGTGTCGGACGACGTGGGGCCATAGCGTTCACTATCCGTTTTGGCGTTCGTGACGGTATCAGCGAGGTGAAAATCTCTTCGGTATTCACGTGCGCTTGATCTGCTGTCGGCTACTATTTCAATGCTTGAGAGCGGTTTCAGAACCAATAGTCTTGAATAGTCAGTACGAGATCGAAATTTCGTCATCGCCTGGAAACCCGCATGAATACTAAGCGTTCGTCTGGAGACGGTATTAGTGACGGTATTGCGAGGGGTAAATCTGATGAAGACCAGTAATGGCAAGGCTTTCAAGGCCGTTGTAATAATAGAGTGGGAGTGAGGTTTATTTTTAAGTTGTTGATTTTTATAGATAAATTTAGATTAAACAACTATCCTGCCTGCATCATCAATGGTATTTTTCATGGTATTTCTTGAGTGTGCCATTGAAGAAGTCGCCGATACCATGTTCAAGTGCAGTGTGACCTCATGGTATCGGTCGGGAATCGCTTGTAGCAGCGACATGCTCTTCTCTTTTGATACCACTTTCTGATACCATCAGAAAATGAAGCGTAAGCACCAGCGTACCTTGGAGTTGCTCTTTTCCCGGCCTGTCTCGGCCAATGTCCGCTGGGCCGACATCGAGGCGCTGTTCATCGAATTGGGTGGGCAGCTTGCCGAGAGGGAAGGATCGCGGGTGCTGGTGCGCTTGTTCGGCGACAGGCGGGTGTTCCACCGACCGCACCCGGAGCCGACAACGGACAGGGGCGCGGTGGAATCCATCCGCAAGTGGCTGGAAGATCACGGAGTGAAACCATGACCATGCACAACACCATGACCATCGACGGTTATCAGGCCGTCATCACTTTCGACCCTGACATTCAGATGTTCCGGGGTGAGTTCCTTGGCCTGAATGGCGGGGCGGACTTCTACGCCAAGGATGTGAAGGGCTTGCAGCGCGAGGGCAAGACCTCGCTGAAGGTGTTTCTGGATGCCTGCGCCGAGGATGGTGTGGAGCCGCGCAAACATTTCTCCGGCAAGTTCTCCCTGCGGGTCGATCCCTCCATCCACGAGGCAGCGGCAATCGCTGCGGCTGCCCACGGGCAGAGCCTGAATCAGTGGGCAGAGGACGCACTTCGACAGGCGGCGTTGGCAGTTTGATTTCGTGGGGAATTTCCGAGCATGGTATTTTTCATGGTATCGGCAATTCCTGAATTTTCAACCATTTGATTTTCAATGAGTTTTTTGGCTTATTGATAAATGAGTGGGAGTGAAATCAGGTCCTTCGGGGACTATCGTGACCTATCGAAGAACTGTCGTAACGTGTTGATTTAAAAATAAATACGTCACGACAGCTATCGGTGGCTATCGCCGGCCAGCAAAACGGATTGGCGGTAGAGGTGACGGTAGAAACCGGAGGCCGGATTGAGACCCTCCCGTTTACTATCCAGACCAAACCGGTCTTTGACGGTAAATCTCTCCTCAGGAAAGCTTGTTTCATGCGGCTTTCCGAGCATCAGCAGGTCTCCTGACCCCTGACGGTAAAAGCCGTCATGAACAGGAGAAAAAACCTCGATGCTTACCGACACCGCATTACGCAATCTCAAGCCTAAGTCCAAGATTTATAAGGCTTCCGACCGCGATGGCATGTACGTAACGGTATCGACCACCGGTACCGTCACCTTCCGCTACGATTACCGTCTCAACGGCCGGCGCGAGACGCTGACCATTGGACGGTATGGGCCGTCCGGCATTTCGCTCGCGATGGCCCGCGAAAAGCTGCTGGATGCCAAGAAGGCCGTCGCCCAGGGCAAGTCCCCGGCGCATGAAAAGCAGCGCGAGAAGCGCCGCCTGACCGCCGCCAAGAACTTCGGCGACATGACCGCCCAGTGGCTGGCCGGTGCCCGGATGGCCGACAGCACGCGCGCGATGCGCAAGAGCATCGTCGATCGGGACATCCTGCCGGCCTTCCAGAACCGCCTGCTCAACGAAATCACCGCCGATGACTTGCGTGCCCTGTGCGGCAAGGTGAAGGGGCGGGGCGCCCCGGCTACCGCAGTGCATGTCCGCGACATCGTGAAGCAGGTCTATGCCTTTGCCATCCTGCATGGGGAGAAGGTGGACAACCCGGCGGCCGACGTGGGCGCAGCCTCGATTGCGACCTTCGTGCCCAAGGACCGCGCCTTGTCGCCGCTGGAGATCCGCCTGATGTCACGGCAGATGGAGTCGGTGGCCACCTATCCGACCATCCGGCTGGCGTTGCGCATGATCCTGCTGACGCTGGTGCGCAAGAGCGAGCTGATCGAGGCCACCTGGGACGAGGTCGATTTCGAGAGCGCGACCTGGACCATTCCGAAGCAGCGGATGAAGGGGCGCAACCCGCATGTGGTCTACCTGTCGCGCCAGGCGCTGGACATCCTGGTGGCGCTGCACACCTGCGCGGCCGGCTCGAAGTTCGTGCTGCCGTCGCGCTACGACTCCGACCATTGCATGTCGCACGCGACCCTGAACCGGGTCACGCAGATCGTGGCGCAGCGGGCCAAGGCCGCAGGCCTGCCCCTGGAACCGTTCACCGTCCACGATTTGCGCCGCACGGGATCGACGCTGCTCAACGAGATCGGGTTCAACCGCGACTGGATCGAGAAGTGCTTGGCGCACGAGGAAGGGCGCTCCTCGCGCTCGATCTACAACAAGGCCGAGTACGCTGAGCAGCGGCGGCACATGCTGCAGGAGTGGGCGGACATGGTCGATGCCTGGATCGACGGGCGCACCCATGTGCCGAAGCTGCTGCCGGAGAACACATCGGTCCCGGTTCTCAGCGCGGCTTTGTGAAGGGAGGGCCGCATGATAACCGTATCGAGACTCTCTGTCGGCGACCAGCGCAAGGTTTGCACACAGGACGAAAAGATCACTCTGGGTGATCTTTTGTGGTCCTTGTCAAACTGGCCTATCTTGGCTAAAGTTTATAAATCTGTTATTTTGAGCACTATGGATGCTCAAAATTCAGGGAAATTGAACCGATTGCTGGCCGAACTGGGCGATACGCGCTTGGTGTCCAGCCGCTGGCTACGGGCGCACGGGTACTCCAACAGCCTTGTGGCGCGCTACACAGGCTGTACTGCTGTTGCTCGGGGCGGGTCTTGCGCGGCGGCGCGTCGTGGGTGCGCAGCAGTTCCGGCGCGATGCCGTCGAGGAAAGGCGAGGGCGGCGGCGTGCGCCGCTGGCCGCGCCAGGCGCGCTCGCGGGCGCGGGTGAGGAACAGCCGGTCCTTGGCGCGGGTCAGGGCGACGTAGAACAGGCGGCGTTCCTCGGCCGCCGCTTCGGGGTCGGCACGGTCGGCGGTGCCCCACGAGAAGGGCGTCAGCCCGTCCTCGACGCCGACCACGAACACCACCGGGAATTCCAGCCCCTTGGCGGCGTGCATGGTGAGCAGCGAAACCCGGTCGGCGCGGGCGTCCCAGAAATCGGCTTCGTTGGATAGTGCGACCTGTTCGCGCAGTTGCGTTTCGTCCGCCGCGCCGGCGGCGAGCGCGGTGAGCCAGTGGCGGGCTTCGAGCAGCGCGGCCTGGCCGGCGGCGTCCTGTTCCGGGCGCAGTTGTTCGGCCGCGGCGGCCAATCGGGCAGGCAGTGGCTCGGGCAGGGTGGCTTCGGCGTCCTGCCGGGCCAGCGCGTCGAGCAGCGCCGCCACCAAGGGCTGGCCGGCGATCGGCGCGGGCGAGCTTTTCTTGTACGGGATGCCGGCCCGGTCGAGGGCGTCGCGCAGCGCGGCGGCCTGCGCGTCGGTGCGGTAGAGCACGGCGAAATCGGCGAAGTCGAGCGGTCTGTCGCCGCCGGATGAGGCGCCCTTGCGGCCGGCGGCGAGCATGTCGTGGCCGCCGAGCAGGCTTTCGATGGTGGCGGCGACGAATTCGGCTTCCGCCCTTTCGTCGGGTGCGGCATGCAGGGTCAGCGGCTCGCCCGGCGGGCGGGTGATGTCGTCCGGCGCGCCGTTGCCGATCACCTGCGCGGCGGCGCTGACGATGTTGCCGGTGGAGCGGTAGTTGCGACCGAGGCGCAGCGTCCGGGTGCCGGGAAAATCCTTGCCGAAGCGGGCGAAACAGGCGGCGTCGGCGCCGCGGAAACCGTAGATCGCCTGATTCGGGTCGCCGATCGCGCAAATGCTGGCGGCGGCCGGTGCGAGCAGTTGCAGCAGCCGGTACTGGCGGGCGTCCACGTCCTGGAATTCGTCAACGCAGATGTGGCGGAAGCGTTGCCGCCAGCGGGCGGCGATGGCCGGGTCGCTTTCGAGGATGTCGACCGGCAGGCCGACCAGATCGTCGAAATCCACCCATTTCCCGGCCTGGCCGAGCCGGCGGCAGGCGGCCAGCGCGGCGGCGGCTTCCTCGTCGGTCGGCGGCAGGCCAGTGCGCTTGAGCAGCGACACGGTTTTCAGCAGGCGCATGGCCTTGGCGTGGGTGATTTCGAGGTCGGCGGCGAGCGCGGCGGCGCGTTCGCTTTCGTCGGCTATGCGGAAATCCGCCGGCAGGCCGGCCGCCGCGCTTTCGGCATGGAGGAAGGCCAGCCCGAGGGAATGGAAGGTGTGGATGGCGCACTCGCCAGCATCAGCCGCCAGCAGCGCGGCCAGCCGTTCGCGCAGTTCCTCGGCGGCGCGGCGGGTGAAGGTGATGGCCAGGCAGGCGTCCGTCGGTTCGCCGCGTTCGAGGATCAGGTGCGCGAGGCGATGGGTGAGCATCCGCGTCTTGCCGGAACCGGGGCCGGCGGCGACGATCAACGGGCCGTCCACCGCTGACGCGGCGCGGGCCTGGTCGGCGTCGAGCGCGGCGAGCAGGCCGGAATGGCCGGAAGGCGCGGGGGCCTGCGGCGGGGATGGCGGTTCCGGCGGCGCTTCGACGACCCTGGGCGCCGGCGCGGCTTGCAGTGGTGGCGGCAATGGCAGGTCGAACAACAGGTTGCCGTGGCTGAGGCGCTTCAGTTCGCCTTCCTCGAACAGGCGGATCACGCCGTATTCGCCGTCGTAGCCGGCCTGCCGGATGACGCGGCCAGCGCGCAACCGGTCGACCGCCTCGCCGAGCAGCGGATGGACCCGGCGGACGTCCTCTACCGGTGTCTCGCCGAGGATCGTGAAATCCGGCCCGAGTTCGGCCGACATGCGGTCGTAGGCCCGCGCCACGCCTTGCGAGGCGACGCCGCTGCCGAGGATTTCGGCCAGCATCTCGGGCAGCGGCACAAGGCTGGTCACGCTGCCGGCGGTCGGCGGCGGGGTGCCGATCTTGCGGTCGGCCAGCGCCTCGACCCGGTGCGCGACGCCGACGGTCAGCGGCTTGCCGCACACCGGGCAGCGCCCGCCGTGGGCGATGGTCTGCACCGGGTCGAAGCAGACGCCGCAGGCGCGGTGGCCGTCCATGTGGTACTTGCCTTCCTCGGGGAAGAATTCGATGGTGCCGACGTAGCCATCGCCGGTTTCCAGCGCCCGGCGCATGGCGAAGTAGTCCGGCGCGCAGTCGAAGCGCGTCGCCTCGCGGCCGAGCTTGGCCGGCGAATGGGCGTCGGAATTGGAGATCAGCCGGTAGCCGTCGAGCGAGGACACCCGCCAGTTCATTTCCGGGTCGGACGAGAGGCCGGTTTCCACTGCGAAGATGTGATCGGCGAGGTCGCCGTAACATTCCTGTATCGAATCGAAGCCGGATTGCGAGCCGAGCGCCGAGAACCATGGCGTCCAGATGTGCGCCGGCACGAGGTAGGCATGCGGTCCGGAGGCGAGAACCACTTCCAGCAGATCACGCGAATCGAGGCCGAGAATCGGCCGGCCGTCGGAGGCGATGTTGCCGATCCGCCCGAGGCTGGCGGCCAGCCGGTCAACGGTGGCGAAATCGGGCGCGTAGACCACGTGGTGCACCTTGCGCGTGCGCTCGCCCTTCTTGTAGATGGTCGAAATCTCGGTCGACAGCATGAAGCGCACCGGCGCCCGGCAGGCCGGTGGCAGGGTCTTCAGAATCTCCGCCTCGATCTCCGGGCGCAGTGCGAACAGGCCGCTGCCCTCGGCCACCAGCTTGTCCTTCATCTCGGCCAGCCAGGCCGGATGCACGCAGTCGCCGGTGGCCACCACCGCAATGCCCTTGCGCGCCGCCCACCAGGCGAGGTGTTCCAGGTCGAGGTCGCGGCTGGTGGCGCGGGAGTGGTGGGAATGAATGTGCAGATCGGCGTGGAAGGCCATGATCGGGGCGGGTCCGGTCTCGGTTCTATACAATTTCCGAAATTATAGGAGCAGGCCCGCAGGGCGGCGGTCCGCCATCGATCATGCAGAACTCGCTATTCCCCGATACCGGCGCAACCCCTCCGCCCGTCGTCGAAGCCGCGCCGCCCGACCCGGCGCTGCGCGAACTCGCCGCCGCCTTGCCGGCCGGGCTGCGTTTCGGCACCTCGTCCTGGAACTACCCCGGCTGGGCCGGCCTGGTGTGGAAGCGCGACTACCCGGACGCCGCGCTGTCACGCCACGGGTTGATGGCCTACGCGCAGCATCCGCTGCTGCGCACGGTCGGCCTCGACCGCGGCTTCTACCAGCCCTTGAGCGCGGCCCAGTTCGCCGCTTACGCGGCGCAGGTGCCGGACGATTTCCGCTTCGTGGTCAAGGCCCCGAGCCGGGTGACCGATGCGCTGCTGCGCGACGAGTCCGGCCGCGGCCGGCGGCCGAATCCGGATTTCCTCGCCGCCGGGCCGGCCATGCGCGATTTCGTCGAACCGGCGCTGGCCGGGCTGGGGGAAAAGCTCGGTGCGCTGGTGTTCCAGAGGTGGTGGAGCTGGCGCGGGCGGTGCGTCAACTGCGTTCCGGAGCGCGTTGAGATCGTGGGTTGCCATTGAGGAAAGGGCTGCGCAGGAATGCCCGAGCGCGCATTACAAGTCGCCCCGGCGGTGCCCTGCCGGGGCGACTTTGATCGAGGCGAGGCAGGGGCAGGATCACTTCTGGCGCAGCTTGTTGAGGCCGGCGGCATTGAGCAGGATCTTTTCGTAGATCGGCTCGGTAGTGCCGTTTTTCATCTTGTGCAGAAAGTACTTTTCGAAGGCCAGCTTAGCCAAATGCACCCATTTCCCCTCCGAAACCCAGTTCACGTTGCGCGGCGGGATCTGGGGCAGGGCAACGAATGCCGCGCCACTGTCGCCGAAATCCGCCAGACACACCGCGTTCCAGGTGGCTTTTTCACTGGGCTCCTTGCCGTCAAGCAGCGCGCGGATATTGCGGGCGGTGGCGCTGACCATCGATTCGATCATGTAGCCGGTCTTCGGCGTGCCCGTGGGAATCGGCGTCGCCTCCACCGGCGGGATGGCGACGCAGACCCCCACGGCAAAGACGTTGCGGAAGGTCGGATTGCGCTGGTGCGCATCGATCAGGACAAATCCCCTGGGATTGACCAGCCCTTCGATGCCGCTGACCGCCTCCACTCCCTTGAAGGCCGGCAGCATCATCGAATACTTGAAGGGCAACTCGTGGCGGCGTTTTTCCTTGCCGTCCTCATCATGTTCGATGACATGCATCACCCCGGCCTCGACCTTATCCACCTTGGCATTGCAGATCCACTTGATGTGCCGGCTGCGGAACATCGACTCCATCATCCCTTTCGAATCGCCCACTCCGCCCAGGCCGAGGTGGCCGATATAGGGTTCGGAGGTCACGAAGGTCATCGGCACCTGGTCGCGGATCTTGCGGCGGCGCAGATCGGTTTCCAGGATCATGGAAAACTCGTAGGCCGGACCGAAGCAGGAGGCTCCCTGCACGGCGCCGACCACCACCGGCCCAGGGTCGGCAACGAACGCCTGCCAGACCCGCTCGGCCGCGGCCGCGTGCTCCACATGGCAGATCGACTGGGTATGGCCGCCCTGGGGGCCGAGACCGGGCACTTCGTCGAAGGCCAGGCGGGGCCCGGTGGCGACGATCAGGTAGTCGTAGTCGATGCGCTGGCCATCGACCAGTTCGACGGCGTTGGCCTCGGGCAGAACGCGCGCGGCGGCTACCGGGATGAAACCGATATCGAGCCGCGCCAGGGTCGCGGCCGGGTCGAATTCGATGTCCTTCCGGGTGCGCCAGTGCACGGCCACCCACGGGTTGGAGGGCACGAAGTGGAACAATCTATCCTTGGCGATGACGGTGATGCGGTCCTCCGGGCGGGCGTGGTCACGCATTTCGTAGGCCATGGGCAATCCGCCCAGACCAGCTCCGATGATCACGATATGCGCCATGGTGTTTCCTCCTTGTCTCGTTGTTGCAGTTGGCCGCGTTGCCTGGGCTGCCGTGATCGCGGAGCCACCGAACGACGCTCTGAATATTCTTCTGGCACAGCTTGTTTCAGAATATTAGTAATTACTTATTGATTATGCAACAGCCAGGGCATGGATCGCATGAACGATCGCAAACCGGTTCCTCCTCCCTTGGGGAGAGGGTTATACGATTGGGCCGGCCGCCCGCTTTCCGCCGGGCAGCGCACCCGCCTTGGGGCCGAGTTGCCCATGGGGGCAAGTTTCGCTGCCCGTGGAGTCAAGTATCCGTCGCGCCAAGCCGCGAGAATGGCGCAGCGGCCGGTGTTCATGCCGGTCGCAGCGTTCGCCGATCAACCGTAATCCATGGAGGAGCCGAGAATGGGACTGCGAGGCATCAATCGTATCGTGATCGCCGTGAGGGATCTGGAGGCGTCCAAGCGGCTGTATGCGGACATGTTGGGAGCGACGTTCAGCGACGCCCACTGGACGGGGGCGCCTTTCGGCATCCAGGTGTCCATCGCCTGGGACGCCGGCATCGAGCTGTGCGCACCGATGCCGGGCCGGGAGCACGACAGCGCGGTATCGCAGTTTCTGGCCCGGAACGGCGAAGGCATCATGAACGTCTTTTTCGGCGTGGACGATGCCGACGCGGCGCTGGCGCGGGCCGCCGCGCACGGCTATGCCTGCACGCATGCGCTCGACTACCGCCAGGACGAAATCGACCAGCACCTGGGCGGGCGCTTCTGCCGCTATCAGGAATTCATCCTCGCTTCCGCGCAGCGCTGCGGCTTCAGTGTCTCCCTCGCCCGGCTCGACCGAAAACCCGAGTAGAAGGGGCGCCGATATCTTTGCCATAATCTCCCGGTCAGGTTGAATGGCATATTGCGGAGGCGATGGACGGATGAATACGGCATTCCCCGGACAGGACGACATGATGTGGCGCAGCCTCGACGGCTGGCGCGAGTTCATGTCCCTGCGCTACCCCGGCGTTCAGGTGTTTTCCGCAAACGGCGGGCGTGGCTTCCGCACCCGCTACCGCTCCTGGCAGTTCAGCGGCCTGGAGCTCGCGGAGATCCGCTCGGCCTCCGGCCAGAGCCTGCAGGTGCCGCAGCCGCAGCGGGCCGCCCCGGACAGCTATTACCTGACGCTGCAATTGAGCGGCGGCTTCCACGGCGGTCAGGACGGCCGGGAATGCCATGCCGGTGCGCGGTCGATGCTGCTGCTGGACAGCCATGCGCCGCAATGGCGGGAACTCGGCGCCGACAGCCATCTGCTCAACGTGCGCCTGCCCAAGCCGATGCTGGAACGCTACCTGGCCGATCCGCGGGCAGTGTGCATGAGTCCGATGAGCGCCGATGCCGGCCAGGGGGCGCTGGTATGGGACTTCATCACCGCGCTCTGGGCGCGGCGGGCGGAACTGGGCACCGCCGGCATGGCGGAAATGGCGGCGGTGGTGGCGCACCTGGTCGCCGGCCTGTTCGGCACGCTGCGCGGCGAGACGGCCGCGGGCTCCCGCTGGGTGCAGTCGCAGCGGCAACGGGTGCTGGAATGCATCGCCGCGAATCTGCGCGACCCGCAACTGGAGGTGCAGCGCGTCGCCGACGCTTGCGCCATCTCGCCGCGCTATGTGCATCTGCTGATGCGCGGCACCGGCCGCACCTTCTCCCAATACCTGCTGGAGCATCGCCTGGAGCACTGCCGCAGCGCCCTGCAAGGTGCCGCGGGAATGCGCCGGTCGATCACCGAAATCGCCTTCGCGTGGGGTTTCAACGACGCCTCCCACTTCAGCCGCGCCTTTCGCAGCCGCTACGGCCTGTCGCCGCGGGAGTTCCGCAACCAAGTCCGGGCGTCAGCCCCGTAGCACCAGCGTCCACGCCAGCAGCGCGTTGATCGGGCTGACGAAGCCGGCGCCGGAGCGGTCGTCCGAGTTGATGCGGGAACGGCCGTCCTTGTCACAATCCTGTAATGAACTCTGTCTAGACTTGCCGCCATTCCCCAATCCTGCAAAGGAAGAGTGATGCACAAGTTCAAGCTGACGACCCTGGCCGCCGCGCTGGCCTTTTCGCTGGGCGTGCAGGCCGCCGATGTGACCGGCGCCGGCGCCACCTTTCCGGCGCCCATCTACGCCAAGTGGGCCGACGCCTACCAGAAGGCGACGGGCAACAAGATCAACTACCAGGCGATCGGCTCCGGCGGCGGCATCAAGCAGATCACCGCCAAGACCGTGGATTTCGGCGCCTCCGACATGCCGCTCAAGCCCGAGCAACTGGACAGGGACGGCCTGATGCAGTTTCCCACCGTGATCGGCGGCGTGGTGCCGGTGCTGAACGTGACCGGCATCAAGCCGGGCGAGCTGAGACTGACCGGCGCCGTGCTGGCCGACATCTTCCTGGGCAGGATCGTCAAGTGGAACGACAGGGCCATCACCGAACTGAACCCCAGGGTCCAGTTGCCCGATGCCCCCATCGGTGTGGTGCGCCGGGCGGATGGTTCCGGCACTTCCTTCATCTTCACCAACTATCTGTCCAAGGTGAGCGAGGAGTGGAAGTCCAAGGTGGGCGAGGGCACCGCCGTGCAGTGGCCGGTGGGCCTGGGCGGCAAGGGCAACGAGGGCGTGGCCGCCTTCGTCCAGCGCCTGCCGGGTTCCATCGGCTACGTGGAGTACGCCTACGCCAAGCAGAACAAGATGACCTACGCCCTGATGCAGAACGCCGTGGACAACTATGTCGCTCCGGACGACCTGACCTTCAAGGCCGCCGCCGCCGGCGCCGAATGGAAAAACGGCTTCTACGAAATCCTCACCAATCAGAAGGGCAAGGATGCCTGGCCCATTTCCGGCGCAACGTTCATCCTGATGCGCAAGTTCCAGGACAGACCTGCCCAGGGCGCGGAAAGCCTCAAGTTTTTCGAGTGGGCGTACAAGAACGGCGGCAAGATGGCCGAGGATCTGGATTACGTGCCGATGCCCGACAGCGTGGTGACTCGGGTGCGCAGCGCCTGGGACGGCGTCAAGGACGGCGCCGGCAAGGCCGTGTATGGCGGGAAGTAGTCGGTAAACTGGGAGACCGTGCCGCGCCTTCGCGGCGCGGCTTTTTGCTTGCCGGATCGAGGACCTCGCATTGAGCAATGGCGCATCCCCGCCTGTTCGCCGCCGCATCGGCGACTGGGCCTTCTTCAACCTGACCCGGCTGTTCGCCCTGGGTACCCTGCTGTTGCTGGCGGGGATCATCGTTTCCCTGATCCATGGCGCGATGCCGGCGCTGGAGCGTTTCGGCTTCGCCTTCCTGTGGACCGGGGACTGGAATCCGCCGATGGAACGTTTCGGCGCCCTGATCCCGATCTACGGCACGCTCGCCACTTCGGCGGTGGCCCTGGTGATCGCTGTGCCGGTGAGCTTCGGCATCGCCCTGTTCCTGACCGAACTGGCGCCGCCCTGGCTGCGCCGCCCGCTGGGCATCGCCATCGAATTGCTGGCCGGCATCCCCAGCATCGTCTACGGCATGTGGGGCCTGCTGGTGTTCGCGCCGCTGTTTTCAACGCACGTGCAGCCGCTGCTGGCGGCCACGCTGGGCCGTCTGCCGGTCGTCGGCACCCTGTTCTCGGGCGCGCCGCTGGGCATCGGCATCCTCAGCGCGGGGGTGATCCTGGCGGTGATGACCATTCCCTTCATCGCCTCGGTGATGCGCGACGTGTTCGAGGTGACGCCGGTGATGCTGAAGGAGTCGGCCTACGGCCTGGGCTGCACCACCTGGGAAGTGGTGTGGAACGTGGTGCTGCCCTATACCAAGGTCGGCGTGGTGGGCGGCATCATGCTGGGCCTGGGGCGCGCGCTGGGCGAGACCATGGCCGTCACCTTCCTGATCGGCAACATGAATTTCTTCAACGGCTTTTCCCTGTTCCTGCCCGGCAACAGCATCGCCTCGGCCCTGGCCAACGAGTTCGCCGAGGCGGAATCGCCCGTGTATACGGCCTCGCTGATCGAACTCGGGTTGATCCTGTTCCTGATCACCCTGGTGGTACTGGCCTTGTCCAAGTTGCTGCTGCTGAAACTTTCGGCCCAGGAAGGAACCAAGTCATGAGGCCGTCCCTGGCGGCTTCGCGCCGGCTGAAGAACTACCTGGCCCTGGGCATTTCGATGCTGGCCATGGCCTTCGGCCTGTTCTGGCTGATCTGGATTCTCGCCACCACCCTGGAACTGGGCCTGGCGGGCCTGTCACCGCAGGTGTTCTACCAGATGACGCCGCCGCCGGGCTCGGCGGAGGGCGGCCTGGCCAACGCCATCATGGGCAGTCTGATGATGGTGGGGCTGGCCACCGCGATCGGCACGCCGGCCGGCATCCTCGCCGGCATCTATCTGGCGGAATATGGCCAGCACACCTTGCTCGGCAGCGTCACCCGCTTCGTGAACGACCTCCTGCTCTCGGCGCCGTCGATCATCGTCGGCCTGTTCATCTACGAGATCTACGTGGCGCGGATAGGCAGGTTTTCCGGCATGGCCGGCGTGCTGGCCCTGGCGCTGATCGTGATTCCGGTGGTGATCCGCACCACCGAGAACATGCTGCGCCTGGTGCCCAACGCCATGCGCGAGGCGGCCTTCGCCCTGGGGGCGCCCAAGTGGGTGGTGATCGGCCGGGTGACGCTGCGCGCTTCGCTGGCCGGGGTGATGACCGGAATCATGCTGGCCGTGGCCCGCATCGCCGGCGAGACCGCGCCGCTGCTGTTCACCGCCTTGTCCAACCAGTTCTGGAGCATGAGTCTGAACGATCCGCTGGCCAGCCTGCCGGTCACAATCTTCAAGTTCGCCATGAGTCCCTTCGAGGACTGGCAGCGGCTGGCCTGGGCCGGCGTCTTCCTGATCACCCTCGGCGTGCTCTGCCTCAACATCCTGGCGCGGGTGGTCTTCCGCGAAAAACACAAGTCATGAGCGATATCCCACGGACCGACGACCAGCCCCTGGAAACCCTGATCGCCCTGCGCGATTTCAATTTCTACTACGGCAAGTACCACGCCTTGCGCAACATCAACCTGGAGATATCCAAGCGCCGGGTCACCGCCTTCATCGGCCCCTCCGGCTGCGGCAAATCCACCCTGCTGCGCACCATGAACCGGATGTACGACCTCTACCCGGAGCAGCGGGCCGAGGGCGAGCTGCTGCTGGACGGCAGGAACATCCTGGCGCGCGGCGTGGACATCAACACCCTGCGCGCCAAGGTCGGCATGGTGTTTCAGAAGCCGACGCCTTTCCCGATGTCGATCTACGACAACATCGCCTTCGGCGTTCGGCTCCACGAGCGTCTCAACCGGGTGGAGATGGACGAGCGGGTGGAGTGGTCGCTGCGCAAGGCGGCGCTCTGGGGCGAGGTGAAGGACAAGCTGAACCAGAGCGGCATGAGCCTTTCCGGCGGCCAGCAGCAGCGCTTGTGCATCGCCCGCGGCATCGCGGTGAAACCCCAGGTGCTGCTGCTCGACGAACCGACCTCGGCGCTGGACCCGATCTCCACGATGCGCATCGAGGAGCTGGTGAGCGAGCTGAAGGACGAGTTCACCATCGTCATCGTCACCCACAACATGCAGCAGGCGGCGCGCGTCTCGGACTTCACCGCCTACATGTACCTGGGGGAGCTGATCGAGTTCGGCCGCACCGACGACATCTTCATCAAGCCTCGGGACAAGCGTACCGAGGATTACATCACCGGCCGCTTCGGCTGATGACATCAGGAGCGAGGAGCTGACATGCCCAATATCGCGAGCGACCATATCTCCCGCCAGTTCGACGCCGAGCTGGACGGCCTGCGTTCCCGCGTGACCCGGATGGGCGGGCTGGTGGAAAACCAGATCGCGCAGGCCATCGCCGCCTTCCTGAGCGGCGACCTGGACGCGATGGAGCAGGTGATCGCCGACGACCATCGCATCAACGGAATGGAAGTGAGCATCGACGACGAGTGCGCCCACATCATCGCCCGGCGCCAGCCGGCGGCCGGCGATCTGCGCCTGGTGATGGCGGTCAGCAAGATCGTCACCGACCTGGAGCGGATCGGCGACGAGGCGGCGAAGATCGCCCGCACCGCGCGCGAAATCTATCAGCGCGACCGGCTGCAGGTGCCGCGCCTGGCCGACGTGCGCAAGCTGGGCGATCTGGGGGTGACGATGCTGCGCGACGTGCTCAACGCCTTCGTTCGCCTCGATGTGGTGGAGGCGGCCCGCATCATCCGCTCCGACGCGCAGCTGGACGACAACTTCCGCGGCATCCTGCGCCAGCTGATCACCTACATGATGGAAGACCCGCGCACCATCAGCTCGGCGCTGGACATCACGTTCATCGCCAAGGCCATCGAGCGCATCGGCGACCATTCCAAGAACATCGCCGAGAACGTGATCTACGTGGTCAAGGGCAAGGACGTGCGCCACATCGCCATCGACATCATGGAACGCGAAGCCCTGGGCGGGGAGGGCTGATCCGTCATGGCCGCGCTGGTGTCGGTGATCGAGGACGACCCCGCGATCCGGGAGCTGCTGCGCTACGCCCTGGTGCAGGGCGGTTTCGAGGTGAGCCTGGCGGCGTCGGCCGAGGAGGGCCTCGCCGCCGCGCGCCAGGTGCTGCCCGACGTGTTCCTGGTCGATCTGATGCTGCCGGGAATGTCGGGCATCGGTTTCGCCCGGCAGGTCCGCCAGGACCCGCGCACGCGCGAGGTGCCTCTGATCATGGTCACCGCCCGCGCCGAGGAGGCCGACCGGGTGGCCGGGCTGGAGATCGGCGCCGACGACTACGTCACCAAGCCGTTCAGCGCCAAGGAACTGGTGGCCCGCATTCGCGCCGTGCTGCGGCGGCGCGCGCCGCGGCACGGGGGGCAGATCATCGATTACGGCCCCTTGCGGCTCGATCCCGGCGCCCACCAGGTGTCCTGCAATGGCGCGCCGCTGGAGCTGGGGCCGACCGAATTCAAATTGCTGCACTACCTGCTGTCGCAGCCGGGGCGGGTGTTCAGCCGCCAGCAACTGCTTGACGGCGTCTGGGGCGATCATCGTTTCATCGAGGAGCGCACCGTGGACGTCTATGTGCGGCGCCTGCGCGCCTGCCTGGGCGCCGAGGCCGAGGATCTGGTGGAAACCGTGCGCGGCGTCGGCTATCGGCTGGCGGCGCTGAATCCCGCGGCGCGCGGATGAAGGTCTTTGGGGGATTCCTGTTGCGCCTGCTGCTGCTGGCTTTGGCAGGGCTGGCGTTGGGCTGGTGGCTCGGCCCGGTCACGGCGCTGGCGCTGATGTGCGGCGTGCTGCTGATCGATCAGGCGCTGCATCTGTGGCACCTGCGGCGCCTGCGGCGCTGGCTGTGGGCTACCGACACCAGCCGTCTGCCCGAGGAGACGGGGCTGTGGGGCGATATCTTCGTGGACCTGTACCGGATGCAAAAGCGCCATGCACGGGACCGGGATCAACTGGCGGCGGCGCTGAACCATTTTCGCGAGGCGGCCAGCGCCCTGCCCGAAGGCGTGATGCTGCTGGACGGCGAAGGCCGCATCGAGTGGCTGAACGCGATGGCCCAGCGCCAGTTCGACCTCGACCCGCAACGCGACCAGGGCACCTTGGTCACCCATCTGATTCGCCAGCCCGACTTTGCCGAATACGTGAAGACGAAGGAGCGACGCGAGCCCCTGATGCTGCGCATGGGGACGAGTCCGGCGCGGGACCTGGCCTTGCAACTGTTTCCCTTCGACGGCGGGTGTCTGCTGTATTCGCGCGATGTGACCCAGTTGCAGCGGGTGGAGACGGTGCGCCGCGATTTCATCGCCAACGTGTCCCACGAGTTGCGCACGCCGCTGACCGTGATCCTCGGTTTTCTGGAACCCCTCACGGAGGACGAGGCTCTGGCGGCGGAAAGCCGTGTCCAGTACCTGGCGATGATTCAGGACCAGGCCCGGCGCATGAGCCGCCTGGTGGAGGATTTGCTGACGCTCTCGAAACTGGAGGCACAGGCCGATCCGCTGCAGGAGGAGGTGGTCGACATGCCGGCGCTGCTGAATGCCCTGCTCGACGAAGGACGGGCGCTTTCCGGCGGGCGCCACGAGTTCGCGGCGGAAATCGACGATCTGGCGCTGATGGGCAGCGCCAGTGAGCTGCGCAGCGCTTTCGGCAACCTGATCAGCAACGCGGTGCGCTATACGCCGGAGGGCGGACGCATTGCGTTGCGTTGGGGGCGCCAGGGGGCGGGCGCGCTGTTCGAGGTCAGCGACAACGGCATCGGCATCGCCGCCGAGCATGTTCCGCGCCTGACCGAGCGCTTCTACCGGGTGGACAAGGGACGCTCGGCCCGGACCGGCGGTACCGGCCTCGGGCTGGCCATCGTCAAATACGTGCTGCTGCGCCATCAGGCGCGGCTCGAAATACGGTCGGAACTGGGGCGGGGCAGTTGCTTCCAGGTGGTGTTCCCACCCGGCCGGGCGCTGGCGGCTTGAATCGGCGCGCTTGCGGCACATTCTCGGCGCATCCTCGAATTGACCTTGGACAGGGCGAGGCGATAAACTGCCAACCCTTTAAATTTCCTGTATTTCCAACGCCATGCGGACAAAATTCGTTGCCGGAAACTGGAAGATGCATGGCAGCCTGGCCGTGAATCTGGGGCTGCTCCATGCGGTACGCGATGGCGCCGCCGGGTTGGCGGCGCAGGTGGCCGTCTGCGTGCCCTATCCCTATCTGGCCCAGGCGCGTTCGGTGCTTGCCGGCAGCAAGGTGGCCTGGGGCGCCCAGGACGTTTCCGAGCACGCGCAGGGCGCATACACCGGCGAGGTGAGCGGCGCCATGTTGCAGGATTTCGGCTGCGGCTACGCGATCGTCGGCCATTCGGAGCGCCGATCCTATTACGGCGATACCGACGCCGTGGTGGCGGCCAAATACCAGGCGGCCCAGGCGGTCGGTTTGACGCCGATCCTCTGCGTGGGCGAGACGTTGGCCGAACGCGAGGCGGGCATCACCGCCGAGGTGGTGACCCGGCAGCTGGAGGCGGTGCTGGACCGTTGTGGCGTGGCGTCCCTGGCGCGCGCGGTGGTGGCTTACGAACCGGTCTGGGCGATCGGCACCGGCAAGACCGCGACGCCGGCGCAGGCTCAGGAGGTCCATGCCCTGATTCGCGTCCGGGTGGCCAGCGATAGCGCCGCGGTGGCCGAGGGCCTGCGGATTCTGTACGGCGGCAGCGTCAAGCCGGGCAATGCGAAGGAACTGTTTTCCCAGCCGGATATCGACGGCGGGTTGATTGGTGGCGCGGCCCTGGTGGCCTCGGATTTTCTGGCCATTTGCGCGGCCGGCTAACTTTTTAGGATTGGCATCATGGATTTTCTGTATTCGACCGCATTGACGGTGCACTTGCTGGTGGGGGCGGCGCTGATCGGCCTGGTGTTGCTGCAGCATGGCAAGGGCGCCGACATGGGAGCGGCATTCGGCAGCGGCGCTTCGGGCAGCTTGTTCGGCGCTTCCGGTTCGGCCAATTTCCTCTCGCGCGTCACGGCCGTTCTGGCGGCGGTGTTCTTCCTGACCAGCCTGGGACTGACCTATCTGGCGACGACGAAACCCAAGGCGGCGGCCAGCGTGATGGATCGCGCCGCGCCGACCCCGGCTCCGACGGCACCCGCCGTGCCGAGCGTGCCCGACGGCTCCAAGGCCAAGGACGTGCCCAAATAGCGTGGTGGTTTCAGGGCCTGGCGGACGAAAAAACTCGCACGCCAAGCCCAACGGCGGGCACTTCTGGTGGTATTATGCGCGCCGCTCATAAGGCACTCGGTGCCTGCCGGGCCGACGTGGTGAAATTGGTAGACACGCTATCTTGAGGGGGTAGTGGCGCGAGCCGTGCGAGTTCGAGTCTCGCCGTCGGCACCAAGCAAACGGTGGGGGCGTTGCCCCTGTGGGGTTGGAAGTCGAAAATTCGTGGCGCAGGCCATGCACGCTATGCTGGAAAACTACTTTCCCATCTTCGTCTTCGTTCTGGTGGGCCTGGTCTTCGGCTTTCTGCCAATCATCCTGGGCCGTGTTCTCGGCCCTTATCGCCCCGATAGCGAGAAAATCTCCGCCTACGAATGCGGCTTCGAGCCCTTCGAGGATGCGCGCATGCAGTTCGACGTGCGCTACTACCTGATTGCGATCATCTTCATCCTGTTCGATCTGGAAATCGCCTTCCTGGTTCCCTGGGCGGCGATCTTTCGCGAGATCGCCGATACGCCGGCGGTCCGGATGTTCGGTTTTGTCGAGATGCTGGTGTTTCTGGGCATTCTGGTGGTCGGCTACGTGTATGCCTGGGCCAAGGGCGCTCTCGACTGGGAATGAATCATGAGTATTGAGGGTATCTTGCAAGAAGGGTTCGTCACCACCACGCTGGACAAGGTGATCAACTGGACCCGCACCGGCTCCATCTGGCCCATGACTTTCGGTCTGGCGTGCTGCGCGGTGGAAATGATTCACGTGGGTTGCTCCCGCTACGACCTGGATCGTTTCGGTTCCTTCTTTCGTCCCAGCCCCCGTCAGTCCGATCTGATGATCGTGGCGGGGACCTTGACCAACAAGATGGCGCCGGCGCTGCGCAAGGTCTATGACCAGATGCCGGAGCCCCGCTGGGTGATGTCGATGGGGTCCTGCGCCAATGGCGGCGGCTATTACCACTATTCCTACTCGGTGGTGCGCGGCTGCGATCGAATCGTACCGGTGGATATCTATGTTCCCGGCTGTCCGCCAACCGCCGAGGCGCTGCTCTACAGCTTCATCCAGTTGCAGAACAAGGTGAAGCGCACCAATACCATCGCCCGTTGATTCCGGAATTCGACTCATGAGCGCCAAGCTGGAAAAGCTTTGTCAAAATCTCAAGCAGGTCCTTGGGGATCGTGTGGGCGAGCCCGTGCTGGCTTGCGGTGAGGTGACCGTCGAAGTGGCGGTCGGTGATTATCTGGATGTCGCACGGCAGTTGCGCGACCATGCCGATTTCCGCTTCGAACAGCTGATCGACCTCTGCGGGGTGGATTACTCGACCTACAGCGGCTGGACCGGCCGGCGCTACGCGGTGGTCGTGCATCTCAATTCGGTGGCGCTGAATCAGCAGCTGCGGATGCGGACCTTTGCCGAAAGCGAGGAGTTCCCGGTGGTGCCGTCGGTGAATGAGGTCTGGAACAGCGCCAACTGGTTCGAGCGCGAGGCCTTCGATCTCTACGGCGTGCATTTCGATGGTCATGCCGATCTGCGCCGCATCCTGACCGACTATGGTTTCGTGGGGCATCCTTTCCGCAAGGACTTCCCCGTTTCCGGATATGTGGAAATGCGCTACGACCCGGAGCAGCGGCGCGTGATTTACGAGCCCGTGTCCATCGAGCCGCGGGAAGTGACGCCGCGCATCGTGCGCGAAGGGGGCTACGGCCGTGGCTGATATCCGCAATTACACTCTGAACCTGGGGCCGCAGCATCCGGCCGCCCACGGCGTGCTGCGCCTGATCCTGGAGCTGGACGGCGAAGTGATCGTGCGCGCCGACCCGCACATCGGTCTGCTCCATCGGGCGACCGAGAAGCTGGCCGAGACCCGCACCTGGATCCAGTCGGTGCCCTACATGGACCGTCTCGACTACGTGTCGATGATGTGCAACGAGCACGCCTACTGCATGGCGATCGAGAAGCTGCTGGGCATCCAGGTGCCCGAGCGCGCCCAGTACATCCGGGTGCTGTTCGACGAGGTCACGCGGCTGCTGAATCATCAGCTCAACATCGGCACCCATGCCCTGGACATCGGTGCGATGGCGGTCTGTCTCTACACCTTCCGCGATCGGGAGGAGTTGATGGACGCCTACGAGGCGGTATCCGGCGCCCGGATGCATGCGGCCTATTACCGGCCGGGCGGCGTCTATCGGGATCTGCCCGATCGGATGCCGCAGTACAAGGTGTCCAAGTGGAAAAACGAGAAGGTGGTACGCGACCTCAACGAGGATCGCCAGGGCTCCCTGCTCGATTATCTGGAAGCATTCACCGAACGCTACGATGCGCGCTGCGACGAGTACGAGGACCTGCTGACCGACAACCGGATCTGGAAGCAGCGCACGGTCGGCGTCGGCGTGGTAACGCCGGAGCGCGCGCTCCAGCTGGGTTTCACCGGTCCCATGCTGCGCGGTTCCGGCATCGAATGGGACGTGCGCAAGAAGCGCCCCTACGGGGTGTATGACCGGATGGACTTCGATATTCCGGTCGGCGTCAATGGCGACTCCTACGATCGCTACCTGGTGCGCATGGAAGAGATGCGCCAGTCCAATCGCATCATCCGGCAGTGCATCGACTGGCTGCGCAAGAACCCGGGACCGGTGATTTCGGACAATCACAAGGTGGCGCCGCCGTCGCGCGAGAAGATGAAGTCCAACATGGAAGAGCTGATCCATCACTTCAAACTCTTCTCCGAAGGTATCCATGTGCCCGCCGGCGAAGCCTATGTCGGCATCGAGCATCCCAAGGGCGAGTTCGGCGTCTATCTGATATCCGACGGCGCCAACAAGCCGTACCGCCTGAAGTTGCGCGCGCCCGGCTTCCCCCATCTCGCGGCCATGGACGAAATGGCCAAGGGCCACATGATCGCCGATGCAGTGACCATCATCGGCACCATGGACGTTGTTTTCGGTGAGATCGACCGCTAATCATGCTGAGTCAAGATTCCCTGCAAAAGATCGATCGCGAGATCGCAAAGTACCCGGCGGACCAGAAACAGTCGGCAGTGATGGCGGCGCTGGCCATCGCCCAGGATGAAAAAGGCTGGTTGTCCAACGAGACCATCCGGTTCGTCGCCGAATATCTCGGCATGGCGCCGATGGCGGCCTACGAGGTGGCGAGCTTCTACAACATGTACGACCTGCAACCGGTCGGCAAGTACAAGCTGACCGTCTGCACCAATCTGCCCTGCGCCCTTTCCGGTGGCGTCCATGCCGCCGACTACCTGAAGGAAAAACTCGGCATCGACTTCAACGAGACCACGGCCGACGGCAAGTTCACCCTGAAGGAGGGCGAGTGCATGGGGGCCTGCGGCGATGCGCCGGTGATGCTGCTGAACAACAAGCGCATGTGCAGCCACATGCTGCCCGAGCAGATCGATGCGTTGCTGGCGGAGTGCAAATAAATGGCCCTGATCGACGCAATCAATCCCGTCCTGACCACCGGCTGGAGTCGCGGCGACGAGGGCTGGCACCTGAAGGACTACGAGGCGCGGGAGGGCTACGCCGCGCTGCGCAAGATCCTCGCCGACAAGACGCCGCCGGCCGAGGTGATCAACCAGGTCAAGGCGTCGGTGCTGCGCGGGCGGGGCGGCGCGGGCTTTCCCACCGGCTTGAAGTGGAGCTTCATGCCCGGCAACTTCCCCGGCGACAAGTACGTGGTCTGCAACTCCGACGAGGGCGAGCCCGGCACCTTCAAGGACCGCGACTTGATGCGCTACGACCCGCATTCGGTGATCGAGGGCATGATCATCGCCGGTTACGCGATGGGCGCGACCCGCGGCTACAACTACATCCACGGCGAGATATTCGAGATCTACCAGCGCTTCGAGGCGGCCCTCGACGAAGCCCGCGCCGCGGGCCTGCTGGGCAAGAACATCCTCGGCACCGATTTCAGTTTCGAGCTCTTCGCCCACCATGGCTTCGGCGCCTACATCTGCGGCGAGGAAACCGGACTGCTGGAGTCGCTGGAAGGCAAGAAGGGCCAACCCCGCTTCAAGCCGCCGTTCCCGGCCAGCTACGGCCTCTACGGCAAGCCCACCACCATCAACAACACCGAGACCTTCGCCGCCGTTCCCTTCGTGCTGCGGATGGGGTCGGAGAACTATCTCAACCTGGGCAAGCCGAACAACGGCGGCACCAAGCTGTTTTCCGTTTCCGGCCACGTGAATCGCCCCGGCAACTATGAGGTGCCGCTGGGCACACCTTTCGCCAAGCTGCTGGAAATGGCCGGCGGAATGCGCGGCGGGCGCAAGCTGAAGGCCGTGATCCCCGGCGGTTCCTCGGCCCCGGTGCTTCCCGCAGAGATCATGATGGATCTCACCATGGACTACGACGCCATCGCCAAGGCCGGCTCGATGCTGGGTTCCGGCGCTGTGATCGTGATGGACGAGACGGTCTGCATGGTCAAGGCGCTGGAGCGGCTGTCCTACTTCTACTACGAAGAGTCCTGCGGTCAATGCACGCCCTGCCGCGAGGGCACGGGCTGGATGCACAAGATCATCCACCGCATCGAGAACGGCGAGGGCCGCCCTGGCGACCTGGAGCTGCTCTCCAGCATCACTCCCAACATCATGGGGCGCACCATCTGCGCCCTGGGCGACGCGGCGGCGATGCCGGTCAATGGTTTCCTCAAACACTTCCATTCCGAGTTCGAATACCACATCGAGAACAAGCAATGCCTCGTGCCCAGGGATGTCCAGCGGGCCGGCAGCACGTTCCATCGGAATTCTTCCACGGTACCGTCATGCTAGAAATCGAGATCGACGGCAAGGCGCTGCAAGTCCAGGACGGCAGCACCATCATTGACGCCGCCCATCAGGCCGGCACCTACATTCCGCATTTCTGCTACCACAAGAAGCTGTCCATCGCGGCCAGCTGCCGCATGTGCCTGGTGGAAGTGGAAAAGGCCCCCAAGCCCATGCCCGCCTGCGCGACGCCTGTCACCAACGGCATGAAAGTGTTCACCCATTCCAGCATGGCGGTGAAGGCGCAGAAGGGGGTGATGGAGTTCCTGCTGATCAACCACCCCCTGGATTGCCCGATCTGCGACCAGGGCGGCGAATGCCAGTTGCAGGATCTGGCCGTCGGCTACGGCGGTGCCCAGGCCCGCTACGAGGAAGAGAAGCGGGTGGTGCCGAACAAGGATCTGGGGCCCCTGGTTTCCACCGACATGACCCGGTGCATCAACTGCACCCGCTGCGTGCGTTTCACTCAGGAAATCGCCGGCTTCCAGGAATTGGGCCAGGCCTTCCGCGGCGACCGGGCGGAGATCATGCCCTTTGTCGAGAACACGGTGAACTCGGAGCTGTCGGGAAACATCATCGACCTCTGTCCGGTGGGCGCCCTGACTTCCAAGCCCTTCCGCTTTTCCGCCCGCACCTGGGAATTGTCCCGCCGCAAGTCGGTGAGTCCCCACGACGGCGTCGGCGCCAACCTGATCGTCCAGACCAAGCTCGACCGCGTCTATCGGGTGCTGCCGCTGGAAAACGAGGACGTCAATGAGTGCTGGCTGGCCGACCGCGACCGTTTCTCCTATGAAGCGCTCAACTCCGACCAGCGCCTGACCAAACCGATGGTCAAGCAGGACGGCCAGTGGCGCGAAGTCGAGTGGAACGTCGCCCTCGACTATGTTTCCCATGCGCTGCGCGACGTGGCCAAGACCCACGGCGGCAGCGCCATCGGCGCCCTGATCAGCCCGCACGCGACGCTGGAGGAAATGTACCTCGCCCAGAAGCTGCTGCGCGGCATCGGCTGCGAGAACATCGACAGCCGCCTGCGGCAGAACGATTTCTCCGCCGACGGCAAGCAGCAGGGCACGCCCTGGCTGGGCCTGAAGATCGCCGAGCTTTCCGACCTCGACCGCGCCCTGGTGATCGGCTCCTTCCTGCGCAAGGACCAGCCCCTGCTGGCCCAGCGCCTGCGCCGGGCCGCCAGGCGGGGCGCCCAGGTCAGCGTCATCCATTCAGCCGACGATGACCTGTTGATGAAGGTCTTCGCCAAGGCGATCGCCGCGCCTTCGCGCCTGCCCGAGGTGCTGGCCCAGGTGCTCAAGGCGGCCGCGGAGCTCAAAGGCGTCGGCATCGACGCCAGCGTGGCTGCGGTGGAAGTCTCCGCCGAGGCCCGCCGGATCGCCGAGAGCCTGGCATCCGCCACCAACGGCGCGGTGTTGCTGGGCAACTTCGCCCAGCAGCATCCGCAGGCCGCGACCCTGGCGGCGCTGGCGCAGAAGCTGGCCGAGATCACCGGCGTCCGCTTCGGCTTCCTCGGCGCCGCCGCCAACAGCGTTGGCGCCTATGTCGCCCAGGCGATCACGGCGGCCAATGGTCCTAACACTGGCCTCAACGCCAGGACCATGCTGGAACAGCCGCGCCGCGCCTATCTGCTGCTCGGCGTCGAACCGGAACTGGATTGCGCCGACGGCGCCGCCGCGCTGGCGGCGATGCGCGAGGCGCAGACCGTGATCGTGATGTCGCCCTTCAAGTCGCAGGCCGCGCTGGACTACGCCGATGTGATGCTGCCGGTGTCGCCCTTCAGCGAGACCTCCGGCACCTTCGTCAATACCGAGGGGCGGGTGCAGAGCTTCCACGCCGTGGTGAAGCCGCAGGGTGAAACGCGCCCGGCCTGGAAGGTGCTGCGAGTACTGGGCAACCTGCTCAACCAGCCGGATTTCGAATACGACAGCAGCGAGGAAGTGCGCCAGGCGGTGCTGGGCGGCACGCCGGAATTCGTTTCCGGTCTGGGCAACAGCCAGAATGCGGTGCCGTCTCTTGCGGCGACCGGCGCTGCCGCGGCCACGCTGGAGCGGGTCGGCGAGGTGCCGCTGTACTTCGCCGACGCCCTGGTCCGGCGCGCGCCCAGCTTGCAGGCAACCGTGGATGGCGCCGCGCCGCGGGCGGCGATGAGCGGCGCCGCGCTGGACAGGATCGGCGTGGCGGAGGGTGCCACGGTGCGAGTCCGGAGTGGCGCTGGCGAGGTGACGCTGGTCGCATGCCTGGACGCCGGCCTGCCTGAGGGCTGCGTGCGGATTCCGGCGGCCCATGCCGCCACTGTCGCCCTGGGCGCCCAGTTCGGCGGCCTGGTCGTGGAGAAAGCCTGATGGACGCGCTGCTGAACCTGCTGCAACAGGTCCCCCCGTTGTTCGGGCCGCTCTGGCCGCTGGTCTGGGTGCTGCTCAAGATCTTCGGCATCATCGTCCCGCTGCTGGTGCTGGTGGCCTACACCACGATGGGCGAGCGCCGGGTGATGGGCGCCATGCACCTGCGGATCGGCCCCAACCGGGTCGGTCCCTGGGGTCTCCTGCAGCCCTTCGCCGACGGCATCAAGCTGATCATCAAGGAAGTCATCACGCCATCCCGCGCGGACAGATCGCTCTATTTCCTCGGCCCCGCGCTGGCCTTCGCCGTGGCGCTGGTGTCCTGGGCGGTGGTGCCGTTCGCCGATGGCTGGGTGCTGGCCGACATCGATGCCGGCATCCTGGCCTTCCTGGCCATCACCTCCTTCGGCGTGTATGGGGTCATCATCGCCGGATGGGCCTCCAATTCCAAGTATCCGTTCCTCGGGGCGATGCGCGCCGCGGCCCAGATGGTGTCGTATGAAGTGGCGATGGGACTGGCGCTGATCTGCGTGGTGATGGTGACCAACAGCCTGAACCTGAGCGAGGTCGTGCGGGTCCAGCAGAAGGGCATGTTCGCCAGCATGGGGCTCAACTTCCTGTCCTGGAACTGGCTGCCGCTGCTGCCGATGTTCGTGGTGTATCTGATCTCCGGTCTGGCGGAAACCAACCGTGCGCCGTTCGACGTGGTCGAAGGCGAGTCGGAGATCGTCGCCGGCCACATGATGGAATATTCCGGCATGGGCTTCGCGCTGTTCTTCCTCGCCGAATACGCCAACATGGCCCTGGTATCGGCCATGACCGCGATCTTCTTCCTCGGCGGCTGGTCCTCTCCGGTGGCCTTCCTGCCGGACGGTTTCGGCTGGCTGGCGCTGAAGATCCTCTTCGGCCTGTTTTTCTTCATCTGGGTGCGCTCGACCTTCCCCCGCTATCGCTATGACCAGATCATGCGCCTGGGCTGGAAAGTGTTCGTCCCGTTGTGCCTGGTGTGGATCCTCGTCATCGGCATCTGGATGATGTCGCCCTTCACTATCTGGAAATAAGGCCATGGGAGCCAGAGACTTTATCGGCAGCCTGTTGCTGAAGGAACTGCTCAAGGGCATGTCCATCACGGGCCGCTATTTCTTCGCCCGCAAGATCGTCGTGCAGTACCCCGAGGACCGCACGCCGCAGTCCAACCGGTTCCGCGGCCTGCACGCCCTGCGGCGCTATCCGAACGGGGAGGAGCGCTGTATCGCCTGCAAGTTGTGCGAGGCGGTGTGTCCGGCGATGGCCATCACCATCGAGTCGGCCCAGCGCGACGACGGCAGTCGCCGCACCACCCGCTACGACATCGACCTGACCAAGTGCATCTTCTGCGGCTTCTGCGAGGAAGCCTGCCCGGTGGACGCCATTGTCGAGACCCGCGTCTTCGAGTACCACGGCGAGGAGCGGGGCGACCTTTACTACACCAAGCAGATGCTGCTCGCCAACGGCGACCGCTATGAAGCCCAGATCGCCGCCGATCGGGAACAGGACGCCAAATACCGGTAAGCGACGATGGAATTCAAAACAGTCCTCTTCTATCTTTTCGGCGCCCTGATGTTGTTGGCGGCGCTGCGCGTGATCACGGCCCGCAACCCGGTCCATGCCGTGCTCTATCTGGTGCTGGCCTTCTTCAACGCCGCGGCGCTGTGGCTGCTGCTGGAGGCGGAGTTCCTGGCCATCGCCCTGCTGGTGGTGTACGTGGGCGCGGTGATGGTGCTGTTCCTGTTCGTCGTGATGATGCTGGACATCAACGTCGAGTCCCTGCGCAAGGGCTTCTGGAAGCACCTGCCGTTCGGCGCGGCGATCGGCGGCCTGATGGTGGCCGAGATGTCGGTGGTGCTGGGCGGTCGCTACTTCGGCCTCGACGTGATGCCGGGACACACCGCGCCGGCCGGCTACAGCAACACCAAGGAACTGGGCCGCGTGCTGTTCACCGAGTACGTCTACCCCTTCGAACTGGCTTCGGTGATCCTGCTGGTCGGCATCATCGCCGCCGTCCTGCTGACGCTGCGCAAGCGCAAGGATTCCAAGGCCATGCATCCGTCCGACCAGCTCGCCGTCAAGCGCGGCGATCGCATTCGTCTCGTCAAGATGGCGGCGGAAAAAGAAGCCCAAGGAGGGGAGCAATAACATGCTTGGACAAGCCGTACCCCTGACACACTACCTGATCCTGGGGGCCGCCCTGTTCGCGATCAGCATCGTCGGCATCTTCCTCAACAGGAAGAACCTGATCGTGCTGCTGATGGCGATCGAACTGATGCTGTTGGCGGTCAACCTCAACTTCGTCGCCTTTTCCCACTACCTGCACGACACCGCCGGTCAGATCTTCGTGTTTTTCATCCTGACCGTGGCGGCGGCCGAGTCCGCGATCGGCTTGGCGATTCTGGTGGTGCTGTTCCGCAACCTTTCCACCATCGACGTGGAAGATCTCGACAGCCTGAAGGGCTAGCGCACAACCATGGATATGCAGACGATCTACCTGCTCGTGCCCCTGGCGCCCCTGTTCGGCGCCATCGTCGCCGGACTGTTCGGCAAGACCATCGGCCGCGCCGGCGCGCACACCGTCACCATTCTCGGCGTGGCGGTGGCCTTCGTGCTTTCGCTGTTCGTCTATCAGGACGTGGAGGCCGGCCATACCTTCAACGGCGCGGTCTACACCTGGCTCCAGTCCGGCGGCCTCACCCTCCAGGTGGGCTTCCTGATCGACAAGCTGACCGTGATGATGATGCTGGTGGTCACCTTCGTGTCGCTGATGGTGCACATCTACACCATCGGCTACATGTCGGAAGACCCGGGCTACCAGCGCTTCTTCAGCTACATCTCGCTGTTCACCTTCTCGATGCTGATGCTGGTGATGAGCAACAACTTCGTCCAGCTGTTCTTCGGCTGGGAGGCGGTCGGCCTGGTGTCCTACCTGCTGATCGGCTTCTGGTACACCCGCCCGACGGCCATCTACGCCAACCTGAAGGCCTTCCTGGTCAACCGCGTGGGCGACTTCGGCTTCCTGCTGGGGATCGGTTTGATCGCCGCCTATGCCGGCTCGCTGGACTACGCGGAGGTGTTCGCCAAGAAGGAACAGCTGGCGCAACTGATGTTCCAGGGCACCGACTGGTCGCTGATCACCGTGATCTGCATCTGCCTGTTCATCGGTGCGATGGGCAAGTCGGCCCAGGTGCCGCTGCATGTCTGGCTGCCCGACTCGATGGAAGGTCCGACGCCGATCTCGGCGCTGATCCACGCCGCCACCATGGTGACCGCCGGCATCTTCATGGTCACCCGCATGTCCCCGCTGTTCGAACTGTCCGACACCGCCTTGTCCTTCGTGCTGGTGATCGGCGCCACCACGGCGCTGTTCATGGGCTTCCTGGGCATCGTGCAGAACGACATCAAGCGGGTGGTGGCCTATTCCACCCTGTCGCAGCTCGGCTACATGACCGTGGCGCTGGGCGCGTCGGCCTACTCGGTGGCGGTGTTCCACCTGATGACCCACGCCTTCTTCAAGGCGCTGCTGTTCCTCGGCGCCGGCTCGGTGATCATCGGCATGCACCACGACCAGGACATGCGCAACATGGGTGGCCTCGCCAAGTACATGCCCATCACCTGGATCACCTCCCTGCTCGGCTCCCTGGCGCTGATCGGCTTCCCCTTCCTGTCCGGCTTCTACTCGAAGGACTCGATCATCGAGGCGGTTCACGCCTCTCATCTGCCGGGCGCCGGCTATGCCTACGCCTGTGTGATCATCGGCGTGTTCGTCACCGCCTTCTACTCCTTCCGCATGTACTTCCTGGTATTCCACGGCGAGGAGCGTTTCGGCAAGAGTCATCACGACCACCACGGCGACCATGATGACGAGGAGGCCACCGCCGATCACCATCACGGCCTTGCACCAGGCCAGAAGCCCCACGAGACGCCCTGGGTGGTCTGGCTGCCGCTGGTGCTGCTGGCGATTCCGTCGGTGGCCATCGGTTTCCTGACCATCCAGCCGATGCTGCATGGCGACTGGTTCGGCGGCGCGGTGGTGGTCGATGCCGCGCGCCACCCGGCGATGGAGGAACTGACCCACGAATTCCACGGCGCCGTCGCGATGGCGCTGCACGGGCTCACTTCCCTGCCGTTCGTGCTGGCGATGTCCGGCGTGCTCCTGGCCTGGTATTTCTACCTGGTCAATCCCGCCGTTCCCGCCGCCATCGGCCGCGCCCTGCGCCCCGTCCATGTGCTGCTCGAAAACAAGTACTACTTCGACAAGTTCACCGAGGTGTTCTTCGCCGCCGGCGCCCGGCTGGTGGGCAAGGGCCTGTGGAAGGCCGGCGACCAGGTGCTGATCGACGGCATCGCGGTCAACGGCTCTGCCCGCCTGGTGGGCTGGATCGCCTCGGTGGTGCGCCTGTTCCAGAGCGGCCACCTGTATCAGTATGCTTTTTCCATGATCATCGGCGTCTTCGTGCTGCTGACGCTGTGGTTCAACCGCGCTTGAGGAAAGATAGGAAGCGATGAGTTCCCACCTGTTGAGTCTGGCCATTTGGGTGCCCATCCTCGGCGCGCTGGCGGTGTTCGCCGTCGGATCCGAGCGTCGGGCATTGGCCCGCTGGCTGGCGCTGTTCGTGGCCGTGGCCGGCTTCGTCGTCACACTTCCCCTGTATTTGGGCTTCGACTCGGCCCAGGCCGGGATGCAGTTCGTCGAACAGGCGCCGTGGATCCGGCCGTTCCGCATCCAGTATTTCCTCGGCGTGGATGGCATCTCGATGCTGTTCGTGCTGCTCAACAGCTTCATCACCGTGCTGGTGGTGCTGGCCGGCTGGGAGGTGATCGAGGAAAAACAGGCCCAGTACATGGGCGCCTTCCTCATCATGTCCGGCCTGATGAACGGCATCTTCTCGGCCCTCGACGCCGTGCTGTTCTACGTCTTCTTCGAGGCCAGCCTGATTCCGATGTATCTGATCATCGGCATCTGGGGCGGCCCCAACCGGGTCTACGCGGCGATCAAGTTCTTCCTCTACACGCTGCTGGGCTCGCTGCTGATGCTGCTGGCCTTCATCTACCTGTTCCTGCAGTCGGGCAGCTTCAGCATTCTCGACTGGCACGCGCTGCCGATCGACCGGGCGCCCCAGATCCTGATCTTCCTCGCCTTCCTGCTTTCCTTCGCCGTCAAGGTGCCGATGTGGCCGGTCCATACCTGGCTGCCCGACGCCCACGTCGAGGCGCCGACCGGCGGCTCCGTGGTTCTGGCGGCGATCGCCCTGAAGCTGGGCGCCTACGGTTTCGTCCGGTTCTCGCTGCCGATCGTCCCCGACGCCTCCCACATCCTGGCGCCGATGATGATCGGGCTGTCGCTGATCGCGGTGATCTACATCGGCTTCGTGGCGCTGGCCCAGTCCGACATGAAGAAGCTGGTGGCGTATTCCTCGATTTCCCACATGGGCTTCGTCACCCTGGGCTTCTTCATCTTCAACCAGCTCGGCGTCGAAGGCGCGCTGGTGCAGATGCTTTCCCACGGCTTCGTCTCCGCTGCGATGTTTCTTTGCATCGGCGTCATGTACGACCGCATGCACAGTCGGCAGATCGCCGACTACGGCGGCGTGGTGAATACCATGCCCAAGTTCGCCGCGTTGTTCATGCTCTTCGCCATGGCCAACTCGGGCCTGCCCGCCACCTCCGGCTTCGTCGGCGAGTTCATGGTGGCGCTGGGCGCGATCAAGTTCAACTTCTGGACCGGTTTCGCCGCCGCCACGACGCTGATCCTCGGCGCCGCCTACACGCTCTGGATGTACAAACGGGTGGTGTTCGGCGCGGTGGCCAACGACCACGTGGCCCATCTGGAAGACCTCAATTCCCGGGAGTTCCTGGTGCTGGGCATCCTGGCCGTCTGTGTGCTGGCCATGGGCCTCTATCCCTTCCCTTTCACCGACGTCATGCATGCCTCAGTGGATAATCTGCTGAAGCACGTGGCTGTCAGCAAACTGATGTAACGGCGCGCGAGAGATACATGTTGAACAATTTTGTCGCCCCTGATCTCTATCCGGCCGCGCCGGAAATTTTCCTGCTCATCATGGCGGGCATCATCCTCTTCGTCGACCTGGTTGCCGGCCAGCGCCGCTGGATCGTCGGCCTGCTGACCGTGCTGACGCTGGTGGGATGCGCCGCGATCACCGTGCTGACCGCCAACGACCAGACGGTGCTGACCTTCAGCAACATGTTCGTCGACGACACCCTGGGTGATCTGCTCAAGCTGTTCACCTACCTCGCCGTGATCGTGGTGCTGGTGTACAGCCGCAGCTACCTGGCGGTGCGCAACCTGGACAAGGGCGAGTTCTACCTGCTGGTGCTGCTCGCCACGCTGGGGATGATGGTGATGATCTCGGCGTCCCACTTCCTCACCATGTACCTGGGGATCGAGCTGCTGTCGCTGTCGCTCTACGCACTGGTGGCCATCGATCGGGATTCGGTGCGCGCCACCGAGGCGGCGATGAAGTACTTCGTTCTTGGCGCCCTGGCTTCCGGGCTGCTGCTCTACGGCATGTCCATGATCTATGGCGCCACCGGCTCGCTGGAGGTCGGCGTCGTCGCCCAGTCGATCTACAACGGCGCGGGCAACAAGACGGTGCTGGTGTTCGGCCTGGTGTTCCTGGTCGCCGGCATCGGCTTCAAGCTCGGCGTGGTGCCGTTCCATATGTGGATTCCGGACGTCTATCACGGCGCACCCACCGCGATCACGCTGTTCATCGGTTCCGCACCCAAGTTCGCCGCCTACGCGCTGGCCATGCGGTTGCTGGTCTATGGCCTGTTCGAGCTGGCGCAGCAGTGGCAGTCGATGCTGCTGATCATGGCGGTGCTGTCCATCGCCCTGGGCAACCTGGCCGCCATCGCCCAGACCAACCTGAAGCGCATGCTGGCCTATTCGGCGATCTCCCACATGGGCTTCATGCTGCTGGCGCTGGTCAGCGGCGTGGTCGGCGACAACCGCGCGCCGGCCTTCGCCGCCTACACCACCGCCATGTACTACACCACCGCCTACGTGCTGATGTCCCTGGCCACCTTCGGCATGATCCTGCTGCTGTCGCGCAACGGTTTCGAGTCCGAGGAACTGGAGGACTTCAAGGGGCTCAACAAGCGCAGTCCCTGGTTCGCCGCGATGATGCTGGTGTTGATGTTCTCGATGGCCGGGATTCCGTTCTTCATCGGTTTCTTCGCCAAGTTCTCGGTGCTGGCGATCGTGATCGCCACCGGCCACATGAGCATCGCGGTGTTCGCCGTGCTGCTCTCCCTGGTGGGTGCGTTCTACTACCTGCGGGTGGTCAAATACATGTATTTCGACGCGCCGCCGGCCAATGCGATGCCGATCCAGGCGGGGATGGACGTGCGCCTGCTGCTTTCCGCCAACGGTCTGGCGGTGGCCTTGCTGGGCATCTTCCCGCAGTCCCTGATCGGCATCTGCCAATACGCACTGGCGCGGTCGCTCTGATCTTCGGCGGGACATGACGGGCGGCACCGGGACGCGCATCCCGGTTGCCGCCCGAGTTATTTTGGTGAGGCGATGATGAAGGACGCGGACCTGATCGAAACCGAACTGTCGAGCGAGGAAGTCTTTTCCGGGCGGCTATTGCGGGTGCACCGCGATCGCGTGCGCCTGCCGGACGGTCATGAAGCCACGCGCGAATGGGTCGCCCATCCCGGCGCGGTGGTCATCGTGGCACTGCTGGACAATGGCAAGCTGCTCTTCGAGCGCCAATTCCGCTACCCCCTGCGGCGCATCTTCCTGGAACTGCCGGCGGGCAAGATCGATACCGCCGAGCATCCCCTGGATACCGCGCGCCGCGAACTGCGCGAGGAAACCGGCTACAAGGCCCGCAGTTGGCATCATCTGGGCACCATGCATCCCTGCATCGGCTACTCGGACGAACGCATCGAGATTTTCCTCGCCCACGGCCTCAGCTATGTCGGCCACGAACGCGACCACGGCGAACATCTGGAGGTGACCGAACTGAACCTGGGCGACGCGCTGCTCGCGGTGCGGGACGGCGAGATCACCGATGCCAAGACCATCACCGCGCTGCTCTGGGCCGACAAGACGTTTTCCGGCGAGTGGCCGCTACCGGGCCAGCCGGGCTAGCGCTTCTCGAACCAGGCCAGCTTGTCGCGCAGTTTCACCACTTCGCCGACGATGATCAGGGTCGGCGCCCGCAGGCCGGAGTCGACGGCCAGGCGAGGCAGAGTGCCGAGCGTGCCGCAGACCGTGCGCTGATGGCTGGTGGTCCCCTGCTGCACGATCGCCGCGGGCCACTCCGGGGGCAGGCCGTGGGCGATCATCTGTGCGCAAAGAACCGGCAGGCCCTGCAGACCCATGTAGATCACCACCGTCTGGCCGGGGCGGGCCAGGGCCTTCCAGTCCAGATTCATGGTGCCGTCGCGCAGATGGCCGGTGACGAAGACGCAGGCGTGGGAGTAGTCGCGGTGGGTGAGGGGGATTCCGGCATAGGAGGCCACGCCGGCGGCGGCGGTCACGCCGGGCACGACTTCGAACGGGATGCCATGTTCGACCAGCGTTTCGGCCTCCTCGCCGCCCCGGCCGAAGATGTAGGGGTCGCCACCCTTGAGGCGCACCACCCGCTTGCCGGTTTTGGCCAGGGAGACCAGCAGCAGATTCAGCTCATCCTGGGGCAGGGCATGGTTGCCTCGTTGCTTGCCGGCATATATCCGTTCCGCCTCGGGGCGGGCCATCTCGAGAACCGCGGTGGATACCAGATTGTCATAAACCACCACGTCGGCCGTCTGCAACAAATTGGCGCCGCGCAACGTGAGCAGGTCCGGGTTGCCGGGGCCTGCGCCGATCAGGTATACGGTACCCGGCTTGGCAGGTGCGGCAACGGAAACAGTATTGGACATGGTTGAATCATTGCAAGTGACGGACCGGGTTCGGACAGTGTGCAGCGCTACCGGTCATGACTTCTGCACAGGGCATATAATCGCACAGAATTACCACGTCCCTTTTGATCTGTGAGCCAGATAAGTCCAGAACTCGAACGGCGGCTGATGGTCGCGGTCGACAAGATGCCGGCCTTTCCGCGCAGTGTGCAGAAAGTGCTTGAGTTGACGCGCAACATCAACTGTCTGCCGCGAGAACTTGTCGCCGTCATCGAGAAGGATCCGGTGATGACCATGAAAATTCTCAAGGTCATCAATTCGGCCTATTACAGCTTGCCCAGCAAGATCACTTCGATCAACCAATCGGTGGTTTACCTGGGCATCAACACGATCAAGAACCTCTCCCTGTCTTTCGCGGCGGTGGGCATTCTGCCCCTGACCAACACCGCGGGCTTCGACACCCAGCGCTATCTGGTGCATTCCCTGGCCACGGCGGCGACGGCGCGCCAGCTTTGCGCCATCTATGCCAAGGGAGAGGCCGATCCCGGCGACTGCTACGTGGCCGGCCTTCTTCACGATTTCGGCAAGGTGGTTTTCGCCCAGTTCCTGGCGGACGAGTTTCGCGAGGCCCTGGAGGCGTCGATGGCCGGCCGGTTCCCCCTGTACCAGGCGGAACGGCAAATCATCGGCGCCGATCATGGCGTGGTCGGCGCGATGCTGGCCAAGCGCTGGCAGTTTCCCGAGCACCTGGTGGGCTGCATCCACGACCATCATCAGGAGGAGGCGGAGCCTTCGGCGATGATGGATTGCCTGCGCGTCGCCGACCAGATCTGCCGGGGCAACGAACTGGGCGACGATATTCCGGTGGATCGGAAGAATCAGATGCCGGCGGCGCCCCGGCGTTTCGGCGACGATCTGGCGAAGGTCGTGGCGGCGCTCGGCGATTTCGAGAAAATCATCGCCGAGGCTCGCACCTTCGTGGCGGTGGACGGCGAGAAGTGAAGGTTCGATTCTGGGGCGTGCGTGGTTCGATCCCGGTACCGGGCGCCTCCACCTTGCGCTACGGGGGAAACACCACCTGCATCGAGGTGCGCACCGATGATGACGAGCTGATCATCCTCGACGCCGGCAGCGGCATCTTCCCCCTCGCTCAGTCGCTGTTGAGCCGCTTGCCGGTATCGCCGCATATTTTCATCACCCATACCCATTGGGACCACATCCACGGCCTGCCGTTCTTCACGCCATTCTTCATTCCGGGGAACCAGATTCGCATCTACGGCGCCTTCGACATCGTCAGCGGCCAGGGGATCGACCAGGCGATGGATGTGCAGATGCAGTACAGCTACTTCCCGATCCGCGAAGCCGAGCTCAAGGCCGGCATTGAATACCGCACGCTGGGTATCGGTGAGACCGTCGTGGTGGGCGACGCCCGGGTGACCAGCACTCTGCTCAACCACCCGGTCATCGATTTCGGCTACCGCATCGACTGCAACGGCAAGTCGTTCTTCTTCAGCGGCGACCATGAGCCGTGGTACAACATCTATGAGCCGGGCGACGAAGGTTACGCCGAGTATCAGGCCATGGTGGACGAGAAGCAGCAGGCGATGGACGACGTCATTCGCGGGGTGGATGTGCTGGTGCTCGACTGTTCCTACACCGAGAGCGAGTACCGGACATCCAAGCGTGGCTGGGGACATTCCACTTTCGACTATGCGATCGCGCTGGCGCGGCGCACGGGAGTCAAGCGGCTGGTATGTACCCACCACGAGCCGACGCGCTCCGACGACAGCCTGGAACAGGTGTTTGGCGAGTTCCTTGACCGCCATCCGGCCCAAGCCGATGACCCCGAGATCCTGCTGGCCTACGAGGGCCTGGAAATCGATCCGTAGCGGGCGCCGGATGCAATTCAACCTCGCCCATGCGGAGGCCGAGACTGGATATGGAGGCGAGCTCAGTGGGTTTCCATGGCTGTGGGACCAACCACACGGTTCCTTCCGCCATGCTTGGCTTCATACATGCGCGAGTCCGCTTTTTCCACCAGCTCCCGCCATTGCCCGACGGTGTCGGTCGTGCGCTCGGCAATCCCGATGCTGGCCGTGACCGGCGTCCCGTCCGGGCGGTCGCCCAGGCCGATACCGCGTACCCGCTCCATGGCGATGGTGGCCTGAACCGCATCGGTATTGGGCATGATCAGCACGAACTCTTCGCCTCCCCAGCGCACCAGAATGTCTCCGGTGCGCAGGCAACCGCGGATGGACTCCGCCGCTTTGGTCAGGATCCGGTCGCCGGCTTCATGGCCATACTGGTCGTTGATCTGCTTGAAATGGTCAAGGTCGATGAACACCAGGGAAAGAGGCGTTCCGCTGCGGGTGGAGATGATGAATTGCAGCTCCAGCAGCTCCTCGCCGCTGGTGTGGGAGAAGCAGCCCGTCATCCTGTCGCGCATGGCTTCCCGCACCAGCACGATCATGAAGGCCAGTTGGGAAAGCCCGGCCAGCACGGAAACCGCGGTGATCAGCATCAGCAGCCAGAAGGAGGCGGCAAAGGTGGGCCAATGCAGGATGGGCAGGTTGAAGCCGGCCGCGGCGATTTGCGCCAGCAGCATCGGTGCGGCGAATCCCAGGCTCTCGGCGGCCGTCAATGGGAAGACCGAAAGGCCCGCCAGCATGACGAAAGGGAGGTAGGCGTAGCCGACGGCGAACGCTTCCTGCAACCCGCTCAGATTGAACTGGGCCATGTGCAGATAGGAAAACAGGAAGAAGGTCGTCGGGACCGCGAGCAGGAAACCCATCGCCCGATAGGCATGGACCATGCCGTTGGAACGACGCAGGGCGATTACCAGCGCGGCAAAGGCGATGGTCGAGAATAGCCGCATCGCCACCAGGCCGTGCCATGTTTCGGGCGGAAAGGCCCAGATGTCGAGCAGGCTCCAAAGTGGCGTGAGGACGGCGAACAGCAGGGCGATCAGTCGCACCCGCGAGATGATCATGCCGCTGCGGCGGGAGGACAGCAGCGAGATATGCCCCCCTGGGCGCAGCAGCCAGGATATCTCCTGGCTACTCATCTCCGTGAAGGCAACGGCCCAGACCTTGAGCCAGAGGCGGGATAACTGCGAATTCAGCATGATGCGGGCGCGCTTACCGGTTCGGCTGCATCATAGCCGAAAAGTATCATGACAACATGGTTATTAATCTAAATCGGAAAACTCAGGTCAGCACCCATTCGGCTGCGGTCGATTCCCTGGCCCGTCCCTCGGCCGCGAGTTTCTGCAGGTGGGCCAGCAACGATTGACGGGCCTGACCATGGAGCACCGCCGGTACGTCATCGTAGACCCGCGGCAGCAACTGATCGAGCGTGGCGCCGCCGGCCTCCAGGGCGCCAAGCACCTTGGCTTCGCGCTGCAGGCGGTGGGTGATCAGGCCGCGAATGGCCGCCGCGGGGTCCTCGATCACCAGCCCGTGGGCCGGCAGGATGCGGCGGAGATCCTCCTGCAGCAGCAGATTCAGGGAAGCCAGGTAATCCCCCATGTCGCCGTCCGGGGGGGAGATCACCACCGTCGAGCCTTGCATGATGTGGTCGCCGGTGAACAGGGCGCCTTCCTCTTCCAGCAGATAGCAGAGGTGATTGGACGCATGTCCCGGCGTGTGGATCACCCGCAGCGTGGCGTCGCCGACGGGGATGCGCTCGCCATGGCGCAGCAGCCGGTCGGGCTGGAAGGTCCGGTCCTGATAGCCGCCCGCCGGCGCCGCCATGCCCAGCACTTCGGCTCCCGTCCGGGCCTTGAGGCGCGCCGCGGCAGGGGAGTGATCGGGGTGGGTATGGGTCACCAGGATGCGGCGGATCGTGCCACCGGCACGGGTCACGATGTTGTCGACATGAAAGTCGATGTCCGGGCCCGGATCGATCACTGTGATGTCGTCGTTGCCACCGACCAGGTAGGTGTTGGTGCCCGGCCCGGTCATGACGCCCGCGTTGTTGGCGGTGAGGCGGCGTATGCGGCACGAGAGCGGGTGGGGGACGAAATAGGAAATGTCGCTGGTACGCTCGGCGCCGCCATTGGCGCGGACGTAGGCCATCAGCGCGTCGGTATTGGGGAAGAGCGCCAGCATCTGGAGGGTGGCGATGGTGGGATAGACCATCATCATCTTGCCCTGGCCTTGGCCGATCAGCGCCTCATGGGGCGAGATCCACAGGTGATCCACGGTTTCCTGATTGTCATGCGAGGCGGTCTGCGCCGTGGGGCCGACCGCGACAAAAAAGCGCGTGTCGAAACGGCGTGGCGCATCGGGAGGGGTGACCCAGCGGCTCAGGTAGGCCAGATGGTCGAGGGCCGGATGCAACTGGCGCTGCTGGCACAGATCGATGAATTTCAGGTCGCCGCCATTGAGGCGCTGGCGCAGACCATCGTATTCGGCGGCCAGGGCGGGCGTATCCAGGTCGAGCATCCGCCCGCCGCTGTCGCGCGCCAACAGCAGACCCGATTCCTCGAAACATTCCCTGATCGCCGCAATCCAGTAGCCCAGGCCTCCGCCATCGACCTTCAGGATGCGGTTCGCCTCCGCGCTGTCCAGGCCGTATTCCGGCTGGTTCCAGAATGGATCGTGATCCTCCGCGTCGAGGGCGCCGCCCGGAAAAACGTAGGCATCGGCGGCAAATGCCGCTTTCTGGGTCCGCCGCATCATGAACACTTCCAGCCCGTGCTCGGTGTCGCGGGCGAGGATCACGGTGGCGGCCGGCTTGATGACGGGAGCGGGCTGATTCATGACGGGCGTGCCTGGCTGTGGAATCAGATGACGGCCCCCGTCGCTGCGGGGGCCCGTCCGGTGGGTTTATTGCTGCTTGTCGTGCTCGATCAGCGCATAGGCCGAATGGTTGTGGATCGACTCGAAGTTCTCCGCCTCGATCACATAGGCGTCGATGCGGGGTTCCGCATTGAGGGCCGCCGCCACGTCCCGTACCAGGTCCTCGACGAACTTGGGATTGTCATAGGCACGCTCGGTGACGTACTTTTCGTCGGGACGCTTCAACAGTCCGAACAATTCGCAGGAGGCCTGATCCTCGGCCATGCGCACCAGTTCCTCGATCCAGACCAGGGCATTGGTGGTGGCGGTGATGGTGACGTGGGAGCGCTGGTTGTGGGCGCCGCGCTCGGAAATCTTCTTCGAGCAGGGGCACAGGCTGGTGGTCGGCACCAGCACCTTGATGGATTGCCGATAGCGGCCCTCGGCCAGGATTTCGCCGATGAAGGTGACTTCGTAGTCCATCAGGCTGGCGACGCCGGAAATCGGCGCCTCCTTGCGGATGAAGTAGGGGAAGGTCATTTCGACGTGGCCGGTTTCCGCTTCCAGTTTCTGCACCATGTCGCGCAGCATCGACTCGAAGTTCTCGACCGAAATCTCCCGTTCCTGGGAGTTCAGAATCTCCACGAAGCGCGACATGTGGGTGCCCTTGAAGTTATGGGGCAGGCCGACGTACATGTTGAAGGTGGCCACCGTGTGCTGGATGCCCTCGCTCTTGTCGAGCACCTTGACGGGGTGGCGGATGGATTTGATCCCCACCTTGTTGATGGGGAGTTCCCGCGAATCCGCGAAATTCTGGACGTCCGGTATGGCGTGGGTGTTGCGGCTGTGCATGAAGATGTCTTCCTAGTCCGATGCTGGGGGGTGTTTGGCGCGCCGTCCCGCGGCACACTCTGTTTTCAGCCAGCAGCTTATTATATCCAACAAAAACACTCAACTATTATCGGCGATGGGTCTACCCGCCATGGGCACGCACCTGGCGCACGATGCCCGCCGCGTCGAGGCCCAGTTCCGCCAGCAGCAGCGCCGAGTCGCCGTGATCGATGAACTGGTCGGGCAGGCCCAGCCGCAGCAGCCGGGGCGATGTTGGCAGCGCCTCCAGGCAGCGCGCCACTTCCGCGCCGGCGCCGCCTATGATGGTGTTTTCCTCGATGGTCGCCAAGAGGTCGTGGCTCGCCGCCAGTTCCCGCACCAGGGCTTCGTCCAGGGGCTTGATGAAGCGCATGTTGACCACCGTCGCATCCAGTTCCTCGGCGGCCCGCAGCGCCGGCCCCAGCATCGCGCCGAAGGCCAGCAGCGCCACCCCCTTGCCGCGGCGGCGGATTTCCCCCTTGCCGACGGGCAGGGGCGTCAATGCGGTCTCCAGCGCGGCGCCGGGGCCGCTGCCGCGGGGATAGCGCACGGCGCTGGGACCCTCGTGGCGATAGGCGGTGGTCAGCATCCGGCGGCATTCGTTTTCGTCGCTGGGCGCCATCACCAGCATGTTCGGAATGCAGGTCAGGAACGACAGATCGAAGGCGCCGTTGTGGGTGGCGCCGTCGGCGCCCACCAGGCCGCCGCGGTCGATCGCCAGCATCACCGGCAGGTCCTGCAGGGCGACGTCATGCACCAGCTGGTCGTAGGCGCGCTGCAGGAAGGTCGAATAGATCGCCACCACGGGCTTCAGCCCCTCGCAGGCGAGGCCGGCGGCGAAGGTCAGGGCATGCTGCTCGGCGATGCCGACGTCGAAATACCGGTCCGGATACTCCTCGGCGAAGCGCACCAGACCCGAGCCTTCGCGCATCGCGGGGGTGACGCCCATGAGCCGGCCGTCTTCCCGCGCCATGTCGCACAGCCAGTCGCCGAAGACCTGGGTGTAGGTCTGCTTGCTGCCACCCTTGCCGCTGCCGCCGCCCGTGGCGCCCTGAATGCCGTTGGCGGTGTCGAACTTGGAGACGCCGTGATACAGCACCGGGTCGTCCTCGGCCAGCTTGTAGCCCTGGCCCTTCTTGGTCACCACGTGGAGGAACTGCGGGCCCTTCAGATTGCGCAGGTTCTGCAGCGTCGGCACCAGGGCGTCCAGGTCGTGGCCGTCGATTGGACCGATGTAGTTGAAGCCCATTTCCTCGAACAGCGTGCCCGGCGTGATCAGGCCCTTGACGTGCTCCTCGACCCGGTTGGCGAATTCGAGCACCGAGGGGATGTTCTTCAGCACCCGCTCCCCGGCCCGGCGCGCGGCGTTGAAGGTGCGCCCCGAGAGCAGCCGCGCCAGGTGCTTGTTGAGCGCGCCCACCGGAGGCGAGATGGACATGTCGTTGTCGTTGAGGATGACCAGCAGGTTGGCGTCGATCACCCCGGCGTTGTTGAGCGCCTCGAAGGCCTGGCCGGCGGACATCGCGCCGTCGCCGATGATCGCCACCACGTGCCGGTCATCGCCCTTGGCCCGGGCCGCCACCGCCATGCCCAGGGCGGCGGAGATGGAGGTGGATGAATGGCCGACGCCGAAGGTGTCGTATTCGCTCTCGCAGCGGCGCGGAAAGCCGGAAATGCCGTCCTTCATGCGCAGCCGCGCCATGCCCGCGCGGCGGCCGGTGAGGATCTTGTGGGCGTAGGTCTGGTGGCCCACGTCCCAGACCAGGCGGTCCTCCGGCGTATCGAAGACATGGTGCAGGGCGATGGTCAGTTCCACCGTGCCCAGGTTGGAAGAGAGATGGCCGCCGGTCTTGGACACCGATTCCAGCAGGAATGCGCGGATTTCCCCGGCCAGCGTGTGGAGTTGGGCCTGCTCCAGCTGGCGCAGATCGGCGGGCGAGTTGATGGATTCGAGCAGGGGAAACATCAGAATGTGCGTTCGACGATGTAGTCGGTCAGTTCGTGGAGGCGTCGGGCCCGATCACCAAAGGGGGACAGGTGGTGATGAGCCTCGGCGCGCAGTTCGGCGGCCTTTTGCTTGGCCTGGACGATTCCCAGCAGGCTGACGTAGGTGGGTTTGTTGTTGGCGGCATCCTTGCCGGCGGTCTTGCCCAGGGTGGCGGTGCTGGCCTCGGCATCCAGGATGTCGTCCACCACCTGGAACAGCAGGCCCACCCGGTTGGCGAACTGGGTCAGTCCCTGCTGCGCCGCTTCGTCGGCATTGCCGCAGCGGGCGCCCAGCAGCACCGCCGCGCGGATCAGCGCGCCGGTCTTGTGGATGTGCATGAACTCAAGTTCTTCCAGGCTCAGGGCACGGCCGGTGGCCGCCAGGTCGATCGCCTGTCCGCCCGCCATGCCGCGGGAGCCGGCGGCATGGGCCAGCAACCGCAGCATGTCCGCCAGCCGCGGAGCGGGCAGCGCGGCTTCGGCCAGCGTCTGGAAGGCCAGGGACTGCAGGGCGTCCCCCACCAGCAGCGCCGTGGCCTCGTCGAACTCAACGTGGCAGGTGGGCTTGCCCCGGCGCAGCACGTCGTCGTCCATGCAGGGCATGTCGTCGTGCACCAGCGAGTAGACATGGATCATTTCCACCGCGCAGGCCGCCGCATCGAGCAGGTCCGGCGCCGCGCCGGCGATCTCTCCCGCGCCGTGGCAGAGCAGGGGGCGCACGCGCTTGCCGCCGCCCAGCGTGGAATAGCGCATGGCTTCATGGAGCCGGGCCGGTTCCAGGGACGCGGCGGGCAACAGTCGCTCCAGCGCGGACTCGGTCCGCTGCTGGACGGCGGACATCCAGGCAGAAAAATCCATCGAAATTACCGATCTTCCGTGGGCGCGGAAAAACTCGCCAACTCGCCGTTGTCGAGAATTTGGATTCTCTGTTCCGCGGCGGCCAACTGATTCTGGCAGTATTTGAGCAAGTCCATGCCTCGCTGATAGGCGGCGAGAGAGGCTTCCAGAGCCATGTCGCCATGTTCCATGGACTGGACCAGACCTTCCAGTTCGGACAGGGCGGCTTCAAAACTGGCGGGGGAGGGGGCGCTTGCGGAGGATGGGGCAGCCACGTTATTCGACCGGCGTCGGGCTAAAGGGTGCAAAAATAGCTCAAGGTGCGCCCTCCGGTCAAATTGGCTATACTTCGCGCCCCCTTTTGCAGGGGTAAACCCACCCCGTTTCCGGGTTCTTCTCTTGGAGGTTGGGAGTCCATGTCCAACATCGCGGTCAAGAGGCAGCTCGACCCTGCCGTTTCCCAGTTGCCCGTCGCCTGGTATTTCGACGAAAAGATCTTCGAACTGGAGAAAAAACTGATCTTCGATGCCGGTCCCGGCTACGCGGGGCATGAACTGATGGTGCCCAACGTCCATGACTACCGCAGTGCGGAGTGGCTGGACCACGGCCGCATGCTGGTGCGCCAGCCCGACGGCATCTACGACATGTCGAATGTCTGCCGCCATCGGCAGGCCATCATGCTGCAAGGCAGCGGCAATGCGCAGAACATCGTCTGCCCGGTCCACCGCTGGACCTACGACACCGCCGGGGAACTGATCGGCGCGCCGCACTTTCCGGCCAATCCCTGCCTGAACCTGCACAAGCAGAAGCTGGAGAACTGGCACGGCCTGCTCTTCAAGGGATCCCGCTCGGCCAACGCCGATCTGGCCGGGATGCGGGTGGCCGCGGAGTTCGATTTTTCCGGCTACAAGCTGGACCGGGTCGAACTGCACGAGTGCAACTACAACTGGAAGACCTTCATCGAGGTCTATCTGGAGGACTACCACGTGGCGCCCTACCACCCGGGGCTGGGCAACTTCGTCACCTGCGATGATCTGACCTGGCAGTTCGGCGACTGGTATTCGGTGCAGAAGGTGGGCATCACCTCCCTGCTCAAGGCGGGTTCGCCGGTCTACGGCCGCTGGCAGACGGCCGTGCGGGAGTTCTACGCCGCCCGGGGCGAGACGCCGCGACAGGGCGCCGTGTGGCTGACCTACTACCCCAACATCATGGTCGAGTGGTATCCCCATGTATTGGTGGTATCCACGCTGATTCCGCAGGACGTGAACAAGACCCTGAACGTGGTCGAGTTCTACTACCCGGAGGAGATCGCCGAATTCGAGCGCGAATTCATCGAGGCCGAGCAGGCCGCCTACATGGAGACCGCCATCGAGGACGACGACATCGGCGAACGCATGGACCGGGGACGCCATGCCCTGCTGCGGCAGGGGCGCAACGAAGTGGGACCCTACCAGTCGCCCATGGAGGACGGCATGCAGCACTTCCACGAGTTCTACCGCCGCCTGATGGCGCCGCACCTCTAACCGTTTCCCCGATATTCGCACCGGCCCGGCGCCGGTGCCGCTTTCCGCCATGCAATCACTCTGGATTCTGCTTGCCAGCCTGTGGTTTTCCTGCATGGGGGTCTGCGTCAAGCTCGGCGCCCCTTTCTTTTCCACGGCGGAGCTGGTGTTCTATCGCAGCTTCATCGCCCTGCTGCTGCTGGCGGCCTATGTCCGGCTGCGGCGCCTGCCCCTGGCGACGCCCCACGGCCGCGCGCACCTGAACCGCGGCGTGGTGGGCGTGGTGTCGATGATGCTGCTGTTCGAGGCGATCGCCGTGCTGCCGCTGGCCACGGCGATGACCCTGAATTACACCTCGCCCCTGTTCCTGGCCCTGATGCTGATGTTGTGGAGCCGGGAACCGGTGCGCCCGGCCCTGGTGCTGACCCTCCTGCTGGGCTTCGTCGGCGTGGTGCTGCTGTTGCGGCCGACCTTCGCGGGCGAGCAATGGCTGGGTGCGCTGATCGGCCTGGGATCGGGTATCGGCGCCGGCGCCGCGTTCTTCAATCTGCGCCATCTGGGGCAATTGGGCGAACCCGAATGGCGCACGGTGTTCTACTTCCTGCTGATCTCCAGCGTCGTCGGCCTGCTCTGGGTGCTGTCGGGCGAACGGTTCCATGCCGTCGACGGCGTCGGTGGCCTGATCCTGCTCGGCGTCGGCGTCTTCGGCGCGGGCGGCCAACTATGCCTGACCGTGGCCTATCGGCGCGGCAAGACCCTGATGACCGCCAACCTGGCCTACAGCGCGGTGGTCTTCTCCAGCCTGTTCGGGCTCCTGCTCTGGGACGAGGTGCTGCCCACGCTGTCCTGGCTCGGCATGGCGACGGTGATCGCGAGCGGCGTCGGCGCCACCCTGCTGGCCCACGGCCGCCCCGTGGAACCCGACTAGAATGAGTGCCGAATCCATACACCGAAAACATAGGAAGGACGCAGGATGATCACCATCGACCATCAGGACAATCGGGTCTCCATCGCCGTGCTGGGCGAGTTTTCCCTGGCCGATTTCAAGGAGCTGGAGGAACTGGTTGAGTACAAGATCAAGTTCGGTGGCCACGTCGACCTGCTGCTGGACTTCAGCCAGATGGTCGATTTCACCATCGACATGGCCTGGGAGGACATCAAGTTTTCCCGCGCCCACGCCGGCGACTTCAACCGCATCGCGGTGGTCACCGACAGCCAGTGGGTCACCTGGAGCGCCTGGATCAACCAGGCCTTCGTCAAAGCCGATCTGCGGGTGTTCGACAACCTGGCGGAAGCGCAGGCCTGGCTGGCCGCCTAAGCCGGCTCAGTCGATGCCTGCCGCGCCAGCGCCCAGGCGACGTGCTCGCGCACCAGCGGCGAGGGATCGTCGGCGCGGGTGCGGAGAGCGGCTTGCAGGACAGCGTCCGGCGGGGCGTTGCCGAGGGCGACGGCGATGTTGCGCAGCCAGCGCTCGTGGCCGATGCGGCGGATCGGCGAACCGGCCAGGCGTTCGTTGAATTCCGCCTCGCTCCAGGCGAAGAGCTCCACCAGGGTGGCCTGGTCCAGGCCGTGGCGCACGGCGAAGTCCTGTTCGTGGGTGAGGGGGGCGAAGCGATTCCAGGGGCAATACAGCTGGCAGTCGTCGCAGCCGTAGATCCGGTTGCCGATCAGGGGCCGCAGCTCGATGGGGATGGCGCCCTTGAGTTCGATGGTCAGGTAGGAAATGCAGCGCCGCGCATCCAGGCGGTAGGGGGCGACGATGGCGCCGGTGGGGCAGGCGTCGATGCAGGCGCGGCAGGTGCCGCAGTGCGCTGCGGCGGTGGTGCCCGCCGGCGGGGCCGTGGGCGGCAGCGGCAGGTCGGTGAAGATTTCGCCCAGGAAGAAGTGCGAGCCGGCTTCGCGGTTCAGCAGCAGGGTGTGCTTGCCGCGCCAGCCCAGGCCGCTGCGGATCGCCAGTTCGACTTCCAGCACCGGCGCCGAGTCGGTGAAGGCGCGATAGCCGAAGGGGCCGACCCGGTCGGCGATCCGGTCGGCCAGCTTTTGCAGGCGGTTGCGCAGCAGCTTGTGGTAGTCGCGCCCCAGGGCGTAGCGGGAAACGTAGGCGCGGCGGCCATCGGCCAGGTTGGCGGCGGCATCGGCGGCGGCGGGCAGGTAGTCCATCCGCGCGGTGATCACGCTGCGGGTGCCGGGCAGCAGTTCCGCCGGCCGAGCCCGTTTCAGACCGTGGCTGGCCATATAATCCATTTCGCCGTGGCAGCCGGCGTCGAGCCAGGCGGACAGCCCCGCCTCGGCCGTGCCGAGGTCCGCGCTGCTGACGCCGATCGCCGCGAAACCCAGCTCCCGTGCCCAGGTGCCGATCTCCTCTATCAATGAGTTCCAGTCATGCATGATGCCGATCATAACTGTCTCGAACTGGATCTTCCCGACGAAAACGCCACTCTCGCGCTTGGCGCGGCGCTGGCGTCCGTGCTGACGTCCGCCCTCGCCGCGGGGTTGCTGATCTATCTGGAGGGCGACCTGGGCGCCGGCAAGACCACGCTGGTGCGCGGCCTGCTGCGTGCACTGGGCTATCCGGGGCGGGTGAAAAGTCCCACCTATACCCTGGTTGAAGTTCATGAGGTTTCTGGATTAAACTTGTATCACTTTGATTTTTATCGACTCAATCAGCCTGAAGAGTATCTGGATGCGGGGCTTGACGAATACTTCGCCGGCAATGGGGTCTGTCTGGTCGAATGGCCGGACAAGGCCGGCCCATATCTGCCCGCTGCCGACCTGCGCGTCATGCTGGATCTGGCAGGGGAGGGGCGTCGCGCCTGTCTCGCGGCGGGCTCGGAGCGGGGGCGCCAATGTCTGGCCGGCCTGACGAATTCGCCACTCGCGGGCTCTCGCGCCGCGACGTCCTCCAGTTCGCCGCCGCCAGCCTGACCCTGCTGGTCACGCCCCTGGGGCGGGCCGCCGTGAATGGCTCGGCCAGCGCCATGGGCGTGCGGGTCTGGCCGGCGCGGGACTACACCCGCATCACGCTGGAATACGATCGGCCGATCAAATTCAACCATCTGCTGGTGAAGAGTCCCGAGCGACTGGTGGTGGATCTGGAAGACGTGGAGTTCAACGCCATCCTGCAGGGCCTGCCGGGCAAGATTTCCGAAACCGACCCCTACATCCGGCTGATCCGCGCCGGTCGCAACAAGCCGGGCGTGGTGCGGCTGGTGATCGAACTCAAGACCGAGGTCAAGCCCCAGGTGTTCACCCTGAAGCCGGTGGGCGAATACGGCCATCGGCTGGTGCTCGACCTGTATCCCGCCGTCGAGGTGGACGATCCCTTGATGGCGCTGCTGGAGAAGCCGCGCAGCGAGCAATCGCTGAAGTCCGAGACTCAGTTGTCCACCGCGCCGCTGGATGGCAAGGCCGAAGCGCCGGCGCGTCTGGCGCCCGCGCCGGAAAAATCGGGACGCGGCGGCAAGGCGGAGATTTCCCGCCTGGTCACCATCATGCTCGACCCCGGCCACGGCGGCGAGGACCCCGGCGCCGTGGGACGGGGCGGCAGTTATGAAAAGAACGTCACCCTGTCGGTGGCCAGGCGCCTGAAGGCCAGGATCGACGCCGAGGCGAACATGCGTTCGGCGCTGACCCGCGACGGCGACTACTTCATTCCGCTGCACCAGCGGGTCAACAAGGCGCGGCGGGTGCAGGCCGACCTGTTCGTCTCCATCCACGCCGACGCCTTCATCAACCCCACCGCGCGGGGCTCCAGCGTGTTCGTGCTGTCCGACCACGGCGCCTCTTCCTCCGCGGCGCGCTGGCTGGCGAAAAAGGAAAACGACGCCGATCTGATCGGCGGGGTGAACATCGACGTGCGCGATCCCTTCCTGGCCCGCACGCTGCTGGACCTGTCGCAGACCGCCACCATCAACGACAGCCTCAAGCTGGGCAAGGACGTGCTGGGCGAGCTGGGGCGCATCAACACCCTGCACAAGGGCCAGGTGGAGCAGGCCGGTTTCGCGGTGCTGAAGGCGCCGGACATTCCCTCCATCCTGGTGGAAACGGCCTTCATCTCCAATCCGGAAGAGGAAAAGCGCCTGGTGGACGACGCCTACCAGGACCAGATGGCCGACGCCATCCTGCGCGGCATCAAGCGCTACTTCGCGAAGAATCCGCCCCTGGCCAAGTCCAAGCTGGCGCGGCTGGACTGAGGCGCAGAATGGTGTTCCCCGGTCGCCCCCGCTGAAGACCCGGCGGGCCGGCTTGCTATAATCGCCGCTTTTTCCGGCATCCAGCGATGCGCGTATTCCTCGGCCTTTCCGGGCAGCAACTGCCACCCACGGTGCTCACCATCGGCAACTTCGATGGCATCCACCGCGGGCACGTGGCCATGCTGGAGCGGCTGACCGCGAAGGCCCGGGAACTGGGTCTGCCCTCGACGGTGATGACCTTCGAGCCCCACCCCCGCGAAGTGTTCACGCCGGACCAGGCGCCGGCGCGGCTGACCAGCCTGCGGGAGAAGCTGGTGCTGCTGGAGGGGTTCGGCGTGGATCACGTCTACCTCTGCCATTTCGACCGGCAACTGGCCGCCCTGACGGCGGAGGACTTCATCCGGAGAATCGTGGTGGAGGGCCTCCAGGCCCGGCACGTGATCATCGGCGACGATTTCCGCTTCGGCCGGGGCCGCGCCGGCAATTTCGAGATGCTGCGGGCGGCGGGGCGGGACGCGGGTTTCGGCGTCGAGGCGATGAACACCGTGGATCACGACGGGCTGCGCGTGTCCAGTTCCGCGGTGCGCGACGCCCTGGCGGCCGGGCAACTGGAACTGGCGGCCCACTTGCTGGGGCGGCCCTACGGCATCGCCGGGCGGGTCTGCCACGGCGACAAGATCGGCCGCACCCTGGGTTTTCCCACCGCCAACGTGCAGTTGAAGCGCAAGCGCGTGCCGCTCACCGGCGTCTATGCCGCCATGGTCGCCGGGCTGGACAAGCGCCATCTGCCCGGCGCGGCCAGCATCGGCGTGCGCCCGACGCTGCGCGACGGTCTGCGGCCGACCCTGGAGGTGTATCTGCTGGATTTCGACCAGGACATCTACGGCGCCCATGTGACCGTGTATTTCATGCACAAGCTGCGGGAAGAGGCGAAGTTCGAGTCGCTGGACGCCCTGCAGGCCCAGATCGCGCTCGACGTGGAAGCAACCAAGCAATATTTCGCAGGCAACTCAAATGGCTGATTACCGCAAGACCCTCAACATGCCCGACACGCCCTTTCCGATGCGGGGCGACCTCGCCAAGCGCGAACCGGCCTGGGTGCAGCAATGGCAGGAAAAGCAGCTCTACCGGCGGATCCGCGAGGCGAGCCGGGGGCGGCCCCGCTTCCTGCTCCACGACGGCCCGCCCTACGCCAACGGCGACATCCACATCGGCCATGCGGTGAACAAGATCCTCAAGGACATCATCATCCGCTCGAAGACCCTGGCCGGCTTCGACGCGCCCTACGTGCCGGGCTGGGATTGCCACGGCCTGCCGATCGAGCACCAGATCGAAAAGCAGCACGGCCGCAACCTGCCGGGCGACAAGGTGCGCAGCCTGTGCCGGGACTACGCCCAGGAGCAGGTGGCGCGGCAGAAGAAGGACTTCATCCGTCTGGGCGTGCTGGGCGAGTGGGACAACCCCTACCTGACCATGAACTTCAAGGCCGAGGCCGACGAGATTCGCGCCCTGGGCAAGGTTCTGGAGCAGGGCTATCTCTACCAGGGCCTGAAGCCCGTGAACTGGTGCCTGGATTGCGGTTCCGCCCTGGCCGAAGCCGAGGTCGAGTACGAGGACAAGACCTCGCCGGCCATCGACGTGGCCTTCGAGGTGCACCCGAACCACGCCGACAAGCTGGCCCAGGCCTTCGGCCTCAAGCATTCCCCCGGCCCGGCTTTCGCGGTGATCTGGACCACCACGCCCTGGACGCTGCCGGCGAACGAGGCGGTCAGCGTCCATCCGGAGATGCGCTACGACCTGATCGAGACCGCCCGGGGCTGCCTGATCCTGGTCCATGAACTGGCCGAGTCCTGCCTGGCCCGTTACGAACTGGCAGGCAAGACGCTCGGCTCCGCCCCCGGCGCGGCCCTGGAGCATCTGCTGCTCAGGCATCCGTTCCAGGAGCGGGACGTCACGGTGATTTGCGGCACCCACGTCACCACCGAGGCCGGTACCGGCCTGGTGCACACCGCGCCGGCCCATGGCGTGGACGACTACAACGTCGGACGCCGCTACGGCCTGCCGGTGAACAACCCGGTCGGCGACGACGGCAAGTTCCTCGCCAACACGCCGGCCCTGTCCGTCGGCGAACTGGCGGGCAAGAGCGTCTGGGACGCCAATCCGCTGGTGTTGCAGGAACTGGAGGCGCGGCAGCGGCTCCTGAAGCAGGAGAAGATCCGCCACAGCTATCCGCACTGCTGGCGCCACAAGTCGCCGATCATCTTCCGCGCCACCACCCAGTGGTTCATCGGCATGGACCAGCGCCGCGACGAGAGCGCGCCCACGCTGCGCCTGGCGGCCGAGAAGGCGGTGGACGAGACCCGGTTCTTCCCCGCCTGGGGCCGCGCCCGGCTCGAAGCGATGATGAAGACGCGACCCGACTGGTGCGTCTCGCGCCAGCGCAACTGGGGAGTGCCGATCCCCTTTTTCCTGCACAAGGAAACGGCCCAGCTCCATCCCCGCACCGCCGAACTGGTGGAGGCCGTGGCCCAGCGCGTCGAAGAGGCCGGCATCGAGGCCTGGTTCGCGCTCGACCCCAAGGAACTGCTCGGCGACGAGGCGGAGCAGTACCGCAAGATGCGGGACACCCTGGACGTCTGGTTCGACTCCGGGGTCACCCACTGGAGCGTGCTGCGCGGTTCCCACCGCGAGCAGAGCGCCTTCCCCGCCGATCTCTACCTGGAGGGCTCCGACCAGCACCGCGGCTGGTTCCAGAGTTCGCTCCTGACCGGTTGCGCGATCGACGGCCGGGCGCCCTACCAGGCGCTGCTCACCCACGGCTTCGTGGTGGACGGCAAGGGCATGAAGATGTCCAAGTCCAAGGGCAACGTGATCGCGCCGCAGGAGGTCTCCGACAAGATGGGCGCCGAGATCCTGCGGCTCTGGGTGGCCTCCACCGACTACTCGGGGGAGCTGTCGATCTCCAAGGAGATCCTCGACCGCGTGGTGGAGACCTATCGCCGCCTGCGCAACACTCTGCGCTTCCTGCTGGCCAACACCGCCGATTTCGACGCCACGACCCGGATGCTGCCGCCGGCGCAGTGGCTGGAGATCGACCGCTACGCGCTGGCCCTGACCCGGCAGTTGCAGGATCAGGTGCAGGCCGACTACGGCCGCTATGAATTCCACAAGATCGTCCAGGCCCTGCAGGGCTTCTGCGCCGAGGACCTGGGCGCCTTCTACCTGGACATCCTGAAGGACCGCCTGTACACCACGGCGGCCGACTCCCTGCCGCGCCGCGCCGCGCAGAGCGCCCTGTGGCACATCCTGCAGGCCGTGACCCGGCTGATGGCGCCGATCCTGGCGTTCACCGCCGAGGAAATCTGGCAACTGGTCGGCACGGATGAGAGCGTGATGCTGCAGACCTGGCACGAGTTGCCCGCGCAGGACGGCGAGGCGGCCTTGCTGGAGCGCTGGGCGCGCATCCGCGAAGTGAAGGCCGAGGCCAGCAAGGTGCTGGAGGATCTGCGCGGCGCCGGCGGCATCGGTTCCTCGCTCCAGGCCGAAGTGGAGATTCGCGCCAGCGGCGCCAAGCACGGCCTCCTGGCGTCCCTGGAGGACGATCTGCGCTTCGTCCTGATCTGCTCCAGGACCACTCTGGTCGAAGTGGCGGACGCCTCCGCCGAGGCGGTGCTCGCCGTTCCCAGCGGTCACGCCAAGTGCGGCCGCTGCTGGCACTGGCGCGCCGACGTGGGCGGCGATGCGGAACATCCCGAACTCTGTGGCCGTTGCGTCGACAACCTGTTCGGCGCCGGCGAGGCGCGCCAGCGTGCCTAGTTTGTTGCCTCGACTGTGGCCCTGGTATGTCCTGGCCGGCGTCGTGATGGCGGCCGATCAGGTGAGCAAGCTCTGGGTGCTGTCGGTCCTGCGGCTGGGGGAAGGGGTGGAATTGACGCCCTTTTTCAACCTGGTGCTGGTGTTCAACCGCGGCGCCGCCTTCAGTTTCCTGGCCTGGGCCGAAGGTTGGCAGCGCTGGTTTTTCGTGGCGCTGGCGCTGGCGATCTCGGTCGGCATCGTGATCGCCATGCGCCGCGCCGCGGCCAAGGCGGCCAGCCGCTGGCTGATCGGCGCCCTGACCCTGGTGCTGGGCGGCGCCCTGGGCAATGTGATCGACCGCCTGATCCATGGCGCGGTGGTGGATTTCCTCGATTTCCACGCCGCCGGCTGGCACTGGCCGGCCTTCAATCTGGCCGACAGCGCCATCTGCGTCGGCATCGCGCTTCTGCTCTGGCAGGAGTTCAAGCACCAGGATTCACATAGGGATTCGCGCCATGGCTGAAATCGTCCGCGCAGACAGCTTCGTCACCTTGCACTACCGCCTCAGCGCCGACGACGGCCTGGAGCTGATGAACACCTTTCGCAACGCGCCGGGCACCCTGCAGATGGGCAGCGGCCAGTTGGCGCCATCCCTGGAACAGCGCCTGATCGGCGTGGCCGAGGGGGAGCGGCGGGTGTTCGAGCTGGCGGCGGGCGAGGCCTTCGGCGAACGGGTGGCGGCGATGGTGATGTGGGTTCCGCGAAGCCAGTTGCCCCAGTTGCCGTCGGGAACCGAACTCGAACTCCACGCCCAGATCGACTTCGTCGCCGAGAACGGCCAGGCCTATTCCGGCCTGGTGCGGGAAATCCGCGGCGACAAGGTGCTGATGGACTTCAACCATCCGCTGGCGGGCAAGCCGGTCCGCTTCGAGGTGGAAGTGATCGGAGTCCTGTGATGGAAATCTATCTCGCCAATCCCCGTGGTTTCTGCGCGGGCGTGGAACGGGCCATCGCCATCGTCGAGCGGGCCCTGGAGAAGTTCGGCGCGCCCATCTACGTGCGGCACGAGGTCGTCCATAATCGCCACGTGGTGGAGGAACTGCGGGCCAAGGGGGCGATCTTCATCGAGGATCTGGACGAGGTGCCGGCCGGCGCCACGCTGATCTTCAGCGCCCACGGCGTGCCCAGGGCGGTGCGCGAGGCGGCCGAGCGCCGTGGCTTGCGGGTGTTCGACGCCACCTGTCCGCTGGTCACCAAGGTCCATATCGAAGTGGCGCGGATGCGCGAGCAGGGCCGGGAGATCGTGATGATCGGTCACAAGGGGCATCCGGAAGTCGAAGGCACGATGGGCCAGTCGCAAGGCGGCATGTATCTGGTGGAAAGCGTCGATGACGCGGCACGGCTTCAGGTCGCGGACCCCGACATGCTTTCCTACGTGACGCAGACCACCCTCTCGGTGGACGATGCCAGTGCGATCGTTGCCGCGCTGCGCGCGCGCTTTCCAAAAATCACCGGACCGAAGAAGGACGACATCTGCTACGCCACGCAAAACCGCCAGGATGCGGTGAAGCAGATGACACCCCAGGTCGACCTGGTGCTGGTGGTGGGCTCCCGCACCAGCTCCAATTCCAATCGCCTGCGCGAGGTGGCGCAGAATCTGGGCGTGCCGGCCTATCTGATCGACGATGCGACGGCCATCGATCCGGCCTGGCTGGGCTCGGCGGCCCGCGTCGGCCTGACCGCCGGCGCTTCCGCGCCCGAGGTGCTGGTGGCCGATGTCATCCTGCGCTTGCGGCAATTGGGCGCCGGCGAGGTTACCCAACTGCCCGGCAAGGAGGAAGGGGTGCAGTTTCCCCTGCCCAAGGAATTGGTTCCAAAATCGCAACAATAAAAAGCTGAAATCTGGGCTTGAAAAGTCAAGCCCAGTTGCCATGCGGCACTTGTTTTTTTGATGCTCGATGAATGGTTCGATTGTATCCAATAGGGATACAATCGCCGCGCATCGCCGCGCATCGCCGCCGGAAGCGCGGCATTTTTTGTGTGCGCCCGGCAAGGAGGAGGGGGGGAATTTCCCCCGCCCAAGGATCTGGCGTTGATTACCGGCTAAGCGCTTCCTGGAGCCCTGGGGGGAGATCCTCCGGCAAACCGACGCTTGGAGTCTGGCCGGGCTCGAAAGTCACATCCACCAGCAACTGACTGCGCACGACATGGCCGGTAATCATTCCCGGCGCGTAGCGTGCCGCGCTGAAAGCCCTGATGGCGCTGGCGGCGAAGGCATCTTCCTGGGTCGGCGAGAGGAGCTGGTGGCGATCGACGGTGCCTTCTTCATTGATGAAGAGCAGCAGCAGGACGCGCCCCGACGCCTCTGAAAAACCGACCGGGTATTCCGGTTGGATCGGTTTGAGCGGACTGGGCCGTCGATGCAGCCATTTGGCCGGATAGTACCAGGGGCCGAAGACAAGACCGGGCGCCTGCCCCGGGGTAGCCGACCGGGATGCCGGCGGCTCCTCCGCATCGGGGCCGGGCTCCTTTCGATGGGACTCCGGTGGAGGCGTGGATACCTCACTCTCCCGCGGCCGGACGGTGCTTCGCTCTGGTGGACGCGGGGTCAGATGGAGAAGGAGAACCTCGGGTTTCTGCCGATCCGGCCCGGAATGGCGGGCGGAAGGCGGCCAGCCGGGCTTGCTGATCAGGAAGCCATGGGCCAGGGCGGAGAGCGCCAGGGCGAGGGCGAGCCTGGCGCGCGGATTCCGGGGAATCAACCGCTTCGCCCGCCTATTCGATGATCTCCCGCCAACTCACGCGTTTCCCGGAAGAGGGGGGAATGTCGACCGGGACATCGATGGTCACCACCGCGCCGGTGGACATCGTCGCGAGCACGGCGATTTTTCCGGTTGGCAAACGGACCACCGCCAACCCCACCACCTGGGCCTGGGAGCCTTCCCTGTCCTTGATGAGAATCCCGCCGGCACCGCAACCCGAGGCGGTGTTGAAGTAGGTCAGCCATGAATAGCCGCCGATCGTGCAGGCGTTGTTCGTGGGGATGTTGCTGCCCACCAGCAAACTGCCGAGTACGATCTGCATGTCGATATTCACGCGCTCGCCGGTATCCGGCAAATCCGCGTACCAGCCGTTGGGGGAGCTGCATTGGCTGCTGTCGTTGCTGATGGAGCGGGTGGCGGAAGTGCCGCTGCCGGTCTGGGTGATGTGGATGGGATTCAACGTGGCGCGCAGGTTGGTGACCGTCGCGCCCGCATCCTTGATGGCCCAGACGGTCTGGGTCTGCGTGGTGCTGCCGTCCGTGCTGCCCAGATATCGCCCGGTACCGACATAGACGAAGATATCGTTGTTGACCGTGCTCAGCCGCGGACGGGTCGTGATCGACTGGGGCGTCCCCGTTTCATCGACCGCCTGGGCCAGCAGGCTGGCCTCCCGCCCGGCTGTGCCAAAGGTATCGTTGATGTCGAAACGCCAGAGGTTGCCCAGCAGATCGACACCATAGACGCGGTCGATCTGGTTGTTCTTCATGGCGTTGTTGCCGGTGACGCTGGCGGAGACGTGGTTGAGGCCGCTGGGACTGGCGGCGGAGCCGACGCCGGTGCCGATCTTGTAAAGAATCTTGCCCGTCGTGGCTTCCAGGACATAGAGGTAGCCTTGGCCATCGCCGCTGACCGCCGGGGAATTGACGTTGTTGTATCCGGAGGTCACGATCACCACCCATCGTCCATCGGCCAACTTGCCGATCACCGGGTTGTTGTAGGTGTAGCCCAGATGGCAGTCCGCATACCAGGTGCCGCTGCTGGCGCTGTCGTAGCAGGTGCCGCTCCATTTGAATTCCCAGAGGCCCTTGGGGTGGGCGGGGTCGGTGATGTCCAGCGCGTAGTAGCCCTTGCCTCCTTTGTTCAAGCCGGCCACCAGGATCGTTTTCCAGCAGTTCTCGGGATGGATGGGGTCGCTTGCGCAGCCGGCCACGGTGGTGTCGAAGACATCGCCGGAGACGGGGGTGCCGTCCACCAGGTAGATGTGCTGACTGGCATAGTTCTCACTGGCGAGCTTGTAGAGGTTCGGCAGGACCATCGTCGGGATGAAGGCCCAGGCCTCATCGCCGCCCTGGCTGTCCACGATGGACGTGCCGGCATGGAAGGCGTGCAGCATGCCGTCGTTGGTGGCGGCGAAGACGATGGGGGTCCGGCTGGCGTGATCGCTCTTGAAGGTGCTGTAGCCGCTGTCGTTGTAGCTGGCGGAGGGGGCCTTCACGAAAACGGGCTGGGAATTGACGATGTCCCCCATGATCTTTTCCCGCGCCCGGAACAGTTTGTTCAAGTCATTGGCCTCGAAGGGCGTTTTGCCGCCCTGGCCGCGCAGGTAATTCACCAGATTGGCCCCGGCGGCGGCTGAACGCTGATTGACCGTGCCGCTTGTGCCGTCGGTCATCGAGGGGTATTGGCTCAACAGAGCGATCTGGGATGCCCCGAAATTGGCCTGCTCCGCGGCGTCGAGCCCCGTCGACGCGGTTCCGGCGGGGTTGCCGCTCGCATCGCAGGCATAGGTGTCCCATGTGAAATCCGCCAGATTGTCGGCGGCGCCGCTGCGGAACAGCTTGATGGTGCGGTTGTCGCAGGCGGCCTTGGCCTTGGCTTCCAGTTTTGCCTGAGCGGACCAGATGCTGGTGCCGCTGATCGCGCCTGTATTCAGGTCGATTTCACGGGCCGTCAGCTCCCCGATCCACTTCTGGGTGACGAATTGGGCCGTGTAGGCAAAATTGTCTCCCGCCACGGGCTCCAGGTTTGAGGTGGCCGCCGCCGCGGCGGAAGCGACCCGGGCATTGATGCCGGAGAGGGCGGAAGACAATGCGTTGACCACGCTGTCCGGATCGCGGGCGCTGAAATATTGACCCCGGCCGTTGACCGCTGCATGCCATAGATCGTCCAGTGCGGTTGGGTCGTCGGCTTTCGGGATCGGCCAGTTTTTGGTACCCCCCTTGATGTCCTTGAAATCACCGGAATCCGCGGTTTTGTAGTCGGAGCGGTAATTCAAGGTGCCTGAAAGCCCAAGTCCCATGGTAAAGGTGGTCATGTGCTGCCAGTTGGCCCTGTCGGCCTCGTTGTCGGTATCGAGACCGCTGTGCGGGACGTTGTTGTCGCAGACGGTGACGCCGGTACCCAGGGCGCCGGTGCAGTTGCCCAGGGCCGAAGTACGGAGATCGGTCTTGTAATAGTGCTGGGCAACGTCCGCCAGGGTATTGCTGCTGCCACCGCTGGTGCTGGTGGTTTCGCACGGCCAGGCGGAACATCCCGACGGCGGTGTCGGAGGACCGCCGCCGGTAATCGCATCGTCGGCGGGAAGCGCGGGCACTGATCCGGCTGCATAGCAGACGCCGGTGAGATCGGTCCAGATCCCCTGCGTTATCGTGGGTGAACCGACGATGCTGCCGCTCTGGTCGGGGCCTTCATAACGGGTGGCCGTCGTGGTGGTTTGATTCTGAATCTTCTTGCCGTTGGAGTCGGTGCCGGTTTGGCACACCACGGAGGTGCCGTTCACGTCCGGCCCCGAGGGGGTGCAGGAGTCCACGAAAGCCCAGCTCGTGACATCTGCGGTTCGGCAGGTGACGGTGGGGCTGCTGCCGGGATTGGAGGCTGTGCAGGTGCCGGAGTTCACAAAACCCGTGTCGCTGGATACGCGGCAGAGGGTTGTCGTGGGGTCTGAGTATCCGGCGGTACAAGTGCCAATATTGTTCCATCCCGAATCAGAGGTGACCCGGCAAACTGAGCGGTAGCTATCGCCTGTACCCGATACGGTGCAATCGAAATTGATGGCTTGGCAGTTTGATGGCCCCGGCCGACACTTCGAAAAATTTGCCGTGCGGCGTTGGTTTTGCACCGTACGTTTCTGGAGCTGCCTTGTTTTGGCTTGAGGGCGCGTCAGGGAACAACTTGTGTACTGATAGGCGTTGGAAGCGGTGTTCCAGACATAATTGGCCGAACCACCGTCATAGATCGGCCGAGGCGAAACCGGAAAACGGCTGGTTCCTGAGTTGTAGGCATCCAGTTCGGCCAGGGCACCGTCCTGATTATCCATGAGGGTACTGCCATTGATCTTGCGGCCATTCCCGTCGTTCCAATAACCATCCGTCGTCAGAATCGCAAAATTCTGTTGGCAGGAGTACTGGACGGGATCATCGGCTTGGTTAGGCACCATGCCCTTGTTGATGGAGTCGTTCTTGCCGGTGAAGTAGCGGCCTGCAATGGAAAGTGCGGTACGTAGGGGTGTTCCTGAATCTCCTTTTTGCGAGTACAGCTTCGAATACCAGCTAGAACGCTGGGTTGTATCGAAGTCAGCGATCTTCAAGAATTTTGAACTTGAGACGGAACTACCATTGGCTCCGCCAGCATCATTCACCGTACCAGGGTGAATTGTGATGAATCCGACGCGGTAACTGTCTGTCAGGGGAGCAAGTGCCCGACCTGCCGAGGACTTCATCATCTGAATGCGCGAGCGGTAATAGCTGTACCAGTTGGCGAAATTCTGCCGTTCATCACCGCCGGAAATGCCCGATGTGCTGCTGACAAGGGTTTTTTCCCAGACCAGGGTTCTACCGCCGCTGCACGTGGGGGGGCTGTTGGTGGGGTATGTGGCATTGGAACAAGTGCCGCTGGAGATCGATGGGCCGCTACAGCAAATACCGGTCGTGGAACTGGTCACCGAGCCCGTGGAGTAATTGCAAATGCCAGTGTCGGGAACCGGCGTGCCCAGGTCCGTGGCCGCCAGGGTCCAGTAATAGGCTGCGCGCCCGCTTTCGCTGCCATTGGCGGAAAACGAAGTGCCGAGGTTGGTTCGGCTGGTGCCGGCGCCCGACATGTAATCGTGAAAGCCTTCGTCCCATGCGCTGGTGAAGCTGGTCTGACTGCCGCTGTTCAGGTCGACGCCTGCTGAGTCCTTGGGGATTTCGTAACTGGTTGCCGGGTTGTAGAAAACCGTGTTGCATTGGTGATTCCGGTAGCCTATGGCGCTGCTGCCGACGCCGTCTGGCATATAGGTCCAATTCATGGACCCCGAATCATCCAGAATGAAAAGAATGTTGGGCTTGACCTGGGTGGAGGATGAGCTGGCCAAGGGAACGTCAGCCAGATCCGTCAGGGCCTGGGCGTTCTGGATGAAGCCCTGCAGCATCAGGGCGAGCATCAAGGCGGTCGTCGAGCGGTGTCCAGGGAACATGGCGATGCTCCTCAATACAGGATGGCCTGGGTATAGGAGGTGGTGCCCAGGGGCCCTCGGGCGCGGGCCGTGATTCGATAGTAGGGTTGCGCGGTTGCCGTGATGCAGGTGGCGTTGGCCTCGGGACAGTTGGCGTTGTCGGCCGAGGCCTTGGTGGCACATTGCTGCCCGGCGCTATTGACGGAACCGGGAATCCGGCAAAGGCGATGAATGACATAGCGAATTTCGTTGCCGGCACCGTCATCGGCAACCGCCTGCACGGCATTGGCCCAGTTGAAACTGGCGGGCGTGAATTTCGGGAGGGGGCTGGTGCCGGGGGGGGGGGGCCGCAGTCGTCGGTGTTGCCATCGTTGTTGGCGTCGGGGCGATTGCTGGCATTGATGGAAATGTTGCACCAGGCAGGGAAGTAGGCCGCGCCCACGTTGGCTTGCTCCAGCGCGGACTGTGCCTGCCCCATGATCCAGGCGCGCCCCGCCTCGATACCGCGGTCCGCACCGATGGTGGCCCCCTGGCGAAAGGTCAGGTTGCGGGCAATGATGACCCCCGAGCCGATTTGTCGAAAGAGGATGATGCCGGCCAGGGTCATGGCCACCAGCATGACCAGGGCGACGATCAGGATGATCCCCTGTTCTCGTTTGGGGATGGCCGTCCGGTACGTCATGGAGGCGTTCATGGCGAATTCCCCCAGACCGCGTTGCGCAAGGGCACCACGGTTTCATAGACCCGATAGCGGTAGCGGCGCCAATCGTTTGGCGTGCCGGGGTTCGAGTCGGGCGTTCCGTCAAGATTGGTCATGACGAAGGCGCCGGCGGCCCAGGATGGCGCCACGGTGGTGACGGCCTGTTTTTCGTATTGCTGGCTGCGCGCCAGGAGCGCGACCCGGATGGCGCGAACGGTCCGGAAGTCCGCCGGCGCGGCGGATTGCCATGTGTCGACGATGTTGTCCGCGTCGCTGTCCAAGCCATATTCGGCTTGCAGGTCGATGATGCCGTCGGCGACTTCGGTCCAGTCATTCATGCCGTCGGGGGTGTTCTGTCCGGCGGCGTCGTGTTGATCGGAGTAGTGCAGGTCGTCGGTGCTGACAAGGGTGCGATCGTTGACGATCCGCCAGACATTGCGCCGGGGCTGGGGGCCCAGGTTGAAAATATTGCCGGCGCTCAGTGCGACGGCCAGACCCGCGGCGGGGTTGTAACGGGCAGTGACGGCCGTGTTGTCGGGGTCGTTGTAATTGCCCGAGGCGTGGGTGATCGTGAGGCCGTCGGCATGGGTGTTCAGGGTGGTTTCCACAAGCCCGCAGGCACCGGCCTGGGCCGCTACCAGCAAATCTCCGCGCTGGATGCTGCTCGGGTCGTTCAAGCGTTTTGTCGTTGCGCTGGATGCGCTGTAGGTGGTGCTGTCGGACGTCAGCGCAGAGTTGCCGAACAACACTGTGATCGTGTCCGGTGAGCCCCCCGCGCCATCGGTGATCTGGACGGGTACAAGGGGAAATGTGAAATTGTTGCCGGGTCTCAGGCGGTCGTAGGCCGTGACGGTACACCCCATGGCGCCGGCGTTGCCGAAGCCGTAGCCTGCATTGCGAAGCTCCCGCTCCAGGCTGTAGAGCGCGATAGAGCCGGAGATCTGGGCATCGCTACCCGAGGCGGCGGTGCGCTTTCGTTCGTTCCAGTTCAACAGCATCTGAAACATGACGAGGATGCCCAGTAGTCCGATGATCATGCCGATCATGACTTCCACAAGGGAAAAGCCTTGGGCGGCACGTCGTCCGGGTAAGGAAAGGCGCTCGGGCATGGCGGGCTCAGTTGACGTAGGCGACCAGGGTGTGCCGACGTGGAACCGAATCGGCACTGTTTTGCCAGCACAGGGTGATCGACACCTGGTTGAAATTTCCAGTATCGACGATGATTTGCTGCATGGCGGCGCTGGTCCCGGGCAACTGGGCCGTCGCGTCGTTCAGCCAGGCAGCGACTTGGGCATTGTCGGAGGCCGTGCCTGAGAAATCGCAATTGGCGCCGTTGGGTTGGTGGCTGAAGGCGGCCAGGGAGTTTTGCAGGTTGGTCGCGTTGGATCGGTCAACATTGAGATTGATTTCGCCCATCATGCGATCCACGAGATTCGAGGCTTCGATCCGGTACTGGGCATCCGATTGGGCGGAAATGGCCGAGGCTTGCATGGCGATGACGGCCAGCACGCCGATCGAAAAGATGAGGATGCCGATCATCGCCTCGATGAGCACGATGCCTTGTTCCCGCGCGCCCGGCCAATGCCTAGCAGCCACGGGTATCTCCCGTTCCGGTGGCGGCGGGGTCGCACAGGCGGATTTGCCCGCCTACCGATACCAGCACGTTGAGGCAGCGCATGGCGCCAGCCGGTGCGCATGCGCCGCCCGCGGGATTGGTGAAACCGAAGGTGGCGGTGGCTGCGAGATTGGTGCGGCCCAATCCGTTGAAAACGATGGATGCGATGCCGTTGCCGGTGACCGCCACGTTCGAGGCGGACGTTTGGCCGCTGCCTTCGATACCGGCATGTCCTTCGATGAAGTCGCTCATGTCGGCGGTTCGTATGACCCAGTTTCCACCGGTCTCGTTTGGATTGAACGCCGCCACGTTGGCGGCAATCGGTGCATCGTCCGTCAGCAGGAATTCGACGTCGCTGTTGTTCTGCAAGGCTTCGGCTCGCGCTCTTTGCAATCCGGCCAGGCAATTTTCGGCGGCACTGCGCAATTTCGAGTTTTGGATCATGGTGGTAAATGATGGAATGCCCATGACCAGGAGCAAGGCGGCAATGGCGATGGCGATCATCAATTCGACCAGCGAGAAGCCCTGCGACCGAGGTATTTTCATGTGGCGTTCCTCGTCTCTTCAACAGGAACCGTCCCGCTTGAGTACCCAGCAGGGGTTGTTCGTGCCGGCCCACCCAGCGGGAAGGGCAACGGTGGTACGGGTGTTGGACTGATCGATGGTGTAGGCAAAGCCAGTCATGGGGCCAATGCCGTCGGCGCGAACGACGTAGCCGGTCGCGGTGAGATTCGCGGCAGGGCAGCTGTACTGGAAATTTCCGGTGTTGGCGGGAAGCGGGGCGACCGTGCCGTTGCTGCAGGCCCCGGCGTAGGACCGATTGTCCTGAAAGTACTGCTCCATCTTCACGCGCATTTCGGACAAGTTGGCGACCGCCTCGGTGATGCGGCTACGGGCCACATAATCCAGATACGACGGCACGGCGACCGTCGCCAGGATGGCGACGATGACAACGACGATCATGAGTTCGATCAGGGTAAAGCCACGGTCCGTTTTGCTTTTCATCATCTTCTCCTCCTCCTCGTATTTTCTTTCTGTTTCATCCGGGATCGCCAGTACCAATGGTGTCAGCGGTCAATTATTTCTGACGAATGGCTGTCACTGTGTGTTGTTGGCGTCTGTTGCCGTCAAATCGGGGGATCGTTATAATCCGCCGCCTTGCTGCTGTAGCTCAGTCGGTAGAGCAACTGATTCGTAATCAGTAGGTCACCAGTTCGATTCCGGTCAGCAGCACCATGAAATCAACGGGTTAGCATTGCGCTAACCCGTTTTTTCTTCCGAATTGCCGACAGTTGCCAGTAATTCGTCTTTGGGGTCCCAGTGTCCGATTCCGCCTGCTATCACTGCGGTCTGCCGATACCGGCGGAAGCCGATTTCCCCGTCGAGATCGGCGGCAGTTGCCGGGCAATGTGCTGTGCTGGATGCCAAGCCGTCGCCCAGGCGATCGTGACCAACGGCCTGGACGATTATTACCGGCATCGGGATGCGATGCCGGAGAGCCCGCGCGAGGCAATGCCCGAGGCGTTGAAGGATCTGGGGCTGTTCGATCATCCGGAAGTGCAGAAGAATTTCGTTCGCCCCGTCGGCGAGTACGAGCGGGAGGCCGCGCTGATTCTGGAAGGCATCACCTGTGCCGCCTGCGTCTGGCTCAACGAGGCCCATGTCGGCCGGCAGCCCGGGGTGACGGCGGTGGAGATCAATTACGCCACGCGGCGGGCGCGGGTGCGCTGGGATTCGCGGCTGACGCAACTTTCCCGGATTCTCGAAGCGGTCGCCGCCATCGGCTACCGGGCACATCCCTACGATGTCGCGAAATCGGAGCAACTGGCCCAGGCGGAGCGCAAGTCGGCGCTGTGGCGGCTGTTCGTGGCCGGCTTCGGCATGATGCAGGTGATGATGTATGCCGTGCCGGTGTATTTGGCCGACGATGGGACGATGACGCCCGACATCGAGCTCCTGATGCGCTGGGCCAGCCTGATCCTGACCTTGCCGGTGGTGCTGTATTCGGCCGCTCCCTTTTTCCGCAGTGCCTGGCGCGATCTGGCCCTGCGCCGGGTCGGCATGGACGTGCCGGTGGCATTGGGCATCGGCGCCGCCTTTGCCGCCAGTCTTTGGGCGACCCTGGTCGGGCGGGGCGAGGTGTATTTCGACTCGGTGACGATGTTCGTGTTCTTCCTGCTGGGCGGTCGCTATCTGGAGTTGATGGCGCGCCAAAAAGCCGTGCGTGGCGTCGAGGCCCTGGCCAGGGCGGTGCCCGCCTTCGCGGCGCGTCTGGGGAACTACCCGGCGTTGGATACGGAACGCGTGGCGGTGGCGGAACTGCGGGTCGGCGACCTGCTGCTGGTCAAGCCGGGGGAAACCCTGCCGGCCGATGGGGCCGTGGTGCAGGGCGAGGGTTCGGTGGATGAATCCTTGCTGACCGGCGAGAGCCGGCCGGTGCCCAAGCAAGTCGACGATCAGGTCACCGGCGGCAGCGTGAATCTGGGCAGCGCCCTGGTCGTGCGGGTGCTCCGGACCGGCGAGCAAACGCGTCTGGCGTCCATCCAGCGCCTGATGGAGCGGGCCGAGGCCGAGCGGCCGGAGATGGTGCGCACGGCGGACCGGGTGGCGGCCTGGTTCGTGGCCGCCTTGCTGGTGCTGGCGGCGGCGACGGCGGTTGCCTGGTATTTCATCGATGCCGCACGGATGCTGGAGGTGTTCGTCGCGGTGCTGGTGGTGAGCTGCCCCTGCGCGCTTTCCCTGGCGACTCCGGCGGCGATGACGGTTTCCATCGGCACGCTGGCGTCGCGCGGCTTGCTGGTGACGCGGGGTCATGCCATCGAGACCCTGGCGCGGGTGACGCGCTTCGTCTTCGACAAGACCGGGACCCTCACCCAGGGGCGGATGACGCTGAAAGCGGTGCATTGCTGCCGGGATTGGCCGGAAACGCGTCTGCGCCAGTTGGCGGCCGCCCTCGAGCAGTCGTCCGAGCATCCGATCGCGGCGGGCCTGTGCGCGGGCATTTCAACTGCGGGGTTGCCGGCGGTGACTGAATTGCGGATCCGTACTGGCGCCGGCGTCGAGGCGGTTTTTTGCGGTGAGGCGGTGCGCCTGGGCAGCCCATCTTTTGTCGCGGGGCTTCATGGACAGCCGGTACCCGCTGAAATCCAGGACATCCAGGCGGAGGGGGATACGGTGGTGGCGCTGGCCGATGGCAACGGCTGGCTGGGTTTCTTTCGACTGGCCGATGCCTTGCGGGATGGCGCCTTGCCGATGGTGTCGCGCCTGAAGGCGCTGGGGCTCCGCCTGGGCGTGTTGAGCGGAGACGGTGGGGCGGTGGTGCGTCGCGTCGCCGATGAATTGGGAATCGAGGCGGCGGAAGGCGATCTGTCGCCCGAGGCCAAGCATCAGCGGATTCAGGCCCTGCAGCAGGCGGGCGAGTCCATGGCGATGGTGGGCGATGGCGTCAACGATGCGCCGGTGCTGGCGCAGGCCCAGGTGTCGATCGCGATGGGGCAGGGCACGGACCTGGCCAGAACCCAGGCCGACGTGGTGCTGCTGGGGCAGAGCCTGGAGGCCATTGCGGACGGCGTGGCGCTTTCACGACGCACGATGGCGATCGTGCGGCAGAACCTGATCTGGTCCTTCGGCTATAACCTGACCGCCATTCCGCTGGCGATGGCCGGCTGGATCACGCCCTGGATGGCGGGTATCGGGATGTCGGCAAGCTCGCTATTGGTCGTGCTCAACGCCTTGCGTCTGCAGCGTGCGAATTTTCCGGGTGCCGGTGGAACGGAGGTCTGATGGAGATCATGTACTTGTTGGTGCCTGTGTCGCTGCTGCTGGTATTCGTCATTGCGGCGATTTTCTGGTGGTCGCTGCGCAATGGCCAGTTCGAGGACCTGGAAGGTCCGGCCTATCGGATGCTGATGGATGACGACCGGCCGATTGTCGACGGCGAATCCAATAAATCCAGCCAAAGGGTTGATGTAAATCAATGAGTAACATCGAAGAAAAGGCCATACTCTTGCCGAGGGTTTGGTGGCGGTTCGCCGCCGGACCCTGTTGTCTCTCTGTTGGGGTTGGGGGTGCGCACTGCGCACCCTTTTTTTTGGTTCTTCACCGCCGAGCTTCGGGGAAATCGGCACGGATTTTGAGGAAGAACTAGGCTTCGTCGCGGCCGACGGGATCGTTTCTCCGAGGACGACGGAAGGCACGCCGCAAGGTGGGCTCAGGATGGGCCTTGAGTCCGCAGCTATCGAACCGGCATTGTTGTCGCCCGCCACTCAGGCTTGGACCATGTCGGGCAATTACGCGATGGTGTACGGCGTCACCTCATGTTCCAGCATGCCGGCAAGATTCTCCAACTGCTTGGTGACGGTTGCGTTCGCCTCCACTGCCGCCGCATTCTTTTCGGCCAACTCGGCGATGTTCTCGACGTTCTTGGTAATGCTGGCGCTGGACACGCTTTGCTCGTGCAGGGCAGTCGAAATATCGCTGACCATGTCGACCACCTGACGAGCGCCGGCCTGGATCTGCTGCATGACATCGCCGGCCTGCCGCGCCAACCCAACGCCTTCACCCACCCGTGCAACACCTGTCTGCATGCTCGCGACGGCGCTTTGCGTGCCGTCTTGGATGGTACAGATCATTTCCGAGATTTCTTGTGTCGACTTGGTGGTGCGCTCGGCGAGCTTGCGCACCTCGTCGGCCACCACGGCGAAGCCCCGCCCCGACTCTCCTGCCCGCGCCGCTTCGATCGCTGCGTTGAGCGCCAACAGGTTGGTCTGGTCGGCAATTTCCTTGATGACGTCGACAATCGCGGAGATGCGATTGGAATGCTCGCCGAGGTGCAGACACTACCTCTGCCGATTGATTGACGGCTTCAGCGATCTGCTCGATGCTCGTCACGACGACGGCGACGATCTCGCCGCCGCACTCCGACACACTTTCGGCCTCGGACGACACCTCATGCGCGCTGTGGGCGTTCTGGCTGATGGTTTCCACGCCAGCACTCATTTGTTCCATCGTGGCCGCCATGCTCGATGCCGCGTCGCTTTGGGCGCCGGTGCTGGCCGAAATCTGCGACGACGAAGCCGCGATCTGTGTCGCCGTTTCCAGCATCTGGTGCGTCCCCTGCCGCACCTTGCGCAGAAGGGCGGAAAAGTTGTCGGCCAGTTCGTTGAAGCGCGTTCCGACGAGTTCGAATTCGTCCCGCGTTTTGATGCTTACCCGTGCAGTGAGATCGCCTTGGGCGATTCTGTGCGTGCTCGTCGCCAGGGCTTCCAGCGGCCGCGTCACCGCGCGGACGACGACGAAGGCGAACGCGGCGCCCAGCACCGCACTCACGCACGCAAGCGCCAGCATCAACGTCAGCAGGCGCTCGATGTCGTTCACGCTAGCCGTCCGGCTCCGTTCCATCTCGGCCGAGACGGCCTTCATCTGGTCGAGCAGGACTGTCCGCAGTTCGCGCCAAAGTGGCGTTTCACGTTCCTTGATGAGTCGGATGGCCGCGGCCTGGTCGCCTGCGGAAGCCTTCGCCACGACGTCGGCAATGGCAGCCGACCGCTTGCTGAACATGTCGGCAATCTTTTCCAGCACGGCCTGACGAGCTACATCGTCCGCAGCAAGCGCCTTCGCCTTCTTGAACTGCTGCTCGAACCCCTCTTGTGCCTTGACCAGGTTCTCATGGCCAGTCTGGTTGGCCGGATCGAGGGTGATGTTGCGCAGCGCCTGGCCGCCTTGCAGCCCCTGGGCATACATGCCGCTCAACGCGCGCTCGAAGGCGACCTTTGCATCCAGGTGGCGAATGAACACCTGTTTGCTCTGGTGCAGACCATAGATGCCAAATCCAGTCACCAAGGAAAACAGGGCCAGCACGAGGCCCATACTGCCGGTGATGCGTGTTTTGATTTTCACAATCGGCTTGCCTGGCTTCGGAAAGAAATTACAAGAACAACAATATCCCCATGGCCAACCGCGGAACACAGACGCTTGCACGGGGAACATAGGCGTCTCTGAGATTGTACGCTTCGCAAACGCTGCCCCACTTGGACATGGATCGTAAGCAATGCTTGCGTAATTGATAGCCGGCGAGTGGAATTCTCTTTTTACCTATGCCGGTCCGGGACAAAAGCCCCTTTTTCCTCGCTGCTTCCTGGCAAGATTGATCCTATATTGCACTTTTGTTGTGCCATTCGCGTTGCTGCTTTGCAGTAGAATTTGACGGAAATCAAAAACTGTTGCCCTCAGTAACGTATCCTTGTTGCTGGTGTGGTTTCTTTCTTCTTGTTCTAAGGGGTATCCATCATGCAGTCGCAATCGACTTACAACTATAAAGTCGTGCGCCAGTTCGCTGTGATGACCGTAATTTGGGGCATCGTCGGCATGCTGGTGGGGGTGGTCATCGCTGCCCAGTTGGTCTGGCCTGAATTGAACGTCGTGGAGTGGCTGAGTTACGGTCGCCTGCGGCCCCTGCACACGAATGCCGTGATTTTTGCGTTTGGCGGCTGTGCCTTGTTTGCGACTTCCTATTATTGCGTTCAACGCACTTCCCATGCGCCGCTTTTCGCTCCCGCGCTCGCATCGCTGACTTTCTGGGGGTGGCAATTGGTCATCGTGCTCGCGGCGGTGTCGCTTCCCATGGGCTTCACCAGCGGCAAGGAGTATGCGGAACTGGAATGGCCGATCGATATCCTGATCACCGTGGTCTGGGTCTCCTACGCCGTCGTGTTCTTCGGCACGATCGTCAAGCGCCAGACCCCGCATATCTATGTGGCCAACTGGTTCTTCGGTGGCTTCATCCTGACGGTGGCCTTGCTGCATCTGGTCAATAGCGCCGAAATCCCCGTGACGCTGACCAAGTCCTATTCCGCCTACGCCGGCGTCCAGGATGCGATGGTGCAATGGTGGTATGGCCACAATGCGGTGGGCTTCTTCCTGACCGCCGGCTTCCTGGGCATGATGTACTACTTCGTGCCGAAGCAGGCCGGCCGCCCGGTGTATTCCTACCGTCTGTCGGTGGTGCACTTCTGGGCGCTGATCTTCACCTACATGTGGGCGGGTCCGCACCATCTGCACTACACCGCGCTGCCTGACTGGACTCAGTCGGTCGGTATGGTCTTCTCGCTGATCCTGCTGGCGCCTTCGTGGGGCGGCATGATCAACGGCATCATGACGCTCTCCGGGGCCTGGGACAAGCTGCGTGACGACCCGATCCTGAAGTTCATGATCACTTCCCTGTCGTTCTATGGCATGTCGACCTTCGAAGGTCCGATGATGTCGATCAAGACGGTGAATGCGCTTTCCCACTACACCGACTGGACCGTCGGCCACGTGCACTCCGGCGCATTGGGCTGGGTGGCGATGATTTCGATCGGTTCCATCTACTACCTGCTGCCGCGCATGTTCGGTCGCAAGGAGATGTACTCCACCAGCCTGGTCAATGTTCACTTCTGGGTGGCGACCATCGGCGTGGTGCTCTACATCGCCTCGATGTGGATCGCCGGTGTGATGCAGGGCCTGATGTGGCGCGCGACCAACGCCGATGGCACGCTGACCTATTCCTTCGTGGAGAGCGTCAAGGCGTCCTATCCCTTCTGGACGATCCGCCTGGTGGGTGGCCTGATGTTCCTCTCCGGCATGGTGATCATGGCTTACAACATGTTCCTGACCATGGCTGGCGGCAAGGCCGTCAATGCGCCCGTGGTGCAACCGGCCGGCCATCACGCCTGATTAGCAAGGAGTTGAAACTATGTTGACCCATGAAAAGATTGAAAAGAACGTAGGTTGGCTGATCGTCCTGTCCATCCTGGTGGTGAGCGTGGGCGGTCTGGTGGAGATCGTTCCGTTGTTCTTCCAGAAGTCCACCACGACGCCCCTCAATGAACTGGTCAAGCCTTACGATCCGGTCCGGCTGGTGGGGCGCGACATCTACGTCCGCGAGGGCTGCTACAACTGCCATTCCCAGATGATCCGCCCATTCCGTGCCGAGACCGAACGCTATGGCCACTATTCCGTGGCGGGCGAGTTCGTCTATGACCATCCGTTCCAGTGGGGCTCCAAGCGTACCGGCCCCGATCTGGCGCGGGTCGGCGGCCGCTATTCGGATCTCTGGCATCGCACCCATCTGCTGAATCCCCGCGATGTGGTGCCGGAGTCGAACATGCCGGCCTACTACTGGCTGGACCGCCCGGCAAAGACCGATGACATCGAGCTCAAGATGAAGGCGCTGCGCAAGGTCGGCGTTCCCTACAGCGACGAGGAAATCGCCGGCGCCAGGCAGGCTGTGGAGGGCAAGACCGAGATCGAGTGCGTGATCGCCTATTTGCAAGGGCTGGGCGTCGCGCTCAAGCAAACGAGGTAATCAGGTGGATATCAACGACCTGCGTTCGGTGTTTACGGTACTGGCCTTCGTCATCTTTATCGGCATTGTGATGTGGGCCTATTCGGGCCGTCGCAAGCAGGCATTCGACGAGGCGGCGCATCTGCCTTTGGACGACGATTCTCCTTATGTCGCGGGCGGCAGCACCGACGCAGGCTCCACGGATAAGTGAAGGAAGCGAAAAATGGACTTCAAAAATACGAGCGATTTCATCAGTGGGTTTTGGAATATTTATGTGACCGTTCTGGTCCTGGTCAGCGTGCTTGGTTGCGCGGCGCTGCTTTGGGTTCAGAGCTCCGCCAAGCATTCTGTCGGCCAGACCACGGGGCATGTGTGGGATGAGGATCTTGAGGAGTACAACAATCCGCTCCCCTCCTGGTGGCGCTGTATGTTCTACCTGACCGTGGTGTTTGCCCTGGTCTATCTGGCGCTGTACCCTGGTTTGGGTACCTATGGCGGTTCGTTCGGCTGGAGCATGCGCGGCCAGTACGAGAAGGAAAGCGCCGCCGCCGATCAGCAATTCATCCAGGCCTACGGCCCCTTGCTGAAGATGGATCTGGCAGCCGTGGCCGCCGATCCCAAGGCCAAGGAAGCCGGCCAGCGCCTGTTCCTGACCTATTGCGCGCAGTGTCACGGCGCCGATGCGAAGGGTGCCAGCGGCTTTCCCAACCTGACCGACGGCGACTGGCTGTGGGGCGGCACGTCCGACAAGATCAAGGAAACGATCGCCAGCGGCCGTGACGCGATGATGCCGGCCAAGGGCCTGAAGCCCGACATGGATGCCGAGCAAGCACGGGATGTCGCCCACTACGTGCGTTCCCTGTCCGGCCTGACCGCGGATTCGGTACGTGTGCAGCGTGGCCATGAGCTGTTCGGCCAGGCCTGCGCCGCCTGTCATGGCCCGGAGGGCAAGGGCAATGTGGGCGTGGCGCCGAACCTGACCGACAAGGTCTGGCTCTACGGCAGTTCCGAGGCGACCGTGATCCAGACCATCACCCATGGCCGGACCAACCGCATGCCGGCATTCGGCGATTTCCTCGGCGAAGCCAAGGTCCATCTGCTGGCGGCCTATGTGTATGGCCTCGGCGGTGGCGTGAAGGACGGCGAGCCGGCGCCGGTTGCTCCCGCTGCCGCATCCGAGGCAAAATGAGTCCGAGTCGAACGACTCCCCGGCGCAAGACCGGGGAGTTTTTTTAAAGCCTGTACATCAGGATTTACTGATATAGCATCATGAGCAGCCCACATCCCAGGCCGCAGGCCGATACCGCCGAGGAAACCGACGGTTCTCTCTACGAAGTGCACAAGAAGATCTATGCGCGTTCGGTAACCGGCGTGTTCGCGAGCTGGCGCTGGGTTCTGGTGTGGCTGACGCAACTGGTGTTTTACGGACTCTGCTGGGTACCCTGGAACGGCCGCCAGGCGGTCCTGTTCGACCTGGTGGAACGCAAGTTCTACCTCTTCGGCCTGGTGCTGTGGCCGCAGGACGTCTTCCTGCTGGCGATCCTGCTGATCATCTGCGCCTACGCCTTGTTCCTCTTTACCGCGGTGGCCGGCCGTTTATGGTGCGGCTACGCGTGTCCCCAGACGGTCTACACGGAAATCTTCATGTGGATCGAAAAGCTGTTCGAGGGCGACCGGAACGCCCGGATGCGCCTGGACCGGGCGCCGATGAACGGGGCCAAGGCGGCCCGCAAGCTTGGCAAAGGCACTGTCTGGGTGCTGCTTTCGTTGTGGACCGGCTTTACCCTGGTCGGCTACTTCACGCCGATCAAGACGCTGTGGAGTTCGTTCTGGTCTTTCGATCTGGGGCCATGGGAAGCGTTCTGGATCTTTTTCTACGGCGGCTTCACCTACCTCATGGCCGGGCATCTGCGGGAGCAGGTGTGCAAGTACATGTGTCCCTACGCGCGCTTCCAGGGCGTGATGTTCGATCCGGATACCCTGGTGATCACCTACGACGCGGAGCGCGGGGAGCCGCGCGGCGCCCGCTCAAAGAAGACCGACCATCGTCAGCAGGGGTTCGGCGACTGCGTGGATTGCGGCTTGTGCGTCGTGGTCTGCCCCACCGGCATCGACATCCGCAACGGCCTGCAGTCCGAGTGCATCGGTTGCGCCGCCTGCATCGATGCCTGTGACCAGGTGATGGACAAGATGGGCTATCCGAAGGGCCTGATCCGCTATTCGACGGAGAATGCGCTGGCACGGCACTGGGGCTGGAAGGACATCCTCGGCCATGTGGTGCGCCCCCGCGTGGTCATCTACAGCTCTGTGCTCGCGGCGATCTGCGTGGCCTTCGTCTGGGGCCTGGCCACCAAACCGGACCTGCGCGTCAATGTGATCCGCGACCGGGCCACGCTGTCGCGCGAAGTGGAGGACGGCCTGATCGAAAACGTCTATCGCCTGCAGATCATGAATGTCTCCGAGCAACCTCAGCGCTACTCGATCGCGGCCGAGGGGCTGCCGGGCATCCAGATCGTGGGAGAGCGCGAACTGGACGTGGCGCCGGCCAGCACCACGCCGATGACGATCCAGGTCCGGGTGCCGCCGGAATCCGGGAAGCGCGGCGCCAACACGATTTACATCAACGTCGCGTCCCTGAGCGACCCCAAGGCTCAGGCGCACGAGAAAGCGAAATTCATCCTGCCATGACTACGATTCAATCGATACAGCCCGCTTTGCCCTGGTATCGCCATCGCTGGCCCTGGCTGTTGATCATGGGCCCGGCCATCGTCGTGGTCGCCAGTTTGATCACGGCCTGGATCGCGGCGACCACCAGCGATGGCCTGGTGACCGAGGACTACTATAAAAAAGGACTGGCCGCCAACCAGACCATCGCCCGCAGCAACCAGGCCGCCGCCTTCGGCCTGCAGGCGGGATTGCGGGTGAGTGGCGGACGCATGGAGATCCGGCTGTCGGCCGAAAATCCGTCCTTCCCCCCGCCGGCGGCGCTGCATGTCTCGATCTCCCATCCGACCCGCGCCGGGTTGGACCAGAGCCAGGTGTTTCCCGTCCAGGACGGACGCTATGTCGGGCATTTCCAACTGCCCGCCGCCGGCCACTGGATCGTGCTGCTGGAGGACGATCTTCAGACCTGGCGCCTGATGGGCAACGTGGTGCTGCCGGCGACCGAGGAAATCATGCTCGGCGGGGCGACGCGGCCGGCCGACATCCGCAGCCAGTGATTTCAGCAATTCCTTGATGCCCTTGCGCCGCCTGCCTATGGCGGCCCCAGGCGCAGGGGCGGTTCGTCCATGAGGGCGATCTGTTCCTTCAGTTCGAGAATCCGGTCCTGCCAGTAACGGGGGCTGTCGAACCACGGAAATGCGGCCGGAAAGGCCGGGTCGTCCCAGCGCCGCGCCAGCCAGGCCGAGAAATGCAGCAGGCGCAGGGTACGCAAGGCCTCCACCAGATGCAGTTCGCGGGGATCGAAGTCCATGAAATCCTCGTAGCCGTCCACCACGTTCAGCAACTGGCGCTGCATCTCGTCCCGCTCGCCCGAGAGCAGCATCCATAGATCCTGGATCGCCGGCCCCATGCGGCTGTCGTCGAAATCGACGAAATGGGGGCCGGGCATGTCGCCATCCTCGTTCCACAGCACATTGCCCATATGGCAATCGCCGTGCAGACGCAAGCGGGTCATGGCGCCCGCTCGCTCGAAGCAGTAGCCGACGCCCGCCAGCGCCTGGTCGACGGTCGTCCGCCAGGCATCGCGTAGCTCGACGGGAATGAAATCGTGGGCCAGCAGCCAGTCGCGGGACGCCGTGCCGAATGTGTCGGGGGTCAGCGCCGGCCGTTGCCGGTAGGGCGCGATGGTGCCCACGGCGTGAATCCGTCCCAGGAAGCGCCCCAGCCATTCCAGGGTCGCCGGATCGCCCAATTCCGGCGCCCGGCCGCCACACCGGGGAAACAGGGCGAAGCGGAAGGCGCCGAACCGATGCAGGGTGCGACCGTTCATCGAGAGCGGCGGCACCACGGGAATTTCGCGGGCTGCGAGTTCCGCGACGAAGTCATGTTCTTCCTGTATCTGTTCGTCCGACCAGCGCTCCGGCCGGTAGAACTTGGCGATCAGGGGCGGCCCGTCTTCCATCCCCACCTGGTAGACCCGGTTCTCGTAGCTGTTCAGGGCCAGTTGGCGTCCGTCCGGCAGCAGCCCCAGGCTCTCCAGGGCGTCCAGCACGCAATCCGGGGTCAGGGAGGAAAAGGGATGGCGGGCGGTGTTTGGCATCGGCAATGACAGGCGTTCCGGAAAACCCGTCCATTGTAGGCGCCCGGCCCGGGCAATCAGACCCCGGGTGTCAGGAACTCGATGATCAGCGGATCGCCTTCGCGCTCCAGATAGGCGAAGGTGATCGTTTCGCTGTAGCGTTTGTACCAGATCGGACGATAGCCGATGGGCGCCACCCTGGCGATCCAGGCATCGACGTCGGCGACGCGGAAACGCAGGTGATGCATGCCTTCGCGGCCGCGCTGGATGAATTCGCTGTGCGGGCTTTCGCCGGAGACCCACTGGATCAGCTCGATCTCCAGGTCGCCGCTTTTGCCGAAGGCGAGCTGAAGGTCGACGTCGGCGATGCGGCCGCGGAACTCGCAGGCCGAGACGGCGCCGTCCATGCGCCAGAAGGGGCCGAATACCGGCTCGTAGAGGGCGACGGCGGCGTCCAGGTCGCGTACCACGAAACCGATCTGGTCGACTGGAGGCAGACCGAGGTTTTGCAGGGTCTGGGGCAGGGGGGACGTGTTCATGGCTGTGTTCCCGGGGTGGACGAGAAGGGAAGGGGCAAAGGAGTCAGGCCGGGGGCACCGACATGCTGAAGACTGGCAGGCTTTCCGGCATTCCGCCGAGGCTGACGGCGCAGCGTGACATCGCGTGGAAGGTGGTCAGGGCGACCGCCATGTCGCCGATCTGGCGATCGCTGAAATGGCCCCGCAATCGCGTCAGCAGTTCCGGGCCGGCGCCGGCCGGGGCTTTCAGGTATGTGTCGACGAATTCGAGGGCCAGCTTTTCGCGTTCGCTGAGGTCGCTGTCCTGGTAGCCGTCGGCCACCTGGGCCAGCTTTTCCTCCGTCATGCCGTCGCGGCGCGCTTCCTCATAGCGCGTGGCCTTGCAGACCGTGCAATTGACGGTGCGGGCGTTGCGCAGGCGCAGCATCTCGATCAGCGCCGGATTGACGCTGCTCGCCGACCAGATCCGGTTGGTGAGCGCCACCACCGGGTCCAGCAGATCGGATGCCAGGCCGAAGGCGCTGTCGCGCACCACATGGCCGGTCTTCTGGCCGGCGGGGGCGGTGACACGGGCTTTGCGGGTCATGATCGTCTCCTTTCAGCGCGTCGCGCCAAGATGGTTGAACAGCAGCGTCAGGCGCAGCCTGCCGTCGATGAAGCCGAGTGCTTCCACCAGGCAGACCAGCCCGGCCTCGCCGAAATGGGCCTTGACGTCGGCGGCCAGTTCGTCGCCGATGGACTCCGGATCCTGCGCATAGACCTCGGCGAACGCCAGGACCGCGCGCTCGGCGGCGCCGAATGCCGGATCGCGGGGCCAGCGCCCGGCCAGGGTCGCGGCGATTTTTGCCTCGTCCAGTTCGGCGGCCCATGGCGGGCGCAGCGCCATTTCCTCTCGCGCCTGGTGCAGCGCGGCTAGCCGCAGCCGGGCCAGTTCCAGGACTGCGGGCGGCAGGTGGCCCTGCCGCCAGAGCGCTTCCCAGACGGCGCGGTAGGCGGCGCCGATTTCCGGACTGGCGCCGGGGTCGAGTGTGATGCTGGTGAACGTCATGGTGCCTCCTCAGTGTCGATCTCGACCATCACCTTCAGCGCGCGGGTGGCGTCCCGGGCCTGCTCGAAGGCCGCCAATGCCGCGCTGAACGTGAAACGATGGGTGATCAGCGGGTCGACATCCACCTCGCCCTGCGCCAGCATGCCGATCACTTCCTGAAATTCGTCGCCCGGATAGGCGATGGAGCCGGCGAGTTCGATTTCTTTGGCCATCACCATCACCAGATCCAGGGCCACGGGCTGGCGATAGACGGCGACCACCACGATGCGGGCGCCGCTGGCGCACATGGCCACCGTCTGTTGCAGCAGGCCGCCGGCGCCGGCGGCGTCGATGAAGACATCGGTAGCGACCGATGCAAAACCGTATTTCTGACGGGTGCCGTGCAACCGCCCCAAGGCGGCTTGCAGATCCTCCCGCGCCGGATTGACGGTGGCGCTGGCGCCCAGGCGCCGCGCCGTTTCCAGCCGCGCATCCTGCAGGTCCACCACGACGATGTCGCGCACGCCGCGCCGGCGCAGTCCGACGACGACGCCCAGTCCGATCACGCCGGCGCCGTAGACGACCACCTTGCTCTCCGGTTTCACCCGGGCCCGGTTCACGCCGTGGAGTGAAACGGACAACGGCTCGACCAGCGCCGCCCGCTCGAAGGACAGCGCATCCGGCAGCGGATGGATGTTGCCGCCCAGCCGTGCGTTCTTCACCAGCACCCATTCCGAGAAACCGCCTTCCGGGCCGCCGTTGCCGATGCCGTCGTCGTCCGGATTGACCACTACGCGCATGCCCGGACACAGGTCGGCGACGTGTGCGCCGACCTCGTCGATCACCCCGGAGAACTCGTGCCCGAGGGGCATCGGCGTTCCGGTCGGACCGCGCGTGCCGCCTTTGGCCAGATAGCCCAGATCGCTGCCGCAGATGCCGCAGACCGCCACCCGCACCAGGACATCGCCCGCGCCGACGTTCGGCAGCGGTACGGTATCCAGCCGCAGATCGTCGAGGCTATGTATTCTGAGTTGTTGTCTGTGGCGGGTCACCAGCATTCCTCCAGTCGCTATTTCGACAAGCCTGATTCAAAGACGGCGTAAGGATTTTGACAATGAACTTTTAAAATAATAACATTAAAAAGTTTCGAGGCTGCAACTTTGAATGCTTTTGGGGATCAGTGGGGGATCAATGGATATTGTCAAGAAACTGGTGGCCGAGCGCCCCGATTTTTTCTCGAATCGGCCTGCACAGCAGGAAAGCGCGACCCGCATCAACGATTTCATCTACATGTCCCAGGGGCTGTCCAATGCCTACATGGTGGTCACTCCGGCGGGGCGCGTTGTCATTAATACCGGCATGGGCTTCGAGTCGCCGGTGCATAGGAAAGTATTCGACGCGGTCTGTCCCGGCCCCACGCCGTACATCCTGCTGACCCAGGGGCACGTGGACCATGTCGGCGGCGTCAGCCTGTTCCGCGAGCCGGGCACCCAACTGGTCGCCCAGCGCAACCTGGCGGCTTGCCAGCAGGATGACCGGCGCATCAAGGCGGTGCGTGAATCCCATTCCTCGATCTGGTTCAAGAGCGCGCTGTCCCGCGCCGCCGAAGGGGAGGCCGCGCCGCGGCCGACTTTCGTCCAGGATGTGCCGACCGCCGACATCAGCTTCGACGACCGCTACGCGCTGGAAGTGGGGGGCACCCGTTTCGAGCTGTACTCGACGCCCGGCGGCGAAACCGTGGATAGCTGCGTGGTCTGGCTGCCCCAGCACCGCATCCTGTTCTCGGGCAACGTCTTCGGCCCCCTGTTCCCCCATTTTCCCAACTTCAACACCGTCCGCGGCGACAAGTACCGCTGGTTCGAGCCCTACTTGGAATCCCTGCGCCGCATCCGCGCCCTGGAGCCGGAACTGCTGATCACCGGCCATTTCGAACCCATCGTCGGCAAGGAACTGATCCGCGCCTGCCTGGACCGCCTGGAGGGCGCCGTCGACTACGTGCACCGGGAAACCCTGAAGGGCATGAATACCGGCAAGGACATCTGGACCCTGATGCGGGAGGTGCAGTTGCCGCCCGAGCTCTATGTCGGCCAGGGCTACGGCAAGGTCAGCTGGGCCGTGCGCACCATCTGGGAAAGCTATATGGGCTGGTTCAAGGCCCAGGCCACCAGCGAGTTGTATCCGACCCAGCCGCGCGAGGTCTATCCGGATCTTGTCGAATTGGCCGGCATCGACGCCGTGGTGGCGCGCGGTCGGCGGAAGCTCGCGGCTGCCGACGCCGAGGGCGCGTTGCTGCTGGCCGAGGCGGCGCTGGCGGCGGACGGCGCCGATGCCGGGGCGCTGCAACTGGCGCTGGACTGTCATCGCGCCATTCTCGATCGTTCGGGGTCGGTGAATTTCTGGGAAACTGGGTGGCTCAAGACCCGGATCGAAAAACTCGAAGCCGCCCTGCGGCGGTCGTGAAACCTGTCGGAGGCATTTCCATGAGCGGCACCTGGCCCAATCTTCAGTTCGACTATCGGGGCGCCCACGTCCTGGTGACCGGCGGCAGCAACGGCATCGGCGCCGGCATCGCCGCCGCCTACCGGGCGGCCGGCGCCGAGGTCGTCATCACCGGCACCCGGCCCCGCGCGGCCGATTACGAAGGCGATCTGTCCGCCTACCGCTACCTGCAACTGGAACTCACCGACGATGCGCAGATCCAGGCGGTGGCCGACGCCCTGCCGCGACTGGACATCCTGATCAACAACGCCGGCTGCAATTTCGCCGTACGGGGCGAGTCGATCCCCGAATGGTTCGACAAGTCGGTGCAGGCGAATCTGCTGTCGCCCTACCATCTGGCCCATGCCTGTCACGACAAGCTGGCCAGGAGCGCCCTGCCGGGCGGGGCCAGCGTCATCGGCATGGCCTCGATGACCTCGTATTTCGGCGTGGAATCGGTGCCCGGCTACGGCGCGGCCAAGGCCGGCATCGTGCAGATGACCAAGACCCTGGCGCTGGCCTGGGCCAGGGACGGCATCCGGGTGAATGCGGTGGCCCCCGGCTTCATCCGCAGCAACATGATGCAGCACTTCGAGGCCACGCCGGAGATGCGCGACCCGGTGCTGGCGCGCACCCCGCTGAAGCGCATGGGCGACCCGGCGGACATCGCCGGCGCGGTGCTGTTCCTGACCAGCGCCGCCGCGAGTTTCGTCACCGGCCAGACCCTGCCGGTGGACGGCGGCTATTCGGTGGTGGGCTGAATCATGGCGCAGGTGATGTCCTTCAACGCCCCCGTCCAGGAGCGCCTGACGCCGCGCAGCGCCGCCACCCGGGCCAAGCTGATCGCCGTGGCCGAGCGCCTGTTCGCCGAGCGCGGCGTCGACGGCGTGACCCTCAATGAAATCGGCAAGGCCGCGGGGCAGCGCAACGCGGCGGTATGCCAGTATCACTTCGGCAACAAGGAGGCCCTGCTGCAGGCCATCATCGACAAGCACGTGCCGGGCATCGCCGCCCGGCGCCATGCCCTGCTCGACCAGTTGGAGCAGGCGGGCCGCCTGGGGCTGCGCGACGTGGTCAAGGCGCTGATCTACCCGGTGGCGGAAAAACTGCTCGATGCCGACGGCGGCCGGGACTTCATCCGCATCAATGCCCAACTGGTCGCCACCCACACCCTGGCCTCCCAGCAGCTGGCCGCCTCGCCGTTCAAGGTGCCGCTCTCCGATCGTCTGACGCGGGTCATCGAGAATGCGATGGCCGAATACCCGCTGCCGCCTGCCGTGTTGAAACAGCGCACCATGCTGGCGGGGGTGCTGCTGTTCCATGGCCTGGCCGATCACTCGCGGATGCTCGATGCCGTGGAACATCCGGAGGCGGTGGTGGACACCGAACTCTTCGTGCACACCCTGGAGGACGCGACCGTGGCCATGCTGTCCGGACCGGTCTCGACTTGGTGAGCCCCTCCGATAACCGCTTCTCAAGACGATCATGAGCAACGAAATCCGCATCGACGACCTCGTCCGGCCCCGGCTCTCCCAGGCACAGCGCGAGGCGCTGGCCTGGGGCGAGAGCGTGCGGGTCGATTTCAGCGAAGAAAACATTTTGCGCGCGGCGATGGAGCGCACCGGCCTGTCCGATTTCGGCGCCGACGATTTCCGCGCGCGGCTCAAGGTGCTGCGCGAGGAATGGGACGGCGACCCCGAAATCACCGCCCTCTCGCGGATCACCCTGCACGGCTATCTGGCGCGTTATGCCAGCAACCGGCTGCTGATCCATGACACCCTGAAGCGGCATCCGGAAATCCTGCGGCAGAAGATCGAGCGTCCGGTCATCGTGCTGGGGCTGCCGCGCTCGGGCACCACCCACCTGGTCAATCTGCTGGCCGCCGACGACCGTTTTCATTCCCTGCCGCTGTGGGAGTCCTACGAACCCGTACCGCTGCCCGGCGAGGGCCCGCTGGCCGACGGCACCGATCCCCGCTACCAACGCTGCGCCGCGGCGTGGGCCAGGATGCAGGCCACCACGCCCTTCATCGCCGCGATGCATCCGATGGAACCGGACCACATCCACGAGGAACTGGAGCTGATGGGACCGGACTTCGCCTCCTACAATTTCGAGTGGCTGACCATGTCGCCGCGCTGGCGCGACCACTACTACGCCAGCGACCAGACGCCCCATTACGAATACATGAAGAACGTGCTCAAACTGCTCCAGTGGCGGCGCAGCCGGGCGGGGCAGTCCGGCGAACCCGAAAAGCGCTGGGTGCTGAAATGCCCGCAGCACCTGGAGCAGTTGCCGGTGCTGAAAAAGGTATTCCCCGACGCCACCGTGGTCATCACCCATCGCGACCCGGTGGCGGTGATCCAGTCCTCCGTCACCATGCAGGCCTACAGCCAGCGCATCAACCGCCGCCATGTCGCCACCGGTGCGCTGATCCGCTACTGGACCGACCGCATCGAGCATCTGCTGCGCGCCTGCGTGCGCGACCGGCACCTGTTCGCGCCCGAGCACAGCTTCGATTCCTTCTTCCATACCTTCATGGCCGACGAAATGGGCACCGTGGCGCAGGTGTATGCCACGGCCGGCCTGGAGCTGACGCCCGTCGCCCAGGCGCGGCTGGATCGCTATGTCGCCGACCATCCGCGCGGCAAGGAGGGCAAGGTGATCTACAACCTGAAGCGGGATTTCGGCGTGGCCCCGGATGAACTGCGGGAGCGTTTCCGTTTTTACTTCGACCGTTTTCCGGTGCGGGCCGAAGTGAAGTAAACACAATGACCGACCTCCCCTTGGCGTTCCCACGAGAGGAAAAGCGGTCCGCGGCGCCACCGCAACCCCTCGGCGCCACCACGAACACGAACCTCCCGAAGGGCGCGCGAGCCTTTAGCTATTCGTCCTGATCCGGCCTGGCGGAGACGAAGTGCGCAACATTTTCAGGGGACGTTCGATCTGCCCGGAAAACTTATGTATAATGCGCAGCTTCCAGACGCGGGGTGGAGCAGTCTGGCAGCTCGTCGGGCTCATAACCCGAAGGTCGCAGGTTCAAATCCTGCCCCCGCAACCAGATCCAGCGAAAAAGCCAAGAACTCAGCGGTTCTTGGCTTTTTCGCTTTAAGGGCCTTGGAATCGCTATGGTCCCAATTTGGCCAACGGCTGGCCTGCGAACGGTTTCCCGCCTTCCGGCGCCACGTGCCGGCCATGAAGACCTCTGCCCGATTTGGCCGTCTGTTCCATGCCTCGAAGCCATGGGATTCCCCTCCGCCAGCGGAGTCCGGAGTTAATCCGGGTTTTCGATAAAAACATATAAGAATCATGTTGCTATATCCGCGTGATTGGATCGCGGGCAATGGCGGGCATATCGAATAAGATGCGCTGGCAAAAAATTTTGTAATTGGCGATCGAGGACATGGCATGGCTTTTATGGGCAAGGTGGCGCTAGTCACGGGAGGGGCGAGTGGCATGGGGCGGGTGACGGCCCTCCGCTTGGCAAGGCAAGGGGCGCGGGTGGCGATCCTGGATTTGAATGACAAGGCGCTGGCGGAGACCGCGGCCGAATCGGAAAACATCCATGCATTTCACTGCGACGTGAGCGATCTGGAGCAAGTGCGCCGCGTGGTCGCCGACGTCGAACAGACCCTCGGCCCCGTTGACCGGCTGGTGCATTGCGCCGCCATCATGCCGGGGCAGTCGCTGCGCGACATGAGCGCCGAGACCATTGTCAAGATCATGACGGTCAATTATGGCGGCACGGTTAATCTGACCAAGACCCTGATGCCGCTGATGGAGGCGCGCGGCCACGGCGACATCGTCCTGTATGGGTCCATGGCCGGTGACGTCCTGACCCATAATCTCGGGGCCTATTGCGCCACCAAGTCGGCGACCAACACTTTCGCGGAGGTGCTGGTCCGCGAGAATCGCAACAGCCCGATTCGCTTCCTCCTGGTCTGTCCGCCGCTGGTGGATACGCCCTTGATTGACCAGGCGCTCGCTACGGGGCCGGAGAGCCTGAAGCAGGCCAAGAGTTCCCGGCGCATGGCCAGTCCGGAAATGGTGATCGACGCCGTCGAGGCCGCGCTCGAAAAAAGGCAGTGGGTGGTTCGTCCCGGAGAGGCGGCATTCATGGTGCGCATGCGCCGTTTCTTTCCCGGCCTGCTTTGGTGGATCATGGAAAAGGCCAACGGGCGGGGCAATCACTGAATAGGCGGTCTTCCTCATGGAGCACAACTTCGTTGCGGCGGAAGGCTCGTTGACGCCATGGCGCCGGAATCCGGAATCCATCCGTACCGGACTCATCGCGTGGTGCGCCGAGAAATTGAAGGGAGCCACGCTCGTCGCGCTTGACATTCCGCAGGGCGGAATGGCGAACGAGACCGCCTTGTTTTCCCTTGATCGGGGCCAGGGGGCGGAGCGTTTCGTGGCGCGCATGGCGCCGCTTCCGGCTTCCCCCTATCAAACATTCCCTGTCTATGATCTCGAACTCCAGCGCCGCTGCATCGACCTGCTGAGCCGCGAGACCGATGCGCCGGTCCCCCGCGTTCTTCAGGTCGAGCAGGACCCGGCGTGGGTGGGCTCCCCCTTCATGGTCATGTCGTTCATCGAAGGCCGCGCGCCACTGGACAATCCGCCCTACATATTTACCGGCTGGTTGCTGGAGGCCTCGGCCGCTGAGCGGCGGCACCTTCAGGAGCGGAGCGTCGAGATGCTGGCGCGCATCCATCGCATCACGGCCGACCGTCACGACCTCGGTTTTTTCAACCAGGAGCGTTGGGGCGCCTCGCCCCTCGAACAGGCGTTCGCCTATCAGCGCTGGCTCTATGACTGGGCGCGGGAGGGCGGTCGCTATCCGCTGGTCGAGCGCATGCTGGATGCCCTGGCGCGCACGCTTCCCGAGAATCGCGATGCGGTCCTGACCTGGGGGGATGCGCGCATTGGCAACATCCTTTACCGGGGTTTCGACCCCGTGGCGATCCTCGACTGGGAAATGGCCGGGGTCGGTCCGGCCGAAGTCGATGTCGGCTGGATGGTGTTCTTCCATCGCATGTTCCAGGACATGGCGGAGCGCTTCGGCTATCCAGGCCTGCCCGATTTCATGCGACCCGAGGACGTGGTGCGCGTCTATGAGCAGACTTCGGGGCGCACGCTCCAGGATCTCGGCTGGTACCAGCTCTTCGCCGCGGCACGCTTTTCCATCCTGAGCATCCGCACCGGACTGCGTTCGATCGCCTACGGCGAAGCCCAGCGCCCCGACGATCCCGACGACCTGCTCATATCGCGAAGCCTTTTCGAGCGGATGCTCGCGGATCACGAGCGCCAGGGCTGCGGCCAGGCGTAGATCGCCCCGTCCACGTCCACGCTGGTGGCGGCCATGCCGCCTCCGGTGCCTGGATGCCGGGTAAAAACTGCCCCACAGTGTGGGGCAGTGCAAGAAACCCGGAGTCGAATCGCGCCGAGGAGGGAGACTGGCTGCGAAGGGACGACCCCGGGCTGATCCGACTCAGTACTGGTAGATCACGTCCAGGCCGATGGTGCGGCGCGGACCCCAGTTGGACGCGAAGGAGATGGCGTTCATCGAGAGGAAGGACATGTATTTCTTGTCGGCCAGGTTCTTGCCCCACACAGCCACCGTCAGGTCGCCCTTGCCGCCGGGGCCCACCTTGATGTGGGACAGCGCGAGGCGTCCATTCCAGAGCGTATAGCCCGGCGAGGTCATGGATGTCGGGTCGAACGGTCCGCCGATCGTCTCGGCCACCTTGGACGAGGTGAACGGCGTGGACGATTTGTCCTGATGGGTCACGCTGAGATTGCCGCTCAACTGTCCGGGCAGTCCCATGGACGGGAACCGGTAGTCCAGGCTGGCGGAGTAGCTCAGCTTGGGAACGATCGAACGGGTTTCGTAGGCGTAATCGACGCCGGCGATTTCATAGCTGGTGTATTTGTGGTGCAACGTCGACGCATCGAATGAAACGCGCAGATTGTTGGTGAGCGCGGCCGTGATGTCGAGGTCGATCCCGTGATATTCCGATCCGCCGGCATTCTGCACCATCCAATTCGGTGCCATGCCCGGAGCGGTCGGCATCGGCACGGTTTTCTGCTCGTTGGTGAACTTGGTCTGGAACACGGCGACGTTGGTCCGCAGCCGCCTGTCCAGGAATTCGGCCTTCATCCCCAGTTCGATGCTCTTGACCTTCTCCGGCTCGAAACCCCTGGAAAAGTTGGCCTGGCCGTCCGCCATGGGATCGAAGCCCCCCGTCGTGTAGGCCCTGCTGTACTTCAGGTAACCCATCAGGTCCTGGGCGAAGAAGTAGTTGAAGGCCAGGCTGGGCGAGGTGTTCGAGAAGCTGTGGCTTCCGCTCATGTTGCGCGCGTCGATGATGGCTGGCAGGACATTGACGAGAACATTGTTGCCGACGAACGGAATGTCCATGATGCTGTAGAAGGGACCGATCTGGTTGTTCGCCGTCGCTTCGCGGTGGTCGCGGGTATAGCGAATGCCGGGAACGATCTCCAGCTTGTTGTCGAACATGTCGGGCCGCCAGGAAATCTGGCCGAAGACCGCCTTGGAGGTGTTCTTCACGGTGAAGTCGTTGCCCGAGGCAAGAATCAGATCGGTCCCGGAGTTGCTCACGTTGGGGACGTACCAGCTCGCGGTGATGCCGACGTTTTGTTTTCCCTTGTCCTCGGAAAAATAGAGTCCCGCGACGTATTTCAGGTTCTTGCTCGCTTCGCCGAGAAGCTGGAATTCCTGGGACCAGGCTTTTTGATCCGTTCGGCTCAGATTCACGCCACCGTTGAACGGCGTACTGGTGACGCCCGCCGGCGAGATGCCCGGAACGATGAGGATGTTCAGCGGGAACGACGCGGCGTAGTAGCCGATCGCATCCACCCCGGCGCCGCGTTGGACGTTTTCGGCCGCGTCCAGCTTGCGATAGCCGGTGATCGAGCGGAGGGTCATCGTCGGAGAGACGGTCCACTCCAGGTTCAGGGTATGGCTATCGGCCTTGATGTCGGTTTTCGGCAAGGCGTAGGGGGCATACAGAGCGGACTTGTAGCTGGTGCCGCATTCGGTGGCCGGATTCGCCACCGAGTAGTAGCTGAGTGCCGGCCACGGGTAGATGCACTGCAACTGCGTCGGCAGAGCCTTGGTGGTGGCGTTCTCGTAGCCGTAATCGACGGTCAGATTGTTGGTGGGCTTCCAGCGCAGGTCCAGGCGCCAGGTTTCGCTGTCGCGCTCGCCGAATTTGTAGCCGCCGGGCGCCGAGTTGCGAACGCCGGAGGGGTCGCGGTCCTGCGAGCTGTTCACATAGGCGATCTTGGCGGCGAAGGTGTCCGAGAAGGGCACGTTGACGACCGTCTTGGAAAAGAATTTCCCCCATTGCGCCCAGGTGAGCTGCTGGCGGAACATGAAGTCGTTGAGGTCGGGCTTGGCGGTCGTGATGTTGATTGCGCCGCCGGTTGCGTTCCGGCCGGCCATCACGCCCTGGGGGCCTTTCAGGATTTCGATGCGCTCGATGTCGGAGGCCGCCGTGTTGAGTCCGGTCAGGCTGGCGGCGGCAACGCCGTCGATCTGGACCACGAGCGGGGTGGGGACGGAGATCACCGCCTGGTTGGGCAGAATGCCCCGGATCGACGGATACATCGTGTCTTCCTGGCCCGGATAGCGGCGAATGACCATGCCGGGAACCATGTCCTTCATGTCGAGGAGGCTGACGACGGCATTTTTCTCCAGCATGGAGGCACTGACCACCTGGAGGGAAATGGGAACTTCCTGTAGATTCTCGGCCCGTTTCTGGGCGGTGACGATGACTTCCTCCAGCTGCGTCTTTTCGGCGCCTTGCGCCGTCGTCGCCGCGCCCGCCACCATGATGCCCGCCAGCGCCAGATACAGCGGCGTCCTGCGGGCCTTGCAAACGAGAGTATTTCCGGTCATATGCATCGAGCTTTCCTCCTTTGTTATGCGTTTTTGCAATCAACTCATTCGGCGCTGCAATTGCGAACCGTCGTCTGTCGGCGGTGTCGCAGAAAACCCGCGTGAAGACTAAGCCCAAGCGAATGCCCGAATCAAACCCCAAATGGCGCCGCAAACCCCGACAGGAGGGCGGATATTCGTGGCGCGGCAAAAATACGGATTTAATTCATTGATTTCTTTTACTAGTCGGCAGCGGTTCCAGCTTTCCCGGTTCGTATTCTTGATGCCGGTTTTGTGTTGGTAATCTGCAACATTGACCCTGAGAAACCCAAGCGGAGCAATCGATATGGCAATCGTGGAATTCTTGAACACCCCTGCCGGCGCCCGGAGACGCTTTTCCGTGAAAAGCCCGGCGGATTTCACGCCCCTCGGAGAATACGAATGCGCCGACGCGGACGACATCGCCCGCGCGCTGGCCAAGGCGCGGGCCGCGCAACGGAAATGGGCGGAGGTTCCCGTCGCCGAGCGGGCCAAGGCGATGCTGAAGGTCCGCGACCAGATACTGAAGGCCCAGGACGAGATCGTCGCGGTGGTGATCCGGGAAACGGGGAAATGCCTGGCCGAAGCCTTGGGCATGGAGGTCTATTCCACGCTGGACTCGATGAGCTATTACAGCCGCCGGGCGGAGAAGGTCATGAAGCCGCGGCGCGTGCCGCTGCATGGGCCGATGGCGCTGATGAAGAAAGTGACCCTGGTGCCCCGCCCCTTGGGCGTCATCGGCGTCATCACGCCCTGGAACGGTCCCTTCGTGCTGTCGATGGGCTATACCGTCCAGGCGTTGCTGGCGGGCAATGCCGTCCTGCTCAAGGGCTCCGAAGTCACGCCGGCGTCCACCCTGATGGTGGAAAAGGTGTTCCGCGACGGCGGCTTTCCCGACGGCCTGCTCCAGGTCGTCACCGGCGACGGGCTGACCGGCGCGGCCCTGGTGGAGTCCGGGGTCGACAAGATTTCCTTCACCGGCAGCACCGCCACGGGCCGCAAGATCGGGGAAATGTGCGGGCGCCTGCTGATTCCGTGCGCCCTGGAGCTGGGCGGCACGGACGCGATGATCGTCTGCGACGACGCCGACGTGGACCACGCCGCCGCCGGCGCCCTGATGGGGTCGTGCATGAACGCCGGCCAGGTCTGCATCGGCACCCAGCGGATCCTGGCCACGCCCGGCATCTACGACGCCCTGACCGAGCGCGTCGCCGCGCAATGCCGGACGCTGCGGCAAGGGGCGGCGTTCGGAGCGGAAGAGGACGTGGGACCGATCATCATGGACCGGCAGCTGACCATCGTCGAACGCCACGTCGAGGACGCCATCGCCAAGGGCGCCCGGCTCCTTGCCGGCGGTCGCCGCAATCCCAACCTGCCGGGGCTGTACTTCGAACCGACGGTGCTGGCCGACTGCACGGCCGACATGCTGGTCATGCGCGAGGAGACCTTCGGACCCGTCGTCGCGATCCGCAAGGTGGCGGACGAGGAGGAGGCGCTGGCCGTCGCCAACGACTCCCCCAACGGCCTGGCCGGCAACGTCTGGTCGCGGAACGAACGAAAGGCCTTCGATCTGGCCTGCCGCATGGAAACCGGCTCGGTCAGCGTGAACGACATGGCGCTCACCTACGGCTTGCAGGAGGCGCCCTTCGGCGGGCGCAAGGCCAGCGGCATCGGCCGCGGCAACGGCGCCGACGGCCTGCTGAACTACTGCCACATGATGCCGGTGGTCGCCAACCGCTTCGGCAACGCCAAACCGAGCGGCGCCTATCCCTACACGGCGAAGCACGTCGACGGTCTGCGCAAGGCCATCAAGTTTTTCTGGGGCTCCGCCCTCGGCCGCTACTTCCAGTAGTGCTCATCGCCCATCGCAGCCGATTCGTGTTTCCAACCTGGAGCAAACCATGGCATATGCATTGACAACGATTGCGCCGCTGGTCGGCGCGGTGGCGGCCGTCGCGCTTGGCGTATTCGGCTTTCTGCGGCCGCGCGTGATGGGGGAGCAGACCGGCCTGTCCCCTCAGGGCGGGCTGGGCGTCATGGAACTGCGGGCGCTTTTCGGCGGCCTCTGGCTGACCCTGGGCACGGCGGCCCTCGTCCTGCGGACGCCGGAAGCCTATCTCATGGCGGGCCTGGCGTTCGGCGGCATCACGCTGGGCAAGATCGTCGGCCTGATCATCGACAGGCCGCAAGGCCGGCAGGCCCTGGGGGGCACGGTGGTGGACGGCGTTTTTTCCCTGCTGCTGCTGTCGGGCTATTGCGCGGCCGGCGCCTGACCTTCGCGGGGGCCGGGCAAGGGTTGGGGGCCTGGTCCGCGGCGCCGAGTGGATTCAGCGCTCGGCCCGGTTCGGTGCGCGCAGCGTCGCCAGCCAGACGTTGGTCATGGTCCGGATCAATGACGCGCGATCGATTTTCCAGCGCCCGGCGCACCACTCCATGAAGGCGGTCTCGAGCTGAAGGATCAGCAGCAGCGCCCGCCGTTCGGCCTCGCCCGCCGACAGATGGCCCCACCGCTCGGGCGCGCCCATCAGGGCGGCGATGTTGCGCTTCTTGCGCAATTCGTTCTGCGAGATCAGATCGTCGTGCAGCGTGGCCATCAATACCTCGATGATGCGCAGGTGGCGGGTGAATCGGTCCAGCACCCAGTCCAGCCACTTGCCGATGCTGGCTTCGGACCAGTCGGGCAATTTGGCAAATTCTGCATAGCTGGTGGCACTGTTGTCCCAGACGTTGACTGCAAGCTCTCTGAGCACTGCGTGTTTACTGGCAAAATTTGCATAGAACGTGACCCGCGACAGACCGGAGGCCTGGACGATGTCCACCACCGTCGTGGCTTCGTAGCCCCGGTCGAGAAACAACGTTTCCGCCACGTCGAGCAGAAGCTGGTGCGTGAGTCGTCCCTTTTTTTTGTGCTGCGCCAACTTCGCTCCTCCGGATCGGGGCACGGGGTCGAATGCCATGCCCCGTGTCGCGGGGCGATTATCTTTACATTCCCACCAAAGTTGTAAATATATCCGATCGTCCTCACGGGGCGCCGCCGTTATTCCTACTTAAACTCGATCCGCTTCATCCGGGGTGGGGTGGTGGTGGGTGGTCTTGGCCGCTGGGCCTTCCCGGTTGATTGCGGCGTCCCCGCTTCCCGACAGAACCCAGACAGGAGGACTCCCTTGCACACTCAGAAATTGCGGCCGGCCGGCGCTCGCCTCGGCCGGCCGCCGAACCAGAAGAAGCTGCCCCGCCAGTCGAGGTCCAAATTCACGCTCGACGTCATCCTGGAGGCGGCCGAGCAGTTGCTGCGTGACGGCGGCGTCGCCGCCGTCACCACGCGGCGCGTGGCGCTGCGTGCCGGCGTGGGACTCAGCACGCTCTACGACTATTTTCCCAATCGCGACGCCATCATCATCCAGTTGGCCAACCGCCTCATGCAGCGGCGCCAGGAGGAGATGGCGCCCGAGTTGGTGGCGTCCCAGGAAAAGTCGATGCCGGAATTGTTCAAGGCGATCGCGGAGTATGCCGTCGCCAACGACCGGATCCTGCTGCAATTCGGGGATGGCTTCCATTCCCGCTATGCGCGCTTCTTCCATTGCGGCGCCTATGATCCGCAGGTCAACGGAGCGGCCAGCAAGGAGCGGCTCACGGGATTCGAAAGCGTCCTCCACTCGATGCTCGCCGATCATCCGGCGCAGGTCGGCGAGGCGGATGTCGAACTCGCGGCGTTCTTGCTGTCGCGGGTGATTCGCAACACCATCAACACCGTGGTCGAGGAACGGCCGGAACTGGTCCAGTCGCCATCGTTTACCGCCGTCATCGAGCGGATGATGCTGGCGATCGTCGACTGCACGTTGCCGGAGGCGGCGACCGACCGGTCTTGATCCAGCCCCGCCGCATGCCGCAAGGGGACGGAAGCGTCCCCGCGGCGCAGATGATTTCCGAGCGAGATTTCCGCAATGCCCAGCTCTTCCGGCCTTCCGCCGCCCCAGCCCAGAAAGATCCCCAGCCAGAAGCGCTCCCATGCGACGGTGGCGTACATCGTCGGTGCGGCCAGGAAAATCCTCCATGAAGAAGGCATCGCGGCGATCACCACGCGCCGGGTGGCCGATCGTTCCGGTGTCGGCGTGGGATCCCTCTATCAATACTTCCCCAATCGGGAAGCCATCATCGCCCGGCTGGTGGAGGAAGAAGTGCGCAACGAGTCCGCGGCGATGCAAGGATTCTTCAATGAGATTCGGGGCTTGCCGTTGCCGGACTTCCTCGCCGAGGCCAATGCCCGCCTGATCCAGAGCGAGCGGCGCATGCTGGCCTTGGGCGGCGATTTCTATCGCCGCTATGTGGAGCATTTCCAGGTGCTGCGGCATGTCGGCGACCCGTCCGCCGACGACCGGGGGCCGGACGTCGAAACTCCGGTGCTCGATACGCGGCACTCCCTGGAGAAGCGCGCCGCCGACGTGAAGGAAGCGGATCTGAATCTGGCCGCCTACCTGCTGGCGCGGGGCGTGCCGGCCATGCTGCGCCGCATGACGGCCGAGCAGCCCGAACTGCTTGATTCCCCGCGCCTGCCCCAGGTGATGATGCGGCTCCTCATGGCCATTGTCGATGGCAAGGACATGGGGCCGGGCGGCAACGAGGCGACCGACCCGCGACGCTGAATGGGGAGCCGATTTCGGCCGTCCAAGCAAACCACGGCGACACGCCGGGCACGGCGAAAATCCTCCTCGTCTTGGCAGAACCTCCGCGCTCCCTCGACAAAGCTTTTCCGCCGCGCCGCCGCAAGGAAAAGCGGCACGCGGCGAAGCCGCAACGCATCGATGCCCCCACGAAGCCCCCCCAAACACCCGAGCGCAGCGAGCCATATCGAACCCCCCGGCGGGGGGCGAAGGGGGTGAGTCCACGATACCGACAGAGCTTTTCCGCCGGGCCGCCCCAAGGAAAAGCGGCACGCGGCGGCAGCCGCAACCTATCGGTGCCCCCACAACGCTCCCCCAAACACCCGAGCGCAGCGAGCCATATCGAACCCCCCGGAGGGGGGCGAAGGGGGGGCGAGCCTTCTTTTCCCCATGAAAGTTGGGATAATCCCGGCATTACCCCAAGCAACGGCGGGCTGCCTGATCGCTTCAGGCAGCGCCGGCCCGGACACCCATGGAAATCCTGTTACTGATCGCCCTGATTTTTCTCAACGGCCTTTTCGCCATGTCGGAGATCGCGCTGGTGACCGCGCGCCGCGCACGGCTGATGAAGCGGGCCGAGGAGGGCGACAAGGGCGCGGAAGTGGCGATCCGGCTCGGCGAGCAGCCGACCCGTTTCCTGTCCACCATCCAGATCGGCATCACCTCGATCGGCATCCTGAACGGCATCGTCGGCGAGGCGGTGCTGGCCAAACCCCTGTCCCACTGGCTGCTGTCCCTGAACCTGGGGCTGGACCAGGAGGCTAGTGGTCTGGTCGCCACCGGCCTGGTGGTGGTGGTGATCACCTACATTTCCATCGTCATCGGCGAGCTGGTGCCCAAGCGCCTGGGGCAGTTCAATCCCGAGGACACCGCCCGGCTGGTGGCGCGGCCGATGCAGGCGCTGGCGACGGCCACGCGGCCTTTCGTGCGCCTGCTGTCGGTGTCCACCGACACCATCCTGCGCCTGCTGGGCAAGCATCAGCAGGACAACGCCGGCGTGACCGAGGAGGAAATCCACGCCATGCTGGAAGAAGGCTCCGAATCCGGCGTGATCGAGCAGGAGGAGCACCAGATGGTGCGCAACGTGTTCCGCCTGGACGAGCGGCAGATCACCTCCTTGATGATTCCCCGTGCCGACATCGTCTATCTGGACCTGGATCTGCCGCTGGAGGAAAACCTGAAGCGCATTTCGACGACCGAGCATTCCCGTTTTCCGGTCTGCCGCGGCGGCCTCGACGACGTGCTGGGGGTGATCAACGCCAAGCAGTTGCTGAATCAGACGCTGCGCGACGGCAAGGTCGATCTGGCCACCCGCCTGCATCCGGGGGTGTTCGTGCCGGAGTCGCTGACCGGCATGGATCTGCTGGCGCATTTCCGCGCGTCCGGCACCCAGCTGGTGCTGGTGATCGACGAATATGGCGAGGTCCAGGGCCTGGTGACGCTGCAGGATTTGCTGGAGGCGGTGACCGGCGAGTTCAAGCCGCGCAACCAGGAGGACTCCTGGGCCGTGCAGCGGGCCGACGGCTCCTGGCTGCTCGACGGTCTGATTCCGATCCCCGAATTCAAGGACCGGCTCGGCCTGAAGACGGTGCCGGACGAGGACAAGGGCCGCTATCACACCCTGAGCGGATTGATCATGTGGCTCCTGGGGCGGCTGCCGCAGACCGCCGACGTGGCGATCTGGGACAACTGGCGCCTGGAGGTGGTGGACCTGGACGGCAAGCGCATCGACAAAGTGCTGGCGAGCCGTATTTCGGAAGCCGCGCCCGAAGCCGACGCGGACACACGGCCCGGTTAGCGTGAAACAGCCAACTGAACCGATCAGCAGGGTGTCACGGACTCCAGGGTGAGCTGACAAGTCTGCCCCACATCCAGGACCCGCGCCGTACGGCCCGCGCCCAGCCAGAGGGAACAACATACCGCCAGACTGCTGATTTCCACGTCAGTGAACTGGCGGCGCAGCCTTTGCCAGAAATCATCATCGCCGGCCAGACCGAGGTGATCTTGGGTGAAACGCTCGGCATATTCGATGGCCAGTCTCTCCCGTGCGTTGAAGCCGGGCCAGCTGCGCCATTCCAGAATATGGGCGTAGAAATCCTGGTCGAGTCCGCATTCGGTGGCCCGTGCCTGGCGGGCATTGCGGCAGGTATGGCAGTCATTGGCGATGGCGATGCGCATACGGGCGGCCTCGAGGATGCGCAGGGGCAGTCCGCTGGCGGTGTAGACCGCCTGGCCCAGGACAGAGAGACCCTTTCCCAGGGCGGGATTCAACATGAGCCAGTCGTCGACGGTGTCTTCCACTTCGATTCTTGGCATCCGGATTCCTCCTTCAAGTGTCTTGTCGCTTCGGGGCTTCGGGCTGCTCCAGAGGGCGCACCGGCACCCGCCACAGGGTGATGCCGGCCACGATGGCCAGGCCCAACAGCATCAGGCGATGCCAGGACGAGGGCATCATCAGGATGGAGCCCGTGAAGGATACTCCCATCAGCAGGAAGGCCCAGCGCTTGACGCGCCGGTCCATGGCGCGGTATTCCTGCCACTCGCGGATGATGGGCCCGGCCAGGCGATTGCGCAGCAGCCAGTCGTGGATATGGATCGAGCCGCGGGCGAAGCAGGCCGCCGCCAGCAGCACGAAAGGCGTGGTGGGCAGCACCGGCAGCAAGGCGCCGATCAGGCCCAGCAGCAGGGCGACGGTGCCGGCGCCCAGGTAGAGCCAGCGCACCAGCCGCGAATCGTGAAGTTGGGGGCTATCCATCGCGGCGCAGCGCCTTTCCCGCCAGTTTGCGCGCCTCTTCCAGCAGCAGCACGCTGGCGGCGACGGCCAGCGCCAGCAGCCAGTCCTGCGGACGCAGCGCGACGGTGTCGAAAACTGCCTGGGCCGGCGGCCAATGGACCGCCATGGCCTGTGAAAGCAGTATCCCGGCCAGCGCCAGCCAGAGCTTGCCGTTGCTGAAGAACTGGCGATTGAAGGCGCTGCCGTCCTCGGCGCGGGCGTTGAAGATGTTGAAGAACTGGAACAGCACGAAGGTGGTGAAGGCCAGCGTCGCGGCGTAGGCGTGGCCGTCCTGGCGCAGGCCCCAGGCATAGGCCGCCAGGGTGCCGGCCGCCATCGCCAGGCCGAACAGGCCCAGCAGCAGCAGGCGCCGGCCGGTCAGGATCGCGGTCCCGGTCGGGCGCGGCGGCCGCGTCATGATGTCCGGCCGGGCCGGCTCGATGCCCAGGGTCATCGCCGGCGGACCGTCCATGATGATGTTCACCCAGAGGATCTGGATCGCGGTGAACGGCGTGGGCAGGCCGAACAGGGGCGCGCCCAGCACCGTCAGGATCGCGCCGATGTTGGTGGAAAGCTGGAAGCGCACGAACTTGACGATGTTGTCGTAAATCGCCCGGCCGTCGCGCACCGCGCCGACGATGCTGGCGAAGTTGTCGTCGGTGAGCACCAGGGTCGCGGCCTCCTGGGCGACGGCGGTGCCGGTGACGCCCATCGCCACGCCGATGTCGGCCGCCTTCAGGGCCGGCGCGTCGTTGACGCCGTCGCCGGTCATCGCCACCACGTGGCCCCGCGCCTTGAGGGCGGCGACGATGCGCATCTTGTGCTCCGGCGCGACCCGCGCCAGCGCGGCGCTCTCCAGCACCAGATCGGCCAGTTCGGCGTCGTTCAGCGCATCCAGTTCGCGGCCCTCGTGGATTTCGCCCGCCAGGCCCAGGTCGCGCGCGATGGCGGCGGCGGTGGCCGGATGGTCGCCGGTGATCATCTTCACCGCGATGCCGGCGGCCTGGCAGCTGCGGATGGCGTCGCGGACCTCGGGCCGGGGCGGGTCGATGATGCCGACCAGGCCGAGCAGCGTCAGGTCGTCGGTCCAGGCCATCAGGTCGCCTTCCGGTCCGCCAGCCGCGTCGAACTCCCGCGCCGGGATCTCGCGTCCGGCCAGGGCCAGCACCCGCATCGCCTGCCCGGCCAGCGCCGCGTTGGCGGCCTCGAAGCGGTTCCTCGCGGCCGGGTCCAGCGGCGCCGCGCCGCCGGCGTCCAGGTAGCGGCCGGCGCGGGCCAGCAGCACGTCCGGCGCGCCCTTGAGCCAGACCCGCACCCGCTCGCCGTCGCGGTGGAAGGTGGCCATGAACTTGTGGGCGGCGTCGAAGGGAATCTCGGCGATGCGTACGCTCCGGGCGGCGGCTTCACCGGCGGCGATTCCGCCCTTGGCCGCCAGGGCGAGCAGGGCGCCCTCGGTGGGGTCGCCGATCAGTTGGCCGTCGCGCAGCCGGGCATCGGCGCAGAGGGCGGCGGGGACGAGCAGCGGACGGAAGTCCGGATCGGCGCCACCGTCGGCCGCGCCGATCGCGCCTTCGGTCCGGTAACCCTCGCCGGTGACGGCGAAGTCGCGGCCCTGGTAGAACAGGCGCCGGGCGGTCATCTGGTTGACGGTCAGGGTGCCGGTCTTGTCCGAGCAGATCACCGTGGTGCAGCCCAGGGTCTCCACCGCGGCGAGTTTCTTGACCACCGCGTGGCGCTGGGCCATGCGGCGCATTCCCAGCGCCAGGGTGACGGTGACCACCGCCGGCAGGCCCTCGGGAATGGCGGCCACGGCGAGGGCGATGGCGGTCATCGTCGTCGCCACCAGGTCGTCGCCCCGGGCCAGGCCGAGCAGGAAGATCAGGCCCACCACGCCGCCGGCGATGGCGGCCAGGCGCTTGCCCAGGTGGTCGAGCTGGCGTTGCAGGGGCGTGGCGGATTCGGCGGTGGCGGTCAAAAGGCCCGCCAGGCGCCCCATCTCGGTGTCCATGCCGGTGGCGACGACCACGGCCTCGATGCGGCCGCGGGTGAGCACCGTGTTCATGTAGAGCATGTTGCCGCGTTCGGCCAGGGGTGTGTCGGCGGCCGCGATATCGGCGGTCTTGGCGACGGTCTGCGATTCGCCGGTGAGGGCCGCTTCCGCCGCCTCGGCGCCGTGGGCGGCGAGCACCCGGGCGTCGGCCGGAATCCGGTCGCCGGCCTCCAGCAGCAGCAGGTCGCCGGGCACCAGGCTCGCCGCATCCACTTCCCGGGTTCCGCCGCCGCGCCGCACCCGGGCCACCGGCGCCAGCATGTTCTTCAGCGCCGCCAGGGCGGCTTCGGCGCGGTACTCCTGGACGAAGCCGAGGGCGGCGTTCAGCAGCACCACGCTGGCGATGACCAGCGTGTCCTTCAGGTCGCCCACCGCGCCGGCCAGGACCGCCGCGCCGAGCAGCAGCAGGATCAGCAGGCTCTTGAACTGGTCGAGGAACCTCAGCCAGGCCGGGCGCGGCGCGGTCTCGGCGAGGCGGTTGGGGCCGTGGCGCAGGAGACGGGCGGCGGCTTCAGCGGCATCGAGCCCCTGTTTGCCGTCCGTGGCCAGGCGCTGCAGCACCTCGGTCGTGGACAGGGCGAACGCCGGTATGTCGGAACGGGAGGATGTCATTGGGCGGGCGGAATTCTCGCGTACCCCACGACGCGCGGGGCAGCACGCATGATACGCCGGCCCCGCTCCGTACCCGCCTCAGCGGGCCGCCATCCGCGCCCGCGCCTTCAACGGGGCGGCGGTGGAGGCGGCGGAGGCGCGGCGGTACCCGCCGCCGGCTGGGTGCGGTAGCCGGGTATCTGGTTGCCCTTGGCGTACATGCATTGCTGATAGGCGATGTCGTAGCGCCGCTGCAGATCGTAGGAGGTCGCCGCCGAGCGGTCCGAACCGGCGGCGGCGCCCATCACCGTGCCCATCGCCGCGCCGGCGCCGGCGCTGTCGCGGCCGCCGACGGCCGCGCCCGCCACCGCGCCGACGGCCGTGCCGACCGCGGTCGTGCCCACCCAGGCCCGGTTGGCCGCGTCGGTGGCGTCCACGCCCAGGGATTGATCCGCCCATTGGCGGCAGATGCGGTCTTCCTCGACGAAGACCTCGAAGGGCTTGCCCGGCGCCGGCATCACCGCGACGCGCGGTCCGACGGGCGCCGTGGCGCAGGCGGCGAGAAGGAGCGCCAGGCTCGCCAGCGCGACGTGCTTCATGGGGTCCATGATTCGGCTCCTAGCGCTGCGGCGGAACGTCCGCCACGCCCGGCGGTGTCGCCGGCACCGCCTTCCAGCCGGTCGGGCAACTGGCGACGTAGGGGTAATACGCCCGCGCCGACTCGCAGTAGTACCAGACCTGCGGCACCGGCTGGGTGGTCGCCACGGGCGGAACCTCGGGCTCGGCGGGTACCAGGACCACCGGGGGACGGTAGGGGTCGGGATAGGGCCTGATCGGCTGAGGATAGAAATACCAGGCGCCCGCCACCACCCACCACCAGCCCAGATGGCCGTCATGCCAGCCATGGCGCCAATTTCCGCCGCGCCAGTGCTGCAGGTCGTGGCGCGGGAAATGGGCGATGTCGCCGCGCCAGCCGCCGCCGCGTCCGCCACCGTGGTGCCTGTCGGCCTGGGCCGGCAGCGCCAGGCCGAGGAGTGCCGCCGCCAGGGCGAGCGGAATCGCTCTGCTCGCTTTCATGATCCACCTCCGCTGAATTGGAAAAACCATGTCGCGAATATTGAACCGATTGCCCGCTCCGCTGCGCGTCGCTTTGTAAGCTCACGTTGCCGATGTAACCGTGGTGGCGGCCGTCCGCGGCGGCTTCTTGTCCCGTCCCGGTGGGCTGGTATGCTGTGGAGACGCGCCGGCGTTCGGCGTCTGCCCATGCCTCCAGGGGGTGGATCGATGAAAAGACTGTGCCTGCTCCTGCTGTTACTGACCGGTTGCCGCAGCCTGTTGCCCGAGGGCGGCAGGCAGGTGGACGACGTCTGGGGAGGGTTCAACGAAGCCAAGGCGGCGTTCGATCGGATCGAGCCCTATCGGAGCGGGGCGGAGGATCTGCAAGGGCTCGGCTTCGACCCCGGCAAGAAGGCCAATGTGCAGATTCTCAACTATTCCCAGGTGGCCCACGCGGTGCTGCCCAGCGCGAGCCTGCCGTTGGATGCGCAGCCCAGGGGCGTCCGGGAATGCATCCTGGCCCAGGACCGCTGCATCGGCTACCAGATCGAGCAAAGCCGGGTCAAGCGCAAGCGTATCGGTGGTTTCTGGGCGGATTTCCTGAATTTCAGCCGGGAGACCGAGATTGTCGGTTGGCGCTTCGTCGCCCTGGTCATCCTGGTGGATGGGCTGGTGGTGTTCAAGCAATGGAGCGGCCAGCCCGCGCTGCATGAGATGGAACGGAGCCACAATCCCCTGGGCCCCTTGCAGGGGCTGGGCGAAGGGATTGGCGGCGCGCTGAGGTAGTGCTCGGGGGCGCGGGCGAAGCCGCCGGTCCGGCGGGTATTCAGCGGGTGTTGGACTGGCCGTCGAATTCCGCCAGTTCCACGCGGGGGGCGGGTTTCCAGCCTTTCTTGCGGTGTTCGGCCACCACGTTGGTGAAGATTCCGCCGCGCACGTAGAAGCGGGCGGTGAGGCGCATGAAGCGCGGCTTCAGGGTTTTCGCCAGGTCGTCGAGGATGCGGTTGGTGACGTCCTCGTGGAAGTGGCCCTCGTCGCGGAAACTCCATGTGTAGAGCTTGAGGCTCTTCAGTTCGACGCAGAGCTTGTCGGCGATGTAGTCCAGGGTCAGCACGGCGAAGTCCGGTTGCCCGGTTTTGGGGCACAGGCAGGTGAATTCCGGAATTTCCATGTGGATCTGATAATCCCGGTGGGGCGCGGGGTTGGGGAAGGTTTCCAGGGTTTTGCCGGGCTGGGTGGACATGATGGCGGAGTGAGGGGTTGGAAAAGCAGTAGCGATTATAATCGCCGCTCTTCGGGGATTGCCCGACCATTCCACCATCGAGACCGCCAGCTTCGTCGTGCGCCTGACCAAACTCAAACTCGCCGGATTCAAGTCCTTCGTCGATCCCACCACGGTGCTCTTCCCCGGGCAGCTGGCCGGAGTCGTCGGGCCCAACGGCTGCGGCAAGTCCAACATCATCGACGCGGTGCGCTGGGTGCTGGGGGAGTCCAAGGCCTCCGAGTTGCGCGGCGAGTCGATCCAGGACGTGATCTTCAAGGGCTCCGGCACCCGCAAGGAGGTGAGCCGGGCCAGCGTCGAGCTGTTCTTCGACAACAACCTGGGCAAGGCCGCCGGCCAGTGGAGCCAGTACGCCGAGATCACGGTCAAGCGCGTGCTCGACCGCGAGGGCAACTCCAGCTACTACATCAACAACCTCCACGTCCGCCGCCGCGACGTGATCGACCTGTTCCTCGGCACCGGCCTCGGTCCCCGCGCCTACGCCATCATCGGCCAGGGCATGATCTCCCGCATCGTCGAGGCCAGGCCCGACGACCTGCGCGGTTTCCTGGAGGAGGCGGCCGGCGTCACCAAATACAAGGAGCGGCGCAAGGAGACCGAGCACCGCCTGGAGGATGCGCGCGAGAACCTGTCGCGGGTGGAGGACATCCGCAACGAACTGGACGGTCAGATCGGCCGTCTCGAATCCCAGGCCGAGGTGGCGCGTCAGTACAAGGACCTCAACGCCCGGCTGAGCCACAAGCAGCAGCTGCTCTGGCTCAAGAAGCGCAACGACGCGCGCCAGGACGCCGCGCGCCTGGCCACCACCGTGGCCGAGTCGGCGACCCGCCTGGAGGCGGAAACCGCCCAGTTGCGCGAGATCGAGGCGCGGGTGGAGCACGCACGGGAAGCGCATTTCGCCGCGTCCGACGCGCTGCACGGCACCCAGGCCGAGATGTACGCCGCCAACGCCGAAGTCACCCGCCTGGAGAGCGAAATCGGCCGCATGCGGGAGACCACCCTGCGCCTGGAACAGCGCTTGCAGCAACTGTCGGTGGAGGACGGCCACTGGCGCGGCCAGTCCGCCCAGTTGCAGCAGGACGCGGCGCGCTGGAACTCGCTGCTGGACAACGCCCGGCTGCGCGCCGAGACCGCCGGCGCCCGCCATGAGGAGGCCGCCGAGCGCCTGCCGCAGGCCGAGGAGGCGGTGCAGGCCGCCGGCAGCGCGCTGTCCGAAGCACGGATGTTGCTGGGCGAAGCCGAGCAGGGCCTGCGCCTGGCCGAGGCCGACCGGGGCCATGCCGCCCGCGCCCTGGAGGGCCTGGGCCAGCGCGCGGCGCGGCTGGAGCAGGAGCGGAACGCCCTGGGCGCGCCGGACCCGGTGCAACTGGCGGCGACCCAGGAAGCCCAGGCCCGGGCCGAGGATGAACTGGCCATGCAGCAGGAGCGCCTGGCGCAGTTGCAGGCCCGGCTGCCGGAACTGGAAGCGGCGCTGCGCATGGCGCGGGAACGCCTCCAGGCCGCGCACCGCGAGGCCACCGCGACCGTGGCCCGGCGCGACGCCCTGGTGCAACTGCAAAAGCGCGTCCAGCAGAACGGCGACATCGGCGCATGGCTGAAGGCGCGCGGCCTGGATCAGGCCAAGCCCCTGTGGCAGGGCCTGCAAGTCGAGGCCGGCTGGGAAACCGCGGTCGAGGCGGTGCTGCGCGAGCGGCTTTCCGCCCTGGTCGCCGATGGCGCCACGGCCGCCGCCGCCCTGGCGGAGCCGCCGCCGACGATTTTCGCCCTGGCCCTGCCCGACGGCGCCGCCGCTCCTGCCGTCCCGGTGCTCGCCGACGGCCTGCGCGCCAAGGTGAGGAGCGACGACCCGCGCTGGACCGCCGTGCTCGACGAATGGCTGGGCCAGGTGCGGGTGGCCGAGGACTTGGCGTCCTGTCCGCCGCCGGCTTCGCAGACGCAATACGTGAACCGCGCCGGCCACCTGCGCGGCGCCCACGGCCTGACGCTGTACGTGCCGGACGCCAGGACCCACGGCGTGATCGAGCGGCAGCGCGAGATCGACGAACTGGAGGCGCTGCTCGAAGCGCGCCAGCAGGACGAGGAGGCCGCGCGCGAAGTCCAGCAGGACGCGGAACGGCAACTGGCCGAGACCCAGGCCGAACTGGCCCAGGCGCGCCGCGGCGAGCAGGAGGCGCGCCAGCGCGCCCACGCCGCCCAGGTCGAGGCCCTCAAGCTGGCCCAGGCCCAGGCCCGCTTCGAGGAGCGGGCGGGGCAGATATCCCGCGACCTGGAGGACGTCCGCCGCCACGAAGAGACCGAACGCGCCGCCCAGTTGCGGGCCGAGGAGGGCGCGGCGCGCTGGACCGAGCAACTGGAAGTGGCGCAGGAACGCCTGGCCCGCGCCGGCGAGATCCAGCGCCAGAAGGAAACCGCCCTGCGCGAGACCCGCGCGCTGGAGCAACAGCTCTCCCGCGAGGCCCAGGAGGCGGGCTTCTCCGAGCGCGAGTGCCTGTCCAAGCTGGAAGACAACGCGCGCAACGCCGAGATCGCCCAGGCGCAACTGGAGCGGGTGGCGGACGAAACGCTGCGGGCGCGGGAGGAACTGGCCGGCCTCAGCGACGACGTGCTGCTGGACCAGTTGCAGGCGGCGCTGGCCGACAAGCAAAGCCGCGAGGGCCTGCTCGCCGAGCGGCGCAACGCGATGGAAACCGTGGCCGCCGAACTGCGCGCGATGGACGAGCAGCGCCTGCGCCTGGAGCAGGGGCTGACGCCGCTGCGCGACCGGATCAACGAGCTGAAGCTCAAGCAGCAGGCGGCGCAGCTCAACGAGGAGCAGTACCAGCAGCGCCTGGTCGAGGCCAATGCCGACGAGGGCGCGCTGATCCCCGATCTGCTGCCGGGCCTGCGCGACAACGTGATGCAGGCGGAAATCACCCGCCTGGGAACGGAGATCGAGGCCCTGGGGCCGGTGAACCTGGCGGCCCTGGAGGAGCTGAACTCCGCCCGCGAACGCAAGGGCTTCCTCGATGCCCAGTCCGGCGATCTGCTGGAGGCGATCAACACCCTGGAGGACGCGATCCGCCGCATCGACCGGGAGACCCGCGAACAGCTGCAGGAGACCTACGACACGGTGAACCGCCACTTCGGCACCCTGTTCCCCCAGTTGTTCGGCGGCGGCGAGGCGCGGCTGATCCTGACCGGCGACGAGATCCTCGACGCCGGCGTGCAGATCATGGCCCAGCCGCCGGGAAAGAAGAATTCCACGATCCATCTGCTCTCCGGCGGCGAGAAGGCGCTCACCGCGATCGCCCTGGTGTTCGCGATGTTCCAGTTGAACCCGGCGCCGTTCTGCCTGCTGGACGAGGTGGACGCGCCGCTGGACGACTCCAACACCGCGCGCTTCGCCGAGATGGTGAAGCGCATGTCGGCGGTCACCCAGTTCATTTTCATTTCCCACAACAAGATCGCGATGGAAATGGCCCAGCAATTGATCGGGGTTACCATGCAGGAGCGGGGCGTTTCCCGCGTGGTCGAGGTGGACATGGAAGAAGCGTTGCGCATGACCGAGGAAAAGGCAGCCTGAGATGAATGACCCCCACGCTCACTTCGTTCGCTGCCCCCGAGGGGAGGCTTGAAATGATGCTTACCGATTTCCAGTTGAGTCTGATCGCCGCCGGCGCGGCCGTCGTGATCGGCGTCTGGGTGTTCAATCTGCTGCAGGAGCGGCGCCATCGCAAGGCCGCCGAGCGCGTCTTCCGCGGCGGTCAGCCCGACGTGCTGCTGGGCGACGCGCAGGCCGCCGACGCGGAGCCGGCGGATGCCGTCCAGGAGAGCGTCGCGCCCGATGCGCCGGACGAGCGGCTGGAGCCGGCGCTCGGCGACCTGCCGGACGTGGAGGCGGTCGCGGTGGAGAGCGCGGTGGAGGATGCGGCGCCACGGCTGGAGCCGGCGGTGCTGGAAGTGGATGAAGTGCTGGCGGTGTCGGAGTCCGTCGCGCCCGTCCGGCAAGCGCAGGAACCGGTGCCGGTGTCGGCGGATGGCGAGCCGGACGAATCCCTGCACGATCCGGTGGTGGAAATCGGTGTGAATCTCGATTTCGCGCAGCCACAGCCGGCCGAGCGCCTCTGGCAGGCCCTGCACAGCCTGAGCGGACGGGTGTCCAAGCGCCTGCGGCTGATCGTGCGCGGCGATCGCGGCTGGCATGAAGTGGCGCCTCACGAGTCGGGCAGCTACGCCGAGGCGCGCGCGCTGCTGCAATTGGCCGACCGCCAGGGCGCGCTGGCCGAGAGCGAACTGGCCTTGTTCGTGGAAACCCTGGAACAGGCGGTGCGCGACCTGGGCGGACACGCCGCCAAGCCGCCGCTGGCCGAGGTGCACAAGCACGCCGTGGCCCTGGACGAATTCTGCGCCAGCGTCGACGTCCAGATCGCGGTCCACGTGGTGAACCGCAACGGCGCCGGGATCGCCGGCAGCAAGCTGCGCGGCCTGCTCGAATCGGCCGGCTTCCAGTGGCGTCCGGACGGAATGTTCCACCTGGTGGACGATCACGGCCGGACCCTGATCACCCTGTCCAACTTTGACGCCGCTCCCTTCGTGCTGGAGGAGATGCGCGGCATGACGACGCCGGGCGTCACCTTCTGGCTGGACGTGCCGCGCGTGGCCGCCGGTCCGGCGGTGTTCGACCAGTTGCTGGCGGCGGCGCGGCGTCTGTCGGTCGCCGTCGACGGCATACTGGTGGACGACCAGCGCCGACTCCTGGCGGACAACGTGTTGACCAGCATCCGTGGCAAGATCGCCGAGATCCAGAAGCGCATGGCGGCCAGCGAACTGCCCGCCGGCGGCCCGCGCGCGCTGCGCCTATTCGTCTGAATGAGCGTCGCCGCACGCGTCGAGGCGCTGCGCGAGGAGATCGAGCGCCACAACCGCGCTTATTACGTCCTCGACGCGCCGATCATTCCTGATGCCGAGTACGACCGTCTGTTCCGCGAATTGCAGGAACTGGAGGCGGCTCATCCCGAACTGCGCAGCGCCGATTCGCCCACCCTGCGCGTGGGGGGGGCGCCCCTGCCGGCCTTCGGTCAGGTGCGGCACCGCGTGCCGATGCTGTCGATCCGCACCGAGACCGACACCGAGGCCAGTGGCGCCGAGGGCTTCGATGCCCGCGTGCGGCGCGAGCTGGGGCTGGGCGAGGGCGAGCCGCCGCTGGAGTACGCGGCCGAACTGAAGTTCGACGGCCTGGCGATCAGCCTGCGCTACGAGCATGGCCTGCTGATCCAGGCCGCCACCCGCGGCGATGGCGAGGTGGGCGAGGACGTCACCCAGAACGTCCGCACCCTGCGCCAGATCCCGCTGCGCCTGCGCGATGACGGCGCGATGCGGGCGCCGGTGCTGGAAGTGCGGGGTGAGATCTACCTGCGCCGCGACGACTTCGAACGCATGAACCAGCGTCAGCGCGAGCGCGGGGAGAAGACTTTCGTCAATCCCCGCAACGCCGCCGCCGGCAGTATCCGCCAGCTCGATCCGGCCATCGCCGCGCGGCGGCCGCTGAGCTTCTTCGCCTATGGCCTGGGGGAGGTCCAGGGCTGGCCGCTGCCGGCGACCCACGGCGAACTGCTGGAGGCATTCGTCGCCATGGGCCTGCCGGTGTGCGAACACCGCGCGGTGGTGCTCGGCGCGTCGGGACTGGTCGCCTTCCATCGGGAAATCGCGGCGCGGCGCGACCAGCTGCCGTTCGACATCGACGGCGTGGTGTACAAGGTGAATCGTTTCGAGCTCCAGGCGCGGCTGGGCTTCGTCAGCCGAGAGCCGCGCTGGGCCGTGGCCCACAAGTATCCGGCGCAGGAGATGCTGACCACGGTGGAGGCCATCGAGGTGCAGGTCGGGCGCACCGGCGCGATCACGCCGGTGGCGCGCCTGGCGCCGGTCTTCGTCGGCGGCGTGACGGTGACCAACGCCACCCTGCACAACTTCGAGGAGGTGGAGCGCAAGGACGTGCGGGTGGGCGACACGGTGATCGTGCGCCGCGCCGGCGACGTGATTCCGGAAGTGGTGGCGGTGGTCGCCGAGAAGCGGCCGACGCGGGACCTGTTCGGCGGCGAGCCGCTGCATCCGCCCGTCGTCATGCCGACGCATTGCCCCGAATGTGGCTCCGCCATCGAAAAGCCCGAGGGCGAGGCCATCGCCCGCTGCACCGGCGGTCTCTATTGCCCGGCCCAGCGCAAGCAGGCGCTGCTGCACTTCGCCGGACGCCGCGCGATGGACATCGAGGGCCTCGGCGACAAGTTGGTGGACCAGTTGGTCGATGGCGGTCTGGTCCATACCGCCGCCGATCTCTACGGACTCACCCTGGAACAGTTGGCCGGGCTCGAGCGCATGGCCGAGAAGTCGGCGCGGAACCTGCTGGCCGCCATCGACAAGAGTCGGCGGACGACCCTGGCCCGCTTCATTTTCGCGCTCGGCATCCGCAACGTGGGCGAGGCCACGGCGAAGGATCTGGCCCGCTATTTCGGTGGCCTGGACGCCCTGCTGGCGGCCAGCGAGGAACGATTGCAGCAGGTGCCCGAGGTGGGGCCGGTGGTGGCGGCCTCGCTGGCCCATTTCTTCGCCCAGCCCCACAACCGCGAGGTGATCGCGGCCCTGCGCGCCGCCGGCCTGAACTGGACCGAGGGAGAGGCCGCCGCCGCAGTGGCGGCGCCGCTGGCCGGCAAGACTTTCGTCCTCACCGGCGCCCTGCCCACCCTGTCCCGCGACGAAGCCAAGGATTTGATAGAGTCCCGGGGCGGCAAGGTGGCCGGCTCGGTGTCGAAGAAAACCCATTACGTGGTGGCCGGCGCCGAGGCCGGCTCCAAGCTCGTCCGTGCCCAGGAGCTGGGCGTGCCGGTGCTCGATGAATCGCAGTTGATGGAGTTGCTGGAACAATGAAAAAAGTCACCAAGGCCGTCTTCCCCGTGGCCGGGCTGGGCACCCGCTTCCTGCCCGCCACCAAGGCCAGCCCCAAGGAAATGATGCCCATCGTGGACAAGCCGCTGATCCAGTACGCGGTGGAGGAGGCGGTGGCGGCGGGGGTCACCGACATGATCTTCGTCACCGGCCGCAGCAAGCGCGCCATCGAGGATCATTTCGACAAGGCCTACGAACTCGAGAACGAGCTCGAGGTGCGGGGCAAGACCGAATTGCTGGAATTCGTGCGGCAGATGATGCCCAAGAACATCAACTGCATCTACATCCGCCAGCCCGAGGCGCTCGGCCTCGGCCACGCGGTGCTCTGCGCCAGGCCGGTGGTCAACGACGAGCCCTTCGCCGTGCTGCTGGCCGACGATCTGCTCGACGGCAACCCGCCGGTGCTGCGCCAGATGGTGGATGCCTACGACTACTACCACTGCTCGGTGCTGGGCGTGCAGGACGTGCCCAGGGCCGAGACCAAGAGCTACGGCATCGTCGCCAGCCGCCCGCTGGCGGAACGCATCGAGCAGATTTCCGCGATCGTCGAGAAGCCCCGGCCCGAGGATGCGCCGTCGACCCTGGCGGTGGTCGGCCGCTACATCCTGACGCCGCGCATCTTCCACCACCTGGCGCGGGTGCGGCCCGGCTCCGGCGGCGAGATCCAGCTGACCGACGGCATCGCCGCCCTGCTCGACGAGGAGCAGGTGCTGGCCCATCGCTACCAGGGCACCCGCTACGACTGCGGCTCCAAGCTCGGCTATCTCCAGGCGACGGTGGAATTCGGCCTGCGCCATCCGGAGGTCGGGGAGGCTTTCGGGGAGTATCTGGACATCCGCTGACGACGCACAAATTGAGGTTTTAAGGATAAGCCTGGCGCAACCCGCCGGCCCGCTATGCGGGCATCATCCACATCCGTTCGACGTTCTTGATTCCCCATTTCTCGGCGTCTTCGCGCCCGACGATCTTGTCCCTGGCGGCCGGCCTTGAAAGGTCGATCAGTTCCGGCTTGATGTATACGCCCGACCTGGTGGAAAAAAACGTACGTACCTTGGGTGTCAGCAAGGAGTTCTCTCCCTGATCCACCACGACCCCCAAACGGCCGGATTCCAGGCGGACCAGCGAGCCTATGGGATAGATGCCGACGCTTTTGACGAAGGTCTGGAAGATCGGTTCGTCAAAATGGCCCTTGGCCCATTCGGCCATTTTGCGCAGCGATTCGGCCGGATCCCAGCCGGCCTTGTACGGGCGGTTGGAGGTAATGGCGTCATAGACGTCGCAAACCGCGCCCATCTTGGCGAACAGCGTGATTTCCTCGCTCTTGAGATGGTGCGGATAACCGCTGCCATCGACTTTTTCGTGGTGATGCAGGCAGACGTCCAGCGTCGAATGGCTGATGTTCCTGCCTTCGAGGAGGAGCTTGTGCCCCTCTTCCGGATGGCTCTTGATCAGGGTGAACTCGTCGTCCGTCAGCTTTCCCGGCTTGTTCAGCACTGCGTCGGGAATCATCATCTTTCCCACGTCATGGAGCAGTCCCGCCAGGCCGGCCTCCCGGGTATCGGTTTCGTTGAGTCCGAGTTGTCGGGCCAGTGCCACCATCAGGGCACAGACGGCCACTGAATGCATGTAGGTGTACTCGTCCTTGTTCTTGAGCCTGACCAGGCTGACGATTGCGCCGGGATTGCGGTATACCGAGGACGAGATTTCCTCCACGAGGGGGATGGCGTCGTCGGCATTCAAGGCCTTGCCCATTCGGGCTTCCTGGAACATGGAGCTGACGGCCGCCTTGGACCGGGCCACGATGCGGGCGGCGACGCGGACTTCGTCGGCCAAGGGGACTTGCGCCTGGACCGGACCGTCATCCGCCCGATCGAGTTCGAGATTGATCTCCTGCTCGGCCTCCTCCTTGGCCTGACCCGCCGCGACGTCGAGGCCCTTCTCGGTATCGATCCAGACCTCGGTGATGCCGCAGGTCCGGAGAATCTGCAGATCCTTGTGGTCCTTGAGCAAAAAGGACGCGCGCCAGAAAGGGTGTTCCATCCAGGAGCCGCAGAGTTCGTGGATGAACATGTTCCGCCGCAGGTCGGCAACATTGATCTTCTTTAACATTCGTCAAACTATACGGTCGTCGTCATCCGACGACAACCGCCTTGAGTCGGCGCGCCAGTCACGGCGCCACGGGCCATATGCCTGGCGCACCGAAAGAAAAAGCCTCCTGGGTACAGGAGGCTTCGGATGGGGCCGGGTTTCAGCGCGATGCGCGCGGCGGCGTCAGCCGGCATCGCTCTCCCGCACCGCGCGGCGGCGCTCGTGTTCCTTCAGATGGCGCTTGCGCAGGCGGATCGATTTCGGGGTGATTTCCACCAGTTCGTCGTCGTCGATGAACTCCACGGCGGATTCGAGCGTGAGCTTGATCGGCGTGGTCAGGCGCACGGCCTCGTCGGTGCCGGAGGCGCGGACGTTGGTGAGCTTCTTGCCCTTGATCGGGTTCACCACCAGGTCGTTGTCGCGGCTGTGGATGCCGATGATCATGCCCTCGTAGAGCTTGTCGCCGGGGCTGACGAACATGCGGCCGCGGTCCTCCAGGTTCCACAGGGCGTAGGCCACGGCCTCGCCGTCTTCCTGCGACACCAGCACGCCGTTGTGGCGGCCGGGCAGGTCGGGCTTGACCGGCTTGTAGTCGTCGAAGATGTGGCTCATCAGGCCGGTGCCGCGGGTCATGGTCATGAAGTCGGACTGGAAGCCGATCAGGCCGCGCGCGGGAATGTGGTATTCGAGGCGGGTGCGGCCCTGGCCGTCGGACTCCATGTTGGTGAGTTCGCCGCGGCGTCGGCCCAGCTCCTCCATCACGGCGCCCTGGTTGCTGTCCTCCAGATCGATGGTGAGGTTCTCGTAGGGCTCGCACTTCTCGCCGTCGATCTCCTTGTACACCACGCGCGGCTTTGCCACCGCGATCTCGAAGCCTTCGCGGCGCATGTTCTCCAGCAGGATGGTGAGGTGCAGTTCGCCGCGGCCGGAGACGCGGAACACGTCGGAGTCGGCGGTGTCCTCGACGCGCAGCGCGACGTTGGTCAGCAACTCCTTGGTCAGGCGGTCGCGGATCTGGCGGCTGGTGATGAACTTGCCCTCGGTGCCGGCGAGCGGCGAGGAGTTGACCATGAAGTCCATGGTCAGGGTGGGTTCGTCCACGGTCAGCATGGGCAGGCCGATGGGATTGTCGCGGTCGGCGATGGTGAGGCCGATGCCGATGTCCTCGATGCCGGAGATGATCACGATGTCGCCGGCCTCGGCCTCCTCCACGGGCACCCGCTCCAGGCCCTGGAAGCCCAGCACCTGGTTGATGCGGCCGGAAGCGACCTGGACCTCGTGGTTCATCACGGCGACGAACTGGCCCGGCTTGATGCGGCCGTTGAGGATGCGGCCGACGCCCAGGCGGCCGGTGTAGGTGGAATAGTCCAGCGCCGCGAGCTGCAACTGCAGGGGCTCGCCCGGGTCGCCGGCGGGCGGCCGCACGTGGGACAGCACGGTCTCGAACAGGGGGCGCATGTCGCTGGATTCCGCCTTGAGGTCCAGCTTGGCGAAGCCGTTGAGGCCCGAGGCGTAGACGATGGGGAAATCCAGCTGTTCGTCGGTGGCGCCGAGCTTGTCGAAGAGGTCGAAGGTCTGGTCCACCACCCAGTTGGCGCGGGCGCCGGGGCGGTCGATCTTGTTGATCACGACGATGGGCTTCAAGCCCAGGGCCAGGGCCTTCTTGGTGACGAAGCGGGTCTGCGGCATCGGGCCTTCGACCGCATCCACCAGCAGCAGCACGCCGTCCACCATGCCCAGCACCCGTTCCACCTCGCCGCCGAAGTCGGCGTGGCCGGGGGTGTCGACGATGTTGATGTGGGTGCCTTCGTAGTCGATGGCGGTGTTCTTGGCGAGGATGGTGATACCCCGTTCCCTTTCCAGGTCGTTGCTGTCCATGACCCGCTCGTCCACCTGCTGGTTTTCACGGAAAGTGCCGGATTGGCGGAGCAATTGGTCCACCAGCGTGGTCTTGCCGTGGTCCACGTGGGCGATAATGGCGATGTTTCGGAGAGCGCGGCTCATGAGGGAGGGATCCTGGGAGGAATGTTGCGGTGCGAAAAAACGGGCGCGCATTCTAACACGGCGCATGTCCGGCTCTGACTTCAGCAGCGACGGGAGGATGGACAAATGTTGGCAATCATCGGCGGCAGCGGTCTGACCCAGCTCGCCAACCTGGACGTGTCGCACCGGGAAGTGGTGCGCACGCCGTTCGGCGATCCATCGGGGGCGCTGACCTTCGGCCGGATCGGTGGTCAATCGGTGGTCTTCCTCGCCCGTCACGGCTATGGTCACACCATTCCGCCGCACATGGTGAATTATCGGGCCAACCTCTGGGCGCTCAAGGAAGCGAAGGCCGGACGCATCGTCTCGGTGGCCTCGGTCGGCGGCATCCGGCAGGACCTGGTACCGGGCAGCCTGGTGATCCCCCATCAGATCATCGATTACACTTGGGGCCGCTCCTCCACGTTTTTCGAAAGCGGCGTCAGTCAGGTGGTCCACGTGGATTTCACCTATCCCTATGACGAGGCCCTGCGTGCCGAGCTGCTGCGGGCGGCGGAGGCGGCGGGAGAAACCATTCTGGAGGGAGCGGTGTATGCCGCCACCCAGGGACCGCGCCTGGAGACCGCCGCCGAGGTGGATCGGCTGGAGCGGGACGGGGCGGACATCGTCGGCATGACCGGGATGCCCGAGGCCGTCCTGGCCAGGGAACTGGAGTTGCCCTACGCCGCCATTTGCGTGGTGGCGAACTGGGCCGCGGGCCGCGCCGACAGCCGCGACGGCATCCGTTTCGATCACATCGAGGCCATCCTGCAGGCGGCCATGATCCGCACCCGCAACGTGATCGCCGGTTTGTGTTCCGAGGAGTTCTGCCCGTCGTGACGTCCGGGAACGAACCCGGATTTGCCGGGAAGCCCAGGGAGTCGATTGGCGACGGCCTGCCCGAATAGCCGGCACGGGTTCCGGCCCCGGCGCCGGGGTCAGCCCCCGGCCAGTTCCTCCATCGGCACGCAGGCGCAGAACAGGTTGCGGTCGCCATAGACGTCGTCGATGCGATTCACCGTCGGCCAGAACTTGTTCTCGGCCACCCAGGGCAGCGGGAACACCGCCTCCTGACGGCTGTAGGGACGGCTCCAGTCGGCGGCGGCGATGTCGGCCTGGGTGTGGGGGGCGTGCTTCAGGGGATTGTCGTCCCCCGGCCAGACGCCCTGTTCCACTTTGCGGATCTCCTCGCGGATGGCGATCATCGCGGCGATGAAGCGGTCCAGCTCGGCCTTGGATTCCGATTCCGTCGGTTCCACCATCAGGGTGCCGGCCACGGGGAAGCTCACCGTCGGCGCGTGGAAACCGTAGTCCATCAGACGCTTGGCGATGTCGGTCTCGGCGATGCCGGTATTGGCCTTGATGGCGCGCACGTCGAGGATGCACTCGTGCGCCACCCGGCCCCGGCTGCCCACGTAGAGCACCGGGTAGTGGTCCTGGAGGCGGCTCGCCACGTAGTTGGCGTTGAGGATGGCCGTCTCGGTGGCGCGCCGAAGACCGCTGCCGCCCAGCATCGCGATGTACATCCAGGAGATCGGCAGGATCGAGGCCGAGCCCCAGGGCGCGGCCGAGACCGAGCCCTGGCCGGCGTGGGGGCCGTCGATGGGCTGCACCGGGTGATTGGCCATGTAGGGTGCCAGATGGGCTTTCAGGCCGATCGGACCCATGCCCGGCCCGCCGCCGCCGTGAGGGATGGCGAAGGTCTTGTGCAGGTTCATGTGGGAAACGTCGGCGCCGATCCGGCCAGGGCTGGTCAGGCCCACTTGGGCATTGAGGTTGGCGCCGTCCATGTAAACCTGGCCGCCATGGGCGTGGATGGCGGCGCAGATGTCCATCACCGCCTCCTCGAACACGCCGTGGGTGGAGGGGTAGGTCAGCATCAGGCAGGACAGGCGCTCGGCGTGCTGCGCGGCCTTGGCCTTGAGATCGGCCACATCGACGTTGCCGTTGTCGTCGCAATCCACCACCACCACCGTGAGGCCGCACATCTGGGCCGTGGCCGGATTGGTGCCGTGGGCGGACCTGGGGATCAGGCAGACGTCGCGCGGGCCCTGGCCCGTCTTTTCACTTTGCGCTTCCTGGTAGCGGCGGATCGCCACCAGGCCGGCGTACTCGCCCTGGGCGCCGGAATTGGGCTGCATGCAGACGGCGTCGAAGCCGGTGATGGCGGCCAGCCATTGCTCCAGCTGGCCGATCATCTGGCGGTAGCCGGCGGCCTGGGCGATGGGGGCGAACGGGTGCAGGTTGGCGAATTCCGGCCAGGTGACCGGGATCATCTCGCTGGTGGCGTTGAGTTTCATGGTGCATGAGCCCAGCGAGATCATCGCGTGGTCCAGCGCCAGATCCTTGTTCTGCAGCTTCTTCAGGTAGCGCAGCATCTCGTGCTCGGTGTGGTGGCTGTTGAACACGGGATGGCCGAGGATGGCGTCGTCGCGCAGCAGGCCGGCCAGGCAGTCGTCGGCCATGGCCTTGGCGTCCAGTGCGTCGAGGGCGTCGCTGTCCGCCGCCTGGCCGGTGATCAGTCGCAGCAGGGCGGCGATGTCGGTCCGGGTGGTCTTTTCGTCGACGGCGATGCCCAGTGCGGTCGCGGAAACCCGGCGCAGGTTGTAGCCGGCCGCTTCGGCCGCGTCGCACAGGCGGGCGGCCTCGGGGTGCGCCACCAGCACGGTGTCGAAATAGCGCGCCGTCGTCACCTCGATGCCGGCGGTTTCAAGGCCGGCGGCGAGGATGGCGGCCAGGCGGTGGATGCGGCCGGCGATGGCCGCGAGGCCGCGCGGGCCGTGATAGACCGCGTACATGCCGGCCATGTTGGCCAGCAGCACCTGCGAGGTGCAGATGTTGGAGTTGGCCTTCTCGCGGCGGATGTGCTGCTCCCGTGTTTGCAGGGCCATGCGCAGCGCCTTCTTGCCGCGGGCGTCGATCGAGACGCCGATGATGCGGCCTGCCACTTGCCGCTTGTGTTCGTCGCGGGTGGCGAAGAAGGCGGCGTGGGGGCCGCCGAAACCCATCGGCACGCCGAAGCGCTGGCTGGAACCCAGCGCGATGTCGGCGCCCATGGCGCCGGGGGACTTGAGCAGCACCAGCGCCATCAGGTCGGTGGCCACGGCGCTGACCGCGCCCTTGGCCTTGAGGGCGGCGATCGTCGGGGCGAGGTCGGCGACTTCGCCCTTGACGTTGGGGTATTGGAGCAGGGCGCCGAACACCTCATGCTCGGCGGCCTGGCCGGCGGGGCCGAGGATCAGCTCGAAGCCGAAATACTTGGCCCGGGTCTGCACCACGGCGATGGTCTGGGGGAAGCAGTCCGCGTCGATGAAAAAGGCGTTGGCCTTGGACTTGGAGATGCGCCGCGCCATGGTCATCGCCTCGGCGGCGGCGGTGGCCTCGTCGAGCAGCGAGGCGTTGGCGAGTTCCAACCCGGTGAGGTCGATCACCATCTGCTGGTAGTTGAGCAGGGCTTCCAGCCGGCCCTGGGCAATCTCGGCCTGGTAGGGCGTGTAGGCGGTGTACCAGCCGGGATTCTCCATCACGTTGCGCAGGATCACCGCCGGCGTCAGGGTATCGTGGTAGCCCATGCCGATCAGCGACTTGTTCACCCGGTTCTGCGCCGCGATGGCCTTCAGGTCGGCCAGCGCCTCGTGCTCGCGGCGCGGGCCGGGCAGCGCCAGCGGCGTCGGCAGGCGGATCGCCGCGGGCACGGTCTGGGCGATCAGCTCGTCCAGGCTGGCGGCGCCGATGGCGGCGAGCATCGCGGCCTGGTCGGCTTCCGAAGGGCCAATGTGGCGGGCGAGGAATTCGTCCTGCTGTTCCAGGGCGGAAAGGGGCAGTGTCGGCATGGGGAAAACCTAAGGGTTTTTAGGCGGGGTCAGTCGTTCTCGGCGACGGCGGTGTAGCCGGCGGCGTCGAGCAGGGCGTCCAGTTCGGCGGGGTTGCTGGGCTTGATCTTGAACAGCCAGGTGCCGTAGGCGTCGCCATTGACGCTCTCGGGCGCATCCACCGCGGCCTGGTTGGCGGCGATGATCTCGCCGGAGATCGGCGCGTAGATGTCGGATGCGGCCTTCACCGACTCCACTACCGCCACCTCCTCGCCGACCTTGACGACGCGTCCCGCGTCGGGCAGTTCGAGGAAGACGATGTCGCCCAGGGCTTCCTGCGCGTGGTCGGTGATGCCGACGGTGACGGTGCCGTCGGCTTCCAGCCGGGCCCACTCGTGGGACTTGGCGTACTTCAATTCTGCGGGGACATTCATGGCGGGCTCCTGGATCGGTTGTGGTTATGCGTGGAGTTGCGGGGTTTTGTCAGACCAATGCGCTGCCGTTGCGGACGAAGGGCGGCTTGACCACTTTCGCCCTGAGGCGCTTGTCGCGGATTTCGACTTCGACCTCGGCGCCATTCTCGACATGGGCGGGAATGCGGGCCAGGGCGATGGAGCGCTCAAGCGTCGGGGAGAAGGTGCCGCTGGTGGTCTCGCCATCGCCGGCGGCGGTATGGACCTTCTGGTGGGCGCGCAGCACGCCCCGGTCGAGCAGCACGAGCCCGGCCAGGCGGCGGCCGGGAGTCAGCGCCGCCAGGGCGCGGCGACCGATGAAGTCGCGGTCCGCGTCCTTGAAATCCACGGTCCAGGCGAGACCGGATTCCAATGGGTTCTGGCTTTCGTCCATGTCCTGGCCGTAGAGGTTCATGCCGGCTTCCAGGCGCAGGGTGTCGCGGGCGCCGAGGCCGCAGGGGGCGACGCCGGCGGCGGCCAGCGCGGCCCAGGCGGCGGCGGCCTGGGTGGCGGGCAGGGCGATCTCGAAGCCGTCCTCGCCGGTGTAGCCGGTGCGGCCGATGAACCAGGCGCCCTCTGCGTTTTGGGGCGCGGCGGACCATTCGGCGCCCTGGAAGGGCGCCAGGGCTTCCGCCACGGGCCGGGCGGCCGGGTAGGCGGCGAAAAACTTCTCGCGCGCCTGCGGCCCCTGCACCGCGATCATCGCCAGATCGCGGCGCGGCGTCAGGGTGACGGCGAATCCGTCGGCCTGGGCCTGCATCCAGGCCACGTCCTTGTCGGCCGTCCCGGCGTTGACGACGATGCGATAGCGGTCGGGGGCGAGGAAATACACGATCAGGTCGTCGATGACGCCGCCGTCCTCCCGCAGCATGCAGGAGTAGAGCGCCTTGCCCGGCTGGGCCTGGAGCTTGGCGCAGTCGTTGGCGAGCAGGCGGCGCAGATAGGGCGTGGCGTCGGCGCCGGCGAGGTCGATCGACAGCATGTGGGAGACGTCGAACATGCCGGCGGCGCGGCGCACCGCGTGGTGCTCCTCGATCTGGGAGCCGTAGTGGATGGGCATGTCCCAGCCGGCGAAATCGACGATCCTGGCGCCGGCGTCGAGATGGGTCTGGTGGAGGGCGGTGCGTTGGCTCATGGGCGGACCGAAAATAAAAAAGGGCGCGAACCGGTCGGTTCGTGCCCCATCTGTCCTTGTACCTGAGAGATTGACTCCTTCGGTGGGCACGATTCGGAGGATGTTCCGAGCTGCCGCTCTCCAGATTTTTGCTGCGTCGTCGGCCCTTTTGCCTGAGCGGTTCCTGGGGGTTGCGCCTTCGGCGGCATCTCGCATGATAGGGAGAGGCTCTCTCCCGACGACCGGGGCGGATTATGCCGGCCGGACCGGGGTCCGCGCAAGCTCCCTGATAGAATTTCGCAATGCAACAATCGACTTCGGAATTCATCGAACTGCGCGGCGGTCGCCACCACGTGCGTGTCTGGGGCGAGCCGGACGCTCCCGTGCTGTTCCTGCTGCACGGCTGGTGCGAGGTCTCGGCTTCGTTCCAGTTCGTCGTTGAGGCCCTGCGGCATTCCTGGCGGGTGGTGGCGCCGGACTGGCGCGGCTTCGGCCTGTCCCAATGGAACCACGGTCATTACTGGTTCGCCGATTATTTCGCCGACCTGGACCAGCTGCTGCTGCATTATTCGCCGGCGGCGCCGGCGCGGATCGTCGGCCACAGCATGGGCGCGGTGGTCTCCAGCCTCTATGGCGGCATCCGTCCCGAGCGGGTGGCGGCGCTGGTGAATATGGAAGGCATCGGCCTGCATGTCTCCACGGCCGAGGAAATGCCCGGCCGCGTCGCCCAGTGGCTGCGGCAGATGGGGGAGGAGGCCGCGTTCCGCACCTATCCGGACCGGGCATCGTTCGCCGCCCGCCTGCGGCGCGACAATCCGCGCCTGACGCCGGCGCGGGCCGAATATCTGGCGCGGCATCTGGCGCGCGAGGTGGAGGGCGGCGTCAGTTGGGCGGCCGATCCCCGCCATCTCTGGGTCAATCCGACACGGATCCATCTGGACGAGGCCAAGGCCTGCTGGCGCCGGATCCAGGCGCCGGTGCTGTTCATCCACGGCGACGATTCCGACTACATCCGGCGCGCCTTCGCCGACCAGCCGGGCGACATGGAAAGCCGCATGGCCTGCTTCGCCCGCCATCGGCTGGAGGTGGTGGCCGACTGCGGCCACAATCTGCATCATGACCAGCCCGAGACGGTTGCGGCGCTGGTCGAGGAGTTTCTGTCATGAACGCCGATCTGCATTGCCATTCCACGGTTTCCGACGGCCGCCTGTCGCCGGCGGAACTGGTGCGGCGGGCCAAGGCCAACGGCGTCGAGCTGCTGGCGCTGACCGACCACGATGAAACCGGCGGCCTGGCCGAGGCCCGCGCCGAGGCCGCGGCGCAGGGCCTGCGCTTCGTCGATGGCGTGGAGGTTTCCTCCACCTGGGGCGACGACCAGACCCTGCACATCGTCGGGCTGGGCATCGACGAGCGGCATCCGGACCTGGTCGCGGGGCTGGCCCACGTGCGCAGCGGCCGCGACCTCCGGGCGCGCCGCATCGCCGAGGAACTGGACAAGGTGGCGATCCACGGCGCCTACGAGGGCGCGCTGCGCCATGCGGGCAATCCGGCCCTGGTGGGGCGTTCCCACTTCGCCCGCTACATCGTCGAATGCGGCCGCGCCAAGGACGTGAAGTCGGTGTTCGATCACTGGCTGGCCAAGGGCAAGCCCGGCTATGTGCCCCATTTCTGGGCGACGCTGGAAGAGGCGCTGGGCTGGATCCGCGGCGCCGGCGGCATCGCGGTGCTGGCGCACCCGCAGCGCTACAAGGTGACGAAGAAGGCGTTGCGCCGCGTCTTCGCCGATTTCAAGGATCTGGGCGGACGCGGAATCGAAGTGCTGTCCGGCTCCCAGAGCGAGAGCGAAGTGCTGGAAATGGCCCGGGTGGCGCGGGAATTCGGTTTCCTGGCGTCCCGTGCCTCGGATTTCCACGGTCCCGGCGAGAGCTGGAACGACCTCGGCAAGCTGCCGCCCCTGCCCGAGGATTTGACGCCGGTCTGGAATGAGTTGATTTGAGCCTATCATGGCGTCCCTTCGCCCTTTTCAGCCCAACGCGATTCGACGACCGACCGAGAACAGACCCTGGAACCATGTCGCAATTCTTTTCCCTGCACCCCGACCATCCCCAGCCGCGCCTGATCCGGCAGGCCGCGGAGATCGTGAGGAGGGGCGGCCTGGTCGCCTTTCCGACGGATGCCGCCTACGCCCTGGGCGGGCACACCGGCGACGCGGCGCTGCTGGATCGGATCCGCCGCATCCGCGGCGTGGATGAGCGGCATCACTTCACCCTGATGTGCCGCGATCTGTCCCAGATCGCCACCTATGCCCGGGTGGACAACGCGCAGTACCGGCTGCTGAAGACCGCGACGCCGGGACCGTACACCTTCATTCTCGAGGGCACCAAGGAATTGCCGCGCCGGGTGCTGCACCCCAAGCGCAAGACCATCGGCCTCAGGGTGCCGGACCATCCGCTGGCGACGGCACTGCTGGAGGAACTGGGCGAGCCGCTGCTGATCTCCACCTTGCTGTTGCCGGGGGAGGAGGTGCCGTTGAGCGATGCGGAGGACATCCGCGAACGCATGGAGCGGCAACTGGACCTGGTGATCGAGTGCGGTACCTGCGGTGCCGAGATGACCACCGTGGTCAATCTGGCGGATGGCGCGCCGGCGCTGGTGCGGGCCGGCCTGGGGCCGCTGGCGCCGCTGGGGCTCTGCTAGAATCCGCGCCCATCCCATGGACAATCTGATCCAGACACTGGCGATCTCCGCCATTCCCATTCTTTTCGCCATCACGCTGCACGAAGCGGCCCATGGCTACGTGGCGCGCCATTTCGGCGACCCGACCGCCTGGCAGCTGGGCCGCATCAGCCTCAACCCGCTGCGCCATATCGATCCGGTGGGCACGATCCTGGTGCCGGCGATGATCCTGCTGTTTTCCGGCGGCGGCCTGATGTTCGGCTGGGCCAAGCCGGTGCCGGTGAATTTCGGACGGTTGCGGCGGCCCAAGCAGGACATGTTCTGGGTGGCGGCGGCGGGGCCGGCGGCCAACCTGTTCATGGCCCTGTGCTGGGCGCTGGTGCTGAAGATCGTGACGGGACCGGGCGAGGAGGGCTACGCTTTGGCGCTGGCGGAAATGGCCCGGGTCGGCATCAGCGTGAATGGGGTGCTGATGATCCTGAATCTGCTGCCGTTGCCGCCGCTGGACGGCGGGCGGATCATGGTGAGCCTGCTGCCGCTCAAGGCATCGATGAAATTCGCCGAATTGGAGCGTTATGGCATGATCATCCTGCTGGCGCTGCTCTTCACGCACGTATTGGACCTGCTGCTGCGGCCGCCCCTGGCGCTGTACCTGGCATTGATCAAGACTCTGTTTGGCTTCTGACATGTACGCTGAAAAAGTTCTCTCCGGCATGCGCCCCACCGGGCGTCTCCATCTTGGCCACTACCATGGGGTGCTGGCCAACTGGGTCAAGCTGCAGGACCGCTATCCCTGCCTGTTCTTCGTCGCCGACTGGCACGCCCTGACCACCGCCTACGACGAGCCGGGCACCATCACCGACAACGCCCGCGACATGGTGGTCGACTGGCTGGCCGCCGGGGTCGATCCGGCCAAGGCGACGCTGTTCGTCCAGTCCCAGGTGCCGGAGCATGCGGAGCTGCACCTGCTGCTGTCGATGATGACGCCGCTGGGCTGGCTGGAGCGGGTGCCGACCTACAAGGACCAGCAGGAAAAGCTGACCCACAAGGACCTGACCACCTACGGCTTCCTCGGCTATCCCTTGCTGATGAGTTCCGACATCCTGATCTACCGGGCCGACAAGGTGCCGGTGGGGGAGGACCAGATTCCCCACGTCGAGTTCACCCGCGAACTGGCGCGGCGCTTCAACCATCTTTACGGCCGCGAGCCCGGCTTCGAGGACAAGGCGCGGGAGACGATGAAAAAGCTCGGCGGCAAGGGCGCCAAGCTGTACGGCGAACTGCGCACCCGCTACCAGGAAAAGGGCGACGGCGAGGCGCTGGAACAGGCGCGGGCCCTGCTGCACGAGGCCCAGAGCCTGTCCATGCTGGACCGGGAACGCCTGTTCGGCTACCTGGAGGGCGGTGGCAAGATGATCCTGGTGGAGCCGGAGGCGCTGCTCACCGAGGCTTCGCGGATGCCGGGCCTGGACGGCCAGAAGATGTCCAAGTCCTATGGCAACACCATCTCCCTGCGCGAGGACGAGGAGTCGATCCGGAAGAAGATCCGCACCATGCAGACCGATCCCCAGCGCGTGCGCCGCACCGATCCGGGCGATCCGGACAAGTGCCCGGTCTGGCAGTTCCACCTGATTTATTCCGACGCCGGCGTCAAGCAGTGGGTGCAGGAAGGATGCCGCTCCGCCGGCATCGGCTGCCTGGACTGCAAGCAGCCGGTGATCGAGGGCGTGCTGAAGGAGCAGGAGCCGATGCGCGAGCGGGCGCGGCAGTACGAGGAGAACCCGCGACTGGTGAAGGACATCCTCGCCGCGGGGCGCGAGAAGGCCAGCGCGCTGGCGCAGGAAACGATGCGCGACGTGCGCGCGGCGATCGGCGTGAGCTACGACTGAATGCCCATGAGCGAGGTCGCCAGCATCGAGGCCGCCGCCCCCCCGCCTGGTCATCAGATCAAGGTCTACGGGGAGCTGCTGGCCGAGTTGCCGCGCGATCTGTACATCCCGCCCGACGCCCTGGAGGTGATCCTCGAGTCCTTCGAGGGGCCGCTGGATCTGCTGCTGTATCTGATCCGCAAGGCCAACGTCAATGTCCTCGACATCCCCATGGCGCCCTTGACGTCGCAGTACCTGAAGTACGTCGATGCGATGCAGCAGCGGCGCAACCTGGAGCTGGCGGCCGAATACCTGCTGATGGCGGCGATGCTGATCGAGATCAAGTCGCGGATGCTGCTGCCCCGCCCGCCCCGGCCCGAGGCCGGCGAGCCGGAGGATCCGCGTGCCGAACTGGTGCGCCGGCTGCTGGAGTACGAGCAGATGAAGGGGGCGGCCGCCCGTCTGGACGCGATGCCCCAGGCCGGCCGCAATTTCGAATGGGTGACGGTGTGGATCGCCGACAAGGTGATCGAGCGCCAGCCCGACGTCAGCCTGCACGATCTCCAGGTGGCCTGGCTGGGCTTGATGAAGCAGGCCCGGGTCACCCAGCACCACAAGATCCAGCGCGAGGAACTGTCGGTGCGCGAGTTCATGATCGACATCCTGCGCCGCCTGCAAGGGCGGGGCTTCGTGGTGTTCGAGGATCTGTTCGATGTGTCCCTGGGGCGTCAGGCCTTGGTGGTGAGCTTTCTTGCCATGCTGGAATTGGCACGGGAAAGCCTGGTCGACATCACCCAGGCCGAGGCCCTGGCTCCGATTTATGTGAGAACTGCCGATGCTCCAGCTCTACAAACCTGAAGACTACAAACGGGTGCTGGAAGCCGCCCTGCTGGTGGCGATGGAGCCGGTGCCGCTGGCCGACCTGAAGCGCCTGTTCGACCAGGAGTTCGACGACGACACGTGGCGCACCCTACTCGACGATCTGCGGCGGGACTGGGCCGAGCGCGGCGTGGAACTGGTGCAGCTAGCCACCGGCTGGCGCTTCCAGACCCGGCCCGAATACCAGTTCTACCTCGACCGCCTGAAAAACGAGAAGCCGCCGAAATATTCCCGCGCGGTGATGGAAACCCTGGCGATCATCGCCTACCGTCAGCCGGTGACCCGGGGCGACATCGAGGATATCCGCGGCGTCGCGGTTTCCCCCAACGTGCTGAAGGTGCTGGAGGGGCGCGGCTGGGTTGACACGGTGGGCCATCGCGACGCGCCGGGCCGCCCCGCCCTTCATGCCACGACCCGTAAATTTCTTGACGACCTTGGGTTGCGCAGCCTTTCCGAGCTGCCGCCGCTCACCGAAATCGAAAAGGTGATGGACCTTGCAGAAAACCCGCTCCCCCAAGAAACGCAGCCCCCTCCGCCCCCCCCAATCGAAGGCCAGGGCTCCTTCCGGCTCTAGGGCTCCCACAAAAGAGCGCGAGCCTTCCAGCCCGATGCTGGAAGATGGGGCGTGTGGGGAGTGGTCCGCCGCGGATTCGCCGTCGACCTCTCCTCGTCAGCCGGGCGGAAGCCGGCCATCGCCCGCGGGCCGCGGCCGTCCACGGGGAGGGCGTTCGGCCGCCGGAGACGATGAGGTCTCGATCAAGCTGCAAAAGGCCCTGGCGGATGCCGGCCAAGGGTCGCGGCGGGAAGTGGAGCAGTGGATCAGCGAAGGACGGGTCATCGTCAACGGCGAGGCCGCCCATCTGGGGCAGCGCATCGGCCCGCATGACAAGGTCCGCGTCAATGGCCGCCTGGTGCAGCTGCATCTGGGCTGGTCGCGTCTGCCGCGGGTGTTGCTGTACCACAAGCCGGAAGGGGAGATCGTCTCCCGCGACGACCCGGAAGGCCGGGTCAGCGTCTTCGAGCGCTTTCCCCGCATCCGCGGCGGGCGCTGGATCACGGTCGGCCGCCTGGATCTGAACTCCTGCGGCTTGCTGGTGGCCACCAACAGCGGCGAGTTGGCCAACAAGCTGATGCATCCCCGCTATGGCATCGATCGGGAATACGCGGTGCGCATCCTTGGCGAATTGTCGGATGAGGCCATGCAGAAGCTGAAGGACGGCGTCGAACTGGAGGACGGTCTGGCCCGCTTCACCCGCCTCGAGGAGGCGGGCGGAGAAGGGGCCAATCGCTGGCTGCGGGTCACCCTGGGCGAAGGCCGCAATCGGGAGGTGCGTCGCATGTTCGAGGCCGTCGGCGTCACCGTCAGCCGACTGATGCGGGTCCGCTACGGCCCCCTGGTGTTGCCGCCGCAGCTCAAGCGCGGCCAATGCCGGGAACTTGGCGAGCAGGAAACCAAGGCCCTGCTTGCCAGCCTGAAGCCGCAAAAAAACCCGAGAAATCCGTAGTCTGCTTGCGCCTGGTCGGGCCTGACTGGTAGAATCCACCCGTTTATTTGGTACCGTTTTCCTCGGGTCGGGGAGCCGGGCGTACGAAAAATGGGCAGTTTGCCCATTTTTTATTTGTGGCGCGGGAATATGCAGGTCGTAGAACTGATCGAACAGGCTGTGTCGGGTCTCGGATATGAGCTCGTGGACGTCGAAATGAGTCCGCGAGGTCGTCTGTTGCGCGTTTTCATCGACAAGGCCGCCGGCGTGACGGTGGATGACTGCGTGACGGTCAGCAACCATCTGACGCGGTTGTTCGCGGTCGAGAACGTCGATTACGACCGGCTCGAGGTGTCGTCCCCCGGCCTTGATCGCCCCCTCAAGAAGCAGGCGGACTATGAGCGTTTCGCCGGTCGGGAGGTGCAGTTGAAGCTGCGTGTTCCGCTGGGGAATCAGCGCAATTTCAGCGGTGTCATCGTCGGCATGCGCGAGGGTCTGGTGGTGGTGCAGACGGAGGAGGGCGCGCGGGAGTTCGCCTTCGACGACGTCGAGAAGGCCCGCCTGGTGCCGAAGTTCTGAATTTGGGATTGTGGGAGAGTAAGGAATGAGCCGCGAAATGTTGTTGCTGGTGGATGCCCTGGCGCGGGAGAAGAACGTTGACCGGAATACCGTGTTCGACGCTTTGGAACAGGCCCTGGCTTCCGCAACGAAGAAACGTATCAACGACGATGCCGACGTGCGCGTCGAGATCGATCGCAATACCGGCGAGTTCGAGGCCTTCCGCCGCTGGCTGGTGGTGACCGACGAGGACTACGTGAATTCGGAAAACCAGATCATCCTCGAGGACGCTCAGGAGCAGATTGCCGACGTCGTCCTGGGCGACTACGTCGAGGAGGCGCTGGAGCCCATCGACTTCGGCCGCATCGGCGCCCAGGCCGCGAAGCAGGTGATCCTGCAGAAGATTCGCGACGCCGAGCGGGAGCAGGTGCTGAACGATTTCCTGGAGCGCAAGGAACACCTGGTGACGGGTACCGTGAAGCGCATGGAGAAGGGCAACGCCATCATCGAGGCCGGTCGGGTCGAGGCCCTCCTGCCCCGCGATCAGATGATTCCCAAGGAGAACCTGCGGCCCGGCGATCGGGTGCGGGCCTGGCTGAAGAAGATCGATCGGGCCGCCCGCGGCCCGCAATTGATCCTGTCGCGGACGGCGCCCGAGTTCATCGTCAAGCTGTTCGAACTGGAAGTACCGGAAATCGAGGAAGGTTTGCTGGAGATCAAGTCCGCGGCGCGCGACGCCGGCGTGCGGGCCAAGATCGCCGTCAAGTCCAATGACCCCCGCGTCGATCCGATCGGCACCTGCGTCGGGATGCGCGGCTCCCGCGTCACGGCGGTGACCAACGAACTGTCCGGCGAGCGGGTGGATATCGTGCTCTGGGCGGCGGACCCGGCGCAGTTCGTGATCGGCGCGCTGGCGCCGGCCGAGGTGACGTCGATCGTCGTGGATGAGGAAAAGCACGCGATGGACGTGGTGGTCAGCGAGGACAACCTGGCCATCGCCATCGGCCGTGGCGGCCAGAATGTCCGCCTGGCCTCGGAACTGACCGGCTGGACCATCAACCTGATGACCGTCGAGGAGTCCGTGGAGAAGCAGGAGCTCGAGAGCTCCACGATTCGCGCCCTGTTCATGGAAAAGCTCGACGTCGATGCGGAAGTCGCCAACATCCTGATCCAGGAGGGGTTCTCCACCCTGGAGGAAGTCGCGTACGTTCCCTTGGCGGAGATGCTGGAAATCGAAGCCTTCGACGAGGCGACGGTCAACGAACTGCGCGACCGGGCCCGCAACGTACTGCTCACCGAAGCCATCGTGGACGAGGAGCAGTTGGAGAACGTCGAGGAAGCGCTGGTCAATCTCGACGGGATGGACAAGTCCCTGGCCGCCAAGCTGGCTCGCCACGACGTCAGGACGCTGGACGATCTGGCGGATCTGGCGGTGGATGAACTGGTCGAAATGACCGGCATCGAGAACGACAGGGCCACCATGTTAATTACCAATGCACGAGCCCACTGGTTCGCGGATGAAGCATAAGTAGAGGGAACGACCATGGCACAAATGAGCGTTGCCCAATTCGCGACGGAACTGAAAATGCCGGCAGCCGCACTGCTGGAACAACTGGAGAAGGCCGGCGTGGCCAAGGCCGCTGCCGGCGATCTGTTGACCGAGCAGGACAAGACACGCCTGCTCGAATATCTGCGCCGTTCGCATGGCGAAACGGCGCCCAAGGCCAAGATCACGCTGACGCGCAAGCAGACCAGCGAGATCAAGTCGGCGGATTCCACCGGCAAGGCCCGCACCATCCAGGTGGAGGTGCGCAAGAAGCGGGTGCTGGTGAAGCGCGATGCCCCAGAAGCGGCGGCTCCCGCCGGCGCTGCCGAGTTGCCTGCGGCAGCCCCTGCGCCGGAGGTCGAAGCGCCGGTCGCCGCCGCGCCCGAGGCGCCGGCCATGCCGGAGCCCGTGGCGCCCGAGCCTGTCGCGCCCGCAGTCGTCGAGGCCGAGGCTGCACCGGAGCCTGTTCCCGCGCCGGAACCCGAGCCCGTGCCTGCACCGGAACCCGAGCCCGTCGCGGCAGCGCCGGCTCCAACCCCGACCCCTGCACCTGCGTCTGCTCCGGAGCGGCGTCTGGTGAAGGCGGCCGCGCCGGCACGGGCACCGGTGATCGATGATGCCCAGCGGGCGATCCGCGAAGCCGAGGCCGTCCGGCATGCCAAGCTTTCCGCTATCCAGGCGGCCGAACTGAAGGAAAAGCAGGAGCGCGAGGCCCGCGCCCGGGCCGAGGCCGAGAAACGGCTGGCCCAGCAGCAGGCCGAGTTGGCCAAGAAGGCGGCAGCCCAGGCGGCGCCCGGTGTGTCCGGTACCTTGCACAAGCCGGCAGCCAGGCCCGAGAGCGAGAAGAAACCGGAAAAGAAAGCCAAGGAACAGCCTGCCTCCAGCTGGAAGGATGATGCCGCCAAGCGGCGCGGCGGGCTCAAGACCCGCGGCGATACCGGTGGTGGCGCCGGCGGCTGGCGCGGCGGTCCACGCGGCCGGCAGGGCGGGCGGCAGGGCCAGGGCGAGCAGGCCGCGCCTCAGCAGGTGGAGGCCATCGTGCGCGATGTGCATGTGCCGGAAACCATCAGCGTCGCCGACCTGGCACACAAGATGGCGGTGAAGGCGGCCGAGGTCATCAAGACTTTGATGAAGATGGGCATGATGGTGACCATCAACCAGCAGCTGGACCAGGAAACCGCGATGATCGTGGTGGAAGAACTGGGCCACAAGGCTTTTGCCGCCAAGCTGGACGATCCGGACGCCTTCCTCGACGAGCACCATCATGAAGAGCACAAGGATGCCGAATTGCTGCCGCGCGCTCCCGTGGTGACCGTGATGGGCCACGTGGACCACGGCAAGACCTCCTTGCTCGACTATATCCGCCGCGCCAAGGTGGCGGTGGGCGAGGCCGGCGGCATTACCCAGCATATCGGCGCCTACCATGTGGAGACGGCGCGGGGGACGATCACTTTCCTCGACACGCCGGGCCACGAGGCTTTTACCGCGATGCGCGCGCGCGGCGCCAAGGCGACCGACATCGTGATCCTGGTGGTGGCGGCCGATGACGGCGTGATGCCGCAGACCAAGGAAGCGATCCACCATGCCAAGGCCGCGAACGTGCCGCTGGTGGTGGCGGTCAACAAGATCGACAAGCCCGACGCCAATCCGGATCGGGTCAAGCAGGAACTGGTGGCCGAGGGCGTGGTGCCCGAGGAATACGGCGGCGATTCGCCTTTCGTGCCGGTGTCTGCCAAGACCGGCCAGGGCATCGACGACCTGCTGGAAAACGTGCTGCTGCAGGCCGAGGTGCTGGAGCTGACGGCGCCCAAGGACACGCCGGCCAAGGGCCTGGTGATCGAGGCGCGGCTGGACAAGGGCAAGGGCCCGGTAGCGACGGTGCTGGTGCAGTCCGGTACCTTGCGCCAGGGCGACGTGCTGCTGGCGGGCCAGGTCTACGGCCGGGTCCGCGCGATGCTGGACGAGAACGGCAAGCCGATCAAGGAAGCCGGTCCCTCCATTCCGGTGGAAATCCAGGGTCTTTCCGACGTGCCCGCCGCCGGCGACGAGGCCATGGGCCTCATGGACGAGCGCAAGGCGCGGGAAATCGCCCTGTTCCGCCAGGGCAAGTTCCGCGACGTGCGTCTGGCCAAGCAGCAGGCCGCCAAGCTGGAGTCGATGTTCGAGCAAATGGGCGAGGGCGAGGTCAAGTCGCTGGCCCTGATCGTCAAGGCCGACGTGCAGGGCTCCCAGGAGGCGTTGGTGCATGCCCTGGTCAAGCTCTCCACCGACGAGGTGCGGGTCAATGTGATCCATGCCGCCGTGGGCGGAATCAGCGAGTCCGACGTCAATCTGGCCTCGGCCTCCAAGGCGGTCATCATCGGCTTCAACACTCGCGCCGATGCGGGCGCGCGCAAGGCCGCGGAAGCGTTCGGCGTGGACATCCGCTACTACAACATCATCTACGATGCGGTGGACGAGGTGAAGTCGGCCATGTCCGGGATGCTGGCGCCGGAGAAACGGGAGAACGTCATCGGCATGGTCGAGATCCGCCAGGTGTTCCGCATTCCCAAGGTGGGCGCGGTTGCCGGCTGCATGGTCACTTCCGGGGTGGTGCGGCGCAACGCCCACATCCGCCTGCTGCGCGACAATGTGGTGGTGCATAGCGGGGAACTGGACTCGCTCAAGCGCTTCAAGGACGATGTCAAGGAAGTTCGCGAAGGCTTCGAGTGCGGCCTTTCGATCAGGAACTTCTCCGACATCAACGAAGGCGATCAACTGGAAGTGTTCGAGATCCAGGAAGTCGCCCGGACCCTGTAAGCACCGCTCATGCCCAACCAGCGAGGTTTTTCCCGGTCGGACCGGGTCGTCGAGCAGATCCGCCGCGAACTGGCGGATCTGATTCGGCTCGAACTCAAGGACCCGCGGGTCACCCTGGTGACTCTGACCGCTGTGGAAATCACGCCGGATTACGCGCATGCCAAGGTGTTCTACACCACCCTGGCCGATGGGGAGCAGCGCGTGGAGATCGAGCGCGGGCTGAAGCGCAGCGCCGGCTTCCTGCGGCGCGAACTGGGGCGGCGGGTCCGCATCCACCATACGCCGGAACTGCATTTCGTCTACGACACCTCGGTCGAGCGCGGCGCCCAGCTTTCGCAGCTGATCGACGCCGCGGTCCAGTCGGACAAGCCTCAGTGAGCGCTCCGCGTCGCCCTCCACGCCGTCCGGTGGATGGCGTGCTGCTGCTCGACAAGCCGACAGGGCTGACCTCCAATGCCGCCTTGCAGAAGGCCCGCTGGCTGCTGAACGCGGCCAAGGCGGGCCATACCGGCACGCTCGATCCTCTGGCGACCGGCCTCCTGCCCCTGTGTTTCGGCGAGGCCACCAAGTTCGCCGGCGAATTGCTGGACGCGGACAAGGCTTATCGGGCCACCATCCGCCTGGGTATCACCACCGACACCGCGGACGCCGAGGGCCAGGTGCTGGAAACACGCCCGGTGCAGACGGGGCGCGACCAACTGGAGGCGGCGCTGGTGCGCTTTCGTGGAGAGATCGAACAGGTACCGCCCATGCATTCGGCCCTGAAGCGAGACGGCAAGCCTCTTTACGAATATGCGCGGCAGGGTATCGAAGTGGAGCGCCAGCCGCGCCGGGTCACCATTCACGCCCTTGATCTGCTGTCTTTCGACGGGGAGCTGGCGGTGGTGGACGTGGCGTGCAGCAAAGGCACTTATGTGCGCACCCTGGCCGCCGATCTCGGCGCGGTGCTGGAGTGCGGAGCCCATCTGGCGGCGTTGCGCCGCACCCGCATCGGCGGCCTGCGCGTCGAGAACGCCGTGACGCTGGAGGCGTTCGAAGCGCTTGCGCTGGAAGCGCGGGATCGCTGCCTGGCGCCGCCCGACACCCTGGTGGCGGATCTGCCGGTGGCGCGATTGACGGCCGCCGAGAGCGCTCGGGTGCTGCATGGGCAGGGCGTGCGCTGGGAAGGTAACGCGGGCGACCGGTGGCGCTACTACGGGGCCGACGGGACTTTCATCGGCCTGGGCGAGCTTTCCGCCGACGGCTGGCTCAATCCCAGGCGCCTGATCGCGGCGTCCACGACGCCCCGCTGAGTTGTGCCGCTGATTCGTTCTTGCGGCCGACGGGAGCGATCGTTATAATCCGCGCCTTCGCCCATGGCTCGATAGTTTGTGGGCGAAGGCAGCAGGGGATGCAGGGCTCTATCAAACCGGGGCGGCATCCTTCCATTCATAGCGTTTGAGAGATGAAAAATGGCTATTACCACCTCCGCCAAGGCCCAGATCGTGGCCGATTACCAGCGTGCCCAGGGCGACACGGGTTCTCCCGAAGTGCAGGTCGCCCTGCTCACCGCCCGCATCAATGACCTGACCGGTCACTTCAAGGAGCACACCAAGGATCATCATTCCCGCCGTGGCCTGCTCAAGATGGTCAGCCAGCGGCGCAAGATGCTGGATTACCTGAAGCGCAAGAACGCCGACAGCTATCGGGCGCTGATCGAACGTCTCGGCCTGCGCAAGTAAGCGGCGCCGATGCCCACAGGGGCAGACTGACGGGCCGGCTCGACCTCTGGTCGGGCCGGCTTTTTTATTGTTGTTGATGTTGTGATGTCCGGCGCGAATGGTCGTGCCGATCGAGATGAAAGGAAGAACAGTGCTGACTGCGATCAAGAAGAGTTTCAATTACGGTGCCCATACCGTCACCCTGGAGACGGGCGAGATCGCCCGCCAGGCCGGCGGCGCGGTGATGGTGAATATGGACGACACGGTCGTGCTGGCCTCCGTGGTGGGCGCCACCAAGGCCAAGCCGGGCCAGGATTTTTTTCCCCTGACCGTCGATTACGTCGAGAAGACCTACGCGGCCGGCAAGATCCCCGGCGGCTTCTTCAAGCGTGAAGGCCGGCCTTCCGAGAAGGAGACCCTGACCTCCCGCCTGATCGACCGCCCGATCCGCCCCCTGTTCCCGGACGGCTTCTACAACGAAGTGCAGGTGGTTTGTACCGTGATGTCCTGCAATCCCGAGATTGACCCGGATATTCCCGCGATGATCGGCGCTTCCGCCGCCCTGGCCATTTCGGGCATCCCGTTCAACGGCCCGATCGGTGGCGCCCGCGTCGGCTACATCGACGGCCAGTACGTGCTGTGCCCGACCAAGAGCCAGCTGGCCAACACGCAACTCGACCTGGTCGTGGCCGGTACTGCCGCTGCCGTGTTGATGGTGGAGTCCGAGGCCAAGCAGCTTTCCGAAGACGTGATGCTGGGCGCCGTGGTCTTCGGCCACGAGCAGATGCAGGTCGCCATCAATGCCATCAACGAACTGGTGGAACAGGCTGGCAAACCCGAATGGGACTGGCAGGCGCCGGCCAAGGACGAGGCCCTGATCACCCGCATCGACGAGCTGGCTGAAGCCGATATGCGCGAGGCGTATCGCATCACCAGCAAGCAGGCCCGCACCCAGAAAACCCGGGAGATCGCTTCCAAGGTGACCGAGGCGCTGTGCGTGGAAGGCGGCCCCGACGCCAACACCGTTGGCAATCTGCTGTTCGAACTGGAAGCCCGCATCGTCCGCAGCCAGATCCTCAACGGCGAGCCGCGCATCGATGGTCGCGATACCCGTACCGTGCGTCCCATTGCCATCCGCTCCGGTGTGCTGCCCCGTACCCATGGTTCCTCCCTGTTCACCCGCGGCGAGACCCAGGCCCTGGTGGTCGCCACCCTGGGCACCGGGCGCGATGAGCAGATCATCGATGCTTTGCAGGGTGAGTACCGCGAGCGCTTCATGCTCCACTACAACATGCCGCCCTATGCCACCGGCGAATGCGGCCGCGTCGGCTCCCCCAAGCGTCGCGAGATCGGTCACGGCCGCCTGGCCAAGCGCGCCCTCGTCGCCGTGCTGCCCAGCGCGGAGGAGTTCGCCTACTCCATGCGCGTCGTTTCGGAGATCACCGAATCCAACGGTTCCTCCTCCATGGCCTCCGTCTGCGGCGGCTCCCTGGCCCTGATGGACGCCGGCGTGCCCTTGAAGGCCCATGTGGCCGGCATCGCCATGGGCCTGATCAAGGAAGGCAACCGCTTCGCGGTGCTGACCGACATCCTGGGCGACGAGGACCACCTGGGCGACATGGACTTCAAGGTGGCCGGCACCGACAACGGCATCACCGCCTTGCAGATGGACATCAAGATCCAGGGCATCACCAAGGAGATCATGCAGGTGGCCCTGGCCCAGGCCAAGGACGCCCGTCTGCATATCCTGACCCAGATGCAGCAGTCCATGTCCGGCGCCCGCGAGGATGTCTCCGCCTACGCACCCCGCATGATCACGATGAAGATCAACCCCGAAAAGATCCGCGACGTGATCGGCAAGGGCGGCGCCACCATCCGCGGCTTGACCGAGGAAACCGGTTGCGTGATCGACATCCAGGACGACGGCAGCGTCACCATCTCCTCGGTCAATGCGGACGCGGCCCAGGTGGCCAAGAAGCGCATCGAGGACATCACCGCCGAGGTCGAAGTGGGCAAGGTGTATGAAGGCACGGTGCTGCGTCTGCTGGACTTCGGCGCCATCGTCCAGGTGCTGCCCGGCAAGGACGGCCTGCTGCACATCTCCCAGATCGCCAACGAGCGGGTCAACGCCGTGGCCGACTATCTCAAGGAAGGCCAGGTGGTGAAGGTCAAGGTCATCGAGACCGACGACAAGGGCCGCGTGCGCCTGTCGATGAAGGCGGTGGCCGCCGAAGGAGCGCCCGCTCCCGAAGCTGCCCAGTAAGTACAAGCTTCGGCACCAGCGAAAAGGGACGCCGCACGTCCCTTTTCGTTTCGAGTGGCACAGTCATTAAAAAAGCGCCCGAAGGCGCTTTTTTAATGACTGCACGAATCGCAGCGATTATTTGGCGACCTGCTTCTCCCGCAGTTCCTCCAAGGTCTTGCAGTCGATGCACAGCGTCGCCGTGGGGCGGGCTTCGAGACGCTTGAGGCCGATCTCCACGCCGCAGCTGTCGCAGTAGCCATAGTCGCCCGCCTCGATCAGAGCCAGCGACTCGTCGATTTTCTTGATCAGCTTGCGTTCGCGGTCGCGGTTGCGCAGTTCGAGGGCGATGTCGGATTCCTGGCTGGCCCGGTCATTGGGGTCGGCGAACACGGTCGCCTCGTCCTGCATCGTATGCACGGTGCGCTCGATGTCGTCCTGCAACTCCTCTTTCAGAGCCTGCAGGATTTCACGAAAGTGATTGAGTTGCTTGGCGTTCATATATTCCTCCCCTTTTTTGGCGGCATAGGGTGGGAACTGTTTCTTGTGCAGCAAATCCTCGGCCATTGTCTGGATCCGTTTATGCTTGAAAAACGGGCTTTATAAACGAATACCAGAAGCTGCGCAAGCTGGAGTCAAGGCGATGCCATTGGTCCAATGGCATGTCCATTCGGGGCGTTGGCAAATCCGGCGGGAGGAGGGGCGGATTCGACGAAGAAGATTGGTCCCGAACGGGGCGTTTCCTTGTCTGGCGGAGGCGGTGAGATTCGAACTCACGGAAGACTTTCATCTTCGCCGGTTTTCAAGACCGGTGCAATCAACCGCTCTGCCACGCCTCCGGTAAGGCCGTCACTCGATGGTTACCGCGACCGCGCCTGCGGTCGGCAAGCTCGCCGGAACGGGGCGGATTCTACCATCAGCGCCACAGCTCCCGACATGGTTTCAGGCAGTCATGTCCGCCCAGCAGTTGGGGGTTTCGTAAATACGGATGCGTTCGAGCCGGAGGCGATTGCCATAGTTGTCCCGGTAGAGCGGGGCGAGGATGGAAAAGGCTTGCTTCGCCAGATTTTCCGCAGTGGGAATGGCGTCCAGCAACACTGTTTTGTGATCGGGCAGGGACGCCAGAAATTCCACGACAGCCTTGTCGTGCCTGTAGGCCAGGAAAGCGTGATCCCACAGGTCGACCAGATGGGCCTTGGCGATTGCCTTGACGTCGGAGAAATCCATCACCATGCCTTCCTCAGGCGAACCCGCTTGCTGCATGACGTCGCCGGAGAGCGTCACTTCCAGAACGTAGCGATGGCCATGCAAATGCCGACACTGGCTCCGATGATTCGGGATGCGGTGGCCCGCGTCAAATTCCAGGCGACGGGTGATTTGCATGAAATGGACGATAATTGGCGAAACGCGAATTATATAGCCAGCCACTCAAGCTCATGAGCCCCGACAGCCTTCTGACCCCTGCCGCACACTCGCGGGACAGCGCGGGGTTGACCTATGTTTACCCGGTGATCTCTCGTCGGGCGGGGGGGGTATCGATCGGCATCAACCTGAATCCGAATAACGCCTGCAATTGGCGCTGCATCTATTGCCAGGTGCCCAACCTGACGCGTGGTGGCCCCCCCCCATTGATTTGGGGTTGTTGAGAAACGAACTTTACGGGTTTCTGGAAGACGTCGTGCGCGGCGATTTCATGTCGCGGCGCGTGCCTGCGGGAGCGCGCAAGCTGGTGGATCTGGCGTTTTCAGGAAACGGCGAACCGACCAGCGCCGCCGAATTTCCAGCGGCCATTGACGTGGCGGCCGAGGCCCTCGCGGCCCATGGCTTGCAAGGCAAGGTGATGCTGCGGCTGATCACCAATGGCAGCCTGCTGGACCGTCCCCGGGTGAAGGACGGTATTGCCCGCCTGGACGAACTCGGCGGTGAAGTATGGTTCAAAGTGGATGGCGCGACGCCAGCCGCGTTATGGCGCATCAACGATACCCGCTCCACACCGGAGGCGTTGGGGCGTCGTCTGCGGGTATGCGCGGAGCTTTGTTCGACTTGGGTACAAACCTGCGTGTTCACGCTCGACGGGCAGATGCCCGATGCCGCGGAAACCGATGCGTACGTGAATTTCTTGGCCAGATTCGCCGGGAAGATCGCTGGCGTGCTGATCTACCCCCTGGCACGTCCGTCTTTACAACCGGAGGGGACACGCCTGGGAACTCCCCCCGCTGACTGGATCAGCGTGCTTGCCGCCCGCCTGGAAGCAAAAGGGCTGACGGTGCGCGTCAGCCCTTGAGCCGGGGGCGCATCAAGCCGCCTTCTTATGGGCGCGGGCCTGCTTCTTGAGGTCCTTGAACAAGTCGGGATTGCTGGCCTTGAGGAACTCCACGACTTCGAAATCCTCTTTCTTGACCTTGCTGATATCGATCTGCTCGACATGCACGAGACGCAGCAACTGCTGAACGGGGCGCGGCATGTTCCGTCCGCTTTCATAACGGGAACCACCGCTTTGGGTTACCCCCAGCTTGGACCAGAACTGTTGCTGATTCAGACCCAGTTTATGGCGGATCTCACGGGCGTCAATTTTCTCGGGAGTTTTCATTTTCTCTCCTTGGGTACGGATGCTGTTGTGTTTAGATATATAACCGAAGTTATATATCCAAAGTATAGGGAATATATTTACAACATACAAGCTTGGCATTTTTGTGGGGTGGATCGGCTGTATCCCGAGAATCCTGGGAATCCTCCAGGGATCAGGTAAAATCCGGGCTCCTTTCCCGTTACACCGTCTTACATCTTTAATTCCAATGGCTTTGATAGTTCAGAAATATGGCGGCACCTCCATGGGGTCTCCGGAGCGTATCCGCAGTGTCGCCAAGCGTGTCGCGCGCTGGAAAGCGCGGGGGCATCAGATGGTCATCGTCGTCTCGGCCATGAGCGGCGAAACCAATCGCCTGATTGGCTTGGCAAAGGAGCTTTCCTCGAGCCCCGACGAGCGTGAGCTTGACGTGATGATTTCCACCGGCGAGCAGGTGACGATCGCCCTGCTGGCCATGGCGCTGAAGGATCTTGGCCTCAAGGCCAAAAGCTATACCGGCAGCCAGGTCAGGATCCTGACCGACAGTTCATTCACCAAGGCCCGGATTCTGGATATCGACGGCGCCAATGTGCGCCGTGACTTGGATGACGACACCGTGGTCATCGTCGCCGGGTTCCAGGGCGTGGATGAACAGGGCAATATCACCACCCTCGGTCGCGGCGGCTCCGATACCACGGGCGTCGCCCTGGCGGCGGCCTTGAAGGCGGACGAGTGCCAGATCTACACCGACGTGGATGGCGTATACACCACCGACCCGCGCATCGTGCCCGAGGCCCGCAAGCTGGACCGAGTCACCTTCGAGGAAATGCTCGAGATGGCCAGTCTTGGCTCCAAGGTGCTGCAGATCCGCTCGGTCGAATTCGCCGGCAAGTACAAGGTCAAGCTGCGCGTGCTCTCCAGCTTCGAGGAAGAAGGCAAGGAGACGGACGGCACGCTCATCACATTCGAGGAAGAAAGCAATATGGAACAACCGATCATTTCCGGCATCGCCTTCAATCGCGACGAGGCCAAACTGACCGTGCTGGGCGTGCCCGACCGCCCCGGCATCGCCTACCAGATACTGGGGCCGATCGCCGACGCCAATATCGACGTAGACATGATCATTCAGAACGTCGGACACGACGGCAGCACTGATTTCTCATTCACCGTCAATCGGGGCGAATTTGCCCGGGCACTCAAGATCCTGGAAGAGCAGGTCAAGCCTCATGTCGGCGCCCGCGCCGTCATCGGCGACAACAAGATTTGCAAGGTTTCCGCCGTGGGCGTCGGCATGCGCTCCCATCCCGGCATCGCCAGCCAGATGTTCCGATCGCTGGCGGAAGAGGGGATCAACATCCAGATGATTTCCACATCGGAGATCAAGATTTCCGTCGTGGTGGACGAAAAATACCTGGAGCTGGCGGTACGCGTTCTGCACAAGACCTTCGACCTGGACCAGGCAGCGGCCTGATTCATCGCCATCTGGTTTGACCTGAGGGGTGCAAGTCTTTATCATCGCCCCCCTTCGGAGACGTGGCCGAGAGGTCGAAGGCACTCCCCTGCTAAGGGAGCATCCGGGCAAAACCTGGATCGAGGGTTCGAATCCCTCCGTCTCCGCCAATAAAAATAAACCCAATCGATTGATTCGATTGGGTTTATTCATTTCAGGGGTTCGGTGTACTGCAAATCTACTGCAATATCAGTGAAGTCTAATGCTTTATTGACCGTCGCAAGATTCCTTCCCCGATCAGCTTTAGGGACCCATTTAGCGTAGTCCCGCAACATCACCTCTAGGGAGTGTCCGTGTTGCAAAGATACCCATAGAGGGTCAGCGCCAGCGGTCAAGGCAAGAGTGACTGAGGTATCGCGACACTCTTTAGGTGGGCGATAACGTATCTTGGCGCGGCAAAGAATTTTGGCCCATATGCTCCTTGGACAACATGGCAAGATGGCGGATAATTTTCTCGTGCGTGAGTTGAGGGATTGAGAGATCTCCGAAGTACTCTAGCCAGTAAGCATTAATGTGGCGCATGTAGATACGCATGGTCGAGTCTTCATGTTCTCGACCTGCGATCTCCTCCCACAATTTTGACCACTCCTTCAGAGTCCTACGCCGCGTCTCGCCTTGACACTCGTATTTATGGGCATTTTTATATTCTGGAAAGTGCGCTTCGAGATTGAATACATCGTCATTGATCTCATTGACGATCTGAGTACGCAGCCTCGATGCATGTTTAAGATTGCCAGCAGTGGGTTTTAAGTTAAGCGTAGGTCGGAGCGTTCTTCCCTTCCAGCGGAAATAAATTTGAATCCGATCGTTGAGTGGAACTACACCTTTCAGCTTTGAACCCATTTGTCATAGCCTAATACATCTACAAGAATTCGTCCGTCGGGCCCTCTTAAATATTCTTGACCTTCACGCCAGATGCCATCTTCGATCTTTCGCTGAAGAGCTTTCACAGAGTAGCCGGTGAGCTCCGAGAAAAGCTTCAATCGAACATACCTGGTGGAAAGTAAGGTGGACTGAGCAGGTACTTCATTCTTAATTGAATAGTCATTTTTCATAAAAAACCTTTTCATATTTGTGATGATGAAAAGATTTTCTGATCGAAGTGAAATTTTTGATCATCGGAATGCAGTAAAAAAATGCACATTCCGATTGGCCGTCCATTTTTCTGTAACCCAAGTCAATATTTGATTGGGGCATCAGCATCTATGGAAATTGCTATACGAAAAATTTTTACTCTCGAACCTAGCAATCATTCAGCAAATCCATTCACCTCACGGTTTCTGCTCCTTTGAAATCTTGGTGCTCCAACTCCTGGCTTTGTCCAACCCTTCTTTCCTGACCAGCCAGCCCAGTCCCCAGAGATGCCCTGCGACGATCACCAGTGCGCCAGCCACGACCCAAGCTTCTCCCATGGTGGAAACCCAGTCCACCCGATGTTCGCCCAGCAAAAAGATCACGACGCCGATCCCGATCAATCCGGCACCCAATACCGTTGAACCGGCAATTATCAATAGCGCCTTCAACATCCGCTGCATCGTCGGCGTCATCCATGAGCGTACGGTGCCTTTCACCGTTGTGTAGATATTGCTCATCCCAGCTTCCGCTCCTGAATTTCCTCCTCCTGCCGCGCCTTGGCCGCCACCTCCAACTCCAGCTGATCCAGCCAAGCCAACTGCGTCAGGGTTTCGGTGCCGGCCGCTGCTGGGCATAACGCCACTGAAACTGAGCACCCAGGGGACATCATGTTCACACCCCGTGGCACGCGCCTGATGTTGATGGCTCCCGGCGGCGCGGAGTCCTATCGGGGCATCTACTGTGCATTCTCTTCCACGCTGTTCGAGCAATTGACAGGATTCGTCGGCGACTGGTCCGTCGAGCAACTCACGGCCACGCTCAATGTGCGGGTGCCGATGATCAAGCGCGATCTGTACCGCATCGTCAAGGAAGTGTCGGAGTCCGGCTTCGGCAGGGAAAGGCTGGTCGAGGCGACCGCCCATGTCGCCCTGGTGGAATTCGCCCGCTACCTGAATCAGGCGGCGCTGCCGGTGCCGCCGGTGCGTGCCTCCCTGGCGGGATGGCAGATGCGGCGTATCACCGATTACGTGGAAGGCATGATCGATCACTGTCCGAGCACCGATGAACTGGCCCGACTTTGTGAAATTGGCCCGAGGCATCTGTCGAGAGCCTTCAAGGCGACAACCGGTCGCACGATCGGCGAGTATGTGCGGGATGTCCGCATGACCAAGGCCAAGAGTCTTCTGGCCGACACCGATCTTTCCCAAAAGGAAATCGCCTACCGTCTGGGATTTTCCGGGCCGAGCAGTTTTTGCGCGGTCTTCGGCAAAGATATCGGCATGACCCCCAAGCAGTTCCGAGGACGTAATAGGAACTGAACCGGAAAATCCCCGCAGCCAAGGCTGCGGGGGCTCGGTAATTGAAGCTAGGAGCTCAGATCGCGCTTTGAACGAAAGCCGCAACCGCTGCCGGATCATTCACCGGGCGAGGGTTGTACATGGCGCTGCCATCGCTCATGGTGCCTGCCACGAGTTGTTCCATCTGCGCCATGATCTTGTCCCTCTCGATAATTTCGGACAGGCGCATTGGCTGGCCGATGGTTTTCATCAGCGCTTCCACGGCGTCGGCGGCTGCATCGGCGGCCTCGCCATCACTCATGCCCGTGGTGTTGACACCAAGCGCGGTAGCCACCTCAGCCAGCTTGGCGCTGGCAAAGTCCCGATTGAAACGCATGGCGGCCGGCAGGGCGATACCGCAGCCGGTGCCGTGGTGTACGCCGAACATCATGCCTACCGTGTGCGCCAGGCAATGGGCGATGCCCAGACCTGGCCCCAGGGCGATGCCAGCCAGGGTCGAGGCCGCCAGCATGTTCTGGCGCGCGACGAGATCCGTGCCATCGGCCACGGCCTTGGGCAGATTGTCCCTGATCATACGGACCGACTGTAGCCCCACGGCGATGCTGATGGGGTTCCCCATCGGGTTCACCACGCTTTCGATGGCATGGGTCAGCGCATCCATGCCGGTACCGATGGTCATGGATTTGGGCAGGCCGGTCACCAGCGTTGGATCCAGAATGGCAACGTTCGGAAATAGCTTGAGGTCGACAATGAAAAACTTCTTGTGCAGGCGACTGTTGGTGATCACGCCCGCGCAGGTGACTTCGCTACCGGTGCCGTGGGTGGTCGGGATGGCGATGTGGGGCAACTGCGGCCCTTCGAGCCGGAATATGTTCATTGCCTGCAGCGCCGAGCAGCCGTTGGTCAGGGCGACCAGCGTGAGCTTGGCGCAGTCGATGGAACTGCCGCCCCCCAGGCTGACGATGCTGTCCGCGCCGACCGAGCGGCAGTAGTCGACCGCCGCCTGCGCGCATTCGTAGGTGGGGTCGGGGACCACCCCGTCAAAGACGCCGACGCAGCGGTCGCCGGCAGCGCGCACGGCCCGGTCAGCCAGTCCGGTGGCGCGGACGCCCGGGTCGGTGATGATTACCGCCCGTTTGGCACCGAGCATGCGCAATTCACTGTTGAGGTTGGTCAGTGACTTGGGCCCGCAGACGACTTTGGTTGGGGCAGTATGGGTGAAACTCTCCCCCTTGGGATAGTGAAACACCGAACCGAAAGTGGCGCGGTTGGCGCTGCCTTCGTTGGAGGTGTAGATGGTCTTGATCTGGGTGTAGCTCTTGAGGCCCTCTTCGCCGAATTCACGGCCGATGCCGCTGGTCTTGTAGCCGCCGAAGGGCGTGAAGTCGGAAAGCATGGCGATGTCGTTGATCGACAGAATCCCCGTACGGACCTGGTTGGCGATCTGGTGTGCCCGCCTGATATCGGTGGAATAGACGGAACCGGCCAGGCCGTAATCGCTGTCGTTGGCGATGGCCACGGCATCGGCATCGGTATCGAAGGGAATCACCACCAGCACCGGCCCGAAGATTTCCTCCCGGGCGACCCGCATGTCGTTGGTGACACCGGTCAGGATGGTCGGCGCATAGTAATAGCCATTGCCGTACTGGGGGCCGGTCAGGCGATGGCCGCCGCAGGCCACCTTGGCGCCCTCGGCTTTGCCGATTTCCACATAGCGCTCGACGGTTTCGAGCTGTTTCTTGCTGGACAGCGGACCCATCTTCGTCTCGGGCAGCAGTTGGTAGCCGATGGATAGATCCTGAACGCGCTTGGTCAGGCGCTTGATGAACTGATCGTGAATCTTGCGCGACAGCAGCAGGCGCGAGCCTGAAATGCAGATTTGGCCGGCATTGGCGAAGATGCCGGTGATGGCGCCATCGACGGCAACGTCGAGATCGGCATCGTCGAGGATGATGTTGGCGGACTTGCCACCCAGTTCCAGCGTTACCTGCTTGATGCCCTTGGCCGCCCGCTCCATGGTCTGCTTGCCGACGTCGCTGCTGCCGGTTAGGGAAATCTTGTCGACCCCGGGGTGCGCACACAATGCATCGCCCACGGTCCCGCCCGGGCCGGTAACGACATTGAGTACGCCCTTGGGAATGCCTGCTTGATTGGCCAGTTCGGCGATCATCAGCGCCGAGATCGGGGTGGACGAGGCTGGTTTGAGCACGAGGGTATTGCCCATGACCAGTGCGTGGGTGATTTTCCACATCGCCATGAGACCCGGTACGTTCCAGGGTGCGATGGAAGCACAAACGCCGATGGGCTCGTGGCGGACGATATTTTCGCCAAAGGCGAAGATCGAGCCGGAATGCTCGACGGTCTCCTCCCAAGTGAACTTGTTGGCGGCGTACCAGGCCAGGTTGCGCATCGAGTTGCAAGCCACCCACATGCCGCCGGCGGTTCCGCCCAGCGTATTGCCCATGCTTTGACTGTCGGCCATGCCGATCTTGCCGGAGTTGACCTCGATCAGGTCGGCAAACTGGAACATGATGTCGGCACGCTCACTCGGCGACAGGCCGCTCCATACGCCGGAATCGAAGGCTTTGCGAGCTGCGGTTACGGCCGCATCGACGTCACGCTCGTCGCAGCAGGGGACTTCCGCGAACGGCTGACCCGTTCCGGGATCGATGACTTGCATCGTTTTGCCGCTGATGGCGTCGACGGATTCGCCGGCGATAAACATCTTGTAGCTTTCCATGGGTGGCTTTCACATATCGTTATCGATAAGGAAAATAATAATTAAAAGTGACGGAAAGTGAAAGGGCAGGGATGCGGGGTGGTGGCTATGGGCGCCTTTCTGCCCAGCTTTTTTTTGGCGCGGGCCTGGATGCGTATGCGCCCTGCTCTTCGTCTGGATAGAACCCGACCCGGGAGTGGCGGACGATCGCTATTAATTGGTTATTAAATAACTTATCGAGACAGAAAATGTATAAAATGGCCTCTCGTAAAACCGAGCTCGCTCTGGTTGATGCTTATGGAATTGTTTCTGTTGCAGTTAGTGTTTTGATTATTAAGTAAAGAAATGAGTTTGTCGATTTTGGTTTTCATGTTGATAAACCGAGTAGACATGAGCCGGTGCGCCGGTTGAACATCCTGTCCTCAAACTGATTGCCGCAGAGTCATGACCACACAGCCCGCCATCCGCCGCAGGAACCCGATCCAGTCCCGGGCGGAGTTCACGCTGTCCGCGATCCGCGAAGCCGGCTTGAAGATCTTGGAGCAAAAGGGCGCCTCCCGTCTGACCACCAACTACATCGCCGAGGTGGCCGGCGTGAGCATCGGCGCCATCTATCAGTACTACCCGGACAAGTACGCCATTGTTGCGGACATCTGCAACGAACTGCTGCTGGCTGAACTGGGTGAATTCGACAGGATCGCCGATCAGACCATGCGCTGTGCCCGCGAATCGCTCGAGGAAACGGTGGGTTTCATGGTGCGGGAGAGCCTCGCCCGGCATCGCAAGCTCTATCGCTTCCTGAAGGAGTACTACCTCGAGATTCACTGGCGGTACGACTTCGAAGCCTATGTGGTGAAGAAGTATCCGGACCGCTACATGGCAACCGCCATGTGGCTGTCGCTCGTCCTGCAGCAACACGACGCCACGCTGCAGGTCCGGGAACATGCCCGGGCGGCCGAGCTGGTCGTCGACCTCATCAACGGCACCATTCACGCCACGCTCCAGCGACGGCCGGAGCGCATCTTCGACGAGCACTACGGCGATGACCTGGTGAACCTGGTGTTGCGTTATCTGAAGGATTCGGAAGCGTTGCGCGTGCATTGAGTTCGCGCCGTCCCTTTTTTGTTTTTCTGACCCCCAAAGTCCCAGCCGCCATGTTTTTCTATTTCGACTTCATCACCTGGTTCAAGTTGGTCCGCCTGGTTTCCCAGGAGAAAAAGGCCAAGAGAAGGCGCAGCGCCTATCGCTACCTGTTGCTGACGATTCCTCTTCGAGCGATGGGACATGCACTGTGCTTCTTCCTCGACGGCATCCTGTTCCCCGGCCTGTGGTTCACCAAGGTCAGGAACCCGGTGTTCATCATCGGCCATGCCCGCAGCGGCACGACCCTGGCCCACCGCCTGATGTGCGAAGACCAGCGTTTCAGCGCCTTCAAGTACTACGAACTGCTCTTGCCCTCGCTGATCGAGAAGAAGCTGGTGCGCTTGGCCGCCTGGGTGGACCGCACCATTCTCGGCCGCAGCATCGAGCGCCGCCTGCAGGCCTGGGAAGACAAGAAGTTCGGGCCGATGCGCCATATCCATAAGATGGGTCTGACCATTCCCGAGGAGGACGATCTGGTGCTGTTCAGTTCCTGTGCCTCGGGATTCTGGGCCACCCGGGTGCCCAATATGGACGACGTGGATTTCTTCCATATCGATCAGCGCCCCCCCGCCAGCCGGCGTCGCCTGATGGGTTTCTACCGGGAGTGCGTGCGGCGCCAGATGTATCTCAATGGCGGCAACGTGATCCATCTGAGCAAGAATCCCGTCTTCTGCGGCCGGGTCGAGGCGGTCATCGAGGCCTTCCCGGACGCCCGTTTCGTGGTGCTCTACCGCAATCCCTACGAGACCATTCCCAGCCTGCTCAAACTGCTACACACCGGCTGGAAGATACAAGGCGAGATCGACAAGCAAAAGGCGGCGCGGTCCAGTCGGGTCAGCGTGGAAATTTCCTACGAGAGCTACCTGCATCCGGACGAAGTCCTGGCCCGGCATCCGGAAGTGCCCCGCGCCATTATCGACTATCGGCAACTGGTGGCCGAACCCAAGGCCACCATGGAACGGGTCTACACCGAGCTGGGCATCCCGATGACCGAGCAATTCCGTCGGGTGTTGGAGGAAGAGCAAAACAAGTCCGGCCGCCACGAAACCGCCCATCGCTACAGCCTGGAAGAGTTCGGCCTCGACGACACGGAGATCCGCCAACGCCTGGCACCGCTCTTCGAGCGCTTCAACTGGGATGCGGACATGCCTGAAATCAAGAAACCCAAGGAGGCTGCGAAAGCATGAGCGAAACGAAAAAAACGGCAATGCCCGCTGCCGCCACCGAGGCGGCGGCCGTGCAACTTCGGGCATCCTGGGACAAGCTGATCGCCCAGCTGGAAGAAGCGCGCGACGCCATCGACGATCCGAAGCTCTGGCCGCCGCCGGCCACGCCCCGCAACCTGGCCGAAGGCTACCGCTACGTGCTGGGCTTCCTCTATGGCTCCCTGGCCCGCTGCCTGGGGCCGACCCAGGAGTTTCCTTATTTCGTCCGCGCCATCCAGCCGCTCAACCGCTCCACCATCGACAACGCCGATGCCATCTATCTGGCGGCACCCATCGACGGCAACTACAGCTACACCATCCGCGGCAAGGCCGGCGACACGCGCCACTGGCGCGGCGAGGCACCCGTCACGGAAGGCCGCAAGGCGCCCCACTACGTGATCTTCGAAGCGCCCAGCGGCTACTCCGGGGACAGCGGCAGCATCAAGGAAATGAAGCCGGGCAGCCGCACCAACTGCGATGTCCTGGACTGCAGCAAGTTGCAGGTCAATGCGGACGGCACTTTCGAGATCCTGCTGGCGCCGGAAAAGCCCGAGGGCTACAGCGGCAACTACATGCGCACGCGGGTGACCAAGACCCGCACCCGCAGCGACGGCAGCACGGAGACCAAGGAATACGTGACCCAGCTGGTGATGCTGCGCGAGCTCTGCTGCGACTGGCAGAACGAGGAGCTGCTGGACCTTTTCATCTACCGCAACGACCTGCTGGGCAAGCCCATGCCCACCTACACCCCGGAAGCGGCGGCGCAGCAGATGGAGGACATCGGCCGCTTCACCCGCAACCAGGTTTACTTCTGGAACGAGTTCTACGCCATCACCTGCGAGGCCTATGGCGACATGAACGGCGACGGCAAGTGCTTCATCCCGCGCAACGAGTTCAACCGGCCCAATGCCGCGTCCCTGGCCACTGCGGGGGGCATGGCCACCAACATCTACTGCGGCAGCATCTACGAACTGGCAGACGACGAGGCCATGATCGTGGAGCTGAACCAGCCCATCGAGCCCAACTACATCGGCTTCCACCTCAGCAACATGTGGGGCGAGTCCCTCGACTTCGCCAACTATCAGAGCAGCCTGAACGGTCTCCAGGCGCATCGCGACGCCGACAACGTGCTGCGCTACGTGATCGCTCATCGCGATCCGGGCGTCTGGAACTGGCTCGACACCACCGGCCACCCGGAAGGCTACATGGCGGTGCGCTGGGCCTATTCGGTGAAGCCCACCGAGAACCTGCCCTGGGCCACGGCGAAGAAGGTCAAGCTGTCCGAGGTGATGCAGCACCTGCCGGCGGAAACCCGATTGGCGACGCCGGAGCAACGCCGGGCCGCCATCGCCATCCGCCAGGAGCACGTGCAGCGGCGCTACCGCCAGCATTGATTCAATACCCTCAACAGAGTTCTAGGAAAGGAAAAACAATGACCCAACGACTCAAAGGCAAAGTGGCCATCGTCACCGGCGCCAGTCGCGGCATCGGCGCCGCGATCGCCAAGCGCCTGGCCTGCGAAGGCGCCAAGGTGGCCCTGGTGGCCCGTACCGTGGATCCCGGCACCAGCCGCCTGGCGGGCTCCCTGGCCGAAGTCGCCGACTGGATCAAGGCCCGGGGCGGCGAATGCATCTGCATCGGCGCCAACCTGGCCAAGGAAGACCAGCGCAGCCACATCGTGCCGGAAACCATCGCCAAGTTCGGCGGCGTGGACATCGTGATCAACAACGCCGCCTGGTGCCGCTATCAGACCACCCATGAGCAGGCCCTGAAGGATGTGCGCCAGACCTTCGAAATCAACGTGGTCGCGCCGCTGCAGCTGACCGCCCAGGCCCTGCCCAGCATGCAGGAGCGCGGCGGCGGCTGGGTGGTCAACCTCTCCAGCGCCACGGTGAATCATCCCAAGCCCGCGCCCTACGACTTCAATGAACGCTACACCCGCTTCAACCTCGAGGACGGCCCCTCCATGTACGCGGCCACCAAGGCGGCGCTGGAGCGCATGACCGCCGGCCAGGCGGTCGAGCTGGCCAAGTTCAACGTCGCCATCAACACCCTGGCGCCGGTCGAGGCCGTGATGAGCGAAGGCGCCGTCGAAATCGGCACGGTGGATGCCCAGGCCCATCTGGAGCCGGAAGAGGCGATGGCCGAGGCCGCCCTGGAACTGTCCTCGCGCGCCCCCAAAGAACTGTCCGGTCGGATCCTGTTGAGTCTCAATCTGTTGCGGGAGTTGGGCATTCATACCGTCAAGACCCTGGACGGCACTCAGACTCTGGCCAACTACATTTTCTGAGTCCACATAGGGGATCGACATGACAGCAACGAACGGGAAGGTGGCCATCGTCGCCGGCGGCGGCGGCATCGGCGGCGCCACGGCGCGCAAGCTGGCCGAGGTGGGCACGGCCGTGGTGATCGGCGACATCAGCGAGGCCAATGCCCAAGCCATTGCGCAGGGCATCACCGCCCAAGGCGGCCAGGCCCGCGCCATTCGTTGCGACATCAGTGACGAGGCCTCGGTTGCGGCGATGGTCCGCCTCGCGGTGGAGAGCTTCGGCGGCCTGGACCTGATCCATGTCAATGCGGCCGACCTGTCCGTCATCTTCCGTGACAGCAACGCCGTGGATGTCGATCTGGCGGTCTTCGATCAGACCATCGCGGTGAATCTACGCGGCCATCTGCTGTGCACCCGCGCCGCCATTCCCGAGATGCTCAAGCGGGGTGGCGGCGCCATCGTCTATACCACCTCGGGCGCGGCCTTCATCGGCGAGGAAGAGCGGCCCTGCTACGCCATGGCCAAGGCCGGGCTGAACGCGCTGATGCGCCATGTCGCCTCGCGCTGGGGCCGCCACGGCATTCGTGCCAATTGCGTGGCGCCGGGATTCGTGATCACCGAGAACAATCTCAAGACCTTGCCGGAGGGTTTTGCGGATGCAGCGGTGAAGCGCACCCGCAGCACCCGTCTGGGCCAGCCGGAAGACATCGCCGCGATGGTGGCCCTGCTGTTCTCCGAAGAGGGCATGTGGATCAACGGCCAGGTGATCAGCGTCGACGGCGGCGCGACGATGCGCTGAGTATTCATCAATCAGGAGTTTTCATGTTTGAAGTCTTCGCCTCCATGTCGGAGAACCTGGGCCTGGAATCCATCGCCGACTATGCCCGCAGGGTGGAGGCCATCGGTTTCGACGGCCTGTTCGTGCCCGACGCCATCCACGACGGCCTGCTGCTGGCCTGCCAGGCGCTGGGCGCCACCCGCCGCATCAAGGTGGCCACCTCGGTGCTGGTGGCCTTCCCGCGCAGCCCGATGAACGTGGCTCTGGCCGCCTGGGATCTGCAGAAAATGTCCGGCGGCCGTTTCGAACTGGGCCTGGGCACCCAGATCCAGCAGAACATCGAGGACCGCTACTCGTCCCGCTGGCTGCCGCCGGCCAAGGGCATGGCGGAATACGTGGGCGCCCTGCGGGCCATCTTTCACAGCTTCCGCACCCGCGAGCCGCTCAATTACGTCGGCGAGTACTACCGGTTCACCCGCCTGCAGCCTTTCTTCAATCCCGGCCCGATCGACGCGCCGGACGTGCCCCTGGCGCTGGGCGCCGTCGGGCCGAAGATGCTGGCACTGGTGGGCAGCGTGGCCGACGGCATGCATACCCATCCCACCAACACTTCGGCGTGCTACCTGCGCGAGGTGATCGTCCCCGCCGTCGCCAAGGGGGCGGAGTCGCGCCTGCCGGGGCTGGAAAAGCCCTTCATCGCCGCCAGCATCCTGGTGGCCACCGGGCCGGATGCTGAGACCGTCGCCCGCGAGCGGGAACGCTTCCGCAACACCCTGGCCTTCCTGTTCTCCACACCGGCCTACTGGCCCAGCCTGGAACTCTTCGGCTGGAAATCGGTGGGCGAGGAACTGTTGCAGCTGACCCGCGACAAGCGCTGGCGCGACATGACCTCGGTCCTCACCGATACGGTGCTGGACGAGTTCCTGGTCACCGGGTCCTACGCCGAGGCGGCACCGATTCTCAAGGCGCGCTTCGCGGGCCTGGTGGACCGCATCACCGTGCCGGTTCCCGAGGATTCCGCCCACGACTCGCTGGCGGCCGGTCTGGTGGCGGCCTTGCGCGCATCCTGAAACCCATCCGGAGGGTGCCCCGGGGCACCCTCCCATACAAGCAATCGACTGGAGCATTCAATGACTGACGTCTATATCTACGACCACGTCCGCACGCCGCGGGGCAAGGGTAAAGCCGATGGCGGCCTGCACGAGATCACGCCGGTGCAGCTGGCGGCGCAGGTGCTGGGCGCCGTGCGCGACCGTAATTCGCTCGATACCTCGCTGGTGGAAGACGTGTTCCTCGGCTGCGTGGTGCCGGTGGGCGAGCAGGGGGGCAACATCGCCCGTGTCGCCGCCCTGGTGGCGGACTACGACTACCGGGTGCCCGGGGTGCAGGTGAACCGTTACTGCGGCTCGGGCCTGGAGGCGGTGAATTTCGCCGTGGCCAAGGTGGGTTCGGGCCAGATCGACCTGGCGATCGGCGGCGGCGTCGAGAGCATGTCGCGGGTGCCGATGGGCAGCGATGGTGGCGCCATGGCCCTGGACCCGCAGGTGACCTTCAAGATGTATTTCGTCATGCAGGGGGTCAGCGCCGACCTGCTGTCGACGAAGTGCGGTTTTACCCGGGAACAGTGCGACGCCTACGCGGTGGAGAGCCAGAAGCGCGCCGCGGCGGCCTGGGCCAACGGCTACTTCGCCAAGTCGGTGATACCGGTGAAGGACATCCTGGGCCTGCCGGTGCTGGACAGGGACGAGACCGTCCGCCCCGACGTGACCCTGGAATCCCTGGGTGCGATGAAACCCGCCTTCGTGGACCTGGGCGAGAAATTCGGTTTCGACGGCGTCGCGCTGCAGAAATATCCGGAACTGGAGAGCATCATCCACATGCACCACGCCGGCAACAGCTCGGGCATCGTCGATGGCGCGTCGGCCGTGCTGGTGGGCAACAAGGAGATCGGCCAGCGCCTGGGCCTGAAGCCGCGGGCGCGGATCCGCTCGATCGCCACCGTGGGTTCGGAGCCGACGCTGATGCTGGACGCGCCGAGCTTCGCGGCGCAGAAGGCGCTGCGAAAGGCGGGCATGGGCGTGGCCGACATCGGCCTGTGGGAACTGAACGAAGCCTTCGCCTCGGTGGTGCTGTGCCTGATGGAGCGGCTGAACGTGCCGCACGACAAGATCAACGTGAATGGCGGGGCGATCGCCATGGGCCATCCGCTGGGGGCGACGGGGGGCATGATCCTGGGCACCCTGCTCGACGAGATGGAGCGGCGCCAGGTGGGCACGGGTCTGGTGACCCTGTGCGAAGCGGCGGGCATGGGTACCGCCACCATCATCGAGCGGGTATGAGCCTGCACCACGCATCCTGAAGGAAGAATTCATGAATCAAGTCATTCAAATCGTCATTGATGCCGACGGCGTCGCTACCCTGACCATCGATCATCAGCAGAATTCCATGAACGTGATCGACCAGCTGTTCATGGACGAGCTTTCCGCCGCCATCGACCAGGTGGCCGGGGACCCGGCCATCAAGGGCGGGATCATCACCTCCGGCAAGCCCTCCTTCGTCGCCGGCGCCGACCTCAAGCTCCTGGAGACCCTGCCCGAGCGCATGAAGGACATGCCGCTGGCCGACTTCCTGCAGCAGAACATGTCGCTGTCGATGCTGCTGCGGCGCCTGGAGACCTGCGGCAAGCCCTTCGTCTGCGCCGTGAACGGCGTGGCGATGGGCGGCGGCACCGAGATCGCGCTGGCCTGCCACTACCGCGTGGTGGCCGACAGCAAGGGCATCCTGCTGGGCCTGCCGGAAGTGCAGGTGGGCCTGTTGCCGGGCGGCGGCGGCACCCAGCGGGTGCCGCGGCTGATCGGGGTCCAGGCTTCGGCGCCGGTGCTGCTGGAAGGCCAGGCCCTTTCCGCCGAGAAGGCGCTGAAGATGGGCCTGATCCACAAGGTGGTGCCCCAGGCCGAGCTGCTGGCCGAGGCCAAGCGCTGGATCCTGGAGGAAGGCGACCCGGTGCAGCCCTGGGACAAGAAAGGCTTCAAGGTGCCGGGCGGCGCCGGCGCCATGTCCCCGGAGGTGGGCCAGATGATGATGGTCAGCAACGCCATGATCCAGGCCAAGACCTTCCACAACATGCCGGCGCCCTTGGCCATTCTCTCCTGCATGTTCGAGGGACCGTTCCTGCCGATGGACAAGGCCTTGCTGGTCGAGGGCAAGTATTCCGCGTTCCTCAACCGCGATCCCGTGTCGCGCAACATGATCCGCACCCTGTTCATCAACAAGGGCAAGGCGGACAAGCTGATGCACCGGCCGGCGGGGATTCCCAAGACCCAGTACAAGAAGATCGGCGTGGTCGGCGCCGGCCTGATGGGCGCGGGCATCGCCTTCACCTGCGCCAAGCTGGGCGTCGAGGTGGTACTGATCGATCGCGACCAGGCTGCCGCCGACAAGGGCAAGGACTACACCGCCAAGCGCCTCGGCCGCGATCTGGAGAAGGGCCGCACCACTCAGCAGAAGATGGATGCGGTGCTGGCCCGGATCAAGCCCACCACCGACTACAGCCATCTCTCCGACGTGGAAATGGTGGTGGAAGCCGTGTTCGAGGATCGTGGCATCAAGGCCGATGTGACCAAGAGGCTCGAAGCGGTGCTGCCCAAGCAGGCGGTGATCGCTTCCAACACCTCGGCGCTGCCGATCACCGAACTGGCCGAAGCCGGCAGCCGTCCGGAGAACTATGTCGGCCTGCACTTCTTCTCGCCGGTGGAGCGCATGCCCCTGGTGGAGGTGATCTGCGGCAGGAAGACTTCCGACGAGACCCTGGCCCGGGCCCTGGATTTCGTCGCGCTGATGAAAAAGACGCCGATCGTGGTCAATGACGGCCCCGGCTTCTACACCACCCGTTTCATCGGCGCCTACATGGGCGAGAGCATGGCCATGCTGACGGAAGGCGTGAATCCGGCCCTGCTGGAGAACGTCGCCAAGATGGCCGGGCTTCCCGTGGGACCGCTCACCATCACCGACGAGATCGGCCTGGACGTGGCCTACCACGCCGCCCAGAGTCAGCAGAAGGAGCAGGGGGCGAACTTCAAGATCACGCCGTCCGTCGTCGTCGTCGAGCAGATGGTGGGCAAGCTGGGGCGCCACGGCCGCAAGAACGGCAAGGGTTTCTACGACTACGCCGCCGACGGCAGCAAGAAGCTGTGGTCCGGCCTGACTGAACTCTGGCCGCGCAAGCCGGAGCAGCCGACGGTGGAGGAAATCAAGGCGCGGATGTTCTACGCCCAGTTGGTGGATGCCGCCAAGTGCATCGCCGACGGGGTGCTGCTCGATCCGGCCGACGGCGACGTGGGCGCGATCCTCGGCGTGGGTTTCCCTCCCTATCTGGGCGGCCCCTTCTCGATGATGGACACCATCGGTCTGCCGCAGGTGGTGGCCGAGTGCGACCGCCTGGCGGCCGCCTACGGCGACCGTTTCGCGCCGCCCCAGTTGCTGCGCGACATGGCGAAGAACGGCCAGACCTTCTACGGCAGCACGCGCATCACGCCGCCGGCGGCGAAGCAGGCTTGACGCTCGAGAGGCCGGAGGAGTGCGTCCGCCGGCCGCTCACGAGCCCCTCGATGTCAGCTTGAAAACGATTCGAAACGCAAAGGAAACGCATCGTGAATTTTGATTTTTCCGACGACCAGCGGCTGTTGCAGGCGGAAGTGGGCAAGATGCTGGCCGAGACCAGCACCTCCGCCGCGGTGCGCCAGGTGCTGGGCGGCCAGGCCGCCTACTCCGAGAGCGTCTGGCGCAACCTGATCGACATGGGCGCGGCGGCGGCGGCGATTCCCGAAGCCTACGGCGGCGCCGGGCTGGGTTACCTGGAACTGTGCCTGGTGGCCGAGGAGGCCGGGTGCCACCTGGCGGCCGTGCCGCTGTCGTCGTCCTTCTACCTCGCCGCCGAAGCCATTCTCCACGGCGGCAGCGAAGCCCAGAAGCAGCACTGGCTGCCGCGCATCGCCGCGGGCGAAGTGATCGCCACCGCCGCGCTGGGCGGCCACGAGACCTATCTGGCGACGCCGGCCCTGAGCTTCGACGGCAAGAGCGTCAGCGGCAAGGTCTCGGCCGTACCCGACGGCCTGGTGGCCGGCATGGCGGTGCTGAAGGCGGGCGACGATCTGCTGTTGGTGGACCTGGCTGCGCCCAGCGTATCCCGCAAGGCCCTGTCCTCCCTGGACCCGACGCGGCCCTACGCGGAACTGAGTTTCGCCAACACTCCGGCCGAGAAACTGACTGGCGGCAAGAGCGGGGCTGCGGTGGCGGCGCGGGTGCTGAACGGGGCCGCCGTGCTGCTGGCCTTCGAGCAGGTGGGGGGCGCCGCGCGGATTCTGGAGATCAGCCGCGACTACGCGCTGGAGCGCAAGGCCTTCGGCCGCCAGATCGGCAGCTTCCAGGCGCTGAAGCACAAGATGGCGGAGATCTACACCGCCAACGAACTGGCCCGGGTGCATGCCTACTACGGCGCCTGGGCGTTGTCCTCCGACGCCCCGGAACTGGCGTTGGCGGCAGGCGCGGCGCGGGTGGCGGCGACCACCGCGTTCAACCGGGCGGCGGAAGAGGGCATCGAGATCCACGGCGGCATCGGCTTCACCTGGGAGATGGACTGCCACCTGTACTACCGTCGAGCCCGTTATCTGGCGCAGCTGATCGGCAGCGAACATGCCTGGCGCGCCCAGTTGGCCGATGAACTTGTGAGGGAGGCCGCGTAAGCGGAGCGAGACTATGGATTTCAGAGACACCCCCGAAGAAGCTGCATTCCGCGCCCAGGTGCGGGCCTGGCTGGAGGCCAATGCCCAGCCCAAGAAAAGTGACGAGGATCGATTTGACAAAGGCATGAACGATGCGGAACGTATCGTCGCCGCGCGCGCCTGGCAGAAGAAGAAGGCGGCGGCCGGCTATGCCGCGATCACCTGGCCCAAGGAAGCCGGCGGCATGGGCGGCACGCCGATGCAGCAGGTGATCTACGGCCAGGAGGAAGCCCGGTTCCTGGTGCCGCGCATGATTTTCGAGAACAGCCTGGGCCAGTGCCTGCCCACGGTCGCCACCTGGGCCATCCCGGAACTCAAGGCCCGCCATGTGCCGCGCGGCCTGTCCGGCGACGAGATATGGTGCCAGCTGTTCTCCGAGCCGGCCGCCGGCTCCGACACCGGGGGCATCCGCACCCGCGCCGAGAAGCAAGGCGACGCATGGGTGATCAACGGCCAGAAGGTGTGGACCTCCGGCGCCCAGTTCTGTGACTACGGCATCCTCTTGGCCCGCAGCGACTGGGACAAGCCCAAGCAGGACGGGCTGACCATGTTCATCCTGGACATGAAGGCGCCCGGCGTCGAGGTACGCCCCATCCACCAGATATCGGACGAATACGAGTTCAACGAGGTGTTCCTCACCGACGTGCGCATCCCCGACAGCCATCGCCTGGGCCCCGAGTGCGGCGGCTGGAAGGTGATGCTGAGCACCCTGATGCACGAGCGCCTGTCGGTGGGGGGCAGCCTGCCCACCCATCTCCATCGCAGCCTGATCGACCTGGCGCAAAAGGCCCACTGGAACGGCCGGCCGGCGATCGAGGACAGCCGGGTCAAGGCCCGCATCGCCGATGCCTACCTGAGCCAGAAAGGGGTGGAGCTGACCATTTCCCGCGGCATCACGGCCCTGTCCAAGGGACGGGAGCCGGGGCCGGAGATGTCCATCCTCAAACTGGTGGCGGGCAAGGGCATCCAGGACATCACCAGCTTCGCGCTGGAGATGGCGGGCGCCGAGGGCACGCTCGGCCATCGCGACCTGGGTGGCGAATGGGAGTTCATCCAGCGCCTGTGGCTGTCGGCGCCCGGCATCCGGCTGGCGGGCGGCAGCGACGAGATCATGAAGAACATCATCGCCGAGCGCGTGCTGGGCCTGCCCGGCGAGATCCGCACCGACCGCAAGGTGCCGTTCCGCGACCTGGAACGCTGAGACAGGGGAAGGCAAAGTGATGAACGTCACCGAAGCCGTATTGAGCCGGGCCTCCGCCCGGGCCTATCTGGATCAGCCGGTGGAGCCGGAACTGCTGCGGGAGATCCTGGCGGCGGCGCTGCGCGCGCCCTCCGGCGGCAACCTGCAGCCCTGGCACGTCCATGTGCTGACCGGCGCGGCGAAGCAGAACTTCAGCCAGCGCATCCTGGACAGCTTCAGCAACAACCCGATGGGGGAGTCCCCCGATCCGAAGATGTATCCGGAGCCGTTGCCGTCGCCCTACAAGGAGCGCCGCGCGGTCTGCGGCACGATGCTTTACGACGCGCTGGCGATTCCCAAGGAGGACAAGCAGGCGCGCATCGTCCAGGCGCTGAAGAACTACGAGTTCTTCGGCGCGCCGGTGGGGCTGATCTTCACCATGCCGTCCTACATGGTGGAGGCGCAGGCGATCGACATGGGCATCCTGATGCAGAGCATCATGCTGCTGGCGAAGGATCGCGGCCTCGACACCTGTCCCCAGGTGATCTGGCGCATGTGGCCGCAGACCATCCGCAGCGCCTTGGATATCGGCGACGCGCAGCATGTGATGGGCGGCATGTGCCTGGGCTATGCCGACACCGCATCGCCGGTCGCCAATCTGGGCGTGCCGCGGGATTCCCTCGACGCCCTGGTCTCGTTCCACGGCGATTGAGGTCGCAGACAACTCTTTCAAATTGACGGAACACCCATGGCAAAGAAACCCTTAGAAGGCGTCAGCATCCTCGACTTCTCCCAGTATCTGCCGGGCCCGCTGTGCGCCCAGCATCTGGCGGACCTGGGGGCGGACGTGCTGAAGATCGAGAACCCCAAGGGCGGCGACCTGGCGCGGCCGACGCCGACCGGCGAGTCCGCCTCGCGCCAGTTCCTGGTCGTCAACCGCAACAAGCGTTCCCTGAGCGTCAACCTGCGCACGCCGGAAGGCGTCGAGATCGTGCGCAAGCTGGCGGCCGAAGCCGACGTGGTGATCGACGGCTTCCGCCCCGGGGTGATGGACCGGCTCGGCATCGGCTACGAAACCCTGAAGGCGCTCAATCCGCGCCTGGTGTTCTGCGCCATCACCGGCTACGGCCAGGACGGCCCCTACGCCCAGAAGGGCGGCCACGACATCAACTACCAGAGCCTCTCCGGGGTGCTGGAGCAGAGTGGCAGCGCCGGCGGCCCGCCGGCCTCGGGCAACTTCCAGATTGGCGACCTGGCCGGCGGCACCCTGACCGCGGTGATGGGTATCCTCGCCGCGCTGTTCGACGCCCAGCGCAGCGGCCAGGGACGTTTCGTCGACGTCTCGATGACCGACGCGGCCCTGGCCCACATGGTCTCGGCGCTGGCGACGGTGCAGACCTACGGCCATGGCCAGCCGATGCCCCGCGGCGAGGACTTCACCAGCGGCCGGGTGCCCTGCTACGGCGTGTATGAGACGGCGGACGGCCGCCATCTGGCCCTGGGCGCCCTGGAGCCGCAGTTCTGGCAGGCCTTCTGCAACGCGGCGGGCCGCCCCGATCTGATTGCCAAGGGCTTCGTGCTGGACGACAGCGCCGGCGCGGCGAAGATCGAAGTCGCGGCGCTGGTGAAGAGCCGCAGCCTCAAGGACTGGGCGGCCTTGCTGGAGGACGTCGACGGCTGTGCGACGCCGGTGCTGCGCCTGGACGAGGTGATGGCACATCCCCTGACCCGGGCCCGGGGCATGGTGCTGGAGGGAACAAGTCCCGACGGCATCGCCTATCCCCAGTTCGCCTTCCCGGTGAAGATGAGTGACTATCAATTCTCGGTAGAACGCCGTCCGCCCAAGCTGGGGGAACACAACCAGGAAGTGCTTGAGAGCTTGGGCTACGGCGAGGCAGACATGGCCGCATTCAAGGCCAAGGGCATCATCTGAACAGGAGTGAACGAATCATGAAACTGGGACTGCAATTGGGTTACTGGGGCTCCGAGCCACCCGCCGACGGCAACGTGAAACTGGCGCAGGAGGCGGAGGCCCTGGGCTTCGATTCGGTATGGACCGCCGAGTCCTGGGGCAACGACGTGTTCACACCCCTGGCCTGGATCGGCGCCCACACCACCAAGATCAAGCTGGGCACGGCGCTGGCCCAGCTTTCGGCGCGGACGCCGACCGCCTGCGCGATGAGCGCCCTGGCCATCGACCGCCTCTCCGGCGGGCGCATGATCCTGGGCCTGGGCGTCTCCGGCCCCCAAGTGGTGGAAGGCTGGTATGGCCAGCCTTTCGACAAGCCGCTGGCGCGCACCCGCGAGTACGTGGACATCATCCGCCAGGTGCTGCGCCGGGAAGCCCCGGTGAGCAACCCCGGCCCCCATTACCCGCTGCCCTACACCGGGCCGGGCGCGCTGGGCGTGGGCAAGCCCTTGCGCGCCAATACCCATCCGCTGCGCGCCGACCTGCCCATCTACCTGGGTGCCGAAGGGCCGAAGAACGTGGCCCAGACCGCCGCCATCGCCGACGGCTGGCTGCCGATCTACTACAACCCGTTCCGGCCGGAGATCTACGCCGACCAGCTGAAGGACGCCAAGCCCGGCTTCGAGATCGCGCCGCTGGTGATGGTCAATATTCACGACAACCTGCAAAAAGCGCTGCTGCCGCAGAAGATGGCGCTGGCCTTCTACGTCGGCGGCATGGGCGCGAAGGAACACAACTTCCACAAGAACCTGATGGCGCGCATGGGCTACGCGGCCGAGGCCGAGAAGATCCAGGACCTGTTCATGGCCGGCCGGCGCGAGGAGGCGGTGATGGCGGTGCCGGACCAGTTCGCCGACGAGATCAGCTTGTGCGGCCCCAAGGCCCGGATCAAGGAGCGGCTCCAGGTCTGGCGCGACTCCCCGGCCACCACCCTGCTGGTGATGGGCACCGGCGGCGCGCAGATGCTGCGTGACATGGCCGAACTGGCGCTGTGAGCGGAACCGCAGCGCGAACAAGAATTCAGGAGGAGAAAAGCATGACCCGAGCCAAGACCTTCAACCTGGCCGATCTGTTGCGCATCGCCGTGGACGCCGTGCCGGAGGACCGGGAAGCCCTGGTGTGCGCGGGGCGACGCGTCACTTTCCGCCAGCTCTACGAGCAGACGCAGAAGGTGGCCGGCTGGCTGCGCCGCCAGGGCATCGGGGCGGGGGACACCATCGGCATTCATGCCTACAACAGCATCGAGTTCGTCGAAGCTGTCTTTGCCGCCTACATGCTCAAGGCGATACCGATCAACGTGAACTACCGTTATACCGTCGACGAGGCGCGCTACATCTACGACAACGCCAAGCTGAAGGGGCTGGTTTACTGCGCTCCAATGGAGGATTGCGTCGCCGAGGCCATCGATGCCGTTCCGGGGCTCAAGGTGCTGCTGCGTATCGGTGGCGGCGCAGGCGGCATCCCCCATGCCGTTCCCTTCGAGCATGCGATTGCCACCGGCAGCGGCTCCCTGGATGACATCGAGCTCAGCGACGATGACCTGGTGATCCTCTACACCGGCGGCACTACCGGCATGCCCAAGGGCGTGATGTGGCCCCACAAGCCCTTCTTTTACGCGGCCCTGGGGGGTGGCAGCAGCTTGAATCCGGCGGGCCCCATCAAGACGCCGGAGGAGCTGGCGGATCGGATCAACACCACGTATCCCCTGCGCGTCCTGCCCTGCGGGCCGCTGATCCACGGCAATGGCATGTGGGCGACGCTGATCGGCCTGCTCGCCGGCTGCACCACCGTCCTCAACGACCGTCCCGATCTGAAGGCCGATCACATCCTCGATCTGGTGGTGCAGGAAAAGGTCTCGGTCATCAATGTCGTCGGCGACGCCATGGTGCTGCCCCTGGTTGATGCCCTGCGCGCCCATCCCGGACGCTGGGATCTTTCCCGCATCGTCTGCATTCCCAACGGCGGCGCCCTGCTGTCCCAGCATGTGGCCGATGCCTTCCGTGCCTTCCTGCCGCCAACGGCCATCATTCTCGACAGCATGGGTTCCTCGGAGACGGGGACCTCCGGTGCTGGCAGCAAGCCCGCGGGCGGAGGCCTGGTCCAGCTTCCTCCGGGGCCCACGGTGGCCGTGCTGGTGGATGGAGTCCGCTTTGCGCAGCCGGGCGAGACGGGCATCCTGGTGCGCATGGGCCATCTACCCCTGGGCTACTATGGAGATCCGCAGAAGACTGCTGCCACCTTTGTCACCATCGACGGCAAGCGTTGCGCCATCAGCGGCGACAGTGCCCGTCTGGAAGCGGACGGCTCCATCACCATCTTCGGCCGTGACTCCCTGTGCATCAACACCGGCGGCGAGAAAGTATTCACCGAAGAGGTGGAGGAGGTGCTGCGTTCCTACGACTCCGTGACGGATGCCCTGGTGGTGGGCGTTGCCGATCCCCGCTGGGGACAGAAAGTCGTCGGCGTGGTTTCCGTTCGGGCCAACGCTCCGCAGGATAGCGAGGCGTTGAAAAAACATTGCCGACAGAAGCTGGCCGGCTACAAGGTACCCAAGGATGTGATCTTCGTCAGCGAGATACCGCGTGGCCCCTTGGGCAAGGCGGATTACCGCTGGGCGCGCGCGGTGGCCGCGAAGGAACTGGCCGCAGCCTGAGTCGCGCTGGCAGCGACGGTGCGCCCGATGCGAATGTTTTCAAGAGCACAAGAACATAAGGAGTGACGCGATGTACCAAGTGAATCTGGAAGGAAAAGTGGCCCTGGTGACCGGCGGCAGCCGGGGTCTGGGGCGGGCGATGGTGCTGGGTCTGGCCCGGGCCGGCGCCGACGTGGTGATCGCCAGCCGCAAGCTCGACACCTGCGAGACGGTGGCGGCGGAAGTGCGCGCCCTGGGCCGCCAGGCGCTGCCCTTCGCGGCCCACGCGGGCCAGATGGAAAGCCTGGACGCGCTGCTGGAAGCCACCTACCAGCGCTTTGGCAAGCTCGACATCCTGATCAACAACGCCGGCACCAACCCGGTCACGGCGCCGCTCTCTGATCTGACCCCGGAGTTGTTCCAGAAAGTGTTCGAAGTGAACACCAAGGGCCCCTGGTATCTCGCCTCCCGCGCCGCGCCGCGCATGGCCAAGCACGGCGGCGGTTCCATCATCAACGTGATCTCCGTGGCGGGTCTGAAGCCGCCGGCCTACCAGGGCTTCTACGCCGCCACCAAGTCGGCGCTGCACGCTCTGACCAAGGTGATGGCCGCGGAATGGGCGCGCCTGGGGGTGCGGGTGAATGCCCTGGCGCCGGGGAGCATCCATTCCGACATGTTCGACAACTCCGCCGCGCAACTGCCGGGCTTCATGGAAGGCTCCGTCGCTGCCACGCTGCAAAAGCGCGTCGCCGACACCGACGAGATTCTCGGCTCGGTGATGTACCTGGCCAGCGACATGTCCAGCTTCACCACCGGCACCACCCTGGTCGCCGACGGCGGCTACCTTGCACTGTGAGATGACCATGGAAACCGTAACCTGCCGCACCCTCGAGGAAGGCATCCTCGAAGTCCGCATGAACCGCCCGGAGCGGCTCAACGCTATCAACCCAGCCCTGATCGGCGACCTGCTCGCAGTGTTCCAGGGCCTGCAGCTGGACCGCAAGACGCGGGTGGTGATCCTGACCGGGGAGGGCAAGGGCTTCTGCTCCGGCGCCGACCTGCAGGAATACGCCGGCCCGGGCGCGATTCCCGGCACTGACGGGATGGGCCAGCTGGGCTTCGTCTACAAGTTCCAGGAATACCTGGCGCAACTGATGCTCGCAATCCACGAATGCGACAAGCCAGTGATCGCCGCGGTGAATGGCGCGGCAGTCGGCGGCGGCTTGGCCCTCGCGCTGGCCAGCGACATCCGCATCGCCTCGACGGCAGCGAAGTTCGGTGCGGTGTTCATCAAGACCGGGTTGTCGAACTGCGACGTGGGGGTCAGCTATTTCCTGCCGCGCCTGGTGGGCGCGAGCACGGCGGCGGAGCTGATGCTGACCGGGCGCATCTTCAAGGCCGACGAGGCGCGGGAGATGAAGCTGGTGTCGCGGCTGGTGGCGCCGGAGGAACTGGAAGCGGCAGCCCTGGAGACCGCTAGGGCGATCGCCGAGAACTCGGAGTACGGCGTATGGATGACCAAGAAAGGTCTGTGGTCCAACGTCGATGCGACGAGCCTGCGCCAGGCGATGGAACTGGAGAACCGCACCCAGGTGCTGGGTACGTTCACCGGCTGCATGGAAGATGCGATGCAGGCCTTCGGCGCGGGCACCAAGCCGCGCTGGAAACCGCTCTGACGGGCGGGCCGTGCCACGTGCAGGGCGGGCATCCCCGCCCTGGCCCGAGCAGTGCCGCGGGGTGGGGCGGCGATGTGTCACGCAGCCGGGCTGCAGCCTAAGACCTGACAACACTCGGTTATGACATCTCCGGATTTACAAGATAGGACTGGCGTCTTATAAAGTCGTGGCGCCGAATCACCCGGTGCATCGGGACCCCGACACCGTGTGCCGTGGCCTGTCCGTTAATTCATGTTGGAGGTAGTGGAGATGGGGAGATTGTCCGAGCGGGTCGCCATCGTCACCGGCGCGGGCGCCGGCATCGGCAAGGGGATTGCGCGCCGCCTGGCGGCCGAGGGCGCGGCGGTTCTGGTGGCGGAGTTCAACGATGCCACGGGCAAGGCGGTCGCCGATGAGCTGCGGCGGGACTTCGGCGTCCGGGCCGAGGCGTTCCGGGTGGATGTCTGCGACAAGGGCCAGGTCCAGGCAATGGTGGCCGCGGCGGCGCAGCGCTTCGGCACGGTGGACATCCTGATCAACAACGCCTGGGCAGCCCGCCGCGGCAGCCAGCCGTTCATGCCGCTGGAAGCCAAGGCCGACGAGGATTTCGATCATGCCTTCAGGATCGGTCACATGGCGGCGTTCTGGGCGATGCAGGCGGCGTTTCCGATCATGCGCGACAAGCGCTGGGGCCGCATCATCAACATCGCCTCGTTGAACGGCGTCAATGCCCATCCATACACGGTGGACTACAACGCGGCCAAGGAGGCGCTGCGCGCCCTGACCCGCACCGCCGCCCGGGAATGGGCTGTCCACCAGATCTGCTGCAACATCATCTGTCCGGCCGCGGCCACCGAGTCCTACAAGACCTTTGCCGCCGCCCAGCCGGAGAACGCGGCCGAACTGCTGAAACTGAATCCCATGGGCCGCATGGGCGATCCGGAGTCCGACATCGGCAGCGTGGCGCTGTTCCTGGCCAGCGACGATGCCCGCTACCTGACCGGCAACACCCTGTTCGTCGATGGCGGCAGCCACATCAACGGCGTGCCCTGGATGGCCGGCGGCGCCTGATCCGATACCCAAGCTACGGAAGAACATACGATGAACAAACGACTCGAAGGCAAGGTGGCCATCGTCACCGGCGCCAGCCGCGGCATCGGCACCGCCATCGCCCAACGCCTGGCGGCGGAGGGTGCCCGCGTGGCGATCGTCGCCCGCGCCCCGGAATCCGGCAGCCAGCGCTTCTCGCCCGGCCTTCAGATAACGGCCGACCGCATCCTGGCGCAGGGTGGCGAGTGCCTGTGCATTTCGGCCGACCTCACGGACGCCAACGCACGGGCGCATATCGTCGATGAAGTGACTGCCCATTTCGGCGGCGTGGACATCCTGATCAACAACGCGGCCTGGGCGAATCTGCATTCCTCCCTGGACGAGTCACTGGAGAATGCGCGGTTGCAATTCGAGGTGAATGTCTTCGCGCCCCTGCAGCTTTCCCAGCAGTGCGTGCCTTCGATGACGGCACGGGGCGCCGGCTGGATCGTCAACCTGTCCAGCGGCTCGGCCCAGCACGTGGGGATCGCTCCCTATGCCGCGGATGACGAAGGCGCGCTGGTCATTCAGCGCCAGGTCACGCTCTACGGCGCGAGCAAGGCGGCGCTGGAGCGGATGACCAACGGCATGGCGCTGGAGCTTGCTGCGGCGAACATCGCGGTCAATGCCCTCTCGCCGGTGGCTGCGGTGGCAACCGAGGCCGCGCTGGAGGCGGGGGTGGTCCAGGCCGGTGCCTACTTCGAGCCCGTCGAAGCCATGGCGGAAGCCACTTTGGCACTCTGCTCGCGCCCGCCCGGCCAGCTCTCCGGCCGGGCGCTGGTGAGCCTGGGCTTGCTGCGCGAAATCGGCGCCACGGTGCACACCCTGGATGGGAGCAGCCCTCTGGCGGGCTATTCATTGCCCGCCGTGTGAGGCTCCCGCTGGCCGGACGTCGAACCGCCCAAGTGCCGGCCGGCCCCTGCGCATCTCCTTGGTCATGTCCATCATGGGGCCATTAATTCCTTGTGTCGATAATAAAATTACTGATAAAGTAATTGTCGGCGCTCGGGAACTCTCAGCGGGTTTCCGTTGCCGAACAAAAAATAATTCGACATTCGTCACGCTTGCGCGTGATGCCCCAACCAAGGAGATGCTGTCGTGGGAAAAATGGAAGATCTGTCGTTGGCACTGCGTCCGGTGGCGCCGCCCCGTGTACTCGACACGACCTATACGGAAGCGGAGTTCAAGATCCTGGTCGACGTGCTGCGTCGCTGCGGCCCGTGGGACCTGATCATCAAGCATCATTTCAGTTCGCTCGAGGAACTGGCGGCCAGCGTCGGTGCCAGCACCGACGGCAAGCTGTCGCTGAATTCGTTCGTGACCCAGGCTTTCCGGGGCTTTCTGGCCCACCAGGGCGTCTGCTATCACGACGAGCTGCATGAGATTTTCTACAACCAGAAGTTCCTGGCGCTTGCCCGGGAATACTGGGGCGGTGCGAAGTACGCGCAACCGTATCAGCTGCTGTTCAATCTGCAGGCGCCGACATATTCCTTCGATCGGGGGCACCTGGATTCCCCTGGCTTCCGCGGCATGTGGGGACAGGACACGCCGATCTGGCTGTTGAGTTCCATGGCACGGTCGGGCTTGTTCAGCCGCTGGATGCTGAAGACCGCCCAGGTCATCACCTGGTATTACGACTCGGATGTGGATGGCGGCTTCACCTACTGGCCGGACGGACCGCTCGCCGCACCCAAACGCCTGGCGGCGCCCATGTGGGGCCAGGGCGTGGTAGTGCAGAATGAGCTCAATTACCACCGGGGGGAGGCGTCCGGCCCCAAGTCGCAGCGGGACCTGCCGCCGGGGTTCACCTTCGACTCGACCGTCGCTGCCGATCCCGACAGTGCCGATGGCTGGTTGATCAAAAACGGAGAGCAGGTTCTGCGCAAGGTGCCGCACAAGGACATGCGGTATTTGTTCCATTGGAGTTGCGAGGTCTTCACCGATATGGCCGACATGAAACGCCGCCTGGACCACCTGGACGACATCACGCCGGAGCAGGCGATCGGCATGCTGGTGGATGATATGCGCCGCCGTGGCGTGGTGTTCGAGACGCCGACCGATCCGATGAAGGATCTCGCCTTCATCGATCGGGTCGGTCGAACCTATTTCATCTCGCCGACCCAGTATCCGGCGGAAGCGCCCCCGGACGTGCCGACCTGATACGCCGTATCCTGACAGGGGGCCGTGCGTCCGGCAGTCTGCAGTTTGGGAAGCACCATGTTGCGTCGGTCTGAAAACGGCGCCGATAAAAAAACGAGTGGAGGAGCTGACGATGAAAATGACGTTCGACGGCAAGGTCGCTATCGTGACCGGAGCTGGAGGCGGGCTGGGACGGGCCTATGCGCTGCTTCTGGCGCAACGGGGCGCCAGGGTGCTGGTGAATGACCTGGGCGGGGACTTCACGGGGCAGGGGGCGAATCCATCCTATGCCGCCGCCGTGGTTGATGAAATCCGCACCCTGGGCGGCATTGCTCTCGCCAACGGCGACAGCGTCGCCAGCCGGGAGGGCGCGGAGCGGATCGTGGCCGAGGCCATGCAGGCCTGGGGGCGCGTGGACATCCTGATCAACAATGCCGGGATCGTCACCAGCCGCGGGCCGCTGTGGGAGATGGCCGATGCCCAGTGGGACACGGACATCCGGGTGGCGGCGACCGGGACTTTCCAGATGTGCCGTGCCGTATGGAAGCACCTGTGGGACAAGGATTACGGCCGCATTCTGAACGTCTCCTCGGGTTCGTTCTTCGGTATGGGTAGCGGTCTGGGCTATCCGGCGGCAAAAGGCGCGACCTGGGGCATCACCCGCGCCCTGGCAGCCACCGCGGATCACCACCGAAAGAACATCCGCGTCAATTGCGTGATGCCGACGGCGGCCAGCCGCATGACCCATCTGCTGGGCGAGGACGTCGACGCGGCCATGAAGCGGGAATACCTGCCGGAGGCGGCGGCGCCGGTGGCTGCCTATCTGGTGCATGACGAGGTGCCGTGCAACGGCGAGATGTTCCGCATCGGCGGCGGCGGCTTCCGCCGCGTCTTCATCGGGATCACGCCCGGCTATCGCAGCAGCCCGGCCGATCTGGACATGGAGACGGTGCGCGACCATTTCGCCCAGGCCATGGCGGTGGACGGCTATACCATTCCCCGCAACAGCATCGATGCGCTCGATGCCG